>JAGLTS010000028.1 GCA_023135165.1 Phycisphaerales bacterium | reverse complement strand
AAAGGCGGCAACGGGGTTCCATTGCCGCCCGGAGGGAGAAAGAGAGACGTCCGTGTCACGCCCGGCTGAGCGGTCCTTCGCTCCTGCCTGCGAGGTCGTGGTTACGTGAAGACAGCACTGACCGTGTCCACCTGCTCGGGCAACTGCTCGATGACCTGATCCAGGCCGACCTGCCCCAGAGCGATTTCCTCAAGGATCGCGGGGTTCACCGTCGCATCGAGCACGTCGCCGCGGAAACCCATATCCAGCGTCGTCGAGATCAGGTCGGCGATGTGCACGACGCAGACGATCGCTCGATTCGCCGCATCCAGTTCAAGCGGGCGGTGGTGGTAGCCTGCGACACATCGGAAGGTCCGGGGGAACTTCCATCGCTCGCACAAGCCGAGCCCGAAGTCCTGATGGGTGGCCCCGAAGACCTCTTCCTCGATCTGGAGCATGTCAGCCCGCGGCACGCCGTCCGTGCCGATTCCAACGCGCTCGATCACTTCGATGAGCTTCTGCCGAGAGACCTGCATCTCCACCATGATGCCGATGTCGTGCATCAGCCCGCCGAGGAAGGCCTCGTCAGCCAATCCCATGCCCGCTTGGTCGGCGATGAGCTTCGCAGCCGTGGCCGTGACGATCGAGTGTCGCCACAGGTCGCGCGCGCAAAAGGTCGGCGTCAACTCGCCGCCGCGGAAGAGCTTGGCCAAACTGGCTGCGATGGCGATGTTCTTCACGGCATTCAAGCCGAGCAGGACGATCGCGCGGTTGATGTTCCCGATCTGGCCCGGGAGGCCATAGAAGGATGAGTTCACGACCTTGAGGATGCGTGAGCAGAGCGCGGGGTCGTTGGAGATGATGTGGTGCAGATCCTGAGCCGTCGATGTGGGATCTTCCACAAGCTCGATGATCTTGATGGTGATCTCCGGGAGCGTCGCGATGTGGCTGATCTCTTGGATCGCACTCGTGACGATGCGCTCTTTCTCGCTGTGTCCGGTCGATGTCTCGGCTGCACTTGCCATCAGCGCCATCCTGTAGTGAGGTCATGTATCGGGCGTCTACACCATCATCGACGCCCATGCGGAGCAACTTGACCGGTGTAGGTCCGATTCCACGAGTGCGGCGCGGTCGTTGCAGTCAGACGCGCTGTGTGCGGTGTTAGTACGCGCAACGTTTACGCACCACATCTGGTCCGATATCCACGGCGCCAAGGATGTCCGCGATGCGGATGCCTGCCGTACCATCGCCGTAGGGATGTTCGCCCGTCAACTCGTTGCGGCGCAGCGCCTGGTCGATACCCACCCTGATCGCAGCCTCGCTCGCCGGGCCTGACTCAGCCGCTGTCACGACGTTCTCGCCGCGCTCGCGCCCTCGCTGGCGAGGCCCGATCGTGACGCTCGCACAGCGGACCGCTGCCGCCTCAATCAGGCCTGCGGATGAGTTGCCGACCAGCGCCCCGCCCGATGACGCTACGCGCCGCAGTAAGCCAATAAACGCTCGCCGAGGCAGCCCCAGGCGAATCGGGACATCACCCAACCCAGCCAGCACATCGGCCCGACCTGGATCGTGATTCGGCGCGAGCACAATCATCCGATCCGCACCGGCGACCGATCGCACCGCAGCGAACACAGCACCTGCCGTCGCCCGTTCCATCTCCGGCGACAACCCGCACGGATGGTGCAGGATCACAAGCAGCGGTCTTCCATCAGCACGCAGACCAAGCGATGCAAGCTCGCCATCGGTGAGCGCCGGCATCGCATCCAGCCCGTCAATCGCCGGCGATCCGACCAAGTGAACGCGCTCAGCAGGCTCACCCATGCGCCGAATTCGATCGGCTGACTGCCTCGTGGCCGGCAGGTGGATATGGGCGAGCTTGGTGATCGCGTGACGCATCGCTTCATCCGCCACACCCTCCGCGCGGTCTCCGCCGTGGATGTGCGCGACCGCAATCCCCCCAACCGAGGCAGCCGACGCCGCTGCAAAGGCCTCGATCCGATCACCCAGCACGAGGACGATGTCCGGCAACAGACGCGCAAAGGCATCAGCAAACCCCGTCACGCCGCGCCCCAGCGCCTGCGCATCGGCGAAACGCCCAACCCGGTTGTCCTCCTGCATCGCAACGCACGCCGCGATCTCGTGCGCATCCGCCACTTCGCACCACGTCTCACCGGGACTCAGCAGGTGCGCCCCTGCCACAACGACGTGCAGCGTCAGCCGATTGTGTGCTTCGATCGCGCGCATCACCGGGTCGAGCAGACCGAACTCCGCCCGCGTCCCCGTGACGACGACGATTCGGCGGGTGAGCAGCGTCATGTGAGCATCTCGTTTGTAACCGGTACATCCGCTCCGACCGCGACGCTCGTTTTCCGCCCAATCACGCGCTCCAGATCGCCCGGTGGCAACCCCGTGCCCGGCCGTTTGATTGTCAGATCATCAGCTTTGATACGGTGGCCGGCCGGCAAGTCGCGCGCCGTCGTGATCGACTGCCTGCTCGTGCGCCGCACATCCCGCTCGATCTCGCTGACGGCTTTGCACCGGTCACCGAGCATCAGCGCCGCCCGGCGAGCGCCTTGGATGTACCGCGACAACTCAGCAGGTTCAAGACTCGCGTGATGGTCAGGCCCGGGTGCGTTCCGGTCGTACGTCACGTGCTTTTCGAGAATCACCGCACCCGCAGCCACCGCCAATGACCCGATCTCGATCGACGTCGTGTGGTCGGAATAGCCGACCGCGAATGGCCGATCTATTCGGCCGTCACGATGCAGATCGGCGACGGCGGCGATGCCCGCGAGGTTCGCGCTAGTCTCAGGCGTCGGGTACGCGCTGACGCAATGCAGGAATGCAAGATCACGCACATCACGCAGCACATCCGCCGCCAGGACGACCTCATCCGCATCCGCCGCCCCGGTGCTGACGATCATCGGCAATCCCAGATGCGCCATGGCGCGCAGCAGGGGATGATTCACCACATCCGGCGAAGCGACCTTGATCGCATCAAAGCCGACGCCGCGCACCATCTCGACGAGCGGCACGCTGAAGATCGACACGATCGCGTGGATTCCACAGTCGTGCGCGCACGCGACGATCGGGACCATCTGCTCGATGGACAGCTCGACGGCGCGCAGCATGGAGAACGGGTCTTTCGCCCCAGATTCCCGCTGATATGTCGCCAGTCTCGCGGCCTTGCTCAGAAGCAGATCCGCCTTGAAAAGCTGCAACTTCACGGCATCCGCGCCCGCCTGTGCCGAGGCATGCACGAGTTCGACGGCACGATCGACTGAGCCGTCGTGGTTCACGCCGATCTCAGCGATGACGTAGGGCGGTCCACCTGCACCAATCTCACGACCTGCGATGTTCACGGCAACGCACCTGGCGCATGGGCTGGCTTCTGCTCAAGGACCGACGACGCAACGATCAGGTCGATGGGCAGGTCGATGTCGATCACATCGCCCGCACCCGTCATGACGCCGCGCCGGTCACAACCGAGGAACGCATGCGGCTCACCTGGAATGACGGTGAAGAGGCTCTCTCGCCGAACCGCGATGACGCCGCCGTCTGGAATGTGCACGGGCGGAAGATCCTGCCTACGGTAGACGCGGCTCTCTTCGTAGGGCGTGACGCTTCCCCGCTCATCCAGACGGACCATCCACTGCGGATGGTATTTGCCGACCGGTGCGTAACTCTGAACGGAATCAGCCCCCGTATCGCGCAGCACCCCCACTGCTTGGTCGATCAACCCGTGAGGACGAACCGGCACGTTCGCATACAGGATGACCACGATCGGCGCGGGGTCATTGACCGTTTCGACGGCATGACGCACGGCGCTATCCACCGTGGCTGAATCACTCGCCAGATCGTCCGGGCGCTGCACGACATCCACGCCTGCTCCTCGCGCCGCTGCTGTGACCTGCGGGCAATCGGTCGAGACGATGACGCGGTCGACCGTGTCGGCGGCAAGCGCGTGCTCGACGGACCACAGGACAACGGGCCTGCCCGCGACCACCGCTGCGTTCTTGCCCGGCACACCCTTGCTGCCTCGCCGACCGATGATGACGCACAGCACCTCACTCATGGCACCCCACCTCCAACACGCGCCGCCACAAGACCAGCAGCGACTCATCCGCGATGTTCCCGACGGATGTTGCACCCGTCAGGTCCGACTCGCAGACCGTGACCGATCCGTCGCAGTGGATTCGCATGACACGACGGTTGTGCGCCCGCTCGACACGCTTCGGCACGGGCACCGGCCGCAGACGCTGGCCGGTCATGTGCGACGACCACGCGGGCATCGCTTCGATCACCGCCGCCTGAAGACCTGTCAGCCAACGATCGTAGAACGGCTCAATATCGTCGTACGTCGCATCACACCGCGTCAGCCGGGGCACGATCCACGGCAAGCGGAACGGGCCTTCCCCTCGCCGAATGCTCATCAAGTGTTCGATGTTCAAGACAGCGTCGCGGAATCGGTCCACGCCCATCACGGCCGCGTAGGTCGCAGCACGGTCGGCTGACAAATTCACGGAGACCACGTCAACACGCGCCTCCACCAGTTCATCCAACACCGCGGACTCGACGAGCAGATCCGTTCGCACATGCACCGCGCGAATACCCGCGTGCTTCGCCGCCCGCACGAAGACCGAGCACTCCGGATGGAGCAGCGGATCACCAACGCCCGCCAGCGTGAGCGATGTGCCGGGCTGCGCGCCAATCTCTGCAGCAATCCGCTCGAACAGCGCCGCCGTCATCGGATCGCGGCGAACCTTCGTGCCATCGGATGATTCCGTGATGACCGCGGCAGGCCCGCTGGTTAATCGGTCCGTGCATAGCTCAACGATCACTTCGCCCGGCGGCGCCGCATGTCGGGTCTCTTCCAGATGTTCAAGATGCTCGACGATGCATGCTGCATCCGCATCGTCGCGGCCGAGCAACTCCGCAAGCGCATCACGCTGCACCGGTGTATCGCACGTTGCGCGGACAAGCGACTCGCGCACCGGGCGATCTATCTTGACGCAGTGGTCGCGCGCGATCGGGTCGGCTTGCGGCTTGATCGGGATGTAGCCGATCACACTTCCGAACGTGGCGAGGGGCGTCGCCTCCGTCAGTTGCTCCATAACCGGTCGAGCAATCACCACGCCGCACAGTCCGGGCGGCGCTTGTGTGAAGACCAGTGCATGCTTCTTCGGGTCGGCTGCATGCCGGTCGATCACCATGTCGCACAATGCAGGATCAACGACGGGCCAATCCGCACCGACGATAAGGGCAGCATCGATGCTCCGCTCAGCCATGACGTCAAGCATCACGTCGGGCGCGAGGATCTGATCGTACGTGGTCAACCCGCCGATCGCCCCGCGCCATGATGACGGCGCCCACGCGCGCGCCGCATCCACCCACTGCTCACGATCGCCGATCGGCGGGCCGTCCGTCTCGTGCATGACAAGCCGGTGCGTGAGCGCCTCTTTATCAACGAGCGAGTCCACAGCCGCCCCGCGCGGCGCGATCAGTATGATTTCCGAGATATCCGTACATCGATCGATACGACTCAGCGTCAGCGCCAGGAGCGTCCGGTCATCGCCGCGGTCCGCTCCGGGGCGCTCGGCGAGCTTGCCTAACTGCGACTCGCTGACCGGGATCATCGCCGCAACTGCCGACTTGCTCTTACGGCCCGCGGCGCGCGTGCTCGCCGTGCCGGGTGTCGCCCAGAGTCCCCGATCGTCGGGAGGCGCGTCGACGAGCCGATCCAACGACTTCTGAAGCAGATCCGCCAGTTCATCAGCCGCCTCGCGGATCCACTCGACGTTGCGGACATCCCGCTCAAGTCGCCTGCGCTGTTTCTCGATCGGCGTCAGCTCCTTTTCGAGCATGATCGCACGGTCAGCCCGCAGCCGATTGAACGTACCCGCCTGATTCAAGTAGTTGACAAGCCAGAACGCGGGCTCCAGTGCGGCGACCTGCTCACGCTTGCGATGCACCTTCGTGATCAGTTCGTTGAGTCGGCGGCGGTCGTCGAACACGCGGACCATCCGCTTGAGCAGCACCACGGTCTCACGGCTGAGCTTCCCGATCTTGACGACGTCACGACGCACATGGTCGACATGTTCGCGAACCTGCGTGATGCGCTCGCCATCCAGATCCGACACTGCTTGCGGGATATCGGGAAGCGGCTCACCCGCGTGATGATCGATCGCTTCGCGCAACGTCATGATGACCGTGTGCTGTTTGCGCGTTCCGCCCTCGGTCGCGTCGATGATCGTCTGCGGCGCAGCAGCGAAATCGCGCTCGAACTGGTTGCGGTACGTGTGCATCTGCTCATCGGTCCAGATCGCCCTGCCGTGCTGATCCTCCGTCTTGCGCAGGCGCAGGCGGTGGCGCATGATTCGCTGCCACTCCATCATTTCGAGCGTGTTGAACGGGTTAAGCTCGGGCGCCCATACATCGTGGATGGGGTTGTCCGCCGCGTAGTACAGGCCGTCCGTGAAACCGAGGTCTTGCCCGATGAAGATGATCGGATCGCAGCCGAGGTATTGGGCGAGGTAGAACGACAGGTGAGCGACCGTCGCACCCGCTTCGATCGCGCCCATAGGCTGATCGAGCGCATCGGTCAGCAGGTGATCGGCGAGCCGGTCACTCGCGCAACGAATCCGCCCTGGAAAGGAAGCGAGGATTGCGGAGTTCGCCTTTGCTTCGCACACAAGCTGCACGCCTTGCACATCCTCTTCGGTGAGTCCCTCGTAGAACCGTCGGCTGATCTCGTGGTAGTCAAGCGCGGTAACGAAATGCGGCTTGATGCCCTTGCCGAGCAACGGCCGAAGCACTGTTTGGACCGAGATGATCGCGCACCGGTCGCGCACGCCCGGCTCAGCGAGCAAATCAACGTTGCGCGCCAGGCTCGGCCCGGCGGAAACGACGATGCCCGGCCGACCCTTGCACAAGTCCTTCAGATCCGCGATGCCCGACCCGCCGACGTACTGGCGAAGGTTGACAAGCGTGTTCCGGATCGTTGTCGACATCTGCACGAGCGTCGTCGTCACGGATGTCGTGGTGGCGGCGACGAATGCGGTGAACGTCTCGCTGAAGACGGTTGCGGATTCCCCAAGTCGCGCCCGACTCGGGCCGTGCTCGCAAAACGCAGCGCCTTGCGCCAGCAGCCCCTCGACGCCTCGCAACCCGCGCGAGAGCGCCGCGCCATCCTCCGGATCGGTGAGAAGCAGCACATTCACATCCGCCAACCATCGGCAATCGACGTGCTCAAAGACCGTGCGCAGCAGCGACAGATCAGGCTCGAAGACGACGATGACGCCGGTCGGCCCCATGCGCTTGCCAAGTTCGTGCACGTGGTAACCGAGCGCGAAGCCGAGGACGACGACGATGGGGTTCGCCTGAATATCAATGCCATCCGCTACGCGCTTGGCCTCGTCGAGCGGACGGTGCTTGCTGGCGAGGCTCTTCCCGTGCCACGATGCGGATGGAACCCCTTGTGGCGTTTCCGCGAATCGCATGGTGTCGCCGCCTGCCGGATACGGCTGGGCAGCCCTCACGGCCTTCGCGGCATCGGCGTTGTGCGCAGCGAGCGCGGCAAGGTTGCGTTCGAGCAGGTCGGGCGATACGACAGCTTCGGTCGTGGGGAGTTGTATGGTTGCCACATTGCTGTATCGGTGACTGACCCGCTGACGCTGCAAATCATGGACTACTTGGCGCAAACACTCGTTCCGGATCTGGCGAAGCCGCCCGCGTTGGTGCATTACACGCTCGAAAACCCGGTCCCGGTCGGCGTGGGGCTGCTCGCCCTCGCTGTGATCCTGCTTTTCGCGGCGAATCGGCTGGGTCGGCTGCGAAAGGGGCTACCCATTGTCGGCGGCGTGCTCGCGATCAGCGTGCTCATCTTCGTGCTCGCCGCCGTCATCGAGACGGGCAGGGAGCGCGTGACAGACCGGACCCGTGCGCTGATCGACCTGATCGCGTTGGGCGACGATGCGAAGGTCGGGCTGATCCTGAGCGAGGATGTCAGCTTCCACATCGGCCGGTACCCGAGGATGCACCGCAAGAAGCTGATCCTCCGCTTGATCCGGCACGTCCGGGCCCGAGATCTGATCGCATCGCATTCGGTCCGGGATGTACGTGCGGAACAGTCATCACCGACGCGCGCCACGACGCAGGTGCTCGTTCATGCGGTGACGACATACTCAGGCATACCGACTCCGACGTGGTGGCAGATCCAATGGCAGCGAGAGCCGGACGGCGCCTGGCGCGTCACCGAGATGCACTGGCTCACGCTCGCCGGTAAAACGCCAGACGTCGAGGTTTTGCCGTGACTGGACGTCAATGTGGAAACGGTTGAATCGTGTGCGGATCGCAGATTGGGTACACACCTGATTCGCGGAATCCGGTTCTGTTGTCGCCGCAATGAGCGTGTGCATCGCAGCGGCGCGGCGAGACCGGACTACGGAATCCGCACGTGTTTGTTGAGACGGCCCGGACCGTCGATTTCCATGAGACCCACACGGAGCCTGCGACCGGAGAGGGCTTCGGCGGCGCCGGGGAACTTGAAGTAGACGAGCCTCGTCTCGGATGGCAGGAGTTCGCCGATCGGCCGTTGGTGTCGGCCAATCACTGAATCCGACACGAAGACGCGGTAACTGTTTGCCTGGAACGATGTGTTGGTTACCTGGAGCATGACGATCACATCGTCGCCCTGCACTTCGAAGCTTGGTGTGAGCACGACGGACTTCAGACCGACCTCGATGTCTTGGGCGATGCGTAGACGAGACGGCCGATCCGCAAAGAGTGTCACATCCACCGCGAATTGATGTCGGCCGGCCGATTCGCTGGATGGAAAGGTGAATGCAATGGGCAGCCGCACTCGCCCGCCCGAGGGAATCGAGAACCGGTGATGGCTCGGCTTGAACTCCCAGCCGACAGGCTCGACGATCTTCAACTCGCCGGAGATGCTCACATCCCACGGATTCTCGATCTCGATGACGTGTTCGTGCAAATCGAACGTGCTCGTCACAAAGCCCGGCTCAAGTGCGAAGCCCGCTCGGAAGAGCGCAAGGCTGATATCGACATCCTCGATGAACACCGGTTCATCAGAGAGCGGAATGACGTGGATTTCATCGCGGATAGTTGCCAGCGTCTCATTGCCGAAGAGATCGACGACGGTGACATCGCCTGGTCCGAGGTGCATTCGGATGACGGCATCCTCCGGCGCTGCGGATTCGTTCCACGCCACGATTGCGCCCCCGGCGTGCGGATTTCCGACATCGGTGAGCAGAAACGCTCGCACACCGCGAACCACGGGTAACGAACTGACGATGCGTCGGCCACCCAATCGGCGCGTGATGTGATGCCAGACGGCGAACTCCGGCGTGGGAACTTCCTGGCGTCGGAAGCCGCCCGTCGTTTCCCAGGGCCTGCGAATCGCCAAGCGGGGAACCTCCACCGACCAAGCGATGATCGCACGTTTCGCAAGGGCGCTGACCGCTGCTCGCGTCGAGAAACGTTGCGGGTCCGCCGATTGCAGGACGAGCGTGACATCCTCCATCTCTCGCCACGCCAGAGTGTGGTTCGCCAACGCATCGAGCGACACGCTCCACGGCACGGAGATGGTCCAGCTTGACGACGCACCGACCTCAGGCCTGGGCGACTGCTCCAACCCCCACGGCATGGCTGGGATCGGACCCGGTATGTAGCGCTCCATCGAGCTGACCAACGACTGCGCGATCATCGCCAGATCCTCTTCGAAGAACGCCTCATCGCATCCTGTCGCGCCGAGTTGCCAGCGCTGAATCTGCTGGCCGAACTTCACGAGCATCGGATCGAGATAGGGTCCATACACGTCCTGCCCGAGGCGCACGGCGTCCAATACACTCGCGTCGTCAAGCTGCTCGCGCCTGGCCAACTCACGTGGAACGTGCTTGAGCACCAGCGTGACGATGTAGCGGCGCAGCAGCAGCTCATCCAGGACCGTCTCGCGCGATGAAAGGAAGTTCGGCACCGCGTCTTTGGTCATGTTCCGGTCCCACACGGACACCCACACCGCCCCCACACCGAGGCAGTCGAGCAGCTCAGGCAAGCTCGCGAGTTCCTCGAGCGGCACATCCTCAGCGATGATTCCGAACCGCCGCAACTCTTCGCGCCCCTGCCCGCTGCGCGGCGGGAGCCACGTCCATGTGAGTGATGTGCCTCCGACGATCTGCAAGCTGTTGTCCAACTCAAGCACGGATCGGTACCACCCATACTTGGTCACCTTCGGCTGCCACGAGAACTCCCGCCCCGATCGCGCGAGTGGGAAGATCAACTGGTCGACCTGGTCGCCCGCGAGATCGTAGACCGTGAGCTTGCCGGACAGTTTTTCGGACGCCATGTCGTTGACGAGCATGCGAATGATCGGCCGCTCGGGAGCGACGATGACGTTGGTGGTCGAGTTGGTCCACATCCGCAGCCGCGGCGCCTTGTAGATCGCTATGTCGTCGAACCACGCAGCGGCGTTGACATCTTCCAGCCGCGCCTCGTGCTCGTGCGGCGGTCGTGCCGCATACTCGCTCGGCTGGAGCAGCGTCAGCTCAATCGTCAGCCATGCCACATCCTGCTGCTCACCGTGCAGCTTGACGTAGCGCTGCTCCCACAGCCCGGCGGTATCGATCAACTCCGTGGTGACACGGCTGGACTCGATCGGCTGATCGTGAATGTCGTGGAACACCGCGGACAGGCGAGCCCGCGCGTGCGTCAGGCCGATCGTCCGGACCCAGGCGGCAATGACGTAATCGCTGCCTGGGATCGCGGGGATGATTCCGCCGGGGAGGCGCAGGCCGGTGCTGCCCCCCCGCGTCGGCAGCTTCACCGACCAGGACCCGGACATGGCGGCCGAGTCATCGAATGCAGCCTTGTTGTAGGCGGGGAATCCGTCCCACGAGTCAATGCGTATCCACCGGTGCGGCACGGGGTCGAGGTTCCAGTCACGCTCACTGTCGAAATCGAACAGCCGGACCTCACGCCGGAGGCTCTCAGCCAGCGTTGTCTGGGCGTTCGCGGTCGCCGCCAGCGCCCCAACCATCCCCGCCACCAAAACCGCAATCAGATAGGCCGATCGGACGATGAAACCCATACAACGTCTATCGGATGGATACCGACGCCGGCTCAAACATGCGCCCAGCGTCGCGGTATCTGTTCGGCTCGGCCTGGATCGCGTGGACAAGGAGTTCCTGTGAGCAAACTGCTGGGCAGCACCGTGCTTTTCGCGCTTGCCGTCGCTATCGCCTACACGCTGGTGATCCGCAGCGATTCCGCCCGGCATGAGCGCGAGCTGGCCCTGCTCGAAGCGAGGTCCGCTGAGCTTACCCGCACCTATGAGCAGATGATCACCCGTCTGGGGGCGGAGCGGCGGATTGCCGAGATCGTGGTCACCGCGCGACGCCTCGCCGATGGGCAGCCCGCCCCGCTTGATGCGCCAGGTTGGAAAGTCGCGGAAACCGACCTGCTGTACGTCGAGTTAGACGGCAAGGGGCAGCCGATCACTCGCCGAAGCTTCACCATTGCGGGCGATGTCGCCTACTTCGACGCCTTGACGGTCAAGTTCCGCAGCGAGGATGTGGCGCGAGGGAATCCGTTGCGGGGCAAGACGCTCATCTTGATGCAGCGCATCTACTCAAGCCGAATCGCCCCGGACGATGGGATCATGCTCGACACGCCCGGCTCGGTGCCGACCGCGTACGCGACCGCTGAGGAGCCTTCACGCTTTGAGGAGCAGGTGTGGGAGCGGTTCTGGGACATCGCCACCAACCCGGATCTCGCCCGTGAGATGGATGTGCGCGTTGCCCAGGGCGAGGCGGTGTACAAGCCCCTCCTGCCCGGCCGCCTCTACCGACTCACCGTTGACGCGGCGGGTGGGATGAACCTGATCGTCGAGGCGCTTGATCCGGCTGTCGAGGCTGCGATGCTGTCGGACCCATGACCACCCCCACCTTGAGCGAAGCGAAATCTGCCTCCGGCGGACCCACACGCCCCACACGGCGCGGATCACCGCGGTCAAGCTTGGCACGGATCGAGCAGACCATTCCACGCTGCACGCGATGCGCCGACCTGCGCGACTACTGCGCAAAGGTGGCTCGCACCAAACGCAAGGCGTATCTCGACTGCGACTACTGGGGCAAACCCGTCCCCGGCTTCGGCGACCACCACGCCGCCATCTGGGTTCTCGGGCTGGCCCCGGGCGCCCACGGCGCGAACCGCACCGGCCGAATGTTCACGGGCGACCGGTCCGGCGACTTCCTCTACGCCGCTCTGCATCGCGCAGGCCTTGCGAGCCAGGCTGAATCCGTCTCGCGCGAGGATGGCCTGACACTCACCGGCGTCTACATCAGCGCCGCCTGCCGATGCGCTCCACCCGCCAACAAGCCCAACGCGGACCAGCTTGCCACGTGCGCCGCCTATCTCGACCAGGAATACGCAGCCCTTCGTGATGTCCGCGTGATCTTCTGCCTCGGCGGGATCGCATGGCGCGCGGCGCTGGGCACGCTCGGACGCGCCGGCTGCACGATCCCCCGTCCCAGACCCCGCTTCGCACACGGCGCCAAGCTCACCCTCGCCGATCGGCACATCCTCGCCTGCTACCACGTCAGCCAGCAGAACACGTTCACGGGCAGGCTCACGCCGGCGATGCTCGACACGCTGCTCGCCCGGGCGAAGCTGCTCGGCCGACCGCCTGCGTGACCTCATAACTTCTTGAGCCTATGATGTACCCCGCCTACGATGCGGCGGCACACAGCAAGGATCACGACCATGCCCCTGTATGAATACCTCTGTAAGGAAGACGGCACGAAGATCGAACTGCTCCGGACGATGAGCCAGGCGGATGCCCCCGTTGAAGATCCGGAAGGCAAGGGACGGACGTTTAGCCGAGTCCTCTCCACGTTTGAGGCCAAGGCCGGCACCGGAACGGCATCCAGCGCCCCCGCTTGCCCGTCGTGCTGCAGCGGCGGAATGTGCGGCCTCACCTGAACGAACACACACAAAAAGAAACGCGGCGGCTCCGAAGAACCGCCGCGTGAAGTGTTCACAGGGGATCAGGACGTCATCCCAGAAGGGACAGGACGTTCTGAGGCTGCGCGTTCGCGATGCTCAGCACGTTCATCGACGCGTTGACGAGGATCTGCGAACGAGTCAGATTCGCCGTCTCACTGGCGAAGTCCGTGTCACGGATCGTCGACTCGGCTGCGGTCGTGTTCTCCAGCGCCACGCCGAGCGACCGGACGGTCGCACCGACTGTGTTCTTCTGGAACGCGCCGAGTCGGCCTCGCGTCGCGCTGACATCCTTGATGGCCTGAGCCAGGATCTTCTGGGCGGATGTCAGATCGCCATCCACCATGTTGTTGGCATCGCCTGATGTGAGCGAGTTCAGATACCCCAGTGCCGAGTTGCCCAGCTTGCGTGAAGCGAGGTTCTGGACGCCCAAGCTCACCTTTCCAGCGATATTCACCGTTCCGCCGAGCTGGAAGTCCGCTCCGCCGCCGGTGATGGTGAAGGCGCTGATCGAGCCGACATTGCCGGCCCCGGTGTCGGTCAACGTGACTTCCACATCAAGGAAGTCCGTGTTGATCTGCGCCGTCTTGCCATCGGTCGTGGCCGTGACGCCGTTGATGCTCGCGCCAATATCCTGGCCGCTGTCCTTGACCGCGTTCGTGGCGTTGGCGAACGTGGACAGGATCGTCGTGTTCGCAGCTTCCGCATTGGCGGACTCGAAGCCGTACAGGCCGAGCCCCGCACCGATCCCGCCGTCGTCAATGACCTTGACGGAGACGTAGGGGTCACTGCCGAACTCGGTCGAGCGGAGTTCGACGCCATCGATCGAGCCGGAGGCGAGCGCCGCAGCGGAGACGCCGGTCACATCCTTGTAGGTGTTGATAGCGGTCACCATCTGGGCAACGGTGGTGCCTGACGCGAAGCTCAGTTCGCGCGTCCCCTCCTCACCAGCGATCTCGATCGTGAACGTCGAGCCGGTGCCGAGGTCCAGCGCACCGTTCGTGGACATGATCATGCCAGCCAGCTGTGCCGAGGTTGTGACAAGCACCTGCACGTCACGGGTTCCGCCGCTTTCGAGCTTGGCCCCGTTGATCTTGTAGTCGGAAACGGTCGTGGCGACGTTCGAGACGCTGTAGTCAAAGTTGCCGTTGAGCAACTTGATGCCCTGGAACGTCGTGGAATCCGCGATGCGGTCGATCGTCTGGAGAATCGAATCGACCTGAAGCTGGACAGCCTCCTTCTCCTCAGTGGACAGGCCGGCTGTGTTGGCGACGGTGGTGGTCAGTCCCTGCAGTTCGGTCAGCAGTGTGCTCACCTCCTGCAAGCCGCCTTCCGCGACGTTGACCATCTGCTCCGCCCGCTCGGCATTGCCGATCGCCGACCCGAGTGCGGACATGTCGGCCCGAAGGTTCTCACTGGCGATCAGCCCTGCCGGGTCATCCTTGCCGCGGTTGATCCGCAGACCGGTTGAGAGCCTTTCGAGCGACTTGCTCAGCGAGAGATTCTGCTGGCCCAGCACGCGTTGGGCGATCAGCGAGCTAACATTTGTATTGATGCGACTCATGGTGTCCTCCGTGAACACTTGCGACGGCCCAACGCGGGCGATCAACTTTCTCTGTTGTACGTAGAGCCGACGCCTACACGGCGCCGCTTTCATATGGTGGATCGGGTGCCCGCAAGGCTGGTATCACGCCTGTCAAGCCAATCGCCGAGCATCACGTGTTATCGCCATTCGCCCGCCTGCACAGATCGCACAGCACGACCCACCCGCTGCGGAGATGGCCCGTTAACCTGCAACGAAACCGCAGCGCGACGGGCGATCCGGCGACGTGCTGAGCTGTATATGGACCTCAGAGGTAGGAGGCTGGCTCGCGCATCCCACGTAGAAAGCCCAGGGAAGGCTTTCCCTGGGCTTTGGATTCGTATTCGTCCGTGTATCTGTGTTATCCGAGCAATGTCAGGACGTTCTGCGGCTGGCTGTTTGCGATGCTCAGGACGTTCGTCGCTGCGTTGACGAGGATCTGTGCTCGCGTCAGGTTCGCGGTCTCACTCGCGAAGTCCGTGTCACGGATGACCGACTCAGCGGATGTCGTGTTCTCAAGGGCAACGGCGAGCGAGCGGTTGGTCGCGCCGACGACGTTCTTTTGGAACGCGCCGAGCCTGCCTCGCATCGAACTGACCTGCTTGATCGCCTCACTGACGACCTTTTGCGCCAGTGTGAGGTCGCCGCTTGACAAGTTGTAGCTCTGACCTGAGCCGAGGTCGTCAATGTAGCCGTGCGCCGCCGATCCGAGCGTCCGCGCGGCGACATTGGACATCCCGATGCTCACTTTCCCGGCGATATCAACGCTCGGCGAGAGCTGGAAGTCCGCCCCGCCGCCCGTGATCGTGAAGGCGCTGATCGAACCGACAGCCCCCGCACCGGCGTTGGTCAGTGTGATCTCCACGTCGAGGAAGTCGCTGTTGATCCGAGCGGTCTTGCCATCGGTCGTGGCTGTGATGCCGTTGATGCTCGCGCCGACATCCTGGCCGTCGTCCTTGACTGCGTTCGTAGCGAGGGCGAAGGTGGACAGGATCGTCGTGTTCGCGGCTTCCGCATTGTCGGACTGGAAGCCGTACAGGCCGAGCCCTGCACCAATCCCGCCGTCGTCGATGACTTTGACGGAGACGTAGGCGTCACTGCCGTATTCGGTCGAACGAAGCTCGACGCCGTCGGTCGTGCCGGAACTGAGCGCCGCAGCGGAGACGCCGGTCACATCCTTGTAGGTGTTGATGGCGGTCACCATCTGAGCGACGGTGGTGCCTGACGCGAAGCTCAGTTCGCGCGTCCCCTCCTCACCAGCGATCTCGATCGTGAACGTCGAGCCGGTACCGAGATCCAGCGCGCCGTTCGTGGACATGATCATCCCGGCCGTCTGAGCCGAGGTCGTCACGATCACCTCGACGGCAAGCGTCCCGCCTGTCGAGAGCTTCGCGCCGCGGACCTCGTAGTCGGAGACGGTCGTGGCGAGGCTCGACACCGTGTAGTCGAGGTTGCCGTTGAGCAGCTTCATACCCTCAAAGCTCGTCGAGCCGGCGATCCGGTCGATCGTCTGCAAGATCGAGTCGAGTTGGAGTTGGGCGGCATCTTTCTCTTCATCGGAAAGGCCCGCGGTGTTGGCGGCGGTCGTCACCAATCCCTGCATCTCAGTGAGGAGGATACTGACCTCCTGCAGTCCGCCCTCAGCGACGTTGACGACCTGCTCGGCCCGACTTGCGTTGGTGAGGGCAGCGGAGATGGCTGCCTTCTCCGAGCGCAGGTTCTCGCTGGCGATGAGGCCGGCGGGGTCATCCTTGCCTCGATTGATTCGCAGACCGGTCGAGAGCCGTTCCAGCGAGGTGGTCAAGGCGAGATTCTGTTGGCCCAACACGCGCTGAGCGATGAGGGAACTCACGTTGGTGTTGATGCGACTCATGGTGTCCTCCGTGAACCGAGCCCGGCCTGTGCGTCCATCATGGACAGGCTGGCATGAACGAAACGTGCACTCGGCCCAAGGTCCAACCGTGGATTCTCGGGCCGGGAAAAGCTATCGGTCGCGGAGATGAGAGGATTAAGGCCCCAGAACAAGAGCGGTGCTTTTTTCTTTCGGGACGGTCCAGATAAAAACACCCCGGCGAGGTCATCGCCGGGGTGCTGGAGGTGGTGGAATCGTTCAAACCATTGTGACCGTTACGTTTAGCCGAGAAGCTGCAGCACGTTCTGCGCCGTCGTGTTCGCCATCACCAGGACTGAAGTTCCCGCCTGTGTGAGGATTTGCGCGCGGGTCAGGGCGCTTGTCTCGGCTGCGAAATCGGCATCCCGGATGGCGGACTCGCTGGCGGTGATGTTCTCGAAGGCCGCCTGCATGGAGCGGATGTTGGTTTCGAGTGTATTGCGCTCAAACGCCCCAAGCCTGCCTCGCATGATGGCGACCTCAGCAATCGCGGTTTCGAGGATCTTGCTCGCAGACTGGAGGTTGCCGCCGTCCAGATCGTAGCTGCCGCCCGAAACCAGCGAGTTGAGGAACATCAGCTCGCCCTCGACGAGCGTGCCACCGACCCGCGATGCCGACACCGATTGCAGTCCGAGCGACACCTGCTGGCTGTTGCTGACCTGTGGGCCGAGTTGGAAGACCGACCCGCCCCCCGTGATCGTGAACGTCGATGACTCGCCGACATCCTGCGCGAGAGTGGCTTCCAGCAGCAGTGACAGAGAGAGCGTCGGCGCGTTGGTCGAGACCCGCAGGCCGTCACCCGCGGCGAGCAAGCCGTTAACCAGTGCGGTGACGTCCTGCCCGATGTCGCGATTCACCGGCTCGGAGAGATCGATGTTGCCGGAGTTGAGGAGCTCGGACGAGTCATCCGCAGCATACATGTTGAACCAAGTCGAGCCGAGGTCGCCCATCCGCTCGACCGACACGAAGGCATCCGATCCATATTCGGTGCTCGAGAAGATCACGCCCGAACTGTCGTTGGTCGCGCTGACAAGCGAAGCGGAGACGCCGGTGACGCCCTTGAGGTTGTTGACGGCCGTGACGAGTTGACTCATCGACTGACCGGACGTGACGGTGAGCGTCGCCACGCCTTCGTTGCCTGCGATCTCGATCGTGAAGCCGCTGGGGATCGTGCCGGCTGTGGCGCCAGCGTTACCCGTGAGGAAGAGCTGCGCGACTTGCGCGGAGCCGAGCACCTCGACGCTGACAGGCAGCGTGTCGTTATCGCCGAAGTTGGCGGAGAAGATCTGCGCCTTGGAGATGTCGCTGCTGTCAACACCACTGAGGATGTAGTCAAGCTCTCCGTTGAGGAGCTTCAGGCCGGCGAAGTTGGTCGAGTTGGCGATGCGCGTGATCGACTCGATGGCGGAATCGACCTGAAGCTGGTTGGCGGCGATCTCGTCTTCGGAGACACCGCCCGTGTTCGCCGCTTCAACGACCATCGCCTTGATCGAGTTGAGAAGGTCGGACACCTCGATGAGCGCGCCCTCGGCGACCGCGATGACGGACGAGGCCCGCTCGGAGTTGGCGATGGCTTGGTCGATGCCGCGCAGATCGCTTCGGAGGCGTTCCGACGTAATCAAGCCCGCTGGATCATCCGAACCTCGGTTGATCCGCAGCCCGGTACTGAGCCGTTCGAGCCGAACCATGAGATCGGAGTTGGCGCGACTCAGATGCTGCTGAGCAACGAGCGACGGGACGTTTGTATTGATCCGAGCCATGTCAATCCTCCCTGATTGCTAACCGCCCGGTGGGCCGGCTGCTGAACGATCCGTCGTTCCGATGCAGCCGTGGGTGTCTATCTCTCATCGCACCTTGGCGGTGCGTCTTGAACTGCGTGCGGCGCACGGCGCGCACGTGGGTGTGGAACTTCATGCCGACTTGCTGCCCTTGGCGGGCTTGGTCGCTTTGAGCTTGGGCCCGACGCGGTTGCGATGAGGCCCCGGTGCGATGGCCCGGCTGAGCACATCAATGTCCTCCGGGTCGAGCAGGTGCGCCGCCTGTTCGTTCTCGCGCTTGATCGCCTCGTAGATCTCTTTGCGATGTACGGCGATGCGCGTCGGCGCATTGATGCCCAGCCTGACCTTGTCACCTCTGATGTCGACGACGGTCACTTCGATTTCGTCGCCGATCATGATCGTTTCATCACGCTGACGTGAGAGCACCAACATCGGTTGGCTCCTTCCTCGTCGAGGCTGCAGCCGGTACTGATCCGCAGCCACGCTCGTGCCACTCGACGCATCCGTACGTCGAGGCGTCAGCCATGCCGTCTCCGTGATCGCGCGCCGATCGCGCCGCATCCGACCGGTCCTACGGACCAGGTCGAATCGAAAGACGGCTCGTCGCGTCCCGCTACGCCGACGCTGCCTGCGGAACCTGTGACAGCTCCACAAGCGTGTGCCGTGTCGTCCACCGCTTCTCCGCAAGCACGAGTTGCTCACCGAGCCTGCTGATCGTGCTCACGATGACCGGCCCCTGAAGGTTGCCCGTCAGGTGGTCGTCTTGCTTGTTCACGATCACCAGGACCTGAGCGTCGTCGATGCTCCTCAGTCCAAGGGACTGCATCTGCTCAGGCCTGATTGGGACGACGTAGTCGGGCACGAACACACTCGGGTCCGTCACCACAAACGCGAGCGACGGCTCCTCCAGCGACTGAAGCCAGAAGAACACGCCGTCGTCGTTGGGTCTCAGGAGGCAAAACCGCCTGTAGGCGGCAAACCCGAGCAGCCCATTGGGGAACGTGATCACACGATCGTCCTCGATCTCCACGGTTCCAAACCGTGTGGTTTCAACGTTCATCCGAACGCTCCAATCTATCGGCCCGCCAATCCTGGCTCCGACCTCCGTGGCCGGACGACATCCTGTCTCGTTCACCGTCGGTGCGGCCGATGCACCGCTCGGTTCCCCCGGTGAGTCCTACCGATCCCCACTACCCAAGGAAGTTCAGCAAGCTGAGTTGCGTGCTTTGCGCCACGCTCATCAAGCCTGCCTGCAACTGTGTCTGAAGCAGGTTGAAACGAATCGAAGCCTCGGTGTAATCCAAGTCACGCAGTTGGCTTCGTACTGAAATCGTCTGCACCTGTCTGTCCTCTTCGCGCTCCGTGGCGATCTGCACGCGATTGGCGCGCCCGCCGACCAATGCTCTGGCCTTGGCAGCACGATCTACATCTTCAACCAGTCGTTCCCCCGCAAATGTGATGCCACGCACATCGTTGCGCCTCAATGCGTCGCGCAGGGCCATCAGCGTGCTGAACGCGCTGTCAACGCGCACGGTTGTGCGGTCCTCACCGGTGAAAGTTGCGCTTCCGGCATCCCACGTGCCATCCATGAAGCCAAGATTCTCAGCAGCGAACGAACCGTTCTGCGCTGCAACGTCGAGCTGGCCGGCGCCTCCCGTGGCGTCGTTGAAGACGATGGCGTTCACCTCGATCCCAAGCGACGCGGTGAACGACCCAGCCGCGATGTCGCCCGCAGCCTCCGCAGCAGCCGCTTCGCTGTTGATCCGGTCGATCACCGCCTGTGTCGTGGTGTCCTCCGGGTGGAGATTCACATCGAAACTGCTGCCGTCCGCAAGCGTGATGGTGAAGTCCACATCCCGCGTCGGATCGGGCAGGCCGGTCATCGGATCGACGTTGCCCGAGACGACATCGACGCCGCGGCCGAAGTTGTAGTCGGTGAGCGGCGTCGCGCCGATAAGCGTACGGATGCCGAGCGTCTCAGCGGTCTGGCCGAACCCGTCATCCACCTCCGCAACCGAGAGATGTGCGCCGGACCACTCGTTGAGCAGGTCGATACCGGTCCCGCCTTCGCTGATCTCGACGCGCACGCCGAGTTGCTCCGCTTCGATCGCGTTCTTTACATCTTCGAGCGTTTCCGCAGCGCTGAAATCGACGATACGTGTCTGCCCGCCGTTGGTGATGCGGATTGAGCCGAGTGCTGTGAGTCCCGGGATTGCCGAGATGGCGGTGAGCGAGGTGACGCGGGGGTTTAGCTCCGCCCCATTCTCGTTGACGCCGTCCTGGAAGTCCGTCTGCGTCAGGCCGAGGTCAGCAGCGGTCATGCTCGCCGCGACATCCTGGAACACGAGCGCCCCGCCGCCGCTGGCCATGTCGAAGACGATCTGCTCGCCGCTGAGCGAGATGCGTGATCCTTCGAGCACGGTCTCGCCGGAGTCATCTTCGTACTCTGCAATCGCGGCGCCGATCATGTCCATGACATCACCGACCGTATCCGCGCGGGCGAGGTCGACGGATACGAAGGAGGAGCCGTCATAGCTGAACTGGATGACGCCGAGCGTTGCGCCGACGCCCCGCGCGCCGTTGAGGTCACTGATGCGCGTCGCCTCAGTCAGCTCAGGCGTCAGGTCTCGCTGTCCTCGCACACGAGCGGAGAGGCTGCCCAGCGCTTCCTCCGCATTGGTCGTGACGGGGATGTGCAACCCACCGCCCAAGTCGGTGAGCAACCCTTCACCTTGCCCGCCGTAGCGAAGCCCGCCGAGCTGCTCGACGATGGGCGGCTCCGCGGTGCGGTTCCCGCCGAAGACGTGCAGCCCGAGGAACTCGCGGTTGGCCTGAGCTTGCAGCTCGGTGAGCAGCGATTCGATGACGACCGCCTGGGCGTCGCGCGTCTCGGCATCCGACTGGATCTGGCTGCTCGCGATCCCCTGCGCTTCAAGGAGGATCCTGCTGATCTCACTCAGCGCGCTGTCGGTCACGTCGAGCACCGAGCCTGCGTGCTGCAGGTTGCGCACACGCTGCTCGGACCGCTCCAGGTCGCTGTCGAGCACGCCGATCTGCGCCGCAGCCGAAGCGTCATCGCTCGGCCGATTCACGCGCCTACCGGTCGCCAACTGCGACTGCACGTTCACGAACTGCACGTTCGTCCTGGTCAGATTACGAAGCTGCATGGACGAGACGAGCAGGTTCGGAACTCGAGCGAGATTGGATGGAATCGTACTCATCGGTCAGCTCACACAATGGATAGGAGCGTTTGCATCATCTCGTCGATGACGTTGATGAACCGGGCTGCCGCCTGGAACTGGCGTTCGTAGTTCATCAGGTTGATTGCTTCCTCATCGAGGCTCACGCCGGACACTGCTTGATCCTGCGCTTCAATGCTCGCGCGGATCAGCACGGCGGACTGCGCCCGCGTATTCGCAGCCGATGCCGCCACGCCGACATCACTGACGGTTGTGAGCCACTTGTCGCGAAGGCTCAGGTCGCCGAGTTGACTGATCGGCTGGTTCTGGAGAAGCGCGATCTCCAATGCCGCGCCGTTGTCGCCGTCAACATGCGTCAATCCCGCGGCGAGCCTCGCTGGGTCGCCCGTGATCGTTGCGTTGACACCGATGTTCTCCGCATCAATGCCGGTGAAGTATGTGTTGATGCCCACCGCAGCGAGCAATCCGCTCGAATCATTGGAGAACGTAACCACGTCGCGCTCACCGCTGCTGCTGATTTCGAGCCTGCCCTCAGCGTTGAGTGATGCGTCAACCCCCTCGACCGCGTCAATCAGTGCGATCACGTCGTTCAGCGAAGCATCATCTTCAAACCCCGTCGTGCCTGATGCGTTCACGTTGTCCAGGTCGATGGGAATCACAAACGTCCTGCGTTGCCCGCTGTCGATGTTAGTCAAGCTGATCTGAAGCGAGCCGTTGTGAATCTCAAACGGCAGGTCCAGGTCCGGATCGTTCAGCGGAAGCGCCGCCTGTTCAGGCGTGAAGGGAATCGTGGCGGTCACGGTCGAGAAACCTACCGTGCCCTGCCCTTGCGAATGAATGCGGTTGACTTCGTAGATCAGCGCGTTCGCGAACGCGTCCAGATCGCTGATCGTCGGCTGGATAAGTCCGTCGCGCTGGGCGAGCCTGGCACCGAGCGCGCCGGAGCGGACGTTGAGCTTCGAGCCGTCCGACGCCACACGGATGGAGTACTCGTGCTCGCCGTCGACGGTCCGCACATGCACTTCGACGCCGCGCGAATCGTTGCCGAGCACGACGGGGATCGAGCCGACCAGGATGTCGACGTTGCCCGCAGGCTGCTCAACGACGGTGATATCCATGAGTTGCGAGAGTTCAGCAACCATGATGTCGCGTTGATCGCGCAGTCCGCCTGCCGGCCCCTTGCCTTGCTCCGCTGTGATGATCGCCTCGTTCAACTCAGCGATGCGATCGAGCAGTTCGTTGGCGTGCGATGTCTCGGCTCGCAGGAAGTCCTCGATCTGGGATCGCATGTCCACGAGGTTGCTGCGAAGCTGCCTGACGAAGCCGGCCAGCGTTTCACCCTCGCTGATGGCGACGCTGCGCGCGGTGCCGTCGTTGGGCGTGTTCGCCAGTTCGGACCATGCGTTGAAGAAGTGGCTGAGTTGGCTGGACAGATCGCTGTCACTCAGTTCGCCGAGGATGGCCTCGACCTGGCTGAGGATATCTTGATCGACGATTGATGCGTGCTCATCGGAGAGTGCCTGGCGAAGGCGAGCGCGCACAGCCTCATCGACCTGCCTGCTGATGCCTTCGAGCCGAACGCCGCGCCCGACGAACCCGCTCGCCTGGAGGCGCTCACCACGCGCCGGCACGATCTCGGCGACCTGCCGTGTGTACCCTGCCGTAGCAGCGTTGGCCATGTTGTTGCCCGCGACCTGGATCGCCGCCTGGCTGATCGCCATGGCCGACCGACCGATCTGCAGTGCGCTGCTCAGGCCCATGCCTATTCCTCGTTTCTCTCAAAGGCGCCTCGCTCGGCGCCGCGTCTACAACGTGATATCCAGCGCCGATGTCAGCCTCGGCGTGATGTGCATCGCACCGGACCGGCTGTACGTGCGAGCGCGATCCAGCGCGCCGTGCATCAGCGATCTCAGTCCTCGCAGGTGGCCCGTGAGCCGCTCCATCGCATCGCGCAGCACTGACGCCTCCCCCGCTGCTCGCTGCACCACCTCTCGCAGCTCCTCGCCGAGCTTCAGCAGCCGAGACCGGCTCGGCTCATCAATGTACTCCGCCAACTCAGCGATCGTGGCGGACTGACCACGCCGGGCGAGCAGTTGCTCCGCAAGCTGCGAGGCCGCCTCTATTCGCAGTCCGTCGAGCGCCACAAGCTCCTCCGCCAACGTCTGCTCCCGCCGGACCACGGCCATGAGCTTGTCACCATCCGCGGTGCGGATCGCTTCTCGCTTGTCCGCGAAGACAGCGAGCATGCGCTCTTGCACATCGATCATTCCGCGCAAGTGATCTTCAAGGGCGGCGAGATGTGATTCGATCAGTTCATCCATGGACATCCACCTCGTGCATCCGCTGCCCGACCTGCGCGGGCATTGAGTACTCAGCCAGCCTGCGCGCCAGTTCGTCGACAAGCGGGTAGTTTGAAGCTGTCACGATTCGGCGGGCGATCTGTGCATCCCACTGTGGGCCGAACGTCTCTTCCGCACGCCCCGGCGCGAACGGCCCCATGTCTTCCTCATCCACGAGATGATGCTCGCGAAGCTGCGAAAGCAACGGCTGCACCAGCGCGATGGCGACGAACTCCTCAGCCGCCTTCCGGGCGTCACTCTTCACGCCGTCGCTGGCATCAAGCCGCGACGCCAACGTGTCCGCGAACCGTTCGCCATCCGCAACCCGGGCGCGCAGCGTCACATCCCGCAGCAGCGGCGCGGGATCAAACAGCGAGGCGCTCAATGGGTTCGCGGTCGGCGTCATGCCGAACCTCCATCAGTTCTTGATCTGCAACTCACCGATCAGGCTCCCGTTGTCACTGAGGCTCTGGATGATGGCGATCTGCCCTTCGATCGGGACATCGAGCGTCTGCAGCGCTGTGAGCAGATCAGTCAGTCGCGTCGCCTCTTCCTCACTCCTGGCCAGCTCGGTGGACACGCTGAACATGCGATTCGTATCCACGAGCGGGTTGGTGGGCGTGGCGATTGGGGGAGGGGTGATCGTCGTGATCGACAGCCCCTCATACGAGACGACGGTCGGCTTGATGCGGACATCGCCGGACACCGTGATCGTCCCCTCCGCCTCGTTGATCGTCACACGCGCGGGATGCCGAATGAGCGACAGCGGGATGTACACATCCATGACGTTGGCGATGAATGTCGCATGGTTCTCACGCTGAGCTGATGGAATCCGCACAAGCACGGACTTGGCGTCGATCGTTCTGGCGAGGATCTCACCCTCATCGCCCAGGTCGTTGTTGATGGCGCCCGCGATCAGTTCCGCGTTCTCAAAACCCGCGTGGGCGGGTTGAAGAATCAGGCGCAGCGTCGCGCCGCCTGATTCGAGAACATCCATGTCCAGGTCGCGGACCATCTGCGCGCCGAGTCGCACCGTCGCGCTGAGCGGGTGATCTTCATCGACGCTGAGCCTGCCCTGCGCGATCGCCCAAACCTGGTTCTGTCCCGCAAGCGGACCGAAAAGCGGCACGAAGTGCAGCGTTCCACCCTCAAGGCTCGTCGCCCCGCCGTTCCCCGTGGCGGAGACAAGCACGTCGAGCTTATCATTGGTCTTCGCGCCCTCTTTGGGAACATGGCAGTACACCATCACGAGTGCAACGCCGGCCCCGGCCGTGAGGTCTTCGAGCGAATCAACGAACAGTCCCGCGTGGCGCATGCTCTCCGCAAGCGCCTTGGCGGTCACGATCGCATCCTTGGCCTTGTCCCCCGTACCGCGCAGGCCCGTCACCAGACCGATGCCCTCCAGCCGTGACTCGCCGTGGCCCGCCAGTCGCGCGATGTCCTTGACCCGCTGCGCATCGACTGGACCGGCGGCGAACAGCACCACCACCGCGGTCATCACCCAGGCCAACAGCCAGCTGCGCCCGCGACTCGTTTGGCCGACCCTGATGTGCATCCGTGCATTCGTCATCGCCATCGCCTTCACACCCTCGCGCTAGAACGAGAAGATCGTTTCCAGAACCTTCGTGAAGAACCCCTTCTGCGCGTTCTGCTTCAATTCACCCTCCGTCTCACGCACGATGCGCAAGTCAGCGAGCTGGTAGCTGAACACCGTGCTCGCAGCCGTGACATCCTCCTCACGGCACGAACCCGACAACACCATCAACTGCACCTCGCCATCTGTCTCAATGCGCTGCCTCGCCTCCAGAACCAGCGTGCCGTTCGGCTTGACTTCAAGGATGGTCGCCGCAATCCGTGCGGTGAAGGTGTCCTTCCGCTCGTACTCGCCCGCCGCGTCGTACGCGCGGTCCGCCTTGACGCCGAGCTTCGGCAGTTCGCCCGCGGTTTCATCACCTGCTTTGAATCGCAGTTCGAGGAACTCAAGAAGCTCGGGAAAGGCAGTGACTTCGGCCCCCATCTCACCGTCCTTCTCAGTGCTCAGATCGTGCTCGCTCTTCACCTTCGTCGCTTCGGAAACGACGATGTGCACGATGTCGTGTTTGCCAAAGACCCTCGGCTCAGGCGGCGGCGTCGCGATCGTACTCGCCTCGGCACGCGCCTCGCCGGGATGCTCAGCCTCCTCCGCCGCAGCCTCCGCATCGGGTGTGCGCAGGTACACGCTCTGCCCAGCGGCTTCGCCCGCTGTGAAAAACGCCGCTGCGCACAACACGCTCTTGATCAATCGCCCCGCAGTCACTGATCGTCTCCTTGCATGGACAACGTCCGAATGCTGACGACCGCCAGCCCTCGCCCCTGGACCCTGGCCCGAAACGTCTTCTTACGCCCGTCCAGACGCAGCATCACCCATTCGCCGAGCCGCGCATCGCGTTGCGCCCTGGCTCTGTGCGTCAGCATCAGGTTGCCCACAATGCACTTCACATCCACCGGATCGCCCCGGCGGATGATGATCGGCTGATCCAGATCGGTTCGGCGGAGAATCGCACCGACTAGCAGCCGCTTCACCGCGACCCTCCCCACCACATCCTCGATTGTTGCGATCGGTTCAGGCCCGCCCGCCGACGTCCAGATCGTCTGCACATCCAGGTCGTCAGCCGTGAGCTGCTGATCCCGCCGAACATCGCGCTTGAGGATGACGACCGGAATCCTTCGCGTGACATCAATCGTCACCGTCTCCCTGCGAATCGGCTCATCTCCCCGCCAGACGCGGACCGCGATCGGGATGCGCGACGAGCCGGGCGTGCTGATCGGCTTGAGTTCGAAGCGGTACTCAAACTCCGTGAGACCGAGAAGCTCCGCATCTCGGTCGTCGAACGCGAGTCGAAGATCATCAAGCGGCAAATCGGTCCAGCGTGAGATGTACCGTGCAAGCCGGAGCCGAAGCGTCGGCGGGCCACCCGGGTCCAGCCCGTCATCCTCAGTCCGTGTTGCATCCGCATCCGATTCGTCGACGCCGGCGCGCTGTCGATGGATCTTTACGCTGCACCGCAGCCCTTGCAGCGAGATCCTGCCCCAGTTCACATCGGCTGCATCGAGTGCCGAACGCACCGCCGCCAGATCGACGCTGCCCCGCGTGTTTACCTCGATCGAAAGCGATCCAAACTGCTCGGCATACGAACCGTCAAGGTCCGCCACATCACCCAGCGTGACCGCATCAAGCACTACGACACGGGCGGACGAACGCAGGGCGACCGTATCCGCGTGAGTTGGCGCACACATCATGGCCGCAACGAACATCACCACTGCGCCGCACCATCGCTGGGCGCGAGGGCATCCCTGTGTCCTTGCCGAGGCGAGTTGTCGCACGTGTGTCCGCACCGTGGTGCATACCTCAGTCAGTCAGGTGCTAGAACCGCTTCAAGTTGCTCACCTGCTGCAGCGTGTCATCCGCTGCCTTGATCGCCTGTGCGTTAAGCTCGAACGCACGCTGCGTCCGGATCAGGTTCATCAGTTCGATCGTGGGATCGACGTTCGATGCTTCGAGCATGTTCTGGTGCACTCGGCCACGGCCGTCCGTATTCGGCTCACCGACCGTCGCCGACCCCGATGCGGGCGACTCCGCCCAGAGGTTCTCGCCTATCTGTTTAAGCCCAGCGGGATTGATGAACTTGGCCAGCTCAATCCTCCCCACCTCCTGCGGATCGACCTGGCCGGGCAGCCGCACAGTGACAAGCCCATTGATGTTGATACCGATCGTCTCCGCGTCATCCGGGATCTCAATCACCGGATCGAGGATCCGCCCTTCGGTGTTCGTCATGACCATCTGGCCGTCCGAGTTGACCGCGAAGTTGCCCGCCCGCGTGTACGCGACGCCGCCGCCCGCCAGTGAATCCTCGACGGTGACGACGAAGAAGCCGTCGCCTTCGATCATCACGTCAAGTTGCCTGCCCGTCTGTCGCGCCGCGCCTTGTGCGAAGTCCTGCTGCGTACCCGACGTCTTGACGCCGAGCCCGATGTACAGGCCGGTCGGTCGCTCATCGCCGTTGGCGTTTCGCACACCCGGCTGCTGTTTCTCGATGTAGAGCAAGTCCTGGAAGTTCGCGCGCGACGCCTTGAAACCGTCGGTGTTGACGTTGGCGAGGTTGTTGGCGATCACGTCAAGCTGTGTGGAAAGGGCGGAGAGGCCCGTCGCGGAAGCGTTCAGTGCGTTGATTGCCATGGACTTATCTGCCTTTCCGTCTCGCGCCGGCGTGTCGGCTGGCACCTGTCAATGACACGCTGAGCTACGCCACTCGACCGAGTCTGCTCACCGCGCGCTGCATGACCTCGTCGTGGTACTTGAGCATCGTGGCGTTGGCCTTCGCCGCCTTGCCCGCTGCAGAGAGCTGCATCAGCGCGGTAATCGGATTGACGCCCGACCCCTCAAGCCAACCCTGCCGGATCAGCCCCGTCGCGGGCCTGCGATTCTCTTGCTCGGTGTTGGGCGCTGCGAAAACGCCATCCCCGACCTTGACCAGTGCCCGGCGGTTCGGCACATCCGTGAGCTGGATCTGCGCTATGACGGCCCCATCCTGAACCACCGACCCGTCCGTCTGCACCACCACGCCTTGATTAGGATCAAGCACGATCGGCCGATCGCTCACATCCAGCACCGGCATCCCGTTGGCTGCGAGGACAAGCCTGCCGTCTCCATCGAGCATCATCCGCCCATCGCGCGTCAATCCCAGGCGCTCCACACCCTGTCCGGACTCTGTCGAGACAACGAAGAAACCGTCCCGCTCGACCGCAAGATCAAGCGCCTGCCCGGTTTGCGCGAGCGTGCCTTGCCGGAAGTCGATCCGATTCCGTCCCAGGAGCAGGCCCGCCCCGAGCTTTTCGAGCATGGCGTTCGAGTCCAGGCTGTGCAGCCCATCCTCGACGCTCGCTGCATCTCGCTGCTGAAACGTGACCAGGCTCGGCTTGAACCCGGTCGTGTCCAGGTTGGCGAGGTTGTTCGTATAGACGTCCTGACGATACAGGTTCGTCAGGACGCCCGATGCTGAGATGTACAGGCCGTAGTTCATCCTTGCGATTCCCCTGCCGGCGCACTGCCCGCAACACCCGCATCCGTGCGGACTTGCGGACATGCTCGCTCGGCTCCACCGAGCTGCGATCGACCTGCGTACATCAATGTCGCCTCATGCATGTGGATCGTTGTCGCCAGCCGCGCCAACTCGACGAGCTGTGCCCCGAGCGCCCCGGCACTGCCGAGCTGCTCATCAAGCGCCGCATCCGTGCGTGCTCTTTTCGGATAGACCACAAATCGCTCCTTGCGCGATGACGACAACGTTCCGCCGAACCTCCGCAACGTCCGTGCCGAGGCCCAAAACCGCGTTGGCATATGCGCCAGGGGGACCGACGCGCAAGATCTGCGTACGGACGACTGGCCTGCCATGCGATGTTGCGCGTTGGCGTTCGTGGCGTGTTGGAGCGCCCCGCGTGATCGAACCGACGGTAGGACCAGTGGCGAACCGCACGACACAACACGACTGGCAACCCCATGTCCGCGACTTCCTGACCTACCTGCGCGTGGAGTGTGGGCTGGCGAGGGCGACGCTGATCGCCTACGAGAGTGACCTGCGCGACTTGATCAACGATCTCGCATCGCGAGGTGTACTGAACCCGCTAAACCTTGCGCCGCAACACCTTGCGGACCACCTTCGGGTTCTCAAGACCGACCGCGACTTGGCTGCGACATCCATCATTCGGCACCTCGCGACGATCCGCATGTTCTGCCGATTCCTCCACGCGCAAGGACGAATCGAGGAGAACCCTGCGGATCTGCTCGAACGCCCGACACGGTGGCGCCACCTGCCGAATGTCCTTTCCCTGAAACAGGTTACGGCGCTGTTGAACGCGCCCAGGCCACTGGAGAACCCCGATGCGCCGCCGCTGCACCTGCGCGATCGGGCGATACTGGAAGTCATGTACGCAGCAGGACTTAGAGCCAGCGAGACGACCGGGCTGACCACAAACAACGTCCACGACACGCTGCGCGTCATCCGCGTGACCGGCAAGGGCGGCAAGGAGCGCCTCATTCCGATCGGCAAGCCCGCACTCGCAGCGATCCACACCTACCTGCGCGAGTGCCGACCCCGACTCGCTCGGCCTGACGTCCGCGATGAGGGATGCCTGTTCCTCTCCCGCACAGGTCGGCCGTTGGAGCGCATCGCACTGTGGCAGATCGTCACGCGCTCGGCAGCGAAGGCAGGTCTGAAGCACATCCACCCCCACATGTTGCGGCACAGCTTCGCGACCCACCTCCTGTCGGGGGGTGCCGACCTGCGCGTTGTCCAGGAATTGCTCGGCCACAGCGATGTCACGACGACGCAGATCTACACGCACGTCGATCAACGCAGGCTCAAGTCGATCCACAAGAAGTACCACCCTCGCCCATGAGCCGACCCCCACGACCCCCCACGACTCCCCCACAACCTTGAGTCCGCCGTGGCGGACGAAATCCGCCACCGGCGGACCCACGACTCCCACGACCCCGACCACATCGTCCACCGTGGCGGAGGTCATTTCAGCCGACTGAGCGGGTCAGCGACCGGCCAACTGCCGCGTCATCACCGCAGCGCCAATGCGCGCCGCAGCGTGGGTGTCCCCCCCCGGTTGTGGTGGTTCACGACAGATCTGTGCGCACGGAATCGCGGAAAACGTGTTATCGGACTAGAGTTTTGAGCGAGTTTCGGCCGGTTTTGGCTCGTTTCGGTGCGTTTCCGATCAGTTTCAGTCCGTTTGGGGTCGGTTTTGAGCGACATTTTGAGGCTCGCTCGGCACCGCGCGCGCATTGGTGAGGATGTGCGGCGAAGATCCGCGATGCTGGCAGTGGCGCGCTTGGTGCGCGCGCTGCGCGGCCATGTGGGGAGGCGATGATCGCCGATGCAAAGATGGGACAATGTAGATCGGGGGGTCGTGGGGGTCCGCCGAACACCCGCGCGGCGCGTCGCCTGGTCATCGCGCGAGCCCGGCTCGGCACGAGCCGGCTGGCTGTCAGCCGTGCAGCAAATCAGTCGTTTTGTTGACAGTCGTGAGACGCACCGGGATTGCCTGTTCGGGACTTGCCCGGTACTCTCCGCTCATGGCCAAGAAGCGGACTACCGCGAAGAAAACGGTGAAACGGAGCGCCAAGACTCCGACCAAGAAGCGAGCACCTGCCAAGCGGGGGAGCAAGAAGACCGAAGAACACGCCCCGGCAGTTGCCAAGGGCAAGCCCTCGGCCCTGATTGACACGCGCATCGTCCACTGCGGCGATTGTCTGGAGCAGTTGCGTACGCTCCCGGATGGCTGCGTTGATCTGATCTACATCGACCCGCCTTTCAACAGCAACCGCAACTACGAAGTCTTCTGGGGCGAGACCAAGGAGAAACGCGCCTTCGACGATCGCCACGCCAGCACGGCGGCGTACATCGACTACATGCGCCCGCGCTGCGTGGAACTGGCCCGCGTGCTCAAGAGGACCGGCAGCTTCTACTACCACTGCGACTGGCACGCCAGCCACTACGTCAAGGTGATGCTCGATCAGATTCTCGGAGAGAATAACTTTCGCAGTGATATCGTTTGGCGCCGCACAAATGCGAAGGGTCTCGCATTCAAGGGTTTTCCGAACAACCACGACAATATCTTCTACTACACAGGGCCTGATACTTTCACATGGAACCGACCGTTCAAGGAATACGATCCTGACTACATCAAGCAGTTCTATCGCTACATTGAGGATGAAACAGGGCGTCGGTACCGGCTTAGCGATCTCACGAACCCTAACCCAAACCGCCCGAACCTCACCTACGAATGGAACGGTCACAAGCGTGTGTGGCGGTGGACGAAGGATCGGATGCAAGAAGCACACGACAAAGGCATCATATACTACTCATCTACCGGCCTCGCCTCCCAGAAGCGGTATCTCGATGAGATGAAGGGCATGCCGGTTGACACAGTATGGGAAGACATCCTGCCTGTTCAGGCGCAAGCGTCCGAGCGCCTCGGTTACCCTACGCAGAAGCCTCTCGCCCTTCTGGACCGCATCATCAAAGCTTCCTCAAACCCCAACGACATCGTTCTCGATGCCTTTTGCGGCTGTGGAACGGCGCTGGTCGCCGCGCAGAACCTTGGTCGTCAATGGATCGGCGTAGATGTTTCGCCCACGGCGTGCCGCGTCATGGCCAAGCGCCTCCGTGATGTGTGCAAGATGCGCGAGGATGACATGCTGTGGCAAGTCGGGCGCGGGTTCATTGTCCGTGGACTGCCATGGACAATCGAGAAGCTCAAGGCCATCCCACACTTCGAGTTCGAGAACTGGGCGGTCATTGCGCTCGGTGGCATTCCCAACAAGGTGCAGGTCGGCGACATGGGCATCGACGGCCGGATCTTCCCCGTCGGCTCGAAGCCCGCCGACACCGACAGCATGTTCGCCGAAGACTGGTTCCCCGTACAGGTGAAGCAGTCAGAGAAGGTCGGCCGCCCCGAGATCGACAAGTTCGAGGCGGTGATGGAGCGAGAGGGCTCCGGGGGCCGGCAGCGGGGCTTCTTTGTGGCGTTCAGTTACACAAAGAACGCCGAGCAGGAATGCGCCGCCTTCCACAAGAGAACAGGTAGAATCATCAAACTCCTGACGGTTCAGGAGATTCTCGACGAGGAGCATGTGCAGAAGATGTGACACGAGACGCAATAAAGGCATGCCTTCCCCGGCTGGCAGCGAGCGAAGTCCACTTAGTCTAGTTGTCCCCTTTGTTTACTCCGCGTACATTGCTACAGTAGTAATGGTGATTCGATGGATTCTCCTGAGCACACGTTTGTTACTCTCGCGCAGTTTGTTCAACTCGTTCAGCGGTATCCGGCCATCGCTTGGATGCATCGCGGGCAAACCGATATCTCGTGGCCTCTGCGCCCCAGGGCCGGTCGGCCCGAGTTCTACCTGAAAGCAACGGACTATTGGATTGAGAAGGGGCAGGCATCCGCCGATTTGGGGCGCTTCCGAGCATGGCGGGAGCAGGCTGTCGCGTTCTGTGAACGCCTCCCGAGTAATGATTTCGAATGCCTAGCCTTCGCTCAACACTATGGCTTGGCAACCAGACTACTCGACTGGTCGTCCAATCCGCTGGTAGCGCTGTTTTTCGCCGTAGAGGGTCAGGACGATGTTGATGGGGCGGTTTATTGTTACTACACGCAAACCTGCGTCGCGCCGGACAATTGCACACCTGAGGAACTTGGGGTGGTTGCGAGATACACTCCGAGACCCTTCGATCGCCGCATCCTTGCTCAGGGCGGATTGTTCACATACCACCCACGTCCCGAAGTGCCACTTCAGGCAGAAGGCATCAAGGAGGACGCGGTCAAAGAGCTATCGGAAGTAGATGTCAACCTCGTGGTGATTAGAGTCCTCGCGAAGTGGAAAGCCATGCTCCAACGGCAGCTTAACGACGTCGGCATCAACAGAAGAACCTGTTTCCCTGACCTTGAAGGGCTCTCTGAATTCGTGGATTGGGAAACTCGCCAATCAGTAGCTCGCAGGAATGAGCAGTAGCTCAAGGAACACCGGCGAGGATTCGTCGTCCGCGACCTACTGCGGTCCGAGGGCGGAAGAAGCGGATAAGTACAGTAAGTGAACCGAGGAAGGGGCAGAGGGGCATAGGCACAAAGGCAGAAGGGGGGAGGGAAGCGAGCGCGTGTTGCTGCTCGGGGGTGCACCGGACTCACAGAGTCCGGCTCCTTCCGTTGCGAAGTCGGGCGCGTGCTGCTTGTCTTTGTGCAGGTGATTGCACAGGTGAACGGATAACGTACGTTGCGGCGGCGGGCGGAGCCGGATTCTGTGAATCCGGAGCATGTGCGACGTGCAGGTGGTACGTTCCCGCAGGAACGAGTTCCTGCGGCTTTGGGGGGTCAGGCGTTGCGGGCGTCGCTGCCGGTGATGATGCGGTCGCCTTCATACCAGAAGAACTCGACCGTCCGCGAGTTGTACATGTCGATTCGCTTGTAGACGGGGAAACCGAGGTCCATGGCGCGGACGGCATCACAGATCCGGTGGTACTCATCCTCGGGGATCTGGAGGGTGCGGCCGGTGTGTGCGCCGCCTCTGCCTTGCGTGATGAGGCGGTAGAGATGCCATGCGTGGATGTGGCCGACGTTGTACCGCTGAAGGTAGTGCGCCAGATCGACGATGCCGGCCCGGTTGACGGTCGTGATGACCGTGGAGAGCGTCACGGACTTGCGCGCGGTGCGTAGCTTGTCAAGTACATTGAGAATGACGCTGTGGTGGCTGTTCTTGTAGAGGCGCATCGCGTCGTGCGGTTCGGGCTGGGCGGATTCGATGGGGATGACGTAACGGTCGATCGAGTCGATGTGCTCGAAGCCTTCGGGGAGCGCGACGGCGTTGGTGCCGACCTGAACGGTGAAGCCGAGCTTCTTGGCGATGCGTGAGAGCTTGACCACGTCGCCGGGCCAGTCGAACGGCTCGCCGCCGCCGATGACGACGGTTGTGATGCCGAGGCTCTTGAGGTGATCGAGGAGGTTGATCGCCTGGTCGAACGTCATGGAGGAGAAGTCGTCTTCGGTGACGCAGAACGTGCAGGTCATGTTGCACTGCGGCTGAAGGAAGACGACGGCGACGGCGGGGTTCTTGGGCATGGTCTTTCGTGAGAACGGCTGCTTAGCTCGACGGCGGCAGGGCCTTGATCATCTGGAGACAGGGGCTGGCTTCGCCCCACAGTGTCGGGAACTCCTCGAGCGGATGGAAGCCGACGGCCTGGTAGAACGCGCGGGTGCGGGCGTAGTCCTTGCTCGGATGCGATGGCGAGAGCGTCTTGACCTGAAGGAACCGCACACCCTCTGCTGCGAGCCATGCCTCGGCGTGTTCCAGGAGCGCCCGCCCCACACCGTTGCGGTGATGTTCACGAAGGATGCCCATGACGTAGATGTCGGCTGCGCAGTCGAACGCACGTTTGACGGAGAGGAAGCCGACGGGTTGATTGTCCGCTTCGGCGATGAAGGTGGGGAGCGATTCGATCTCCCGCACGTAGTGAACGATCGCATCCTCGATGCCGAACCAGTCAGGCAGCGCGCGGAGGATCGGTTCGCATGTGGATGCCTGGTTCAGGCGCGGGCCTTGGATCGTAACGGGCACGTGTGTCTCCGTCGGCTGTGTCACATGTGCAAAAAACACAGGACTGGCCCGAAGACCAGTCCTGAGATCAGTTGTCGGTGGGTGATTTGCTTCCCTACAGATGCTTCCCACTCACCGAACTCGAGCCTCCCTCTTCCCAACATGGGCTCGAGTGACAACGCTCAGTAATGTCACGACGTTTCCGTCGCCGACCGAGGCCGCTGCGCAACACGTGCGCTCAAGGGGCCTGCGGTTCCATCTCTATTATAACGGCAAGATGACGTTTGTCACGACAGAAAGCGCCAAGTTCTCCTCATCGTCCGATAAAACGGAGTGTTGCGGCTGGGAGGTGTTGGTCCGCCAGAGGCGGATTTCGTCCGCCACGGCGGACTCAAGGTCGTGGGGGTTCAGCCCAACTCGGCTCGTGCCATGACGTTATGGACAGCCCCGGTCGGCTGGAGTGTGCTCCGCACAAGCGAGATGAACCGCACGTGGAAGGACGGGAGGTCGACCGGGTGATCCACTGTGAGGCCTGGGACGGCTCCCGGTTGCCTGAACCTGCACAGCGTCATGTGGGGGAGGAAGCGATCGGACGGGCGAGGCCTGGGACGGTGCGCGAGGCGACCGGCGAGACGGGTGTGCAGCTCGACGAGCGGCGGCGGCGCATCGGTTTCCAGTGCGACCAGCCGTGCAGGACGGCGCTTGGGCAGTGTGATGAAGCGGATGGGTGTGAGGTCGAACGGGTTGAGTCCCGCTGCGGCTCGCTCGGTGGTCTCGATCACCGCGTCGAGATGCGTAACGGGCGTATCGCCGATGAACTGGACCGTCATGTGGATCTGCTGATCAGGCGTTGCGCGATGGTCCGGCAAGTCGAGGTTCGCGAGCGTGGAGAGCGCTGCGCAGGCGATCTCGATCGGCGGATAGATCGCGACAAACAGCCTCATCGTGGGAGGACGCTTGGCCATGCGTTCAGGGTAGCGGGTCGGCCGATCGCGTGGCGTTCGTGCGGACTCGACCTCGCCTCGGCTGCGCCTGATGCCAAGCCCCGTCACCGTTGGCGTCGCAGCCGCCAGAGCACGCCCAGGTAGGCCCGGTGCGGTTGCGCGACGATCGGCCAGAGCGGCGTCTTGCGCGTGACGCCCTGCGCCAACGTGAACCATGTGCGCGGATTCGCAAGCAGGATCGGCCACTCGTCGATGCCCCGCATGAGCAGTCCCAGCGGAAGACGGCGCTGCCTGTCACTGAAAAGATAGTGCTCACTCATCTTGAGCATCATGTTTGCGAAGTGTCTGCGCGCGCCGATGCGCGTCACCAGGCGCTGCCCAAGCGGGAGATGCCGGGCGTGTCGCCGACAGATCGCAAGCTGCTCGGCGTACATCTCGTGCGTGCGTGAGATCGTCTTCGTGCCTTCGACCAGGCGGAAGCCTGCCAATGTTCGGTTCACGACGCCCAGCTCATGCTCGCGCGTGGCGCGCAGCCACATGTCCAGATCCATGACCATGGCGAGATCCGCGTCGAAAAGGCCGACCTTGGTGAGCAGTTCTCGCCGCATGAAGATGCCCTGCTGCGGGATGCAGTGCGTCTTCTCCCATCCCCAGTACCGCACGCGATCGACCCATCGGCCAGCCTCGGCCCGCCAGTGTCCGGTCGTCTCGCCCTGTTCGTCGATCAGATCGCAGTCGCCGACGAGGATCATGCAATCGGGATGTGCGTGGAAGTACTCGGCGACGGCATCGAATGCACCGGGGCAATACACATCATCCGAGTTGAGATACGCGACGATCTCACCGGTGCTCAGCAGCATGCCTCGGTTGATCGCATGTGTTTGCCCGCGATCTTTCTCAACGGTCCAGCGCAGGTGCCGGTGACGAGCGCAGATGTCGACTGTGCCGTCGCCCGATCCGCCATCCACGATGATGTGTTCAAAATCCGGGTAGTTCTGATTCAGAACACTTTGGATGTTGGCTTCAATGAACGGCGCGGTGTTGAACGAAGGTGTGATGATGCTGATGCGTGGGCATCGTGGGGGTTCAGGCTGCGCGGCGGACGATGTGGGCGGCCCCAGCCATGTGTGGCGTTGCGGGGACGGGTCGTAGTTGGCGTCGATGTGCGATGCGGCGAACGCGCGGGCGCCGAGGGACTTCTCGCGCGCATCGCGCAGTTTCGACGCCGTTGCACGCCGTTTGTTCCTGAGATCATCCCGGACGGTCGCGGTCTCCTCCACGACGACTTCCAGCCGATCGACATCCAACGTGAGACGGTCCGTCGTCTGCTTCTCACGGCTCAGCGCCTCCTCCACCTGAGCAAGCGCCTCGCATTGTCGATCACGGTCGGCGAGCTTGTCGCGCAGCAGACGTGACTCAGCGTCAAGTTCAGTGATCCGCACGCCGAGTTCACCGCACCGCGTCTCGTGCGCAGTCAGCCGTTCAATGAAGTCATCCCGCTCGGCGGATGTCTCATCCAGCCGTATCCGAGCCTGCTCGATCTCCTGTTTCAGTTGCGCGCCACGGGCATCGGCATCGCCCAGGCGCTGCGTCATGTCGGCAAGCTCGCGCGTCGCCTGCTGAAGCTGAGCGCGCAGCGATGCAAGTTCCTCGGCCTCCGCCAAACGTTCACGCTGCAGCGCCTCGAAGCGTTCCGCATCCGCCTGCTTCGCCTCGGCGATCTCCGTGCATCGATCGACCGTGGTCGTCATGCGCTCAAGCTGCGCCAGCAGGTCGCCTTCACGCCGTTCCGATGCGCCGATTCGATCTTTCAGATCTGTAACGCGATTCTCGAACTGGGCAACACGGGACTCGATGTTCGCCGCTTCGACTTCCAGTTCCTGCACGCGCATCTCAGCCCTGGCGCGGAGATCCTCCGCCATCTTGCGTTCGAGCACGAGCTGCGCGTGCTGACGATCGCGCGCGAGGATCGCTTGGGCCTTGTGGCGAACGGCATGGGCGAAGAGATCGCGCGGCTCACGCTCAAACCGCTGGGCTGGAACGCGAAGGCTGCGCGGCAGTCTCTTGCGAGTGTTCAACACGTCGGCGACCGCGGCAGGCGTGATCTCCGTGACGCAAGGCCAGACCGGTTCATCGAACAGGCACACGCCGTTGCATCGCCTGCACGGAACGTCGGCGACGACCGTCATCGAGCGCCCGCTGCGCACGCCGAACCGCCCATCGTGGACCGCGGAGCTAATGCTGACCACACGGCAGCCTGCCGCGGCGGCGAGGTGGGCGATGCCCGTGTCGTTCGCCAAGACCGTCCTGAACCGAGCGATGCGGCGAAACGTCGCAGAGAAGTTGTCGGTATCGCAGATCCATGTCTCAGCGTCGAGCCGATTGGAAAGCTCGTCAACCAGCGCCTGCGCGATGGGCTGCTCGTCGGGCGTGCCACCGACCACGACGGGCATGCCGGGCTGAGCGAGCTTGCCGATCACCTCCGCGAAATACTCGACGGGCCAGCGCTTGCGCGGCTCCGACGCGCCCGGCCAGACGAGGATCCCCTGCTGCCGACGAGTCGGCCGAAACGGCTCTCCATCGATGTAGATCGCAGGCCTAAGCGGATCGTCCGCCGTGTCGATGCCCTGCCACTCGGCCAGCATCCGGTACTTGTCGATCTCGTGCGACCACGGATCCACCTCCGGCCCTTCAACGCTCGCTTCGAGCGGTCGCCTCGCAGGTCCGAGCCGAAGCGTGAGCCAATCCTCGGGCAACGTGTTCTCGAAGTTCGGAAACCCGTGGCGTGAAGGCGTCTCCAGATAACGAAGCGCGAGCACATCGGTTTCACCGAGCGTGAAGCGAGGAATGATGATGTGGTCGTAACCGCCCTGATCCACCTGCCAGAGCCACGATGCAAGAACTTCGTCGGGGGCTTCGGCGTGGCGCGTGAAGGGCAGGGCATGAACGCCAAGATGCGGATGCAGCAGATCCTTGAGTCGTACCATGTCCGGCGCAACCCACACGTCGATCCGCGCGTCGGGCAGACGTTCAGCAAGCAGCTTCAGATACCCACTGAGGAGAATGATGTCGCCGATGCGATCCGCCTTGAGAATGCAAAGGCGTTCGGATTCGACGAAGGGTCGGCCTGTCATGCACCACCTCGCTTCGCCTCGATGACCTGCTCGAAGAGCGCGAGGTTCCGCTCCATGAGCGAGGCGGTGTCGGTGACGCGAGCGACGTGCTCGTATCCAGCCGCCCGCCGCTCGGCGAGGCGATGCGGAGACGCAAGAAGATCACGCAGTTTCGATTCCAGATCATCAATATCGCCGTTGCGGAAGACAACCCCCGCATCGCCGACCGCCTCCGCCATCGCGGTGTTGTCGCTCACGATGGGAACGCAGCCGCAAGCGAGCGCTTCAAGCGCGACGAGACCGAACGACTCGAACCGCGATGGAATGATGATGATCGACGCCTTGCGGTAAAGCGCTTCGACCTGCTCGGGTGGGAGCGATCCGTGATGGGTGTAGCGACCCGGCGCCGCCTGCGCAAGGAGTTGCTCGCACACCTGCCACACGGTCTGCTCGCTGTTCATCGGGTAATCGGGGCCGGCGAACTCCATCGTCCAGTCGGGCGCATCCGCCGCCACACGGGCGAACGCCTCCGCCGCCAGGTGCGGGCGCTTGTGATTCGGCACGAATCGACCGACGAAAAGAATGAGCGGCTCACGATCGGCGTCGTCGTTGCGGCTGACATCAAGCGGTGAAAGCAGCGGTACGACGGCGTCTGCGCGCGGTACGCCGGGGAAGTCCTCCTGCACCGCATCGTCGATGAACCGCGAAGCGCTGATGCGCATGTCGGCTGAGGTCAGGCTCCATCGCTCAAGCCTGCGGATGATGCCCGACGGAGGCCAATCGACCAGTTCACGACGGACGAAGGTGTGGTATGCGGTGTGGTATCGCGTGACGGTGGCGAATGAACGCCCTGGAATGACGTTGATGAAGGCGTTGAGGCCGAGGTGCTCTTGTCCCTCGACCAGATCGAAGGGCGCTTCTCTGTGGCGTTTCCGAAAGACACGGGTCGCCTCCCACGCAAGCGCCGTGCTGAAGATGCCCAGGTGGCGGTCCATTCCCGCGAGGTCGCCGCCGCATCTCTTGAGGATGAGGTACCGCCGGGGCATGAAACGGTGGATCATGACCGGGCCGTCCATCTCGATGCGCGGCGATGTGACGGCTTGTGCGAAGACCTCGACATCATGGCCTTGCTCGCACAGCGCGTGCGCGAAACGATGGTAGAAGGTGGCGATACCGCCCCATCCCGTTTCGGGAGGGTACTCGCGTGTGATCAGCGCGATCCTCATCAGGCGACCATCTCCTCGTAGAGCGCTAAGGTCTTCGCGGCAAAGGCGTTCATATCATATCGCGCCTCAGCCTGACGCCGGATCTTCACGCTGCGCGCCGCGAGTTGCTCGGGCGTCTGCTCCGCCAGGTTGGCAAGCGCCTCGATGAGATCGCGCTGCGACGCATCGGCGGGCAAGCGCCACCCCATGTCCCTACTGTCCACGATCTCAGGCAGGCCGCCCACGCTTGTGCAGATGACCGGCCTACCACAAGCGGCAAGTTCCAGCGCCGAGTAGGGAAGATTGTCCGCCCTCGACACGACCAGCCCCGCATCGCAGGCGTTGATCGCCTGCGCCATGGCATGACGATCGCCCAGAAACCCGAGCATCCGAATCGGCAGCCCGTCAAACCGTGCGCGGTCCTGCTGATTCATTTCGCCCACGCACACGAGCGTCAACCCTTTCGGCCAGGCGCCGCTTCGCAGCGCGCCCTCGATCAGCGCGAAGTTCTTCCGCCGATCGTGCAGGTTCGCAGCCGAGGCGAAGACGTACGTGCCTTGCACCGGGAGATCCAGCGCACGGCGGGCCTGGGCCTTGTCCCGCGGCTGACACAGGTGCAGGTCGATGCCGTACTCGATGTGCTCAGCCCGGACATCGCGCAGGTGCGGGCTTGCGGCAGCTTGGCGCATGATCCATCTGCTGGGGCAGATCAGCGCCACGCGCCCGGCGCGAGTGAGTCGCATCGCGGCTCGTTTGAGCTTGAGGTTCAGCCACGTCAGGTCGCCGCCGCCGATGCAGACGCGATCGAGCGGGTCGTCCGCCGTCGCCTGCGGGCATTTGCCGCACCCTTTCCGCCAGCGGTCGCAATCGTATGGATATGCGCAGTCGCCTGTCATAAACCACGTGTCGTGCAGCGTGAGGACGACCGGGACTCGGCGAGCGAGCAAGGGCAGCGTCCAGAAGTTCCAGTACGCGCCGTGCATGTTGTGGATGTTGACAAGATCAGCGCGGGTGAAGTCAGGCCAGGTGCGGACGACGTGCAGCGGGGATGTGAGCGTGGTTTCGGTCAGGCCGAACTTCAGATGCGTCAGCGCTCGGAGTCGCCAGTCCAGGCCGGGGTACTGGATCTGTGTGGTGAACGGATCGGACCCGAGCTTTCGACCGACGATCAACGATGTCTTGTGGCCGAGCGCCCCGAGTTGGATGGCGAGGTCGTGGCTGCACCGTTCAGCCCCGCCGATCACGTCATGTGTATTGACGAGCGTAATTCGCACGCGCCGCGATTCCCTTGATCGAGCAAAGCGCATCGGTCGCCGGTCCCGGCACGCCCTGAAGGCAATGCAGGGTACCGCCAGAACCGGCGCGCCACAACGCCGTCTCTCAGCACGCACATCACAGCCTCGCCTGGCAAGGCTCACCGTTCCCCATATCTCGGCCGAGCCGGTTGTGTCGCATGCGGTGCGTCGCAGGGGCGCGCGAGTGGGGCAATGTAGGGTTTGTCGCACCTGCACGGTTGGGAGCGAACCCAGCCTTGCCAGGCTGGGCTGCGAAAGGGGCAATGTCCTCTCCTGCGTGCGAGCGCCGCACACGTGAGCGAAACCGTTCACCGAGGCCACGCGCGTATCAACCGGCGAGGCGGTCCAGGCCGTATTGCTTGATCTTCTTGTAGAGCGTGGTGCGGTTAATCTCGAGCTCATCGCTCGTCTTCTGGCGATTCCAGTCGTTGGCGCGGAGCGCTGCAAGAAGAATCTGTCGCTCAGGCTCTTCCAACGCTTGGCGCAGCGACATCGGCTGCCAGTCACCGTCATCACCGAGCCACGGCAGGCCGGTCGCCTGGCAGTTGTCCGCAGTGATCGCACTGGCGCCCCTGTCGAGCACGTTCTGCGTCAGGTCATCGAGCGTGATCGTCTGCCCGCGCGTCAGGACGACAGCCCGCTCCACGATGTTGCCCAACTCACGGACGTTGCCTGGGTAGTCGTACCGCTGGAGCGCTTCCATCGCTTCCGCCGTAAATCCGGTGATCTGTGTTCCAACTTCTTCGCAGTGCCGACGGAGGAAGTGCTCCGCCAAAAGTGGGATGTCGCCGATCCGTTCGCGCAACGGCGGCAGGTCGATCATCACGACGTTGATCCGGTAGTACAGATCCTGGCGGAACTGACCGGAGGCGACAAGCTCCTCCAGAGGCTCGTTGCTCGCCAGAATCACGCGGACATCCACCTCAACGGTCTCAGTTGAACCGACAGGCTCGAATCGGCGTTCCTGCAGGATGCGCAGAAGCTTGAGCTGCATTCCTGGCGATGCGGAGTTGATCTCATCGAGAAAGAGCGTCCCGCCGTCCGCAGCAAGGAACCTGCCGATCTTGTCAGCGTGCGCTCCGGTGAACGCGCCTTTGACGTGGCCGAAAAGCTCCGATTCGAGCAGCGTCTCGGGGATCGACCCGCAAGAGACCTCTACGAAGGGCTTGTTGCGTCGGGGCGACCTGCGATGGATCGCATGCGCGATGAGCGACTTGCCGGTTCCCGATTCGCCGCCCATGAGCACCGTCGTTTTGCCCGGCGCGACGGCTTCGATCAGGTCATAGGTCCGCGTCATGCGCGGATCCGCGCCGATGATGTTGTCCAAGCCGAAGCGTGTGTCGAGTTGGCTGCGCAGCGTGTGGTTCTCAGCGATGAGCGCCTGCTGGCGAACCGCCTTTTGCACAGCGATGAGCAGTTCCTGATCGACGACCGGCTTGGTGAGGTAGTCGAACGCCCCCTCCTTGACGCACTCGACCGCCGACTCGACGGTGGCGTACGCGGTCAGGACGATGACGACGATGTCGGGGTGCTTGTTCTTGGTCTCGCGCAGCAGGTGCAGCCCATCCATGACGGGCATGTTGCCATCTGTGATAACGACGCCAAACGGTTCATCAGGCGAGGCGGCGGCAGACGGCTTGGACCGGTTGAGGATCTCCAGCGCCGCAGCCCCATCGGACGCGACCGCGATGTCGTAGCCCTCCTCAGCGAGGTACTCAGCGAGCGACTGGGTGACAATGGGATCATCATCGACGATCAGGATTCGGGCGATCTGGTCACTCATGCTTGGCCGCCATCCTTCGTGTGAGGCACAGGGAAGGTGATGCGCAGCGTGGCGCCGTCCTGGGGGTTGTTGACGAGGGCGATCGTGCCGCCGATCTCACGGATGATGTCACGGCTCAGCGCCAGGCCGATGCCGTGTCCGCGCGATTTGGTGGTGACGCCGAAGTCAAAAGCGCGCGGCAGCACGTTGGGATCGACGCCCGTCCCGTGATCGGTGACGGTGATGTGGATGTCGCCGCCACGGCGCGACGCCTCAACGTGGATCGTCCCGCCGGATTCACTCGCCTCAAGCGCGTTGCGCAGCGCGTTTGAGATAATCGGGTAGACCGGCCCAGCGGGAACGCCCGCCAAGGCTCCGTCCGCATCAACAACAACGTCGATCCCGTGCTCATCAGCGGCTGGCCGAAGCACGTTGACCGCATGCTCGATCACCGATGTCAGCGACTCATCGGGCATGATGGAAACCGTCATCGACGATCCACCTGTCGACTGACGAAACGCGCTGACAGCGTGGGTCATGCGATCCAGTGCGCTATGAACTGCCCGAAGCTGCCGGATAATCGTCTCGGGGTCGGTCTGGTCAGCCCCTGTCGTGAGGTGACGCAGGGCGAGATTCAGATACCGCTGCGACCCGTCGAGGAGGCTGCCCAACTCGTGCGCGAGCATGGCGAGGCGCTGATCGGACGTTGCCTGGATCTGCACGCCCGCCTCCGGGCCGAGGTGGTCCTCAGCATCGGTCAGACGCAGAATCGGCTGATCGGAGGGTGTGTCATCCACATGGGTTGGATCGACAAGTCAAGGTCCGCAATTGATCGGATGTTGCGTGAAATCAACAGATTCCGCCAGCGTCGGCGCGGTTGTGTCGAGCATACGCATCATTTGGCACGATGGGACCGATGCGCCCCAGTCACAGCAGCCCGGCGCCAACGAGCAACTCACGGACCGCTCCGGTGATCGCATCGTCCGATTCGGTGAGCGGTAGCCGCAGCACGCCGCTGTCGCGCCCGAGGAGACGCATGGCGGTCTTGATGCCGATCGGGTTCGTGGCGAGGGACATCAGCCCGGCAGCGAGGGGCGCCAGCTCGAAGTGGATCTGCTGCCCACCACGCCAATCGCCGTGATGGATCGCATCGATGAGCGCACGGAGCCTGCCGGGCAGGATGTTGCCGATCACGCTGACCGCGCCTGTGATGCCGACGCTCGCAAGCGGCCAGGTGAGGGGGTCATCTCCGGAGAGCAGGATCAGGTCTTCACACCGCGCGCAGATGCGTGAAGCCTCATCCACGGACCCCGTCGCGTGCTTGAGCGCTGCGATGTTCGGATGTCTGCTGAGGCGTTCGATCGTGTCGATCGTCAACGCGACACCGGATCGGCCTGGGATGTTGTAGAGCATGACAGGGATGTCAGCAGCATCGGCGACCATCATGAAGTGACGGTACAGCCCCTCCTGCATCGGCTTGTTGTAGTACGGCACGACACTGAGCGTCGCATCGGCTCCCATCCTCGCCGCCTGCTTCTGCAACTCGACAGCGTGGGCGGTGTTGTTCGACCCAGCGCCGATGATGATGCGCAGACCCAGCGATCTGCCGTGCGCAATGCTGCGTTCCGCGATCAGTCGTGCTTCGCGGTCCGTGATGGTCGGCGACTCGCCGGTTGTTCCAAGCACCACGATGCCATGCACGCCGTTGTCGCTGTGGTTGGGGTCGTGGGGGTCGTGGGGGTTCGCTTGGAATGCGATCTGTTCGATGAGCTTGTCTTCATCGACAGCCGATCCGTCGGGAGTGAACGGTGTGGTGACGGCGGTGAACGCCCCGGCCAGCCAGCGGTGATCGGTCGTCGCCGCAGCCATCGTGCTGCTCCTTGCCGTGGGGAGGGTCAGTCACCAAGCGCTTCGGCCGCGTCGATGAGCGCCTTCATCTCTTCGATCGCCTCGCGCAGGCCGACGAAGACGGCACGTGCGATGATCGAGTGGCCGATGTGCAACTCCTGCACACCGGGAATCGCAGCGATGGGGCTGACGTTGCGGTAGTTCAGCGCGTGGCCGGCGTTGAAACGCATACCGGCGTCGATGATCTGCTCGCCGGCACGGATCACCACGTCCAGTCCATCCAGCACGCGATCGTCCGCCATGTCGCCGTGTGCTTCATAATGCGCATGTGCGAACGGTCCGGTGTGAACCTCGCACCATGCGAAACCCGCCACTGCCGCTGCGTCGATCTGGTCCTCATCCGCGTCAATGAACGCGCTGACGCTGACACCCGCATCGCTCAGACGCGACACGACCTCCGTCAGGCGATCCCGCTGGCCCGCGACGTCCAACCCGCCCTCGGTCGTCACTTCCAGTCTGCCCTCCGGCACGAGCGTCGCCATCTGCGGCTGCTCTCGACATGCGATGGCCACCATCTCATCCGTCGCCGCCATCTCCAGGTTCAGCTTGACCTGCACCGTCTCCTTGAGCCGTTCGAGGTCGCGGTCACAGATGTGCCGACGATCCTCGCGCAGGTGAATCGTGATGCAGTCAGCCCCGGCGAGCTGCGCTTCCACCGCAGCCCAGATCGGGTCGGGTTCATACGTTCGTCGGGCCTGGCGGATGGTCGCCACGTGGTCGATGTTCATTCCAAGCTGGCACATGCGCTCATTGTACCGGTAGCGACGGCGCGGGGTGCTCGGGCGACCGACCCTCGATCACCGCCCAGACATCCTTGACGACCCAACTCATGTTCAGAAGCGCCGTCTCCGTACGGGCTGCGATGTGCGGGTACACGTGGGCGTTCTCGACGGCGAGAAGCGGGTAGTCATCGCCGAATGGCTCCGGATCGTGCACATCCAGATGGGCTGTCGCCGCGTCGTTTCGCTGAAGGAAACCCGCCAGCGCCGCGGAATCCACAACAAAGCCCCGGCTCGTGTTAACGAAGACGACGTTGGCCTTGAGAAGCGACATCGCGGCCGCGTCGATCAGGTGGCGGTTCGACGGACGACTGTCCACATGGATTGTGAGCACATCCGATTCGTGCAGCAGCGTCTCACGATCGACCGGCTCAGCGCCGTGACGCAGCGCCGGCTCGATGTCGAGCAGATCGCAGTAGATCACACGCGCGTCGATCGCCCCGGCAACCTGGGCGATGCGTTTGCCGATCCGCCCAAGACCATAGATGCCGAGCACCTGTTCGCTGAGTTGCCTGCCCATCGGGTAGGTGTCGCGCAACGTCTTCCACTCTTCAACAGCGAAACCGCGATCGACGGTCGAGCGTGGTCGAAGCGCGTCGAGAATCAGTGCCGTGGCGTATTCGACGACGGCTTGCGTATTCGCGGTGGGCGAGTGGACGACCTCGATGCTTCGCGCTCGGCAGGCGGGGATGTCGATGTTCTCCAGCGCGACGCCAGCTCGGCCGACGACCTTAAGATTCGGTGCTCTGTCGAGCAGCGCCTGATCGACCTGCGTGTACGTCCGCACGACGAGGCCTTGCGCCTCGCCGATGTGCGATGCGAATTCATCGCTTTCGCTGTTGCAGGCGACGAGGTTGCAGCGTGCCGCGAGCCAGTCCACGGCTTCCTTTTCAAGATGTTCCGTCTGGATGACTGTCGGTGTTGCCATGCGCCCATCATCGCGAGAAACGCACCGCGTGGCCAGTGCACGCAGCACGGATGCGTGTCGCAGTTCGGGCGTGCGATGTAGACTCGTGCGTGCTCCCGCAGGAACGAGTTCCTGCGGCTTTGGGGAAACGGGCGCGGATTGCTCGTCTTTGCGCAAACGATTCGGGCAGGATGGCAGGACTATGTGATGGTGTGCAGCGCGATGGTGCGGTCACGCAGTGCGTCGATCGGGGGAAGCTCAGCCAGGTCGAGCGGGAGGACGCGGGCTTGCTGGTGATCGCTGTTGAGGATCACCGTGTTCGGCGGGCAGAACTCAAACCCCGTCTCCGCGAGTTCGTGGCCGATGACAAAGAGTTTGACGCCCCACTGCTCGGCGAGGGCTGCAAGCTGCTCGGGTGTGTGCCGTCTACCCCAGACCATGCGATGGGCTGAGCCGGCCCGCGGCGCATAGTCCTCATCCGTCAGTTCACGCTCCAGGATCGACGGGTCGAACGCTTCCATGTCGTACGGCCCGGGCAGCGAATGGGCGCACAGGATGCCCAAATCAGTGACAAGCGCGAGCGCCATCGACCGGATAAACGCCTCGATCGCATCGTTGATGCGTCCAGCATCACGCGAGAAGACCTGCTCGATGGCATCGGTGAAGGCGTAGACACAGTTGATGCCGTGCTTGATGACGCCCGACCCGACGATCTGCGAGAGTTCGTGATTGCCGAGCAGCGCATGGACCTGCTCCGGGTACCGCGTCTTGAGTTCCGCGATGCGCGCGAGCATACGGTAGGAGAAGTCCATGTCATGCAACAACGTGTCGCCGTGGATCACCTCATGGAATGTCACGTGATGGTCGGGCGATTCATCCAGTCGAGCGAGCGTCAGGATGCGCTGCAGGTGAACGGGGTTGTCGTGGATGTCGCCTGTCGCCAGGAGCGTCCCGGGCGCGCTGATCCGATCGACCGAACCGGCTCGACATCTCGCGGATCGAGCGGCGTCAACGGCATGCTCGAATAGCTCGCGGACGGCGACGGCGTCTTGGAGATTTGTCTGGAAGTCCACCAACTCACCCACACGCCCGCTCGCGAGGCTCAGCACCCTGCACAAGCAATCCCCGATTGTGCAGCGTCAAGGCTTCGTGAATGTCGCGAAGCATGTCCACGACGTCGTGCATCGAGTCCGGCCGCTTGCCCACATCGACTTCGACGCATTGGAGAACCAGGGTGCTGAGCAACTCGGGCGTGCCGGAGAGAAGTTCGCTCGGCGAGACCGGACGCTCGATCAGATGGTCATCCTGAGCGCCGGAGAGGAGCGAATCACCCTTGGGCAGCGCGGTGGGGATGTGCTGGCCGGTGATTGACCAGTAGATCGACGCGCCGAGGTTGTAGATATCCGTCTTCTCGGTGATCTCGCGCCGATGAACCTGCTCGGGCGCGATGTAGTCCGGTGTGCCCTGGATGCGTTCCTTCACAGTGCCTACGGGGCAGGATTGACCCAGGTCGATGATCTTGGCCGTCCCGCCGTCGGTCAGGATGATGTTGTTCGGCTTCATGTCGGCGTGGACAAAGCCGCAGCCGTGCATGTGTGACAGGCCGTCCGCGACCTGGGTCCAGACATCGAGAACCAGATCCAGGGTCGGCACGGGGTACTGTTCGATGCTGACGCCGTCGATCAGTTCCATGAGGAGGAACATCTCGACGGTCTTGAGCATTCTCTTGCCGCGAATGAGCTTGTAGATCTTCCGGATGTTCGGGTGATCGAGCTTCTGGCCGACCTCGCTCTCGGTCTCGGTCTGGTCGAGGAACCGCTGGTCCTTGGGCTGTTTTTTGATGACGTGCTTGAGCGCCCAGACCTGCTTGGTCTTCGGATCCTGGACCGCGAAGAGCTTCGACGCGGCCCCCCGGCCGATCTCGGCCAGGATCGTGAAACCGGCGATCTGTTTGCCCGCTTTCATCCTGCTCGCTGCATCCCGTTGCTGAGGTCCATCTCTCCAGCCCACATCGGCGCTGAGCCGGCGGGTTCCATCCGCAGGTCGCGCCGGGCGACGTTGCAAGCACGATCAGGAATCCCGCGACGGAGTATCGGTTCGGTAGGCGGAAAGATCAACAAGCGTCGGTGGTCCAATCCGACCTGAAGTGGCCGTTTTGCGAGACACCACATATCCCCATGCCATCGTCCAGTTGACGGTAGCAGTTCAGCCTGCCGCCTGATGCGCGGAATTCGCGGTGGTTTCCGGACGCCTCGGCAGGCCTCAGCGAACGTCGAGGCGCTCCCGGAACTCCGCTCCGGGGAAGAACCGGCCGGGGCTGGAGGTGTTTGCCACGTCGCTGTGGAACACGACTTGCCCGCTGGAGATGCCTAACTCGGCCTGGAGCGACCGCACGAGGTCGATCAACCGGTGCATCTGAGCCGTGGTTGGCGGCTTGCGGTCCCCATCACCGATCAGACAGATTCCGATGGCGTACCGGTTGAGGTAGTCCGCATCGGGTCCGCCGGTGTGTGCTCCGGGAAGCTGATCGAGCCAGCGGTAGCCGATGTGCAAGCTCCCATCAGCGGAGCCGCGGCCGTTGCCGATGACGAACTGATACCCCAAACCCTGGAAGCCTCGGCGTTTGTGTTGTTCGGTGATCGTCTGAGCGCTGCCGTGTGACGCACCGGAGTGGTGGATGACGATGTGCGTCCACCGCTGCCGATCGAGTTCACTCCGCGTTCTCCAGATCGCCTCAAGCGGACCGACCTGCGGCCCGTTCGGGAAGGCGAGCACGCGATCGGTGCTCCGCGCGAAGGAAGGCTCGTCGAGAACAAGCAACGTCCCGCCGCCGACCGTCATGGACGCGAGCAGGGCAGCCCACACGATGGTCGAGCGTGACAGGCTTCGTCCCATAGAATTGACGGATTGTCGCGCAAGCTTAAACAACACTCCCAACCTATCGGGAGTTCAGGGCGAATCGGTCGAAAAAGCGTGACGACTTCTTAAAAAGCGCGACGATCCGCCGCTGCATCAGGCTCGTTCGTTCTGGTCGTCATCTTCGCTACATCAGCACCCGGCGCGCAAGGTGACAACGGACGTCACGTTACCGGGCAGCGCACGCCGCACCGGCGCGCTTCTCGGACGCGCTGACGAGCCGCATCACAGGGCTGTGTGGTGGTTCAACGATCAGGGCTGAGCCTGCCTCGCAGATTCGGCTGCTCGTGGCCGAACTCATCCATGACCGTGGCTGGTGGAAGACGGTACCGGCGGCGATCGTAGTCGTCGAACTGCGTCCGATCCTCGCTCGATGTCAACAACGGCTGGTAGCAGCCTGCGAGAACCAGCGATGCAAGGGCGACCATGACCACAGGAGCGAACGTCAGCCGGGCGCCTCCGCGCCGAACAGCGTGTCGCACGTCGGTCAGGTGTCGCGTGGAGGGCCTCATGCGGTGCAGTGTACGGCAGCGCCAAGCTGGGCGTCGAGCGATCAACCCACCCACGAAAAACGAAACGCCTCGACTGATTGGTCGAGGCGTTTCGAAGGAGGAGGAAGAAGCACTTGCTTGGAGGAAACCGTGTCGCTGCGGGAGAAAGGAAGATGCGTCTGAAGTTCGTTGCTGTTGCTACCTTCCATTACGGCGTGCGACAGGGTGTGGTTCGGCGGTTCGCAGGGGATTCCGGGTTTTCTTTTCGGAATCGCCGCTGCCGCCCCTTCGACTCAGGCGTTTGGTTTCTGCTCGGGCATCCGACTGAGAACCTGGTCCGCCAGGCCGTACTCGATCATCTCCTCATCGTCGAGCCACTTGTTGCGGTCGCAGTCCTTCTCGATCTGCTCGATGCTCTTGCCTGTGGCCTCGGCGTAGATCTGGTAGATGCGGTCGCGCAGGCGGAGCATCTCACGGGCTTCGATCTCCAGGTCGGTCGCCTGGCCTTCGATGACGCCGCCGACAAGGGGTTGGTGCATGAGGTTTCGGCTGTTGCGCAGGACATAGCGCTTGCCCTTGGCGCCGGAGGCGGCGAGCACGGACCCCATCGATGCACACTGGCCGATGCAGTAAGTGCACACATCAGGGTTGATGTAGTTCATCGTGTCGACGATGCCCAGCCCTGCCGTCACCGCCCCGCCCGGCGAGTTGACGTAGAAGTGGATGTCCGCCTTGGAATCCTCGTTCGTCAGGAAAAGGAGTTGCGCGATGACGAGATTGGCGATCTCGTCGCTGACAGGCCCGCCGAGGAAGATGATGCGGTCCTTGAGCAGGCGGGAATAGATGTCGTAGGACCGCTCGCCGCGACCGGTTTGCTCGATGACGATCGGGACCAAATGCGACATGTCGTATCTCCTAGCCGCTCTTGCGGGTCGTGCTCTGCATCCGAGAGTCGGCTGTGGGGGTCGTTGGGGTCGTGGGTCCGCCGGTGGCGGATTTCGCGTTGCTCAAGGTCGTGGGGGTCGTGGATGTGACGCGCCATGGCGCGCCGGGTCAGGACTTGCCAGCTTTCTTCGGCTTCTCTTTTTCTTCGATCACCTCATCGACCAGGCCGTACTCCTTGGCCTCGTGTGCGGAGAAGTACTTGTCGCGCTCGCCATCTTCCTGGATGGTGTCAACGCTCTTGCCGGTGTGCTTGGCGAGGATCTCGTTGAGCTGCCGCTTGGCCTTGATGATCTGCTCCGCCTGGATGCGGATGTCCTCGGTCTGGCCGCTCATACCGCCGTAGGGCTGGTGGATCATCACCTTGGCGTGGGGGAGGATGAAGCGTTTGTTCTTCGCCCCGGCCGTGACCAGAATCGCCCCTCCCGAGTACGCCCGACCGAGGCAGTACGTGGCGATCGGGCTGGCGAGGAACTGCATCGTGTCGTACAGGGCGAGCGTGTCATCCACCGACCCGCCCGGCGAGTTGATGTAGAAGTGGATCTCATCGCCTCGCTTCTGGTTGTCCAGGTAGAGCATCTGCATCATGACGCGAGCGGCGGTCCCCTGGTTGATCTCGCCGATCAGGAAGACGACGCGGTTCTCCAGAAGCAGTTCGTCGATCGTCATCTCGCGCGTGCGCTGGTACTGGACCGCTGCCCGGGGAGACGCCTGCATCGGCTCTGTGACGTGGCTGGGGTGCAAGGTCATCGCTGCCTTTCGCTGATAGGGAAGTGACAGGGCGTCATCATAGGTCGGCCGATGCGGGCTGCAACTTCCGCATAAAACAGCCAATCGGCGACGGGTTGAGCGGTGAGACCAAGCCTCTCGCGTGAGCTTGATGCACAGGACTTGGGGGTCGTGGGCGGGCCGTGGGGGTTGGGGGTTGCTACGGCTCCTCACCGATCGCCACGATCGAGCACGCCACAATCGGCGTCAGCCCCAACGCCTTGGCGCGGTCGATCACTTCAGGCGACTCAGCACCGGGATTGAGCCAGACCTCCTGCACATCGCCTCGCTTCGCCAACGCCTCCACCACCTCGATCCCGTGCTTTGGCGGCAGGTAGACCGTCGCGCGATCAATCGGCCCGGGAACCTCCGTGATGCTGCTATAGCACCGCACGCCCTCGATCTCATCCGCTTTCGGATTCACGGGCAGCACCTCGTGTCCCTGGCGGATGTATGCCCGGACGGACTTGTTGCCGTACTTGTCGGGGTTGGTTGACGCACCGATGACCATGACACGCATGCGGGTCTCCTTTCACCAGACGGCATCCATCCTACCTCGCCCACCCCCAGGGCCGCGCTCGCCACGGTCGCACTCGACGAGATGATGCAGCGCGATGTGGTGCTGCCGACCGAGTGGACGGCGTGCCAGCCCCCCCGATTGTGGTGGTTCGCGTTCAGGATGTGCGCACGGAATCGCTGAAAACGTGTTATCGGACCAGAGTTTTGGGCGAGTTTCGGCCGGTTTGGGATCGTTTCGGAGCGTTTTCGATCAGTTTCGGCGCGTTTTGGGTCGGTTTTGAGCGACATTTCGACGCTCGATCGGGACCGCGCGCGCATTGGCGAGGCGGTCCGTCAACATCGGTGACCATCGCCGGTCCCGTGCGCGCCGGACCGGATGTCCCACCTTGTGCGACGCCTCCGCTCCACATAGCTCGGCCATCTTGGCCGGGTTCCCCCGTCCCCACAGTCGTCAAACCAGCGCTCGCCGCCTGCGCCAAGACAAGCAATACGCGCGAGGTGCAGAGGCAGAAGTGGCGGCGGATGCGGCCCGGATCTCGCAGAGCGAAATCCGATCGAACTGCGGACAATACACTTGCACTGGGTCAGGTTGGCGGAGATAGTGATCTTAGAATCCGTAGTGCTACGGGGCTGCCGGGTGTGGGGTGCGGGGGTTCGCGCTCCGGGGGTCATTCCCCCAACACGAGACCGAGCACTCACGGGCAAAGGAGCGAACCAATGACGTGGCTGAAGAGAACAGCGAGCTTGTTCCTAATCCTGTCGGCTGCACTCTCCAACGCGCACGCTGATTGGATGCAGCGGGGCAAACTGGGTGCATCAGACGGCGCGCCTGGGGACCAGTTCGGCTACTCGGTTGCCATGAGCGATACGGTGGCGGTCATCGGCGCCTGCCTCGATGACGACAATGGTGAGACGTCAGGGTCGGCATACGTTTTCGAGCTGATCGGTGGTGTTTGGACACAGGTCGCGAAGCTCATTCCTGATGATGGCGCAGCGGGCGATCGGTTTGGGTGGTCCGTGGCGATCGCCGGTGAGGCGATAGTCGTCGGAGCCCCCAATGCCGATGACAATGGCGTCAACTCCGGCTCAGCGTACGTTTTTGAAAATGTGGGTGGTGTTTGGGTGCAGGCTGCGAAACTGGTGCCGGACGATGGAGAAGCTAGCGACGTTTTTGGGATCAGTGTAGCGGTCAGCGGTGACACACTGGTCATCGGTGCAACCGAGGACAACGACCTCGGGGCAAGTTCGGGATCAGTCTACATCTATGAGAAGGCCGGTACAGCCTGGGGTCTCAGCGCGAAGCTCCTCGCGCAAGATGGATCGGCGGGAGATCGGTTTGGGTGGTCGATTGCGATCAGTGATAACTGCATGCTGGTGGGAGCCCGACACGATGACGATAACGGAAGTGACTCCGGTTCGGCGTACATCCTCACGCGAGTAGGGGGTGATTGGATACAGACCGCCAAGCTCATTGCCGATGACGGCAGCGGCGGCGACGAGTTCGGCTATGCCGTTTCACTCGCTGGTGATGCAGCGATCGTTGGCGCGAGGCACGACGACGACGGGGGTGGCAATGCAGGTGCAGTGTATGTTTTCGAGCAGGGACGTGGAGTGTGGACGCAGACGGTCAAGTTGAGAGCCGATGATGCGTCATCGGGCGACGAGTTCGGTTGCTCAGTTGCCAGTGTGGACGAGACTGTTGTCGCCGGGGCATGGCACGATGATGGCAACGGTGAGGACTCCGGATCGGCCTATGTCTTCCGAGCGGTTGACGGTGCGTGGGTGCAGGTCGGGAAGATCGCCGCATCCGATGGCGCGATGGGCGATGAGTTTGGCTATTCCGTTGCCATATCCGGTGAGACGGTCCTCGTTGGCGCCATACGGCATGATGACCACGGCGCGGATTCCGGCTCGGCGTATGTCTTTGCGCCATTGCGGCCGGTCGAATGGCCTGTCGCCGAGGGCGGAAACGGGCATTTCTACGAGGTGGTCACGAACCCAACTCTGACCTGGACGCAAGCCATGAGTTGGGCGGAGGCGCAGGGGGGATACTTGGCGACCATCACCTCGCTGGACGAACAGGTCTTCGTGGAGAACCTCCTCGAAGTGTCGCCCACGCAGACGGGTGGCTACTGGATCGGCCTACGAGAGACAGACATCGAGGGCGAATACGAGTGGGTCACGGATGAACCGCTCGACTTCACGTACTGGCTGGCAGGCGAACCAAACAACAACGAGGGTGCCGAAGACCGCGCTCAGATCATCTGGACGGAATCACCGGACGAGCCGACCTACGATCGGCGGGGCCACTGGAACGATGTCCCGGATGTCAACCAGTGGGTCGGACCCCTGGATACCGCGCAGATGGGATACGTGATTGAGATGATCCCTTGCCCAGGCGATCTATCGGGTGATGGTGTCGTGGATCAGACCGATCTGGGCATCTTGCTCGCGTTCTACGGCTGGTCCACCGGCGGTGACCTCGACAGCGACGGTGACACGGACCAATCCGACCTCGGCATCCTCCTTGCCAACTACGGCACGATTTGCGAGTAACGCAGCACGCTCGCGCGAGGCCGGCACGAGATAACAGACGGGAATCATGCTGATGTCCCGTGCTTCCATTGGTATCAACATCTCACGGTGGCAAACACATGGCAGATAGCCTGAAAGTGATCCTGGATCGCTTCGAGATGCTCCTCAGGTACATCGCGCCCGGCCTCGCGGCCATGTTCATTCTTGTTCTGTTGGAGTCATCCGCACCACATAGTCTGAACCAAGTCAAGCTGTGGAAGCTGGCGGCATCATCACCGTGGCTCGCGCTGCTTGCAGCCAGTCTCGTGGGCGTGACGATATATGTTTTCCACACGCTGCTCGTGCACCGCATCCTTATCTGGCCGTGCGTTGTTCGACGAGCACGGGATACGCAGGAGTGTGAAGACGCATTACTCGCATTTCTCTGGCATGCGATGTGCTCGCCGTGTGCGTGGATCTGTGACGCGGTTGTGCGGATCTGCCGCTGGCTTGCCCATAGATCCAACGAAGGGGAATCGGATACCAATGAGGAACCGGCTATCTCCGAGACGATGTGGGATCTCGATGTTCAGCGCTGGCTCCGACGAGGATGCCCGGAAGGGAATCCCCGCAGGACACTCCAGCGGGAGCTCGACATGTGGGCCTCGCTCATCAAGTATCTCTACGGCGTGAGCTACTCCCTCATATTCGTGCCGGTCGGCTACGTGCTCCACGTCAGTGAGATGACCCTCTGGGGATGGCTCCTCATGATCGCTGGCGTTTGGGGCTTGATTGGAGCCTTCCTCTCCCTCGGCATCTGGTCTTTTGTCTTGGTGAGCGCCAGTGTTTTGGGCTTCATTGCGGTGACGCTTGCCGGATCGCCTACAGGCATCTACCTGCTGGTGATCGCCGGCGTTTTGGGCTTCATTGGGGCCGTGTACTCCGACTATCGCATAGCGAGGGCGGAGTTCTGGGTCGCGGATCAGTATCACCTATAGGCGTCGGAGATCATTCGAGCGAACCGCCATCCGAAGGCGTAGGTTCCTGACCTGCTCTGTGGAAACCCCTGAATGCTCGGCGGATGCGAGCATGCCCGCATCGAGCGGTCAGCGCTCCGCTGCGCGTCGCGGCTACACGGGGGGTTGCGCGTGTTTGCGCAGGTGAATGAATGGCGTACGTTGCGGCGGTGGGCGGAGCCGGATTCTGTGAATCCGGAGTATGCGCGACGTGCAGGTGGTGGGTTCCCTCAGGAACGAGTTCCCGCGGCTTGGGGGAGGCGTTGTCGGCGATCCTCAGCCCGGCGCGGCGCTGCCCATGGGACGAAACCTAGTCGTTGGGACCTGCCTCCCACGCTGCACTGCCATGCGGCGGCGTCAGGTTGGCCTCGCCTACCTTTTCCCCTGTCAACGGGTCGTACAGCAGCACCTGCTCGTCCAGCCATTTGGCACCGCCCCGTTGCCGCACCACCGCACATGCCAGACGCGTCGGATTCGACAGGAACATCGGCCGCAGTCGCTCGGCAGACCTAATCTCGGACAGCTTCCGTTGTGTCTTCGTCGACCAGACTTGCACCACGCACGCGCCCTCCGGCTCATTCATCATCTCCCCGGGCGGCGAGACGAAACAGATCAGGCTGCCGTCGGCGCTCATGTCACCGAATTCGATCGGACAACTCATGAGTTCAACCCTGGGCGTACCGTCGTAGGGGTAATACACCACGCCCCCCCCGTCGCCGAATATGACATACAGCCCATCAGCAGCAAGGTGAACCGACGGCTCCTCACCGCCGGTTTGAATCGAGAAACTGACTGCTGGACCATCCTCTGCAACCGGCCTCACGTGTAACGTCAACTGCTCCGGAAACCTCAGCCCGTGCACGAATCTCGGGTTCGGATGCACGACGTGCGAGCCATCGGGCGAAATCAGCGGCCACATCTCCTCCTCATTGCGGATGACCCGTTCGACCTCACCGGACGCGACATCGAAGACGAGGATCACGTGGTGCGTCTTCGCAAAGATCTTTTTTCCGTCCGGCGTGAAGCGCATTACTTCCAGGACAAAGACAGGGACCCACACATCCTCCGGCGCCATCAAGCGGCGCGGCTCGGCCTCGGGGTTGGCAACGTCGTGAAGCACCACACCGTCGCGACGGGTCCGCACCCGTTGATCGACTGCGTCTTCGTCCCGGGACGGCGGGTCGCGGAACCCGGTGGCGAGCAGCGCCCCGTCTGGCGACATGACGATGTTCCACCACGACGGGGGCCAGGGACCCTGCTTGACAGCCATCTGCGCCGGAGCATCCAGACGCTCTCCGGTCCACGGATGCACCAACTCGACGATGCTCGATTCGCGAATAAGCAGAAGTCGCGATCCCGCAGCCAACATGTGCACGATGCGCGGGCCGACGTAGTCGCCCGGCCTTGCAGCAACCGTGATGGGGACCCTCGTCGCCACCGTTGGGATGTTCATGTTGAGGAAATCCCGCGGCGAGAGCACCCATCCGCCGGGCGGCAGAATGTGGCCGCATTGCAGCGGTTCCTGCGGATCGGTGTGGACGATGAACGGCACCTCCAGCGTCTCGCCAGGCATGAGGAACTTATTGTGCCAGTCCCAGCGCGGATAGCTGACGGATCCTTGCATAAAGAAGAACTCCGGCTTGCGACCATCATTCGAGAGGATCCTCACGACGTCCATGGAGCTACGCGCCAGCGGGATGCGTCGCTCGCCGGTGTTGCGATAGTGGACCATTCCCTCGATCGGCTCTCGGTGGTCCCAGACGAGCCTCCGAGGCAGGATCGTCGCGGTCAGCTCGATGCCCGCAAGCGCGTCCATATCCTCCGGCCGCAGATCCGTATCCGAGTCTTCATCGCCGCCGATGAACGAGTGCCTCGATCCTCGGTAGGCGACGCCCATGAAACCCGTTTTGCCGGAGGCGTCGACGTTCTCGCGCCACCACTCGTTTTTGCGAAAGTCGGCGAAGTATATGCCGCTGACATCGGTCTGCGCGTTGAAGTGCGGATCGCAGCCGATCTCATCTTCGAGCGCCACCGTCGTCGCGAAGAGCTTGGCATGAAGATGATCAGCCCATCGCTGAAATGCGGCGTCGAAGTCGGCCTCGGGTGCGAGTTCGTCCGCGGGCATGATGATCCTCGGATCTGAGACGCTCACCCACCAATCCACGAGACGCTCGTCGTTGAAGATCAACGTGACGCCGTATCCGGTAGATTCCGAGAGTTCCGCTGCGTGCGCCTCGAGCGCAGCTTTCAGGTCCGCCGCGCTCCCACCCACCATCCGCAGCGCGCCGGCAGTTGCGATTGGGATCAGCGTCATGGCCAACATCAGTGCCCGCATCGCTGATCGCCGGTTCGTCGTCTTCATCTGAGTGACCTCCCGTATCTCGGCCGCCGAGGCGCAACATTCCGAACACGACTATATCGCAGCCAAGCCCACCCTCACATCATCTTCTGCCCGAATACCGCGCTTGGCCCCGAATTCTGAGCCAAGCGTGGCGTGGGGGGCGGAAACGGTGTCGGATACCGTTTCGGAGCCGTTTCGGGGCCCCGGTGCGACGGGATGCGCTGCGTGACGGCGGCGCTTGCGTAACACATGATGTGCGGAACGTACGATGCATGCCCGCATCGAACAGTCAGCGCTCCGCTGCGCGTCGCGGCTACACGGGGGGTTGCGCGTGTTTGCGATGGTGAACGGATGACGTACGTTGCGGGGGGCGGGCGGAGCCGGGGTCTGTGAATCCGGAGGCCCGGCGCGGCGCTGTACGCACTGCGGTGAGTCCGGAGCGCGACCGACGGTCGCGGCTTTATGTCAATCGAGGAAGGCGTACGGCTGCGCTGACGCGCCGCGAGTCCCTTGACCCGGACAAAAACATCCGAGATGCATCGCGCGTTTGCTCAACCACCTCGACGCTGGATTCATCCGCGTCCAATTGTGAAGACGCGGATCTTTTCAGTGGTTATCAGCCCATTCGTTGCTGAAATTTGTTGGCTCGATGGTTGTGCGGAGCGGGTTTGGGCCTACAGTCTATTCAGACCGTCCCTTCGGGCTCATGCCTGCGCCGGGTCTCGGCGCGTCAAGGCCGGCCCACTTAACTGAAACGCTGTCTCGGTTGGCGACCTGAAAGAGGAGAGATTTCGTGCTTACAACTTCGCTTCGCTGTCATGCTTTCGTTGCGGCCTCGCTGATGCTGGTCCCCTTGACCCTCGCCGACGCAGGCTCGATCCAGATCCCTTCGCTACCCGGCTTGGGCGTCGATGTCACCGATCAGTTCGTCCCCGGGGAGATCATCGTCACTTTCGAGAACGTACCCACCCCGGCCCAGCTCGACGCCATCAGCTCCGCCTACGGCGTAACGGCTGTCCGCAGCATGCGCCATGCACCACATCCGGTCAACGATCCGACCGGCGTGCACCCGCTTGCCAAGGTGCGCATCATCTCCCTGCCCGCCGGTAGCAACGTACCCACAGCCGCGGCAGCATTGCAGAGTCTGCCCGGCGTCAAATACGCCAACCCCAACTGGCTCACCACCATCGCTTTTGAGCCGAACGATCCTCGCTATGTGGACGGGTCGCAGTACGGCCCGCAGATCGTCGATGCCCCCGGGGCGTGGGACATCACCATGGGGAACAACTCACTGGTGATCGCCGTCGCTGACACCGGCTTCAACTACAACCACGAAGATCTGCAGGGCATGCTCTGGGTCAACACGGGCGAGATTCCCGGCAATGGCATTGACGATGACAACAACGGCTACATCGACGATGTGAACGGCTGGAACACCTACTCCGGCAACAAGTTCATCCTGGACGACAACGGTCACGGCAGCCACGTCTCGGGCATCCTCGCTGCCCGCATCAACAACGGCATCGGCATGGCGGGTATGGCCCAGGTGACGATCATGCCCATCAAGATCTTCAGTGGTGGTGGAGGCGGCACGTGGGAGGGGCTTGCCGAATCGCTCTACTACGCCGCCGACAACGGCGCTGTCGCCTACAACATCTCCGGCGGGGGCGGGGGCGGCACCCCCGACGCTGCCGATGGAGTTGATTACGCCTACGCAGCCGGTTTGCCTGTCATCTGCGCTGCCGGCAACTGGAACTCCTCCAGCCCGTTCTATCCGGCAAGTTACACCAACGCCATCGCCGTCTCCGGAACGGACTGCTTCGACAACCGCTACACCTCCTCCAACTACGGCAACTGGATTGACGTGGCGGCGCCCGGCGTTGATGTCTACTCCTGCTGGGACGATGGGAGCAACTCCTACAACACGATCACCGGCACTTCCATGTCCACGCCGCATGTTTGCGGTCTGGTCGCTCTCTGCCTTTCCGTCGATCCCAGCTTGACGCCTGATGACATCCGCGCCCTGCTGCGCGACAACGCGGATGATCTAGGCGACCCCGGCTTCGACATCTGGTTCGGCTACGGACGCATCAACGCCGCTCAAACGCTCCAGGCCATCGACGGCTCTTGCCCCGAGGATCTCACTGGCGACGGCTTTGTCGATCAGGCCGACCTGGGCGTATTGCTCGAACACTACGGCCAAGGCGCGGGCGGCGACATCGACGGCGATGGAGACACCGACCAGGCGGACCTCGGCGAGTTGCTCGGCATGTACAATCAGCCTTGCTGAACCCTCATGAGTGAGCACCACCCGCTCGGTCGGGTAACCGTGCGATCATCACCATCTGACGATCCAAGCGCTTCGAGCAATCGGGGCGCTTTTTCATTTGGCGGATTGGCGGATTCAATTCCGAAGCGCAACAACGAGTGGTCAGCGCTCCGCTGCGCGTCGCGGCTACACGGCGGATTCGGTTCCGAAGCGTAACGGCGGGTTGCGTGTGTTTGCTCCCGCAGGAACGAGTTGCCGCGGCTTGGGGGGGTCGCGGGCGGCGAGGCGAACGCCTATTCTGGCGGCATGACTCAGAAACCGGAGACACGATCCGATGTCGTCATCATGTTCTTCAGCGCCGCGATCTTCGCCTTCTTCGGGTTCAGGCTCGGGCAAGGCTCGCTTCCCGTTGCGCTGTATCTGCTCATCATCTGGTCCCTGCGCGGCGGGGCGGTCCTCTTCGGGCTGAGCGGCATCCTTGCACTCGCTCGTGTGCGAATGGCGGATGTGTTGTACGCCGTCGCCGGGGCTGTCACCGGTGTCCTGTTCATCATCGCGGGCGTGTGGCTGCTCCTCGTCGCGGGGATCGGCAACGCGACCGGCATCATTCTCCTGCTCTTCGGCCTGTGGAACAGCTACAGCGCGCTGCGGTCACTGGGGCTCACCGGCGCGCGGTCCCCGACGGCGCCGCATGATGAAATCCGCTGACTGGGAGACCGCATGACCGGCTCACGACGTGCTCGACCTGCTGACGGACGCGATCGTCACCTACGACATCGGCGGGACCATCGCCGAGCCGACCTTCACCGTGCGCCCGCTCGGCATCGGCACCGAGGCGGACTGACACATCTGCGAGGACACCAATGAACATCGCGCTCATCGGTCTGAGAGGCAGCGGCAAAACAACGATCGGCCGGGAACTGGCCGAGCAACTCTGGTGCGACTTCGTCGACCTCGATGATCTGGCGCTCGCGCGGTTCGCCGAATCGACGGTCTCGGACGTGTGGTCGGCGCATGGCGAAGCGGCGTGGCGCGAGGCTGAGGTCGAGGCGCTTGGCGATGTCCTGGGCCGATCGGACGACGTGATCGCGCTCGGCGGGGGCGCTCCGATGATCCCCCAGGCGCGCGAAATGCTCACGACATCACAGATGGCGGATGAGATCAAGATCGTCTATCTCAAAGCCGGCGAGGCGACGTTGCGCAGCCGGCTCGAAGCGGAGCCGGGCGATCGTCCGAGCCTCACCGATGCGGGCACGATCGACGAAATCGCTGCGATCTTGCGGAAGCGTGATCCCGTGTATCAGGATCTCGCCGACCAAGTGCTGGATGTTGACGTTCTCTCGCCGGTGGAGGCAGCCCAGTTCATCGTCCGCCTCGTCATGTGACATGCGCGGTGAACGCGATCACGCAGCCATCGTGTATCTGCGCGCTCGAACCGTGCCGATCAGCGCTTCTCTGTCACCCTCGCGCGCAAAGAGCGTGAACGCAGCGGCGTGCTGCACCGGGCCCGGCTCATCGACATCGCCCACCCAAATCACGTTCGCCAGCGCGAATGCAGCCCGGCGCGTATCCGACGCTGCATCACCTGGAAGCGTGATCATCAGCCCGACCTGTGCGCCGGGTTCAAGCGGCTCATCCAGCTCGAAACAGACGCCCCCCTCACTGATGTTGTATGCGTGCCCGTGCAGCTCGTACTCGTCGCAGTCGCCTCGACGGACCGAGACCGGCGTGTAGCCGGCGGGGAGAAGGTAGCGGTCGTATTGTCGGCGGTTGATGCTCATCAGGCACCTCTGGTCTTCACCATGTTCGACGGGGCGCGCATGCCCGTACAGCCAGGTCACACAGGGTGGTTATCGTCACCGCGGGCAGCCGACTTCACCCCGTTTGACCGATGCGTGGCCATTCCCCGCCCCGCGATGACCCCCGTACCCGATCGTCATGTGCGAGCCTCAGCCCGGTGGGATGTCCTCGCCGATCAGATCCACGTCAATCCGGTGTAGCTTGATCCCCATCTTCTTCTCGATCTCGGAGAGCACCTCGCGCGGGATGCTGTCCAGCAGCATCTCGCTGATCTCCTCGGGCACATCGCGGATTTCACCGGTTCTGACATCCTTGAAATGCAGATGATCGTGCGTCGCCCCGTCATATCGGCACGACCCGTTCAGCGCCGCGAGCTTCAGACACAGCCCCGCCTCGCAGAACGCCTCAAGCGTGTTGTACACCGTCGCCATGCTCAGCCCCGAGTCACGCTCACCGACCATCCGGTACAACTGCTCAGCCGTCGGATGACGATCCGTGGACACCAGGACCTCGTAGAGCACCTGACGCTGTTGCGTACAGCGAAGGCCGTGGCGGGCAAAGACCGAACGAAGTTCCGACGGTGGGCGTTGCTGAGTCATGGGCGGTTCCGCAGTCGCAAAGGGTTCAGGCCATTATTCGGCATGTAGCCCCGCAGGACCACCGCCGAACACCGAAAATCGGCGCGATCCTTCACCGATGATCGGTCATACAATCAGGGAATGGAACCACGAAGGCCGACCCGAACCATCTCCGTGGGCGATGACCGAACCGGAATCGTCCGAATCGGCGGTGATGCCCCCGTCTCCGTGCAGACGATGACCGCCTGCTCGACGTGCGATATCGACGCGTGTGTCCGAGAAATCCACCGGCTGCACGACGCCGGCGCCGAGCTGGTCCGCGTCGCCGTTCCCACGCGCAAGGACACGCAAGCCCTGCCCGAGATCCTGAGCCAGACGCAGGTGCCGATCGTCGCCGACGTGCACTTCCACTTCCAGAGGGCGATCGAGGCCGTCCAGGCGGGCGTCCACAAGATCCGACTCAACCCCGGCAACATCGCCGACCGCTCCCACGTCAACACCGTCATCGACGCCTGTAAGGAACGCTCCATCCCCATCCGCGTCGGCGTCAACGAAGGCTCAATCGTTGAACGCAAGGACAAAAAGAAACGACAAGCCGAACTCGCCGCCGTCTTCAGCGATCACAAGCACGGCCGACTCATCGCGCTCATGGTCGCCAAGCTCGAGGAGTACCTCGACATCTTCCACGAGCGGGACTTCCATGACATCGTCATCTCCGCCAAGTCGATGGATGCATCCATCGCCATCGATGCCTATGCCGCGATCTCGAAGCGCTTCGACTACCCGCTGCATCTGGGCGTCACACATGCAGGGCCGCGCGAGACCGGCTGCATCCGCAGCGTCGCGGCGCTCGGCTCGCTGCTCAGTCGCGGCATCGGCGACACGATCCGAATCAGCTACGCATCCGACGCCGTGCATGAAGTTGAAGACGCCTGCGAACTGCTCTGGAGCCTCGGCCTGCGCACCAGGCGCGGCGCCGAACTGATCGCATGTCCAACGTGTGGCAGAATCCAGGTCGATCTGCTCACGCTCGTTCAAGATGTCCGCGGCAAGCTCGCCGACGAGATCACGCTGCCGATGAAAGTCGCCGTCATGGGCTGCATCGTGAACGGCCCGGGCGAAGCCGAAGGCGCCGATGTGGCGGTCTTCGCAGGCGATCGTCGCGGCATCATCTACGTGCAGGGCGAGCAGGTCGCCAACATTCCTGAAGATGAGATTCTCGACCGCCTTCTGCACGAGTGCCGCACGCTCCAAGCGAGAATCGAGCGCGGCGAGACGACGCTCGGCGAAAAGCACGTCACCATCGCTCCTCCCGACGCACAGGATGTAACGATCAATACCACCTGACACTGCGACCGACGCTCGCCTGTTCTCCTGTTCTCACCTTCCCTGAACACGTCGCGGGCTTCGCCGGTATCACTCACGACATGGCAACCGACAGCGCGACAACCTCGGCGACCGATGCATCGACGATATGTGATGCGATGCACACAACACCTCGCACCGGCCGACTGTGGCGGTTGCTCATCTGCTGTCTGCTTGCCGGGGCTGCCATCAACGTCGCGGTCGCCTGGAGCTGCGCCTTGTGGGCCGAGCAGCCCGCCCGCCTGAACGTCACGGGGTCGCACCTCGGCCCAGAGCCGGGCCCGGTGTGGGGGGACCGCGAGGCGAAGCTCGGCGAACCGGTCGACTACTTCGTCGAGCAGGCGTCATCGCAGGTCGGCCGCACCTATTACTTGGTGTTGGCGTTCGGCAAGACGAGCATCATCACGCCCATGCCCTCGCCCTCACAGTCGATCGGAGGCCGAACGAGCTTCACACAGGCTGAGCACCGCCTGGTCATCGAGACGACCGGCTTCCCCATGCGGTCCATGCGCGGCGAGCGACAGATCTACCCCGGCGGCGTGCTACTCATCGGCGCGATGGACCCCCTGCCGATCCTCCGCGCGCGCTACCGTCCAGAAGGCGCGATGATCCCCCTCCGCCCGATCTGGACTGGCTTCGCGGTCAACACGTTGCTCTATGCGATGCTGTTCGCCGTCCCGCTGTGTGTTCTCACCACGGTGCGTCAGATGATGCGCCGCCGAGCCGGTCGATGCCCGCGCTGCGGCTACCACCTGCGAGGCGACTTCCATCGCGGCTGCCCCGAGTGCGGCTGGGCGCGCTCGCCATCCTGACCGGATCGCTCATCCGCCCGATTCCCGCGGCACGGCAGCCGGCATGCGGTATGGCTTGCCTTCGCGGTACAGATCAAGACGAGCGGCGATCTGTTGAACAAGCCGGCCGTTGCGCGCTGCGGTGGCTGCTTCGATTGCTTGACTTGCGACTCTCGCCGCCTCCTCGAAGTCGCCGATCTCAGCGTACGCAGCGGCGAGCGTGTCGAGGACGTTCGGCTGATCACCAAGGCGGTCGCGCAGCAACGATGCGATGCCCACCGCTTCGTTGCCATCACGCAATGAATCGACCGGACATGTCGCGCGCAGCCAAGCAAGCTGCAGCAAAAGCGATGGGTCATCCGGGAAATAGTCGAGCGCTTCGTTACAACTCGTCAGCGCGCCGGCATAGTCGCGCTGACGGAACTGCTGCACCTGCACAAGCACCTGATGCGCGTTGAGATTGGCGGGACCGATCGCTGCTGCGATCTTGTAGTACGCCACGGCATCATCGACGCGACCTCGCTGCACGAGCTGGTCCGCAATCGCCCGGTACTTGCTCAGACGCGCAGGATTCAACTCCATCGCTCGCCGGCAGTGCTCCACCGCCTCATCGAAACGATCCAGACGAAGCAGCACCTCGCCGAGGCCCGCCTGCGCGAGTTCATCATCCTCTTCCACTTCGATGATCGTCTCAAACACGTCGGCGGCATCGGCATGTCGCCCCTGCGCGAACCGAACGCGAGCAAGCATGTGCCGAGTCGGCAGCGACCGGGGTAGGTACTTCACCGCCGATACCAGAGCATCACCCGCCTCATCCAACCGGCTGAGCTTCTCCAGCGCGCCGCCGAGGCTGCGGTATGCTCGGCCGTGCTCCGGGTCAGCCTCGATCGCCGCCTGAAAGAGCGGGACAGCCTGGGCGTATTCCTCCTGCTCGGCGAAGATCAGGCCTTGGTTGTTGAGCGCTTGCGCCCGCGCCCACGGATGCGATTCCGCCTGCTTGAAGAGCGCCATCGCCTCATCCACTCGCCCCGCTTCCCGATACTCAATGCCGAGGTTGATCGCTGCGATCCATGCTTCACTGTTGGCATCAAGCGTCGCTCGCCACAGCGTCTCCTTGTCCTTGAAATCGCGCGCATGACTGAACGTGAGCGATGCAAGGATGGCAAGCACGATGATGGCAACGACCACCCCCACACGTCGCGCGGTCTGCATCGGAAGCAGGCGTGTCATCACCCACCAGACGATCACAGTGAACAGAATGATAAAGCCCAGGCTGCCGAGGTACTGGAAGTGATCCGCGACCCATGAGAAGCGGTGCGGATAGACATTGACAAACCCGAGTGCGGGGAACAGCGTGCCCGCGCCGAAGAGCATGAGTAGCGCCGGCCCGCGTCCAATCCGCCGCCACAACACAATGAACGCCACAAGTACTCCTACGAGCACAGTGAACGGGATATATGACATCCACTGGCCTGGCGCGATGTCCCATCTCGGATAGATGAAGATAAGCGGGTTCGGCCAAGCGATCTTCATCGCGTCAAACGCATAGGCGGTGGGCGCGATGATGAGCGTTCGGGTGAACAGCGAGTAGTCCCATTCCTGCCCCGTCGCACCGACCTTGGCGACTTCGATGTGGGCTGTCATCAAGCCCGCCGCGATGCCGATCACAAAGAACGGGATCATCTGCACCGCGACGGCGACTGTGCGCCGCGACAGCCACGTGCCGCGATAAAGGTGGATCAGTAGCAGGACCGCGGGCAAGGTGCATGTGACACTCTTGCTCAAGAGCGCTGCGATGAACAGCAGAAATGACAGACCATAGACCCCCCACCACCCCCACCTCCGCCACGATCGCCCGCCGCGCATGTCCCAGAAGCGCAGCATGGCTGACATCGACAGAAGATAGAACAGCCCCGAGAGCACGTTCTTGCGCTCGGTGATCCAGGCCACCGATTCGACGTGCACCGGATGCAGGGCGAACACTGCGCCGATGAACCACGCAGCGGGGATGCCGATGCGGCGCGCGATGCGCCACACAAGCAGCGCGCTTGCTATATGAATCGCTATGTTGACGATATGGTAGCCGACCGGGTTGAGCCCCCACAATTGGTGTTCGATCCAGAACGTCGTGAAGACGAACGGGTAGTATTGCGGCGTATGCGGGACGATCTTGTCGGTCGCCGGGTCATGGTAGAACGACCATATCTCGGTCAGGCCGGTGGGTGATTGCACCGCCCGATTCTCCGTCACGTAGTCATCATCATCCCAGATATAGCCGGCCTGCATCGCTGGGATGTAGGCGACCAGCGCGGCGACGATGATGGTCAGCGCGATGGCGACAGCGGCGATGCGCGTGCGCGGCGGCTTGGGGTCCACCAGCGCATCGTCGAAGGCGAACGCTGTTTCCGGAGCATCAGTCATCGGTGCCGGCCTTTCATGGGCTTCGGGCGAACCCACCCGCTGCAATGAGACTGGCGGCATTGTAGTGGCTCGCCGATGGATACGGCTGTCAGCGGGCGGCGCGCGAGCAGATCATCGCGCGATGTGCGCGATCCCAGCGGAGGATGAACACGGTGTAGGTGTGCGACCCGCCGCCGCGCAGCCGATGCTGCACCGCGTCCGGATCGACCTCGCCACCTCGCGTTTTGACTTCGATGATCCCAGCATCGTGCGCGTGCAGCCATGCTTTGACCTTCTTCTCGCGCCACGGCATGTCGCAATGCACCGTAAAGCGGGTGAGCAACGGGTGCTGCAACGCCTCGTCGGCTGTGAGCAGGCCGAGCTTGGGATGAACCGCCTCGATGCCGAGTCGGCGGGCGAGCGCGCCGACGAGATCCGCGCGTTCCACAGCCGGATCGAGCGTGAACACGTACCGTCTCACTTCGCCCACGGGTATCGGTTCGACGCACCCGGTGAACACGGCGCGCAGCGGCAGGCATGTCGCGGTGCGCATCCCCGGTTGGCGGGCCAACTCACCCGTCCACAACACAGCTTGCACGAGCGCGCCGTGCTCGCTGATCAGTTCAAGTTCACATCGAGCCGGCTTGGGAAGCGCATCGAAGTCCACACCCGGCCCGAGCTTGATCGCGCCGGTCGGACATGCATGCAGCAGCCGGTCCAGGAACGCCGGGCCTGGTCGGTAGTCGTCGAACCGGTGATGTCGTTTCACCGCGCCACCTGCCGACTCATCCCGCCTCGCCGGATCGATGTGGAAGGCCGACTCGCGCAGCGCGCCACCCTCCAGATCCATCGCCTCCACATCCGCCGCCTCGGTTGGGCAACCAGCGTTCCGCCCGGCCATCCATGCCCGAAGCGGACTCATATCCACCGCCAGCGTCGGACCGATGTGGGCCAGGCTCATCGCGTCGCCGCCGATTCCGCAGCACAGATCGACGATGCGCGCCGGTCTGAGCGCCGCGAAACGCTCCGCCTTGTGTTCAGCGATGAGTTGTGACGTCGCTTGCTCGATGCCGGAAACATCAGCGACGACATCCGGGCGATCGGGGAACTTCCGCGCCGCCTTCACCCGGGCTGCTGCCAGTTCAATCGCGGCATGCACCACGTCCGTTGACCAGCGAGTTCGCCACCGCTGGATCGCCGATGCGGTGATCTCATCACACGCGGCAACCTCGTCACGAAGCGGCGCACACGCCGGGGCAAGGAGTTCCTCCCACACCGCAATGGCATCCCGCTGACTCGACATCGTTCATCCCATCCGACGACGCAACATGCTCTCGATCACCGCGACGCATTATCCACAAGTTTCACCGGCCTGTAGAATCCTTGCATGACGGGCGCATCGCCATCTCGCATGGGCCGGCTCGACGTCATCACCGGTCCGATGTTCTCCGGGAAGACGACGGAGTTGCTGCGCCGGCTCCAGGCAGCGCAGCAGACCGGCTCGGTCGTCGTCGCCGTCAAACCGCGCATCGACACGCGATACCACCCGACCGATCTCGTCGCTCACACGGGCGAGTCGTTCCCAGCTCGGTGCATCGACGCCCCGGCGGAACTACTCAAGATCGAAGCAGACGTCATCGGCCTCGACGAAGCGCACTTCCTCCGCGAAAACCTCATAGCGGTCATTGTCGAACTGCTCGACCGTGGTTGCCATGTCATCTGCGCGGGACTGGATCGGACGAGCTTTCACGTTCCGTTCGATGAGATGGGCAGACTCATGTGCGAGGCGAACACCGTGGTGAAGCTGACCGCCCGATGCAGCGTCTGTGGTGAGCCCGCCACGCACACGCAGCGCCTGATCGACGATGAGCGCGACATCGTCATTGGAGGCGAAGGCATGTTCGAGCCGCGCTGTCGAACCCATCGCCTCGATGAGACTCCGCGTGACGACCGGCCGTCGTGATGTTGCCGGGTAGCCCAGGCTCGCTGGAGCGACGCCTGTGGGTGTTCTAAGGACCGCTGGCGAGGACGCCGCGGCTCGCTTCGACAGGCAACTGCCGAGCCGTTGTGTACGATGCCGCTTTCGTCACATGCGAGGAGCAGCACCGCCATGATGGATGACACGTTTCATTGGCTGGATGTCGATCGGATCGGAGAGGAACTCCGCGAGGCGTATCCGGGCCTCGACCCGCTCACGGTGAGCTTTGTTGAGCTGCGCCGACTGGTCACGGAGCTTGACGGTTTCCAGGAAGAGGAAGGCAGCCCCGTCAACGAGCGCATTCTCGAAGCGATCCAGATGATATGGCACGACGAACGCGAAGATGCCGACTGACCGCGCGCGACAGCCCGTAGCACCTGACCGAAGTCACGACCCGCTTGCACAACAGCGGGAATGCTCTTCTAATGGCCGGGGAAATGAACATGCAGCCGGAACGAGATGACGGGATTTCTTTTGAGAAGCACGCCAAGCACGTGCTTCAGGGCGTGCGAGGCGCGTTTGCGGAGGTCATTGACGCCCTCCCAGGACATATCACGCGCCCGCACGAGCTTGTCAAGGCGATCAAGCTCGACATGAAGCTCGCGTGGAAGATCATCAAGGTCGCACACGCAGCCGACCTCTTCATGATCGCCCAGCACATCCCGGGGTCCGCGGCGATCAAGCGCTTCCTCGCGACGGCGTCGAAGCAGGGAGTGCCCGACTCACTCACCGATAAGGTCGTGGCGGCGGTGAAGGAGTATGACCGGCTTGTCGACGTTCACGCGGGTGATCGAGCGACGATGGAGATGATGCTGCTCGGGTACGCCGGGGCCGGCCGAGCGCCGGCGGCGTTGGCGCAGCGCAAAGCTGCCTTCTCCGCGGGAAGCTACATCTGGGGCGTTCAGGCCAAGACACAGGTGAAGGTCGATCTGCTGCATCCCGCAGCGGACAAGGGCACTCTGGACATCGCGACGCTCCGCGGTTTCGTCGGCCTGCGGCGCATCCGACCCGACGTGCCATGGGTCATCGCCCGGGCGAGGATCGCTGACGATGAAGGCACGCTGCTCGCACCCGCTGCCCGCCAACCGCTTGACCCGGTCGAGGATGACCCGGACGGCATGATGGGCGCGCCGCTCCTGCGCGAGTTCTGCTCCAATCCGCTGCCGCAGTTCCGACGCATCGTCGGTCCGCACGGATTCCTCGAAGATGAACTCGTCGAAGGCGAAGTCGGCAACATCGGCGCTGTGACCTGCATCACCGGTGAGGTCACACGCGGCGCGGCATCCTACCACCGCAGTGAACACAATCAGTGCGCGGCGCTCGTCGTCCGAATGCACACGCCTTGTGAACAGCTCATCTTCGATCTGTGTGTGCACGAGGACCTGTTCGGACTCATCGAACCGGAGTTGGCTGTCTTCAGCGAGCTAGCCGGTGGAACGCCGGTGCCCCCGATCGAGGGTCGAGAGCGCGATCAAATGACGGTCTGGGAATCCGTCGAGTACCTCGGAAAGGGTCCATCCGTCGTCCACACGCCGCACGTCCCCCGCCATTCGGAGATGATCCGCCACACGCTGGACAGGCTCGGATGGGATGGCAAGCGGTTCGACGTGTATCGCGTGGCGATGCAGTTCCCGGTCATTCCCACGTCGATCGTGATGATGCACGAGTTGACCGAAGCCCCGCCCCAGGACGCGTGAACCACATTCCAGCAGCAAGCCCGGCGATGCGCCGTAGCGGAGCGTCGGTCTGTCAATCCTCGCCCGCATTCCCCAAAGCCGCAGGAACTTGTTCCTGCGGGGACCGACCACCCGCACACCGCACATACTCCGGTTCCCGTCCACAGCTTCTGACAATGCAGCGCGAAGTGGGCCGTATTTGCTTGACGCGGGGCCGGTTGCGCGCGATCCTTTCATAAGTGACTGGGAGGATTCCGGGCACCCGCTCGCCGGCTTGGGGCGTGGCGAGCACATGCCGACATCTGAGGAAGGGACACACACATGATGCACCGACGTGGAACAACAGCCTGTGCGGCGCTGGCTGTGCTGGTGGCCTGCGCATTGATCAGTGAGCAGGCTGTGTTAGCCGGGGAGGTTGAACTGACGCTCGTAAGGTACGCAGCGCGCGACACGCAAGTCATGGAGAAGTACCCGGATGAGAACTTCGGGACATTGCCACTCATCCGCGTCACTTCGTACCACAGTGGTTGGGAGGGTGGTGGCGACGGTCGCAGTCGCGGCCTGTTCGCATTCGACATCAGCGGCATTCCCACTCAGGCAACCGTTACCGGTGCTCATCTTGAGCTGTACCAGACGGACGGCATCATCTACCCAGACGGATTTTCAGTCTATGCGGCGCTCGGAGATTGGACGGAATACGGCGTCAACTGGGACACGCAGCCAGATGCAGGTCTCTACGTTGGTCACTTGCCCAACGCCATTCTGGAATACCTTGTTCTGGACTCGACGGCTCTCGCATCAGTTGCGCAACAATGGATTGACGGCGTGCGATCCAACGACGGCATCAAGGTTCAGTTCGTGGACGAGTACCACTTCGGCAATCCAAACGGCGTGCGCGGGGATACGTTCGCTTCTCGTGAGAGCATGGAGTGGCCGCATGCGCGCCTCACGCTGACGGTGGAGGTGGATGCAGCCTGCCTTGCAGACCTGAATGGCAACGGCGTGGTTGACCAGTACGACTTAGGCATCCTGCTTGGCTGGTACGGCCTGGGTGACGGTGGAGACGTTGACAGGGATGGCGACACAGACCAGAACGACTTGGGCATCCTTCTGTCGGTGTACGGCCAAACGTGCGAGTGAGAGGCGGCGGGCAGATGCCCGCGCCGAGCGGTGGGGTTGAGTGGTGAGCCAATCGACCACGCGCGATATACTGTGGTCGGATGTCCCCGAACGGTCCCAATGTGATACGAACACAAGCGGAAGCGCAGGCCGCCAGAAAAGCAACGCGGTTCTGCTACCTCTGTGGTGAACAGTTGCGCTCGCCGGGCGATACACGGTCTCGAATCACCAACGACCACATCATCCCAAAGGCTGTTCTTCTGCCCTCACGCGACCACGGCGATTGGCCGTTCATACTTCGCGTACATGCTACGTGCCACGGGCAGAAGAACAGCGTAGCGGACGACATTCTTACGCCCTGGCATCGCGTCATGTCCGGAGATTCGGAGATCTACAACAGGCAAGACGTCGCAGTAGTACGCAAGGTGTGCACGCCACTGAACCAGCAGGATGGTCTCCTTCCAGCCACTCCCGTGAGTATTGACACGCGAATCCCGGACGGTGTATGGAATTGGGTCCGCGGCTTCCATGCGGGACTATTTGCCGAGTACTTGCCGAACGACACGCGACAGCACGCGTTCCTTCCGATGCCGCAGGAGTTCCTGTACACGACCGAGAGGGGCACCGGACGGCGGATGCCTGGGCTCTCCGTCTCCCAGATGCAAAGGCAAAGAGAGCTAATCCTCCAGGCAATCGAACTGGTCTCGCATGATGGGCGGGCCAACACGGTGGAGTTCTGGTCGGGACGATGTACGTACAAGGCGATGTGGCTTCGCGTGTCTGATCACTTCCAGTGCTGGTGGGCGCTCTGCGTTCCGAATGTCCAAAGGCACTCAGAGGGCCTCGGTCTCCGGGGACTGCCTTGGTTGGGGGGATATGAGCGCACAGCCCTCCCCGATGGCGCGATTGCCGTCTCTCTCTCCGAGGTGAGAGCAATGACCCACGAACACGACACGGCGTACCCGCTCCCAAATCGGGGGAAGGAGAGCGGATAAGTACATCATCGACGGACGACCGGGCGCAGTGGAGGCGCGCGGCTTCATCGGACCTGACCCTCGAAAGGCCCGGCAGGCGAAACCGAGAGACGGCGGCTTGTCATCCCTGCGGCGGAGTTGTGCAAAGACCTCAGCCGGGAACAAGCCGGCTCGCTACGGAGCGCATGTCGTGTTGCTTGATGCCCGTCACAGGCGTGCGGCGAGCTCGTGCAGGTTGAAGACCTCGTCGAAGTCGTAGACATCGCGGAAGTCTTCGATCGTGTCGTCCGCGGTCGTTCGCATCAGGCCCGCATCGACCATGGCGAAGACGATCCTGCCGAAGTCTTCGGTGCGGTGGATATGCCAGTGGGTGAGGACAAGCCCGGCCAGAGCGCCGTATTCCTTGATGGCCAAGTCGCGCATGCCCATGCACAGCTCCTGCCCGCTGACGTGATGCTCATCCTCGACAAGCTGCGCCTCGGCTCGGCTCATCAACTCAGCGGTGTAGGCAAGCCCTTCGCGCACGAAGTGGAACGCCTGCTCCGGGTACTCGCCGGTCTGGTGGATCATCCGCTTCCAGTTGGTCGATGGGTCGTCGCTCAATCCGCTCACCTCATCACGCCCGCATGGGCGTGGACCGGGAATGGTACTCCGACGGCAGGCTCACTTTCGACACAATGCGTCAAGAATCTGCAAAGTCCACCAAAGGCTTGGCCGGGACGCTGATGTATCGGCTCCCTCGGCGGAGCCAGCGCAGCGGCGCGTTTGCCCATTCCCCGCAGTTCTCCACGCCGATCCTCGTCGTGACCGTCAACTCCGTCGGCTCGGCTGGGCCTTCTCCCTGCTCGATCCAGACACGCTTACCTGTTCGTAGATCGGCCTGATCCAAATCCCGGTTGATTCCCAGCGCCTGGCAGAGCTTTCCCGGACCGCTACAGAGGTCACAGTCACGCAGGGGGGTCTTTCGCGGACGTGCTGATCGCAGGCGATGCATGACATCGACCCCTTCGGTCGGCTCCAAGGCGCGAATCAGGACAGCCACGGGATCACCCGCCCGGCTGCAGACGACGTTGAACATATCGTGCATGCCGTATGTGAAGTAGATGTAGGCGCATCCGCCTGCGCAGTACATCGTCTCGTTTCGGGCAGTGCGTCGCCCGCCGAAGGAATGGCACGCGCGGTCCTGTGTACCGACGTAGGCCTCGGTCTCTACGATGATCCCCGCGAGACGAGTCCCGTCGATCTCGCGGACAAGTCGCCTGCCGATCAGGCGAGGCGCGAGCGCAGTGGCATCGCGCGCGTACTCCGCAGCGGGGATGCGCGTGCGGTCGGACCTTGATGTTGTGCGGCGCGGCATGGTGGGCACAGCATGATGTGCATTCGGTCGGCGCTCAACTGCTCGCGGAATGCGGCGCGAGCGGAAGCAGCGTGATCGGGGCGTCGCCATCGAGAGCCGCCGTCAACGGGTCGCGCGCCGCGTCGCCATCCAAAGCAACAGCTGCGACGCCTGCGATCGGCCCCGGACTGAACGTCACGAAGGCTGGGTCGAACCGGAGGCCAATCGCGCCGTTGACGGTCGCCATTGTGAGGAGCGTCATGGGGTCCGTGCCGTCACGTGCGCGAAGGTACCGCATCTCGTCGAGGATGCTCAGCCGATCCGCATGATCCGTGGGCAGTGTGACGATCGAATCGGTGCCGAGCGCGACGTTGATGCCTGCATCGAGCATCGTGCGGTACGGGTGCGGCCCGAAGTGGTCAGCGTGGTGGAAGTAGTCGCTGGCGCGTGGGCAGTACGCGACGGTGCAACGGGACCGGGCGAGCAATGCGAGGTGGTCGCCCGCCTGCGATTCGTTGCCGAGGTCGTTGATGTGGGCGACGAGCAACGGGGCGATGCGCAGGACGGATCGAAGGTGGTCGATGGGATGGCGGCCCTGTCCGATGGCGTCATCGCCCTGAAGGATGGCTGGGTTCCACACGCCGAGACGTTCGACGAGTTGCCGGATCGGCCCGTCGCCATGTGCCACGTACCGCGCCTCCTCCGGTGATTCCGCCAGGTGCGTCGCAACGGACAGACCGCTCGATGCAGCCGCGTCGTACAGGCGCAGCCCTGCGGAATACGGGGCGTGCGGCTGGACACCGAGGCGCACGCCCGCCATGTCGTGAGATATCTCGCCGGCGATGCGGCTCAGAGTCGCGATCGCGGCGTTTTGCATATCGCCCTGGCCGAAGAACTCGACGTAGCTGACGCCATGGAGCGGGGATCGGCGGAGGGTTGTAAGCGGGACAAGCGACCCGGCGCCCGCGATGTCACCGATCAGGCACGTGCCGCCGCGCAGGGACAGGTCAATCCCTGCGAGGACGGATTGTCGCACATCCACCGGATCGTGAGCGCGCGCCTGCTGGATGCGTTCAGCCCAGCCGATGAACCCACCCTTCGCGTCGTAGGGCTGTGGGCCGACATGTGTGAGGTCCAGGTGGGTGTGGGCGTTGACCAGACCCGGCATCAACAGGGAATCGGCGAGATCCACCACCCGCGCCCGGCCCGCTTCGGGATGCTGCTCTGCGACCTCCGGCCTACCGGCAGCGAGGACACAACCGCCGCGCAGCAGCAGCGCCGCGGGGGCAGCAGACAGCCCGGCTGCATCGACGATCGCCCTCGCCCGGTACAGGATGGCGGAAGGTTTCATGCGCACCAGCGTATCGAGCCGATGCAATTCTGGGTGTGGGCTTTGCCCGCCCGCATCCCGGCGGTACACTCCGCGCGGACCAAAAGACACGTTTGGGAGCACTTCTGCGATGCAATGTTTCACACGACTGAGCCTGTCAATGGCGACCGCGGCGGCACTGCTCGCCGGCTGCGTGTCCCAGACCGAATTCGACCGCGAGAACCAAGTCGCCCGAGCAGCGGAAAACCGCGTCTTCGAGTTGCAGCGGCAAATCGATGACGCCGAGGCCCGCGTTCAGGCTCACGAACAGCGTGACGCCCAGCGCGATGAGGTCGTCACCAACCAACGCCGACAGATCCAGACGCTGACGCGCGACCTGACTTCCGCGCGCCGAACGATGGAGATGCTCGACGAGCGGTTCGCCGATCTGGGTCAGGCGGTCCTCGATCCGGAACTGCAGAGCGCGCTCGCGGATCTGGCGACGCGCGAGGCGAGCGTGATGTCATACGATGCAGCCCACGGCGTGATTCGCCTGGGAAGCGACGCCAGCTTTGCCTCGGGAAGCACGGAACTCAAGCCCGACGCGACGACGGTCGTCGAGCGACTGGCGACCGTGCTGAAAGGGCATCAGGATTTGCCGTTTGAGGTGTGGGTGGTCGGCCATACGGACAGCCAGCCCGTGGCGAACCCGGCTGTGAAGCGTCTGTACCCGACGAACACGCATCTGTCGGTGGCGCGGGCGATCTCGGTGCAGTCCGTGCTCGTGCGCGCCGGACTGCCCGCGGCGCGCGTCGGCGTCGGCGGATGGGGCGAGTATCGACCCGTTGTCGCAGCCACCCCGCGCGGTGAGGCGGAGAACAGGCGCGTCGAGATCTACCTTCGGCCGAGCACGCTGGGCGTGATGCCTGCCGCAGCGAACCCGACGACCCCAGCCACGGGGACGGCGGATGCAGCGGACGATGACGCTCCGATGAAGTGAAGTCGGTCGGTTCATCAGCCTGCACAAGAGGGATGTTCCGAGCGCGTGGGGCGTCGCGCGATCGTCGATCTTTGTCTCTGTGAGTTTCATCGTTCAGCACCCGGGTTGTTGGACGAGGGTGTGGTTGTCGAGATGTGCCCGAGCGTGGGGTACGATGCGGTGGTATGGGAACAGACAGCGCCAAGCACGGCCGCGCATCATCAGGACGGAGCGATCGGTTCGCGGTCATCGGCCTGGTCGGCGGAATCGGTGCGGGCAAGAGCCTGGTTGCCCGGGCCTTCTGTGATCTCGGGTGCGCCGCTGCGGATGCCGACGCCCTGGCGATCGCGGCCCTGGATCGGCCTGATGTGCGATCGGAGCTGATCGGATGGTGGGGCGAGCGTGTGATCGGGTGTGACGACAGGGTCGATCGCAAGGTGGTGGCGGGGATCGTCTTTGCCGATCCCCAGGAGCGGCGACGGCTGGAGGCGCTGATTCACCCGATTGTGACCGAGCTGATTCGCGGGTTGCTCGCCGAGGCGCAAACTGCTGGGGTACAGGCGTTTATCATCGACGCGCCGCTGCTCGTAGAAGCCGGTCTGGACGACCTGTGTGATGCCGTGGTGTTCGTCGAAGCACCGCGCGATGTGCGGGAAAAGCGGGTGCGGGAGAGCCGGGGGTGGGGGCCAGACGAACTGGATCTGCGTGAAAAAACGCAGCTTCCCCTTGCAGAAAAGCGCCGTCGATCTCAGTATACTGTGCAGAATGACGGTGATCCGGCCGACGTTGCTCGACGGGTCGAAGCCGTATTCAACCGGATTTGCCAGCGGACAACGGGTCTGGTAGACCACCCGGAATCAGGGTGTGGTGATGCGTTTGGGGCTGAGTGAAGTGCCCATGCCGACCCGTCCGCGTGGAATGTGAGTGCACGTCCCGCTGAGTTGGGGTGTCTCACCCAAGTTTGGATTCGACGCTTTCCCCAGTGAAATCACGTACGTGCAGGAAGCGCTGACCGGTGTCAACATCGGCTGCGGCTCACAAATGCCTGATGAGCCGAGAGCCGCGCCAACGAGCGAGCAACCCACACGTTGCCGATGAAGGAAGACAAGCTATGGCCACCAAGTCGTCCACGAAAGAAATGAAGGACGAAGCAGTCAAGACCCCCGCAGCGAGCAAGCCTCGTCGCCGCCGAACCACCAAGAAGACCGCGACATCCGCCGCCGGTGACGCGGGTACCGCATCAGCGGTGATCGAGGAGGCGCCGCCCGAATCCAAGAGCCGGGCTGCGTCCAAGCCGGCTGCGGATGGCCGGGCCGAGGCCGAGGCCTCGCAGCCGACCCCGACGGATGCCCGAGATACGCCATCGCAAGGTGACGCCTCGTCCGGCAGTCGGGCAGATGACTCGGCAGCACCAGACGAAGCGAGAGAGACGCCACCCGCACCCGCGCAGCGCCAGGATGAGCGAAAGCAGCCGCAAGGCCATCGCCAGCAGCAACAACAACAACAGCAGCAGCAGCAACAGCCCTCTGGCAAGAAGAAGAAGCGCAAGAAGCGCAAGAAGTCAGGCGGCGGCGGCAGCAGCGGCTACCGGCCTTCGCCCGATGCGCCGATCATCCTCGAATCCGAACTCCCAAGCGATGAGCAGCTCGAACGCGAGGCCGCTGAACTCGCTGCGGAGATCGGCGACCGCTACGAAGAGGTCAAGAAGGATGCGATCCACCTCTCCGAACTGCAGCGGATGAAGATCGATGATCTCCACACGGTTGCCCATGAGGAAGGCCTCACCGATCTCGGCAAACTCCACAAGCAAGATCTCATCTTCAAGATCCTCAAGTCGCGCATCGCCAAGCAGGGGCTTATGTTCGGCGAGGGGACGCTCGAAGTCCTCCCCGACGGCTTCGGCTTCCTCCGCAGCCCGATGTACTCCTACCTGCCGTCACCGGATGACATCTACGTCAGCCCGAGTCAGATCAGACGGTTCGGCCTGCGAAAGGGATGCATCATCCAGGGCCTCGTTCGCCCGCCGAAGGAGTCCGAACGCTACTTCGCGCTGCTCCGCGTCGACAACATCAACGGCCGCCCGCCCGAAGCGATCCTTGAACTCCCGATCTTCGAGGACATGATACCGCTGCATCCCGACAAGCGCTTCACCCTCGAAACCGAACCGAACATCATCGAGACGCGCATCATCGACCTCGTCACGCCGATCGGCTACGGCCAGCGAGCGCTCATCGTCGCGCCGCCTCGCACGGGTAAGACCATCCTCCTCCAGAAGATGGCCAACGCGATCTCGACGAACCACCCCGAGGTGCACGTCATTGTTCTGCTCATCGACGAACGGCCGGAGGAAGTCACGGACTTCCGCCGCCACACGCCCGACAGCGTTGAAGTCATCGCTTCGACGTTTGATGAGCACTCGAGCAGGCATGTGCAGGTCACTGAGATGGTGATCGGCAAAGCTCGGCGTATGGTCGAGTTCGGTGATGATGTCGTGATCCTGCTCGACTCGATCACACGACTTGCCCGAGCCTACAACGCTGAGATGCCGCACTCGGGCAAGATCATGACCGGCGGCCTGGACTCCAACGCGCTGCAACGTCCCAAGAAGTTCTTCGGGTCGGCACGCGCCATCGAACGGGGCGGCAGCTTGACGATCCTCGCTACCGCGCTCGTCGACACAGGTTCCAAGATGGATGAGGTCATCTTCGAGGAGTTCAAGGGCACCGGTAACTCCGAGCTGCACCTGGACCGCAAGCTCGTCGAGAAACGCATCTGGCCCGCCATCGACATCGCAGCGTCCGGCACACGCCGCGAAGAGTTGCTGCTTCAGCCTAAGGAGCTTGAGCTTGTTTATCGCTTGCGGAAAGTGCTCAGCGACATGAACGTCGTCGAGGCGATGGAGCTGATGAAGAGCAGGCTCGGCAAGACCAAGAGCAACGGCGAGTTCCTCATGACGATGAACCTCGGCTGACCGCACGAAACAGAGCCGGCCCGTCTCGGGCCGATGCACGTCCGGCCGACAACCCGCATCCGTCTCGCGCTACTCACCGTCGCCGCGTGCGCCTTGGTCCGGCACAAGCCGGCCACCGTCCGACCACCTCAATGGAATCGTGACCTCGCCGACCCAGTAGCGGTCACAATCGAAGTTGCGCAGCGCTACCGCCGGATCACTGCGAATCCGCAGCGACACCGCTCCGGGACCCTCCCGAGCGTGTGCCCTGATTCGTTGCTTGACGCGATCCGTCATCCGCCAACGCACGCGATACTCCTCTGGCGCAACCTGCGCACTCACTGCCCCAGCTGCCGCCCGCTGCACGTCCCACCAGACGCTCATTGAGCACAGGACCTCGTCACCGTGAACGTACTCGATCGTCACCGCAAGCGTGATCGGCGCAAGGTCGGCAAGCTCCGCGAGAACATGCTGAAAGCCGATGTAGCCCGGAATCTGTTCCCAGCGGTCGAGGATCTGAAATACGGTCCGGATCGCCTCGTCAACGGCCGGTGACGGAACCGCAACGAGCACATCCTGGATCGTCTCGACCACCTCGATTGGCCGTCGAACGACGGTGGACCAGAGGGGCATGGCGACACCCGCAGCCTCGCCGGTCTGCTCGAACGTGATGTCGAAGTCGATGTGCGTCGTGCCGACCGGCAACAAACCGAGTGTCGCAAGTTCCCAGCATCGATCCAGCCGGTATCCTCGCGTGGAGATCCCCAAGGCCTCGGAGTCAAGGCTGGCAAGGAAAGGAGGGGTGAGGTGCTGTTCGATCGGTGACAACACCGGGTCTCTGGGTGTGATTCGAACGGTCAACTCGTTCATCGTGCTGTCCCAGAGGGGCCACCCGCTACGGATGACCCATCGGGCTTGCAGGGGCAGTTCGGCAGGCCAGCGATCGCGCACGGCGATGTCAGCGATGGCGAGGCAAGGCAGTATTCTCTCTTGGCGGCGCGGATCATCGTCGAGGTGGCCGCTTACATCGGCCCAGCACATGAGTCGCCCGTACTTGCTGTGCCATTGCTCTGAGGGGGACCTGCGTGCTGCATCACCCGTGTACGCCCGGTCGATCAGCCACCGCCACTGCCAGTCCCAAAGCTGATTCTGTGGTGCTGCGCGATCGTCAAGCTCGTTCAAGAGGGAGGGCTGCGGTGGCAGTAGCCACTGCACAGAACGCTGTTGGTTCCGTGGTGGGTCCAACCAGGGCAGCGCTGCGATCAGCACCGTCGTCGGCACGACAGAGCGCCAGCCGTCGCGCCGCGCCTTGGGATACACGCCGCCGCCCCAACCGATCCCCATGAGGAGAACCGCGACCGCCGCCCAGCGCCATCGCCGTCGCGCTTTGAAAAGCTGACGTTCGCGCTTGGCTGTGAACCCGCACTCGCTGCACGTTGCTCCGGGCGTGTGGCGCATGTCGTACCAGCACTTCGGGCAGCGCCGCTGCCTGTGCCAACGTCGTCTGAATCCGTCGACAAACAGCGCCCACAGTGCGAGGCACACGCCGAGCAGGCCGACGAACCCACCGGCCGTCCACGCGATCCAGTCGTACGACCCGGTCATGTCCGCAGTGTACCCGCGCCCCGAAGGGAAGCGCGACCGCACGAAACAGAGCCGGCCCGTCTCGGGCCGATGCACGTCCGGCCGACAACCCGCATCCGTCTCGCGCTACTCGCCGCCGCCGCGTGCGCCTTGGTCCGGCACGAGCTGGCCCTCGTCCGACCACCTCAGTGGAATGGTGACCTCGCCGACCCAGTAGCGGTCACAGTCGAAGTTGCGCAGCGCCACCGCCGGATCACTGCGAATCCGTAGCGAGACTATGTCCGACCCAGCGCGGCCACGGGTCCAGATCGGGCGACTTGTCTCGTGTGTCATGCGCAGCCACACCCAAGGCGTCGCTGGTGTGACGGCCACATCAGCCGCCCCCGTACTGTCGGGTGCGCGGCGAACCGACCACCAGGCGCTTGCCGAGAACATCACTTCCTCGCCATCCACGAACTCGATCGTCACCGCCAGCGTGATTGGGGCAAGGTCGGCAAGCGCCGCGATGGCATGCTCGAAACCGATGGCGCGGGGCACGATGTACCACTCGTCGAGATCGAGCTCTGTGCGAATCGCCTCCTCGACAGCCGGTGCTTGGACCGCAACCAGAGCATCCGCCGTTGTCTCGACCACGTCAATCGGCGTGCGCACCACGGTCGACCAGATGGGCTCTGCGATACCAGTCTCCTCGTCGATCTGCCCAAAGCTGATGTCGAAATCGATGTGTGTCGTACCGCACGGCACCGAGCCGAGCGTGGTGAGTTCTCCGGGTGTGGGATCCTGCCAGCACGATCGAGCAGGCAAGCGCCAGACGTAGTCGTTGGAACGCGCGGAGAAGAGATACTCGGAGAGGCGCTTCTCCACCGGCGACAAGCCAGGGATGCGTGGGGCGATTTGAACGAGTAGCTCGTTTATCTCCAGCCTCTTGTGCGAGTAACGCCTCTCGATGATGCATCGTGCTTGAAGAGGTTGGTCCGCGGGCCATCGGTGGCGCACGGCGATGTCGGCGACAGCCAGGGCGGGCAGCATCCTGTCGTCCCAAGGGTGTCCAGCCCCTATGGCGCTGTTCAGGAGGCGTCGATACGTGTCGTGCCAGCGCTGCGATGGTGGACGCCGAGCAGCATCGCCCGCGCAGGAGCGCCGGGCCAGCCAGTGCCACTGCCAATCCCAGAGCAGGTCGTCCTTTGCGCGGCACGTGAGTTCGCTGTGAAGCGAACGCAACTTGGTGGCACCTTGCGGCCCCACGCGTGTGAGTCCTCCCTCAATCGGGGTCTCTGGTTCATCCAACCAGGGCAGGGCTGCGATCAGCACCGTCGTCGGCACAACGGAGCGCCAGCCGTCGCGCCGCGCTTTGGGATACACGCCGCCGCCCCAACCGATCGCTATGAGGAGAAGCGCGACCGCCACCCAGCGCCATCGGCGTCGCGCTTTGAAAAGCTGACGTTCCCGCTTGGCTGTGAACCCACATTCGCTGCACGTCGCCCCCGGCGTGTGGCGCATGTCGTACCAGCACTTGGGGCAGCGCCGCTGCTTGTGCCAGCGCCGTCTGAATCCGTCGACAAGAAGCGCCCGCAGCGCCAAGTACACGCCGAGCAGGCCGACGAACCCACCGGCCGTCCACGCGATCCAGTCGTACGACCCGGTCATGTCCGCAGTGTAGCCGCGCCCCGAAGGGAAGCGCGGCCGCACGAAACGCAGCAGGCCCGCCTGTGCCCGGGCGGCGTCCCGGCGCGGCCGGTCCTGCCAAACCGGCAGATGCGCCCGCCCTGAACCCGCCTCACGACCGCATCAGGGCCGATCCGTTCTGGCATCGGCGTTGCCCTTACTCCTGCGTGGTGGATGTACACCAAGACCCATGCGCCGCCGACGCCACGCGCGGCGCTCACGCTTACGAGGCTGACAGATGAGCAAGATCATTGGAATCGACCTGGGAACGACCAACTCCGTCGTCGCCGTCATGGAGGGCGATCAGCCCAAGGTGCTGATCAACTCCGCCGGCCAGCGGATCACACCCTCCGTCGTCGCGTTCACCGACAAGGGCGACCGACTCGTCGGCCAGCAGGCCAAGCACCAGCAGATCACCAACCCCAAGGCCACCATCTTCTCGATCAAACGCTTCATGGGTCGGCGGCACGACGAGGTCCACTCCGAAGAGAAGATCGTCCCCTACGAAGTCGTCGGCGGCCCCAATGAACTCGTCAAGGTCAAGGCGGACGGCAAGGAGTACACGCCCCAGGAAATCAGCGCGATGATCCTCCAGGATCTCAAGAAGACCGCTGAGGACTACCTCGGCGAGAAGGTCGATCGGGCTGTCATCACCGTCCCCGCGTACTTCAACGATGCACAACGCACCGCGACGAAACAGGCGGGCGAAATCGCAGGCCTCACCGTCGAGCGCATCATCAACGAGCCGACCGCTGCCGCACTCGCCTACGGCCTGGACAAGAAGACCAGCGAGAAGATCATCGTCTTCGACCTCGGCGGCGGAACATTCGACATCTCCATCCTCGATGTCGGCGACGGCGTCTTTGAAGTCCTCGCATCCAACGGCGACGGCCATCTCGGCGGTGACGACTTCGACCAGCGCATTCTCGATCACCTCGCTGAGGAGTTCCGCAAGCAGGAAGGCATCGACATCCGCAGCGACGCGATGGCGCTGCAACGCCTCAAGGAGGCTGCGGAGAAGGCCAAGTGCGAGCTTTCGACGATGCAGGAGACGACCGTTAACCTGCCGTTCATCACAGCGGACCAGAGCGGTCCGAAGCACATGCAGCTCACCGTCACGCGGGCCAAGTTCGAGTCCTTGTGCAGCGACCTCTTCGACCGTCTGCGCGGGCCTTGCGAGCAGGCGATGCGCGATGCGAAGGTCAGCCAGGGCGATATCCAGGAGGTCGTGCTCGTCGGCGGGTCGATCCGCATCCCGAAGGTGCAGGAGATCTGCCGCGAAGTCTTCGGCAGGGAGCCGAACAGGTCGATCAACCCCGATGAGGTTGTCGCCGTCGGCGCTGCGATCCAGGGCGGCGTCTTGCAAGGTGATGTCAAGGATGTGCTGCTGCTGGATGTGACCCCGCTCTCGCTCGGCGTCGAAACGCTCGGCGGCGTGATGACCAAGCTCATCGAACGCAACACCACGATCCCGACATCCAAGAAAGAGACGTTCTCGACCGCTGCTGACAGTCAGACCGCGGTGTCGATCCATGTGCTGCAGGGCGAGCGCGACTTCGCGCAGGACAACCGCACGCTCGGCAGGTTCGAGTTGACCGACATCCCGCCCTCGCCGCGCGGTATGCCGCAGATCGAGGTCGAGTTCGCCATCGACGCCAACGGCATCCTCACCGTCACCGCGACCGATCAGAAGACGAGCAAGAGCCAGAACATCAAGATCACCGGCTCGTCAGGCCTGAGCAGCGATGAGATCAACCGGATGAAGAAGGAAGCGGAGGAGCACTCCGCAGAGGACAGCGCCCGGCGCGAGTTGATTGACACGAAGAACAAGGCTGAGCAGATCATCTACCAGACGCGCAAGTCGCTCGAGGAGTACGGCGAAAAGGTCACGCCGGACGTTCGCGGCAACATCGAGTCGGCGATCAGCAATCTTGAAACAGCGCTCAAGGGCGATGACAAGTCAGCGATCGACGCAGCGCTTGAGAACCTGAACAAGGAAGCGATGGAGCTCGGCAAGGTGATTTACGAAGCCGAAGCCGCCAAGCAAGCCGAGGCAGGCGCAGCAACCGAAGCGCCCGACGAGGAAGGCGTCAGCGCAGCAGCGTCAGGCGACGACGATGTCATCGACGCCGACTACGAAGTGAAGGAAGACAAGTAGCGCCCGCAGCGCCCCCCCACCACCAAATCTCTCCTCTCTGCTGACCCCGCAGCCCGCGCTGCGGGGTTTCTCATCGGTGCGTGACAGAATGACATCAAAGCCCAGGGAAAGCTTTCCCTGGCTTTGGCATGTCCGGGAGCGGAGGAGGGCGAGATCTGCGATGATGGCGTCGTGCCTTGGGCAAGTGGAGGTTGACCGTGCCCGATCGTTGTCCCAACTGCGATTACCCACTGGAGGTTGAGGGGAGCGGCACGTGTTCCGAATGTGGTTGGCGGACGGATGAAGCGGGCGCATTGGCGGCGGCCGGCGCACGAGGCAATCGCCTGCTCTGGCACAGCATCACAATCGCTGTGCTTCTCGCGCTGGCCGAACTGACGTTGACCGGTGTGCGTGATGTGAATCGGGCGATCGCCTACTGGTGGTGGGAGCCGGGCGAGGTGATCGCCATCGCCTTGCGGCTGCTTCACATGCTCGGGCTGCTCGCACTCGTGGTGTGGATGCACATGCCGCGCACGACCGCGAGACTGCGCGAAGTTCGACACCGCACGCTGGTGACTCCGCGTCTACTTGTCGTGTTGATTCTTGTGCATGTCACGTTGCGCGGTGGGGTGAGCCTGGTGAATCCAGCGGCGCAGCGCGATCCGCAGCCCTTGTTCGGCCTTGTCATGGCAGGTGACACCAAGGGCGTGGCGCGCCAACTTCGCTTCGGAATGAATCCGAACATCGAATACGATATCGCAGCCGGCAACTATCAGCGGTGGTGGAGAGATCATACGCTCGTAGTGGCGATCTACTACCAGCACGGGGAGATCGCAATATTGCTGCTCGACGCAGGCGCGGATCCGAACGCGAGAGATCACCTGGGCATGACACCGTTGATGTGGGCAACGGCGCTGAGCGATGTCAGTGTTGTTGAGGCGCTCCTGGCTCACGGCGCGGATGCTGCGGCTGTCGATGAGAACGGCCACACAGCGCTTGATACGATGAAGACCAGGACGGATGGGCAGCGGGAGGCGATCGTGCAGCTCATCGAAGCGGCGATGCGAGAGCAAGCATCGGAAGCGCCCGTGGAGGATGACTGAAAAGGTATCTCAGGACTGCGGGAAGACAAGACGTCACGAACCGTTGTTCTGCCGCGGGGTTTCTCATCGGTGCGTGACAGAATGACATCAAAGCCCAGGGAAAGCTTTCCCTGGGCTTTCCATTCGGACGTCATGCGTGGTCCGGACTCCATACGGCGGCGCCTCGCTCGCCATGTCGTAGCACATACGCAACGGCCGTCCGCCAATGCACCTCATCCGCGATTGGAAGGCACTGCGCTCGCACCGCCCAGATGCCGCCGCGCGGCGCCAGGTCTGCCTCACGTACCGCCCACGCACTGTTCTTCTTCGCAAGCCCGATCCAGCGCCGCGGATTGCGATCCATGAACCTTCCCACAACGTGAAGGTGGTGGTCATCCACCGCAACCGCGCCGATCTCGACCGCCTTCTCGCTCAGCTTCTCCACAATGGCATCACATGCGATCGCCTGAGCGCGCGAGCCGAGATACACCGGTTGCCGTGTGAGCTTCGACCGCGACCGCTCGTGCAACGCTGCGTGTTCGCCGGGCGTGGGTGGGTTCTTGTAGTCGCCTTCCACGTGCAACCGATGATGCCTGGCGCGCCAGCCGCGTGGATCTCCGGGAAGCCATGTGCCATACGTGTTTCCCGTGCAGTGATACCAGTTGTTCCACGGTTCCATGTCGGCATGCTACCGAATGGAAAGCCCAGGGAAAGCTTTCCCTGGGCTTTGGCTACAACGGGGCGCGGCTGCGCTCAACTCGCTGCGGTGTTCAGGTGACGCAATGCGAGAAGGATCGCTTGTGTGCCGCTGCGGGCGTGGCCCTGCGCGCGGACGGCTTCGTAGAGTTGCCGGGCGAGCGCCAGGCCGGGCAGTGCGAGCTGCATGCGCTCGGCTTCGGCGAGCGCGATGCCCATGTCCTTGATGAAGTGCTCGACGTAGAAGCCGGGAGCGTAGTCGCCTTTGGCCATCCTCGGCCCGAGGTTGTTGATCGACCATGACCCCGCAGCGCCGCCGCCGACGGACTCGATCACGCGCGTGATGTCCAGGTTCGCGCGCTCCGCGTAGAGCAGGCCTTCCGCGACGCCGATCATGTTCGTCGCGATGAGGATCTGGTTGACCATCTTGGTGTGTTGGCCCGCACCTGGTCCGCCTTGCAGCCGAATCGTCTTGCCGAGGTGGTTGAAGATGGGGCTGGCATCCTCAAAGGCGGATGAGTCGCCGCCGACCATGATCGATAGCGTGCCGTCCCGTGCGCCGATGTCGCCGCCGGACACGGGCGCATCGAGCGATTTGACGTTGCGCTTGCCCGCCTCATCGGCGAGTTGCTGGGCGAGCGCGGGCGAGCTGGTCGTCATGTCGATGATGAGCTTGAGCGGCGCATCCGGACCTGCCCCTGCGAGCACACCGTCCGCACCGAGGTATACCGCTTCGACGTCACGTGGGTAGCCGACCATCGAGATGACGACATCGCACGTAGCGGCGAGATCGGCGGGACGGTCAGCCCAGACAGCGCCGCGGCGCAGCAGCGATGCCGCCTTGTCGCGCGTTCGCGTGGTGATACGCAGCTCGTAGCCGGCGCTGATGAGACGATCAACCATCGACCGGCCCATGACACCGATGCCGATCCAGCCGATGCGAGGGAGTGAAGCCATGGCGTGTTACTCAGCGTCGAGGGGAGACGTGGGAGCTGGTGCAACAACGCGCTCGTAGGCTCGCTGCGGGCTTCGCTGGATGGTCCAGGGCGGAGAGAGAACGCAGCGCACGGGCACGATGACCAGATCGAAGGCAACCGTTCCCGCGGCAATGGGAATCTCAGCGAGACGCAGGCCGAACTCGCCGCGCCCGCTCAGTCCCAGCGCGCTTTCGGCGGTGGGATACTCGCCGCGGTTGCGCGCCGTGTCGGATGCGAGATCGACGGTCGTTGCGTACGTCGGCCGGTGCTCGGTCCCGTCAAACAGCACGCGGACGGTGTGTATCGGCCAATGTGAACGATCGACGCCGGCGAGCGGAACGGCTGCGTTTTCAGTGACGACATCCGGCAGACGGACGGCATCCACAGCGACCTCGTTGGTCGGTGCGCAGCCCCACATCTGACCGAGCCACATCACAAGCACGACCCAGGGAAGCAGCGTGAGGATCTTTCGTCGCATGGCGGAGGCCTCCTCGGCACGGACGGCGCTCTTGTGTCATCTCCGAGCGCCCCGATGCACGTGCGACGATTCTACCAATCTTCCGGAGGCAGAACCGCGTCAATCGCCCGTCTGCTCGTCTCGTCGTCGAAGCCTCGCCGCAGCAGTTGGCCAAGAAGCCTGCGTCGAGCGACCGGCGGATCGAGTGTGCGCATCGTGGTCATGCGCTTCGCAGCGTACGTGGTGGCGTCATCCTGCACATCGCGCTCAGCGAGCACCTCGGCGATGACCGCCTCGGCGACATCCGGATCGACCTTGTCGCGGCGCATGAGCCGGCGCAAATGATCGGGGCCTGCCGGGGCGCGAAGCGTCGCGGTTCGGATCAAGGCGTGCGCGTAGGCATGATCGTCAAGCAGGCCGATCCGCTGGAACTCATCAGCGATCGCTTGGACGTCGTCAGCGTCGGCCCCTCGCCGCTCAAGCCGTTCGACAAACATCGCGCGGGACAATGCACGGCGGTTGAGCATGGTCATCGCGGTCTTGCGGGCTTTGTCGTAGGTCACGGATGTGCTGGTGTGGGGCGTTTGGGAGGCGTGGCGGTCCGCGCTGGTCAGGGGAGATCATCCCTCGCCTGGCGCAGTTCCGCCAGGGCTTTCTCGTCGCCGGTCGCGGTCGCCGCCTCCAGCCCCTTGTCGTAGGTCGCGCGTGCCTGGTCAAGGTCGCCTATCTTCACAAGCAGCTTCGCCTTGTGGTAGTAGGCGTAGCTGTACCGCGGGTCGGCTGTGATGGTGCGGTCGTAGTACTCGATCGCGCGGGCGTGGTCGCCGACCGTGGCGTACTCCTGCCCGAGGCTGTAGAGACAGAACGGATCGTCAGGGTCAAGCTCAAGGAGCTTCTCAAGCTTGAGGATTCGGCTCATGTCGTCCTCGGGGGATATGCGGGGGCGGTGGATGTGGGGTCGAGTGAGCTACCTGAGCAGGGGATGGCGCTCAGACCTGGCCGGATGCGGGCTTCGGCGAGATCTTGGCGACGACAGCGGGGATTTCAAGCTCAGCGATGATCTGGTTGGCCACCTCACGCCTGTGCACGTCGATCTCCCGTGGGAAGTCAAACGCGATTCGCACACGATCACCCTTGATCCCAGCGATTCGCACGATCCCGATCGGGGACTGCGGATCGCCGATCACAACTTCCTCGCCTTCACGTCTTGTGATGACCAGCATTGGGACCTCCTGTCCACACGGACAGCCCTCACCCACATCCTAAGCATGCACCCTACCACGGACCTGCCCCAACAGGAAACAAAAAACGGAGGATACTTTGTTAGATATGTGTTTGGTTTTTAGTTCACTGCCTCAACGCTGGCGACGCCCGGCACGCGCTCCTTGAGGATTCGCTCGATGCCCATGTGCAGCGTCATCCCGCATGATGGGCAGCCGACGCAGGCTCCGTGGAATCGAACCTGGACCAGGCCGTCGTCATGGACCGCCACGAGTTCCAAGTCGCCGCCATCCGCCTGGATGGTCGACCGAATCAGGTCAATCACTTCTTCGACCTGTCGGTACAGTTCGCTCTTGTGCTGAGGCTGAGTTGTATCGTGAGACATGCACGCATCCTTACATTCTGTGTGCGTCATCATACGCGCCCCAGCCGCTCCAGCCAACGTCAGCCAGCCGAGCGCCTACACTCGCGTGATGCGGAATCGGTTCGACCATCGCACCCGGGTCTTGCTCCTCACCGTCAGCGTGCTGATGCCCCTGCTCAGCAGCGCGTGCGGGACGGGGCGGCACGCCGACCCGGCGGCGATCGTGCTGGATGGTGAAAGGCCGGGGCATCTCCGACGCGCGGCGCTTCAGCGCGTGGTCGATGGCAGGCCATCCCCAGAGCGGACCGAGGCGCTGCGAGCCGCTGTGGCGGACCCCGCCTTCCACCTTGCGGACCATCGGTTGGCGCTCTTTGAACTCATCGCGGAGGATGAGCGGGCAGCCGAGGCGTTGGCAGCGGCGATCGTGGTTACGCTCCCGGCGTGTGCGTGGGCTGACGAGTTGTGCGCCGTCGCGGCTGCGCGGGGCTGGATGGCGATGCGCGGGCCGATCGTGCGACGAATCGCCAGTGCCGAGCCGGCCGACGGTTCGTCCGCTGCCCGGCAGGCGCTGGTGGCGTTGTCACCCGGCGCATCGCTGCGCGAGGCGCTGATCGACATCCTGGGTGAGGCCGGCGAGCCTGCCCCGGTTCGCGTGGATGCGTGGGTTCTGCTGGTCCGGCTCGCGGGGCGAGACGAGGCAAAGCGGTGGCTATTGCATGCCAGCCCCGATGACGGCATGCTCGGCGCTCTTCACCGGGCGGCGACCGAGCTTGGCATCCTGCCCGCCACGCGAGATGAGATCATCTGGGTCGCCTCGCTGCTGCGAGACCACGGCGAGATGTGGCGACGGTGGGCGAATCTGGTCAGCACGCTCGACAAGCAGCAGCAAGAAGGGCTTGCGCTGCGCCATCTGCGGGCGATCGAGATAGGCTGCGACCCGGGCGCGCGAAGCGATCTGCTCGCCGCGGTGCGCCGGGATCTGGCGCGAGCGGAGCATCACGTGTCCGCCTCGCATGTCGAATCGGCCGGCGTCCTCACCATTGATGCCGCACATGGGTTGGACACGCTGCCTTGGGGTGAGCTTGTGATGCTGCGGGTCCTGCAGACAGCCCTGCACGACCCCGTAGTGGTCCGATCGCTTCTGGCACAAGCGGAGGCGGATCGTCTTGATGAAACCAGCGAGCACGGCGGACTGCTCGATCACCACACCATGACGGGAGCCGGTTCGTTCCAGGCCGTCGCCTTCCCGCCGCAACCCGGACGTGCCCGTAGCGATGTGTCGTACCAAGTCTCCACGGACATGATCGAGCGCGGATACACCGCCCTGGCGCAGTACCACTTCCACGCACAACGTCGCGACAACCGCGCCGCGGCAGGCCCCGGCCCGGGCGATCTGCGGTACGCAGCAAGGAGCGGGGCGGCGTGCCTCGTCTTCACATCGGTCGGGCGGGGGAGGCTCAACGCGGACTACTATGCCCGGCTCAGCGACGGTCGGGTGTGTATCGTGGACATGGGCGTCATCGAGCGGTGACAGCCGATTCGTCGCACCGTGACACGCACCGCCGACGCCGGCCGAGCGCCCGCGTAGAAAGGACCCAGGCCAGGTCGTGATGCAGCCTTTGATGATTGCGTTGATCGCGGTGATCTTCCTTCACGACCGTGTGATCGGCGTGGAGCATGGCGCCGCCGACGCAGGTTGGCGAGATGCGGTGTATTCCATGTCGCTCATCGGTGGGATCACGCTCATCGCGGCGGTGCGCATCCATCTGGCGGGGCGACGCCTCACGCGCACCGGTCGAGCGTCAGCCGTCGTGACCGCCGACCGTGTGATGGCGTTGACGCCGCTTCTGATCATCGGCGCGCACTGTCACAACATCCTGCTCTGGAACTGGCTCACCGTCGTGCGGAACACCGTCGGCGATCTGGTCTTTGTCGACGAGGCTCTCGCCACGCTGCCCGCCATCCTCGCGCTGATCCTGCTCTGGTGGATGTACTACCCCATTGAGCGGCGCATCCGTGAAGTGATGCTCATCCGCTTTCTGGATCAGGCCCGACCGGTCCAACCCATCCCGACGCGCCGCGAGTACGTCGGCCTCCAGATTCGACATCAACTGCTGCTGACGCTCATTCCACTTTCACTCATCATGATCTGGGTCGAGACACTCCCCTTTCTTCTCGATGCGCGCATGGCCGGCTGGTTGTCGCCCGTGCTTCAACTCGCAGGCATCGTAGCGATCTTTGTCGTTTCACCGGTCATCATCAGGTACGCATGGGACACAGTGCCCCTCCCGCCGGGCGAGTTGCGGGATCGGCTCGTCGGGCTGTGCGGGCGACACCGCGCGCGCGTTCGGCAACTGCTGATCTGGCGCACGCACGGCGGCATGATCAACGGCGCCGTCATGGGCATGATCGGGCGTTTGCGCTACGTTCTGCTCACCGACGGCCTCATCGAAGCGATGAGCGATGTGCATGTCGAAGCAGTCATGGCGCACGAGATCGGCCACATCAAGCGCCGGCATCTTCCCACGCTCATGGCGCTTCTGATGATCTGTGTAGCGGGAGCGTCGGTCATCTTCGAGTATGTCTCGGCTGTCATGTGGTGGATGGCGCACTGGTGGTTCGTCCCCAGCGAACTGACCGATCTGATGACCGAGCCGGTGCGCGAGGTCGGCGTGACGGCTGCGGCGTTTATCGTCGGGTTGTTGGCGTTCGGTTATGTGAGCCGGCGTTTTGAACGTCAGGCGGATACGTTCGCGGTGCAGCACCTCAGTCAATCGCCGGAGGGTGCTGCGGGTGACGAGCCAGCCGTCGTGACGGGCGAAGCCGTCGCAACCATGGCCGGTGCGCTGGGGCTTGTCGCGACGCTCAATCACATCCCGCCGGATCGACGCAGTTGGCGTCACGGCTCGATCCGATGGCGGCAGCGATACCTGCGGTCGATCGTCGGCCTGCGCTGCGACAAGCTGCGAATCGACCGGCAGATCCTCATCTTCAAGATCATCGCCGGCGTCGGCGTCCTCGTGCTGGTCGCCCTGATTCTCGTCGATCTGTTCATGAGCGGAGCTTGACGTGCGGCCCGCTGCGAACGACCATCGCGGCAAGCTGGGGGCGGTCCTCGGCCCGCCGGACTCGCCGGCACGGTGTTCGCTTTCTCGATTGAGCATCGCGATGTCCCTGCTCTGTGGAGTCCCGCAGAGCATGGCACACGACCCAGCCTCAACGAGGTTCTGTTCAGTCAACCATTGTCTCGCAAAGTAGCCGCCAATGGACGAATCACGCGCAGTAGAATTAGTGTCTCAGGCCTTGCAGAGCGAGGTCGAAGAGATGGACGACCACTACTCGTTCTCCCTTGGAGAGCGCCACAACAACCTCAATGTAGACCTTCCGAAGACGGCTCTCACAGAGCTGCTCAGCGAACTCAATCGGAAGACCGTTAGCGAGTCGCTTTGGCTATACGACGAAGCTAGTCTCGAAATACTAGTTCAGGAAGAAAGTCGCACTCTATTCCGCATATTCTCCAAAGCGACACTCGACGCCCGCGATGACGATAACGCAATCTCCTACCGCATATCATCTGCCTCAGACTCCTACATTCTTTTCTTCCTTGATCAAATCTCCCAACATACTGATTTCCGGTTCTTTCTACGCGCTTATCCATCGCACATACTCAAGCGTAAGATTGCTGACCTTGAAGATGACCTTGACGTATTCAGCTTACTGCGCATCGGGTTTCTTCGCATATACACGGTGACGGTCAGTTGCGACACAAACACACCGCTGGCGAAGATGTCCCGTTACGCCAATGCGTTCCTGTTTCAGATGGCCTTCAATACTGACACCGCCTGGGTGCCTCAGAGAGCGTTGGGCGTGCTCTCGCGGCCGGGGCGCATTGATCGCATGGGAAGGAGTCGCCCCACTGACATTGATCCCCCGAGAAGGATCTACAACGAAGATTTGACCCATCACTATTTGCTTGCAGTCTCTACGGACAACCCGGTCGTTGAATATCTGTCGCACTACCATGTCTTGGAGCATTTCTATGGGGCTGTATTCGACGATGATCTGATATCCTCAATCCAGGATCGGCTCACCCAGCCCGCTTTCTCTTATCGACGGAAGCGCGACATTAAGGGGCTGATTTCCGCAATCCGTAAATCCATGAAGATACGGAATGATACGATTGCATTCTCTGAGGAGGACGCACTACGCCTAACCCTCACAAGATATGTCGATCTGAACGGCCTAATGAATGACCTAGACACCTACGATGCGGCCACGATTGACTACTACCGCGATAACGAAGTTCCGTTTTCTGGAGGGAGCAAAGTTGACCTGCGATCTGCAGATTCCAGCGATATAATGAGGAAGCTAGCGAAACGCATTTACCAGACGCGAAACGCTCTCGTTCACAGCAAAGACGGAGATAAGGCAAAGTATACGCCATTCGTCGATGACCACTCACTTTCAAAGGAGGTTCCACTTCTTCGATTTGTCGCGGAGAGCACGATTGTGAAGGATTCCACCTTGATCGAATAAAGAGAGATAACAAGTCTTGGGAGGCGACGGCTTGCAGGCACCCCGCGACTCTGACGTTAGGTGGGCAGGCGATCTCCGGCGCGGGCGCATGGGGTCATCGAGCGACCACGACGCCGACCCAAACGGCGAGGCCATCCCCGATGAACCCCGGGACCATCGGAACGCGAGCGGTGACACGGGGGTCAGTGATCGCCAGCGGTGGATACTCGAACAACTCAGCGCGGGCGTGGCCTCCCCTTGACGAGCGGTGCGCCACCCTCTCATCACTTGGTTGTCATACGAACCCGGCTCGCGGATAGGCGAGGTCGATGCGCATCATGTGAACTCGGATTTCCCAGATGGATCTTATGTGGCGGTACACTGGTACTCGAAAGGCCCGGCGGTGGAGCCGGGTGAAGGTCATATGGGAAATGTCGGCTGGAGGTCCCCAAGACGATGCAGCCGGCCAGCGTTATCGTCGGCGCCGCAGGCGCGATGACGGAGTCCGATTTCACGCCGGAGGATCGCCGTCTCACGCTGACGTTCGCTGAGGAGATCGTCCTTGAGGCCGATCATCGCCTCGATATAACAATCTCCTGAATCCCGACTTATCTCTCGATCGATTGGCATGCCATGCACACTTCGACGCTTCTCCTGTCGCTGCTCGTCGCCGCCTGCTCGCTGCATCCCGCGCGCGCCGAGACAGATGATGTCAACGACCTGGTCTTGTGGTATGCCCAGCCGGCGCAGGCGTGGACCGAAGCGCTGCCCGTGGGCAACGGCCGCCTCGGCGCCATGGTTTTTGGCGGCGTCGATCACGAGCGCATCCAGCTCAACGAGGAGTCGATCTGGGCCGGTCCGCCCGTCCAGGAAAACCCCGAGGACATGGCCGCCGACCTCGCCGAGGCGCGCCGCTTGTTCTTTGACGGCAGGCCCGCGGAGGGCGAATCGCTCGTGCAGCAGCGCATCATGGCGCCGCGCATCTCGCCGCGCAGCCATCAAACGCTCGGCGACCTGCATCTGCACATGATCCACGAAGGCCGAACTGTACCTGAGCCCGTGGAGATTGCCGCGTGGCGGCGCGGCCCTGTTTCCCGCGGAGCCGACGTCGATTCGTCGCTCTTAGCGCCGACGTTCGACGACGCCGACTGGCCGCCCATCGCCGCCGACGCCGATCGCGCGATTCCCGAGCACTCCACCGTCCTGTTCCGCGCAACGTTCGAACTCACCGAAGAGCAGATTGACGGCCGTCTGGCGATCCTCGAACTCAGTCCGATCGACGACGCCTCCGCAATCCATCTCAACGGCGTCCCCATCGGCGCCACGAGCGTCTGGAACAAGCCGCACCGCTTCGACGTGCGGGAAGCGCTGCGGCCCGGGCGCAACGTGCTGGCCGTCGCCGCCCGAAACGTCGGCGGCCCCGGTCACATGGCTCGAAGCGTTCGACTCCTCGCCGACAGCGCGCCCGACGGCTATCGGCGCGAGCTGGATCTTGACGCGGCGATCGCGACGACCAGGTATGTCATCGACGGCGTGACGTTCACCCGGGAGGTCTTCGCCAGTCCGGTCCACGACGTGCTCGTTGTATGCGTCAGCGCGAGTCGCCCGGGCAAGGTCTCGCTGGATCTCGCCCTTGATCGTCCCGCCGACTACGCAACGACCGCCGCCGGCGAGAACCGTCTGATCATGCGGGGGCGGGCGACCCAGGACGGCGCGCATCCGGGCGTGCAGTATCTCGCGGTGGTCGATGCGTTCGTCACCGGCGGCGAACTCGTCGCGGAGAATGACGGCCTCCGCATTCGCAGCGCCGATTCCGTGCTCCTCCTGCTGGCCACGGCGACGGACTACAACTTCGACGACCCGCGTCACCCGAAGCGGCGCGATCTGCTCGCGGCCTGCAGCGCCGTTCTGAAGCGCGCCGGCGAGGCACCATACAGACGCCTGAAGGCCGATCACCTCGCCGAGCATCGCCGGTTGTTTCGGCGCGTTCAGCTCGACCTCGGTCCCAACCCGGCGCCGGGATCGCCGACCGACGCGCGATTGCGCCGTGTCGTCGCCGGTGCGACCGACACGCACCTCGAAATGCTGTACTTCCAGTACGGTCGGTACCTGCTCCTGTGCTCTTCCCGTCCCGGCACGATGCCCGCGAATCTCCAGGGCATCTGGAACGAACACATCGCCGCGCCATGGAACGCTGACTATCACCTCAACATCAACATCCAGATGAACTACTGGCCGGCGGAGGTGACGAACCTCTCGGAATGTCACCTGCCGCTGTTCGATCTGATGGAGGGCATGGCGACCGACGGACGCGAGCTGGCTCGTCGTTTCGGCTGCGATGGCCTGGCGTTCGGACACGTCAGCGATGCGTGGATGTGGTCCGCCGTGCAGGGCCGCACCCTCTGGGGCATGTGGCCGATGGGCGCGGGGTGGCTGTCAGCGCACATGATGGAGCACTACCGCTTCACCGGCGACGTGTCGTTCCTGCGCGAGCGCGCCTACCCGTTCCTGGTCGAGACGAGCGAGTTCTTCCTCGATTGGCTCGCAGAGGATCCGGCGACCGGCCTGCTGATCTCCGGACCGACCACGTCGCCGGAGAATACGTATCTCTTCGACGGCGAACGTCTCAGCCTCTCCATGGGTCCGACCATGGACCAGCAGATCATCGCCGAGACGTTCACGAATACGCTCGGGGCGGCGGAGCGGCTCGGCGTCGAGAACGCGTTTGTCGCGCGTGTGCGCGATGCGCTGGCGCGCCTCGCGCCGATGCGCATCGGCGGCGACGGCCGTCTCATGGAGTGGGCTCGCGAGTACAAAGAGGCCGAGCCGGGCCACCGTCACATGTCGCACCTCTACGCGCTGCATCCGGGGAATCGGATCACGCCGGACGGCGCGCCCGAGCTGGCCGCCGCGGCGCGCGAGGTTCTTGACGCCCGTCTCGCACACGGCGGCGGGCATACCGGTTGGTCACGGGCCTGGCTCATCAACTTCGGCGCGCGTCTCCGCGACGGCGAGTTCGCCCACGAGCACCTGCGCCTCCTGCTGGCCAAGTCCACGCACCCGAATCTCTTCGACAATCACCCGCCGTTCCAGATCGACGGCAACTTCGGCGGATGCGCGGGGATCGCCGAAATGCTCCTTCAGAGTCACGCCGGTGAACTGCACTTGCTGCCGGCGCTGCCCAAGGCGTGGCCCGACGGACACGTGACGGGCCTCTGTGCGCGCGGCGGGTTCGAAGTCGACCTCAAGTGGAGCGATGGATCGCTGGTCTCCGCGACGATCCGCTCCAAGCTCGGTCGGCCATGCAAGGTCCGTTATGGCGACCAAATCTGCAACGCAGCGCTCGCGACGGGCGAGCGAATCACGCTGGGATCGATCGACTTCAATTGAGGGGCTTCGGGATTTCGTGTGGGTTGCGGGGAACCGTGGCGCGAGACTGGGGGGCTTCGCCGCCAGCCCTCCAGACCACCCGGCTCCCCCCAGAAGGGCCGGGCCTGAGACGAACGTGCATGGTCGCTCTCTGGATTGGCTCCGCGTTGGCGCGCAACGGAACGTCACAAGAGCCTACGGCGGCTGGACGCGCTGAACATCAGTGTTCCTGAGGTGTTGTCAAGCGATGCGCATCGCCGGGCAGGCGATACGATGCGCATCATGCGCTTCACCAAGATGCATGGCTTGGGCAACGACTTCGTCTGCATTGACGCCTTCGAGCAGGCTGATGTCCTGGGCGCTGACCTGCCTCGGCTCGCGACTGCTCTCTGCGATCGGCGAGCGGGCGTCGGCGGCGACGGCCTGATCGTCATCTGTCCGCCGACCGATTCACATCGGGCTGATGTCCGCATGTGGATGCTGAACAGCGATGGCTCGGAGGCGGAGATGTGCGGCAACGGCGTGCGATGCGTCGCCAAGTACGTGCTCGACCACGGCTTGCGCACCGCCAACCCGCTGCGCGTCGAGACGAGGCGGGGCATCCTCGCGATTCGATGCATGCTCGATGCACACCACATGGTCGCGCAGGCGACGGTTGACATGGGTGAGCCGATCCTTGACCCGGATCGGATCCCCGTTGATCGGGCGAAACTGCGACCTACTGATCATCCGGGGGAGTATGTCGTCACCGACGGCGGCAATGCGTGGATCGCCCGTTTCGTCTCGATGGGCAACCCGCACATGGTTGTCTTTCTCGACACGCCGACGGAGTTGACATGGCTGGGACTCCAGACGATCGGTCCGCGTCTGGAACACCACCGCGCGTTTCCCAACCGGATGAACGTGCATTTCGCATCGGCGGCGTCGCGCAGCGAGGTGTCGATGCGAAGCTGGGAGCGAGGGGCCGGGCTGACGCTCGCCTGCGGCACCGGGGCGTGTGCGGTCGTTGTCGCGGGCGTGCTGGGGGGCAGGTTGGACCCTGAGGCCGTTGTGCATCTGCCCGGTGGTGATCTGCACATCGTCTGGGCCAGCCCGAAAGGCCCCATCACGATGACCGGCCCGGCGGTCGAGGTCTTCACCGGCGATTGGCCCATCGACGACTGAAGCGCGCCGGGCTGAAATCCCAAGATCAACACAGCGAACGTCGCACCAACCCGAAAGGATCGACACCATGAACCGCGTCACACGCACGGTTGCGCTTCTTCTCCTTATTTTCATCGCCGGCTGCACCTGCTGTACCGGGAACCGTGTCACCGCCAAGGCGGATCTGCACCAGACGCTCGACCACCAGACAGGCTCGCCGATCGACATCAGGACCCGCAACGGCTCCGTCTCCGTGGTCGCCGACCCCACGCTCGGCGATCAGGTCGTCATCGACGCGACGATCAAGGCGTCCGGCTCAACCTTGGCGGAGGCCCAGACGCGACTCGACGGCACGGTGCTCCACATCGACCGTGAGGACGGCCGGCTCGTCATCCACCCCGAGTGGCCCGGCGGCGCTCAATCCAACGATGGCTGCAACCTTCGCATCCGCCTTCCTGATGCTGTCGGCGTCACCATCACATCGAGCAACGGATCGATCACGATTGCAGGCCTAGCGGGTACGGCCGACCTCACCACATCCAACGGCTTCGTCTCCGTCGATCAGCACGATGGGGATGTCATCATCGTCACAGCGAACGGGAGCGTTGGGTGCTCAACCGTCACAGGTTCGTGCGATGTTCGCTCATCCAACGGGGCACTGACGCTGACGGACATCACAGGTCCGGTCGTCGGCCGAACGAACAACGCCTCGATCACGCTGCGTCTGCCCGACTCCGCCGCCGACTCGTTCCGCCTGAAGACATCGAACGGGTTCATCACCGCCACAGCGCCCGCCGAGTTCCCCGGCCTGATCACCGGGTCAACAAGCAACGGTCGAGTCACGATCACCGGCCCGGGTGAAATCCATTCCAAGTCCCGCAATGGCTTCACCGTCAAGCTCGGCGAAGGCGGACAGACCTCGTCGATGACGACGAGCAACGCTTCGCTTCGGCTCGATGTCGTGGAGTGACCGGCCGTCGCACACCCGTGCGAAGTCAGCGATGACCGCATCGTTCACGCGCTGCGCAGCGCCAGGATCAGCTCGACCTTGCCGACCTGCTCGTCGAGCGTCTGCGCGATCTCGACGGGTTCCGCGCCGCGGTCAGCCATCTGGTAGACGCGTCGCGTCAGCGGATCATCGGGCGGTTCGGTGATGACCGGTGATGGCAGGCCGTCCCCAGCCTTGATCGGAGCGGCATCAAAGACGTTCGGAGCGGCGTCGGCCCGGGCAGTGCGGGTCGCTCGCTGCTCCATCTGTCTCCGCGTCGGCGGCGGCGGGCCTTCCTGGTCGGGTCGGAGGTCGGCAAGCGGAGCCGTGGGATCCTCGCCGTACGCTGCGGGGCTTGTTGGGACCGGTTCACCACTGGCGGACGCTTCGAGCCTCGCCAGACGATCGTCAGCGAGGGTGATGAGGTACTCGAGCCGGGCTGCCTTGTTGTCCAGGTGCGCAGCGCAGCGCCGCGTCAGTTCCTCGACATCCGCCATTGTCGTGTGGAGATCATCACGTTGCGCAGCGTCTTTTCGGATGGTCGCGAGGCGCTCGCGCGGCGGGCGATAGGCGTGTCTTCGCTGTGCCTGTTGACGCCGCATCCGGATGATGAGCAGGGCGATCAGAAGCAGCGCCCCGCCTGCAAAGAGCAAGGCGGCGAGGCCGCGATTCCCTTCAAGTTGCGAGAGTTGCAGAATAGCCCGAACGGTTGGCGGCACCGCGTAACGACCTCCTGTCGGCGGAATCGCGCGTTCGGTCTCCGCCGAACGCCTTGTCAGGTGTATCGGTACCATGTTCCGATGTCCGTGACAAATGCCCGCAAGCTCGTGCTTCCATCCCATCGTGAGCGGGGTGTCGCTGCGATCGGGCGGGCGCTGCGCGAGCGATGCGGCGTGCGGGCTGGGTCTCGGCTCATCCTCGCGGTGAGCGGTGGGGCCGACTCGGCAGCGCTGCTGCTCGCCGTCGCTGCGCTGGCGCAGCGGCGAGAGCACGCCTACACGTTGACCGTCGGCCACGTCGAGCACGGCCTGCGTGGGGCTGAGAGCAGCGCCGACGCCGAGGCGGTCACGGAATGGTGTGAGGAGCTGGGAATCCCCTGCGAGGTCATCGACGTCGATGTTCTGGCCGAGGTGCCCGCGAACACCGAGGCTGCCGCCCGATCCGCCCGGTACGCGGCACTCGGCGAGTTGGCGCGCCGCGACGGAGCGACGGCTGTGGTGGTCGGGCATCACGAGCAGGACCAACTCGAAACCGTGCTGATGGCGCTGCTGCGCGGGGCCGGTCCGCGCGGCATGGCGGGCATGGCGTGGCGGCGACCGCTTTCACCAGGCGTACCGCTGGTTCGTCCCATGCTGGCAGTCGATCACCGCTGGGCTGTCGGCTGCTGCCGGACCGCGGGGCTTGCCTGGCGTGAGGATCGGACGAACCGGGATCTGTCACGCACACGGGCAGCGGTTCGCGCGGATCTCGTGCCCATCATCGAACGGATGCGCCCCGGTACCGCCCGCCGTCTTGTCGATGCGGCCCCCTTGTGGCGAGCAGCGGCTGAGCTTGTGACCGAGGCTGCGGACGACGCCATGGGCGAGGCGGATGCCTGGCGGCGCGATGATCTCCGCTTGCTCGACCCGGCGGTGCTCGCTGAGGGGCTTCGCCGACGCGCTACAGCCCTGCTCGGCGGCGACGGCGAGGATCAACTCACAGGCCGGAAGCTCACGCAATGTGCGGATGCGATCCGGGATGGCTCGACCGAGCCGAGGCGGTTGCACCTGGCGGGCAGGCTCTGGGTTCAGGTGACAGCCCATCTCGTCACGTTGCGAACGGATGCGGATGTACCCGACTCGGATGGAGAACGCTGATGGCGAAAACGATCGCGTTGGTCGGGCACTGCGGGCCTGATGTGTTCATGCTGAAGACGACGGCGCACCGGGCAGTCCCCGATGCGGAGGTCGTGCTCATCAACGATCAGGCGGTGCTCGATGCGCAGCTCGCTGAGCTGTCGCTGCTGCTCGTGAACCGGGAGCTCGACGGCTCGTTCCCGATCACGCTCGGCATCGATCTGATTCGCACGGTGACGGGCAGGCAGGACGGCCCGGGTGCGATCCTCGTGAGTAACTTCGTGGATGCCCAGGTGGAGGCGGAGGAGGCGGGCGCTCAACCGGGCTTCGGCAAGAACACTCTGTTTGAGGATGCGACGCTGGAGCGTATCCGTTCAGCCATGAGGTGACTGGCGGCGGTTTCGTCCGATAAACCCAGCAAAACCGGCGCGTAGGGCCTGTGGTCAAGAACTCCCCGCCCTTGGTCGATGTAACGGGCGACTTAGCGCTATCGGTGCCTCATGATCCAGGGTGTTTCCGCCAACTCGTTCGGTCTGGCATCCAACAGCCTGCTCGCGCGCGCGTTCGGCCCGCAGGCGGTTCGGCCGGTGGTGCGCATTGGCCAGCGAAGTGCCGCCGAGCGGCCCGATGCGACACCGTCAGCCGACCCGACCCGTCCGACTGAGCGGCCGTATCTCGGGTCGGCCTTCCAGCGGAATGCGGATGGTGACACCGTGACGCTGAGCAGCAAGGAGCTTGATGCCGAGGAGCACAAGGAACTGGCGAAGCTCCAGGCTCGCGATGCACAAGTGCGTCGGCATGAACAGGCGCACGTCGCGGCAGGCTCGGGACTGACCTCCGGCCCTCACTACGCGTACACCACCGGACCGGATGGCAGGCAGTATGCGACGAGCGGCAGAGTGAGGATTGACACCGCATCCATCCCGGGTGACCCGGACGCGACGATCGCCAAGGCGCAGCGAATCCGCGCAGCAGCACTGGCGCCGCAAGATCCATCCGCAGCGGACCGCTCGGTGGCGGCACGCGCATCGCACATGGAGGCGCAGGCCCGACGCGAACTCGAAGGCGCCGGTGAGCGATCCCAGCGATCAGCAGTGGAGACGACGCACACGGACGCCATTGGTCATCGACCGATCGGCGACATGGGCGAGGTTTAACGATGCAGACAGGGCAATCGCAACGTCGCGGTTGATGGGGTGTGACGGTTGTCGAAGCGGCGTAGAGCGGACCTCGCCGGCGATCATCCGATGCGTTCATCGCCGTTCATGTATGGGCGAAGCGCGGTGGGAATCGTGATCGAGCCGTCCTCGTTCTGATACATCTCGATGATGGGGATGAGGATTCGCGGGCTGGCGACGACGGTGTTGTTCAAGCTGTGGCAGACGACCGGCTTGCCGCCTTCGACGCGGTAACGCAACGCGAGCCTTCTGCACTGGAAGTCAGCCAGGCGTGATGCGGAATGCGTCTCGCCGTACGCGCCAGCCGGTCGCCCGTCCGGGCCTGTCTCGCCGCGCGAGGGCATCCAACACTCCAGGTCGATCATCGACGCATTCTTCGGCCCGAGATCGCCCGTGCAGCACTGCATGATGCGGTACGGCAACTCCAGCCTGCGCAGCAGCGTCTCGACGTAGCCGATCATTTGCTTATGCCACTGCTGGCTTACCTGATCGTCAGCTTCGCAAATGACGACCTGCTCGACCTTGTCGAACTGATGGATGCGGTACAGCCCGGCGGTGTCCTTGCCCGCAGCCCCCGCCTCACGCCGAAAGCACGTGCTCACCGTCGTGTAGCGAAGCGGCAACCGCGCCGCATCGAGGATCTCGCCCTGGTGATACGCCATCAAGCCGACCTCGCCCGTCCCGGTGAGGAACAGGTCATGCCCCGCGCCTCGCTGCGTCTCGGGAACGTGGTATGCCTGATCCCGCCCGCCGGGGAAAAAGCCCGTGCCCTCCATGCACGCCTCACGCACGATGACCGGCACGCTCATCGCTGTGAAGCCGATCTCGTTCACCATGTAGTCGAAACCGAAACGCAGCACCGCCTGGTGCAATCGCATGCCGTCGCCGGTGAGTGTGTAGCTTCGCGTGCCTGCGATCTTCACACTGCGCTCGAACTCGAACAGCCCGAGCGCTGCCCCGAGTTCGATGTGGCTTCGCGCTTCGAATCCACGGTTTTCCTCAAACGACTTGGCCGGGTCGAACCGATCCGGGTGCCAGTCGCCGACCTGCACGTTGTCCTCTTCCGATGCGCCGAGCGGGACATCCGCATCGGGCGGAAGCGGGATCTCCAGGAGCAAGTTGCGCAACTCCACCTCGATCGCTCGACCCGACTCGTCGAGTTTCGCGATGCGTTGCTTGAGTTGGACCGGCCGATCCTTCAGTTCACGAAGTTGCGCTTCGATGCCGGGCCTGTCCGCGTCGCTCGCCTTCTTGAGCATCCCGTTGAGTCGGCCGATCTCGACGCCGGTTTCCTTGCCCAGGCGCTTCTGCTCGGCGCGCAGCTTCTCCTCATCGCTGAGCATCGCCCGCCGCTTCGCATCAAGCTCAAGCACAACGTCGATGTCCACCGCGATGCCCTTGTGCTCAGCACCGACGCGATAGCGATCCGGGTTTTCACGAAGCAGTTTCAGGTCGATCATCGCAGCATCGTACCGACCCGTTCCGAGGCCGTCGTCAAGCCCCGGTCACGGACACGTGTGGCGGTTCAGACGTGCACCGGACTCACGGAATCCAGCACAGGCGGGGCATGCGGGGCAGAGGAAGGGCCTAGATATCGAGCGTCTGGGCGGGTGGGCCGACGGTGAGCGCGCAGTCGCCGATTATGATCTGGTCGTTCTCCGCGATCGGCCAGGCTGTGCTCTCGGGGACGCCGTGCTCATCCACGGCGAGGTTCGCTCCACCGGCGACGGCTGCGAATGCGACGTTCGGCAGCGAGAGCAGGCCGGTCTCTTCAAGCGGCTCCGTCGAATCGGTGAACTGCGGCAGAGCGCATGCGGAGATCAGCCAGAGATACCGTTCCTGCGCGGCGAGCAGGTCGTTGCGCTCAATAAGGATGGCGCCGATGCCCGATTGGCCGGACCATGTCCATCGATCGCGCGCCGCGCCCTCTACATGCTTGAACCACGCATCAAAAGTTGATTGCGCAACAGGCGGGGTCGAGAGCGCGGTCAGCGAAAGCTCAAAGCTCGACGCGAGGCGCAGCCGAACCGGAGCGTCGATCGGCAGTGCGACCTCTTGTTCCGCGATGAGCTTCTCATCATTCAGCCACGCTGGATTCGTCTTGGAGCGTAGCGTGACGGTCAGTCCACGGCGTGTGAAACGCATTTCGCAATGCACATTCGAGATGTGGCGTGTGGCCCAGTCGTTTTCCTCGGATCTTGGAAGAACCCACGTCACGATGTCCGCCTTGGCTCGACCGCATCCGAGGGTGATCGAATCACCGGCATGTACGAGCAGTCGCGCTCCCGTGCGTTGATCGTCGAGCGCGCATCGCGTCAAGCCAGTCACATCGCGTTCGCCGACGGGCGATGGGGGTGGTGCTGGGGGTGGGGGTGATGTGGGCGGTGTCAGTTCGCCTTCGTATTCCAGTTCGATCGGCGTGAAGCGCGGGGCGCGGGGCTGCGTGATGAGATCGTTGACGCTCATCGACTCGGGCAACTTGATGAAGTCGCTCATGTCGAACTCGTTGATCGCGCCCATGCCCGCCTTGTCGCCGTGCTGCTCGACGAGCTTGCCGATGTTGACGTTGATCTCGCGCCTGCTCTCCGTGTAGGCGAGGACGCAGAGGATGAACTCGCCGACGAAGTGGTGCTTCCCTTCTTCACCCGCATCGACGATCAGTTCGACATCGAAACGAGCATCGCCCGCGGACCCCACGCCGCCCTCCGCCGCCCTGGGCAGGTGCAGGTCGAGCGACCTGCGTCTCTGCTGACCTTCATGAAGCGTCACATGCATTTCCGCATCTTCAGGAAGCAATCGGCTGCGAAGGTGCAGGCTGATCTTGAACCGGTCATCCGGGCTTCGGTTGGAGAACCGAATGTCCAGGACGGCGTGCAGCCCTTCCATGAAGAGCCGATTCGTGTTCACCGCAAGCTCGATTGGCGAGTCAGTGTCGTTCATCGCGGGTGAAGCTCTCCAAGGCGCTGCATGGCGCCGGTGGTTTCAAGATACCGCAAAGCCGTCCGCTTATCTCCCCTGGGCTGGGGTTACGCCCGGATCGAGGTGTTGTGGAGGCTTCAGGGGCGGGACCGCGGGTCGGACCGGATGAGGGGTCGTTTGCGATACACTGCACACCGTTCCGCATCACGCAGCGGGTCGAGCAGAAGAGGATGCAGGCATGGACTGGTCAACGATACGTCTGACGGCCGCGCTCCTGCTTGCTGCGTTCACAGGCGGGCACGGGTGTGATGTGAGCACACCCATCGCGACGCGCGAAACCGCCCAAGTCGAAGAGGCGCAGGCACCGATCGTTGAGGACGAGGCGGACAAGACGCAGCCTGCACAGCCTGCCGAGCGCGAGCAGCACGTGCCGGCCGTCGAGCAGCCGACGAAGTCCATCCAACACAGCGGCCTGATTCGTCTGCGCGACCCGAGCGCTGCGGAATCGTCCGATCCACCAGCCGCCGTCTCGGACGATGTGAACGCGAGAGTCGTCAACTCGATCGGCATGGCGTTCGTCTCCATCCAGCCGGGCGGTTTCATAATGGGCTCGCCGAAGGATGAACAAGACCGGGATGATCGAGAGGTTCAGCACAGGGTTGAACTCACGCACATGTTCTACATCGGCGCGACAGAGGTCACGCAGGATCAGTATGAGCAGGTCACGGGGAGCAACCCGAGCAAGTTTCGCGATGAGGGCGATCTGCCAGTCGAGAAGGTGTCATGGGAAGATGCTGCGGAGTTCTGTCGGCGACTGAGTGAACGTGAAGGCAAGACATATCGCCTGCCGACGGAAGCGGAATGGGAATACGCATGTCGCGCCGGCACGACGACGCCGTTCTCGTTTGGCGAGACAATCTCGACGGAAGTCGTGAACTACGACGGCCGAGAAGTCTACGGAAAGGGCATCGCGGGCGTATATCGGCGAGCGACGCTTCCGGTCGGCAGCCTGGGTAGCAACGCATGGGGCTTGTATGACATGCACGGCAACGTCTGGGAATGGTGCGCCGACTGGTACAGCGATGCGTCCTACGGGCAGTCGCCGAAGCGGAACCCGACCGGCCCCGCGAACGGCAGGCTGCGCGTCCTGCGAGGCGGACACTGGGTCAGCTATCCCCAGTATTGTCGATCAGCACACCGATTCGGCGCGACGCCTCGCCATCGCTTCGCAACGATCGGCTTCCGTGTGGTGATGGAGCCGTAGCGCGACCGGGCCATTCGTGTTGCTTGGTGTCGCCAGCGTGTCGCTGTGGTGCTCATGAACGCCCACATTCGAAGAAAAACTGCAAAAGTTGCCAAAAAGCGCGTTGCGCAGCGGCGTCTGAAGAGACTAGTACTAGGGCAGCACCTGTAAATGCTGCCGAAGACCGCGGCCCGGCCGTGGCACGCAAACTTGGCCAGATGCAGTAGACGCTCTTCTGAAAGGGACGACAATGAAACGGGCATCGACGGGATCTAATCCAGGCCGGCTGTTCGCACACTTCGAGATCGGAGGTAGCGGTCAACTCGACGACCCGCTGGAGTGGAAGCTGATCAACAAGAAGATCCTCGACAGGGGATTTCGATGGTTCTTCGACGGGATCATCGATCCCCCGAAGAGCGCCGCAGAGAAGGCGGGGATGGGCAATCGCTCCGGCAAGACGCCGGATGAGCCGGATGAGTTTGATTGGGTTTATGCAGGCGTTGTCAAGGCTACGTTGGACTGGATGGGGGACCACGCCGCCCTGCACCTGCATAACCCAGGGGGCATCAACCGAACATACGGACGCAACATCGCGGCCCAGAACGACCCACCTGGGCGCAAGACCAAGTCCACCCCGGATACCCCTGTAGGCAGGTTGGGCCTCCCTTGGATGCAGTGGGATCAGGTTGAACACACGAAGGAGCGAAAGCGAGACCACGGCGAGTTCCAAAACCTCGATTACGACTGGCTTCGGGACAAGCTGGCCACTCTGTCAAGTGAACTCGGCTCGGAACGCGTGCACATTTACCTTGGGGCGCTGCACTGCTCTATCCCGGGGATCGTGCGGATGGACAACACGGCGTACGCTGATCGGTGGGAGGAGCGAGCATTGGCCAGCGTGCAGGATTTCCTCGATGCGCAATGCTCCATCATCGTTGATGCGGCCGCAGTCCACATCCCGGAGCTTTCTCACCACACGACCAAGGCTCGCCAGTTCTTGGATGATCTCAAGGGACGGGTAACCACACAGCAGGGCGGTCGGGGCTATGGAGGCCAAATGCTGCTCGAGCCACGACCGCATGTGCGGTTCATGTATCCGAGGGGCTCAACAAACTGGGCAGACGGGACGTTTTGGGCGGATGACCCTGACTTCGGGATGTACTGCGTCCTTTCGGAATGGGCTGACAGGGGCGATGGTTCATATCCCGATCCCCCGGAGGAGCCAGTGGTCGGGCCGTACGTTGCGAAGCATGACCTGCAGGGGCCGATCGTCATTCAGGTCACGAAGATACCGAAACATCTGAAGGGGTGCGAATGGGATGATCCGAAGGTCGTGAAGTGGTGGCTAGACAGGACGCGCGAGCTCATCCACCAAGGGTACGATGTCTCCGCGCCGTGCAACATGTTCATGAATGCAGCGAAGGAGTACACGATTGAGGACATTTATGGCGACACCTGGGTGCCGGCGATGGATGAGACTGAGAGGCCGTCAGACCCGGATGTCACCGACATCAACGACTCCCCCGTGACCTGATCATCGCCGGGCATCGACCGTCAGCCGGTGTGGGTGCCGGTGGCGACTGAACCGCCCCGTCGGTATGGCTCCGTTGATGCGGGGCGCGTACGTGGCGGATTCCGCTGGTGCTGTGACGGCTGTGTCTGGTAGGCTGTGTGCGTTGTCATTTGCGGCGCACGGCCGGTGATGCGGTCCATGCGGGATCAGGCCATGTCGAAACCTGCACCGGATGAGTTCCAAGGGACGCTCGTTTCGCTTGAACAAGGCGATGTGCTGTCCGGCCGGTATCACCTTCTGCGGCAAATCGGTCAGGGCGGGATGGGCGTCGTCTGGCTCGCTGAGGACACGCGCCTGGAGGACAGGCAAGTTGCCCTGAAACTCCTGCCGACGGTGCTGGGTCGAAGCCCGCGAGCGGTGTCGCGACTCAAGAAGGAAGCTGCGACGTGCCTGGACCTCACGCATCCGCACATCGTTCGCCTCTACAACTTCGAGGTTGACCCCGCGCGCGGCGACACGGCCTACCTCGTCATGCAGTACGTCCAGGGCACCACGCTTGACGACATGCTCGCCTCGCACATCGACGGCCTGCCGCTTGACCGCGTGACGAAATGGGCCGGCCAGATCGCCGAGGCGCTCGATTTCGCGCACCGCAAGGGTGTCCTGCACCGCGATCTGAAGCCGTCGAACATCATGATCGACGCGGATGACGATGCCTACCTGATGGACTTCGGCATCGCGCGTGAAGCGAAGGACACGATGACGCGCGTCACGGGACGCGATTCATCCGGCACGCTGCCCTACATGAGCCCGCAACACTTGCGAGGCGAGAACCACAAGAGCAACGACATCTACTCGTTCGCGGCGACGCTGTACGAAGCGCTGCGCGGCGAGCCTCCGTTCACGACCGGCGACCTGCCGGAACAGATCAAGTACGTGCAGCCGGGACCGATTCCCGGTCAGCCTGCCCATGTGAACGATGTGCTGGCGTCAGCACTCGCGAAGGAAAAGCAGGATCGTCCCGCAAGCGCCGGCGCGCTGGCTGCGCGGCTGCATGGAGCGGAGCCTGTCGGTGCGGCAGCGCCCAAGATCACGCCCCCAACGCCGCGCGCGGCCAAGCGGCCCGCCCATGCCGGGCTGCGCCTTCGTGCTGTACTGACTGTGCTCATCATCCTCACCATCGGGCTCGCCGCGACCGCATTCGTGCTCGATCAGACGGGCGTTTTTCCGTGGATCAGCGCGCTGCGCGGGGGCGGTGGAGGCGAACCCGATCCAACGCCCAGTCCCATCCACGACCCGGTCAAGAGCGAGCCTGTGAAAGGCGAACCGATCACGGATGAACCGGCGGAAGACGACCAATCGCACATCCTCGTGATCGACGTTGCCGAGTCGGACCCGTATGAACTCGACGTGTCCGGTGCCGGCAGGCCGGTCTGGGATGAAACCGTCGACGAGCCTGACGATATCACGAACCCATTCTGGGAAACGCTGCCCGACGACCACGCGGTCGAGCGGGATGTGCCCGACATTGAGCCAACAAAAGGTGATCCCAAGCCCGAAGACAACTGGTTCGAGGAGGAGTTCGCCGAAGACCCCGGAGCTGCGTTCGGCGAGGTCTTTTCCAACTCAATCGGCATGGTCCTTGTCTACATCGAGCCTGGTTCGTTCATGATGGGCAGCCCGCGCGGGGAGGATGATCGCAATGATGACGAGCGCCGGCGCGAGGTGACGCTGACAAGGGGCTACTACATAGCCGTGGCGGAAGTCACGCAGCAGCAGTGGTGGGAGGTGATGGGGGAGAAATCCGACCCGAGCACCTTCCACGGCGGCGATCGTCCGGTCGATAGCGTGACATGGCACGACGCGGTGCGCTTCTGCGAGACGCTGAGTCGGCGCGAAGGGCTGACGTACCGCTTGCCGACGGAAGCGGAATGGGAGTACGCCTGTCGAGCGGGCACAATGACGCGGTATGCGTTCGGCGACCACCTTTCGACGGAACAGGCAAACCACGCGGACGACTTCGATGAGAAAGGTGGCAACTACCGCGCGGAGACGACGCCGGTCGGGATGTTCGAGCCCAACGATTGGGGGCTGCACGACATGCACGGCAACGTCGCGGAATGGTGCAGCGACTGGTACGCCGAGGATGCGTACCGTTTCTTGCCGAACGAGGATCCGACCGGGCCGTGGTCGGGCGAGTTGCGAGCCGTTCGCGGCGGGTCATGGAATGACAGCCCCGAGCACTGCCGATCGGCGCAGCGAACAGGGTTCGCGCCAGGGTACGTGGTGAGCTACCTCGGGTTCCGCGTCGTGGCGGAGCCGTGATGTGGCACCCGCGCCCAATCCACCCAATTGGGGGATTGTGGGGGATAATGGGGGCTGGCGAGGGCATGAGCGGATAGAAGATGAAAAGAAAAGGCAAGAGAATCCAAGAAAGGTGGTTGTGGAAGTAGATTTCTGGGGTATCCTGGAACCTGCAATGGAAAAGCTCTTGAGTCTTGATGAAGCAGCGGAGATCCTGGGCGTCGAGTACAAGACCGTCTACCGGCTCGTCCGGTCGGGCAAGCTCCCCGCAGGTCGCGTCGGACGTGTCTATCGCATCAAGCGCTCCGACCTCGACGCCTTCTTTGAATCCAGCAAGACAGCCGTGGCCAACGAGACACCCGTCCCCGCGCGGAACCTCCTCTGCTGCATCACAGGCAAGCGGATTGTCAGCGAGTTGGACATCGGCGGGTATGCTTCGGACACCGGCGAGCCGATCTGTCGGCAAGCATGGGACGAGGGGTGGCGATCATCACGCCGTGCCGAGGAAAACCACACACACTCACCAGAGCAAAGGGATGCCATATGAAACCCACAGCGAAACGTCGGCTGGCCATCGGTCTGGCGCTGGGCACGCTGCTCGTCGGCGCCGTCGGATGCACGCCGAAGCCGTACGCCCCGGTCGAGCCGGTCCCCGAGCCGCCGGGAACCACGACGATTGACCGAACGCCGCGCGACATCTCACCCGATGCGCCGCAGCGCACGAATCGTGCGTCCGAGCGCACCAACCTCGCCCTGCCCGATGAGCAACAGCCCGTCGAGACCACACGCGCCCAGCAGGCAGCCCACGTCGCTTACTACAGCCTCGACGATGTGCAGATGGCGATCGTCGGTGGGGAGGAAATCGACCGCTACCAACTCGGTGACAAGGTCGCGCAGGAACTCCGCGAGCTTTTCACCGAGATCGGCTTCCGCGTGCAGAACGTCTCGCACCTGGACTTATATCAGACGGACCCGGACTCAATCGCCGAGTTCGCCGCCCGGGCCGATGCGGATCTCGTCACCACGGTGTACGGCACGGTCAGCGAACGGTCCAGGCTCGGTCGCATGCTCAGCTACGAAGCAACAATCCGCGCCAACGTCTACGAAGCCGCCGGCCAGTTGGTCGCGACCAAAGAACTCACCGCCGTCGGCAAGCGCAGTTCGCGCGTGGATGCAGCGGCGAAGAGCGCACTGATCGCCGCGGTCGACCAGGTCGGGCCTTACCTTATCGAGCAGATCATTCGCAAGGTCGGCCAGAACGTGGTGACGCGCCGCCTGACGCTGACGGACATGGATGACTACGGGACGGTCACGCACCTGCTGGCGCACCTTCGCGGCCAGCAGGGCATCAACGACGTTCGCCTGATGTCATGGGATGATCGGTCCGGCACGGCACGCATGGTCATCTATCTTCAGCCGGCTGCGATTCACAACCTTGGGACGTACATCGCGACGGCCCCGGGCATGAAGATTGAGATTCAGCAGATCGATCGCACGCAGATTAGAAGCGGCGAATAAAGGAGCGACCGATGAGATACACATTGATTGCAATCGCGGCTGCGGCGACGGCGTCGCTCGGCCTGACCGTGAGCGCGTGGGGACAGGATGGGCACGGTGAGGACGATGCCATTCGTGCTGCGCTTCAGCTTGCAGCGGAGGATGCCGTCACGCAGATGGTGGTGTCGCTTCCGCCTGAGATCGAGACGATCGCCGTGCTTCCATTCGCCCGTGATGCGGATGGCGCGGCGGTCCGAGCCATCGAGCATGAACTGATTCAGCGGGCGAGCCAACTCGGCGTGCGCGTCGTGACGCGAAGCGATCCGGACTGGATGCGGCTCACCAGCGAATGGGAGTTCACCGAGGACATGTTCGACGTGATCCCCGAGGAGCTGCTGCCTGAGTTCCAGAACGTGTTGCCCGCCGGTGCTGTGGTCTGGGGCGTTCTGGAATACGCCGGCCTCGACGACAGCAGAATCAAGGGCCAGGCGCGCATCCAGACGCGCATGGGCGCCGTCGCCACGGGTCATCTCGTCGGCTCGGGCAGCGCTGAGGCGGTCGTGCAGATCGATCCGGAGACGTTCTTTCTCGCGCTTGCGCATGAGTGGTGGGCGTGGGTGATCGTCGGCGTCGTCGTGGTCGGCCTACTGCTACTACTCTTCATCGCTCCCTGGGCGCTTCGCCTTATGGCGCAGGGGTCCAAGCCGCGCACCGTGATCCGTAAGTCGTGACCGAGGAGGTTGCCATGGGATGGTTCGATAAGAAAACAGAACGTTGGGAACGTAAGGCAGGCGATGTCGCCATCCGCATCGAATCGCGCGATGTCAAACGCCGCTTTGTCAATCGCCCGTTCACCGTCTGGGACGGCACCGCGGCGCTCGTCTTCGCAAAAGGCGAACTGCTCGGCCAACTCCCGCCCGGAAAGCACGACATCGACGGCCCGTTCCGCAAGTGGTTCGCGGGCGATCAGCAGACGACCCTCGTCATCGTCGAGGATGGCGATATCTCGATCGACATCCTGATCGCCGGGCTGTACAGCCGTGAGAACATCCAGCTCAACGCAGGGCTTCGTCTGACGATGCAGCTCTCCGGTCCCGAGGCGTTCTACCGGAACGTCATGAAGGATCGGAGCAAGTACGTCGAGGCTGACCTGCAATCGCATCTGTATCCGGAGCTGTACGATGCGCTCCTCGCGCTGTCGAGCACGCACCCGATCGACGAGATGTACCACAACGCGCAGCTTCGCCAGCAGACGGGCGATCAACTCAAGCAGCGGGTCGGCCAGAACCTGACGCGACTTGGGTTCACGCTCGTCGCGCTCAACGTCGTTCATATCACGTCGGACCAGTTCGACCCGAAGCGTGAGGGGACGGCGGAAGTGCATCTGGAAGGGCGCGACGCCGCGATCGAAGCGGCCCGGCTTGAAGTGCTCAAGTCCGTGCGCGAGACCCTCGCCGACACGGAGAAGCATAAGGTTGTCACCGCGGCGGATTTGCAGGATGCGATACGCCAGGCCACACACGAGCTTGGCATTCGTGATCGGCTGCGCACTGATGAGTTCGAGCGACTCGAAGCGAAGCTTGCGCACGATGCGCTCGATTTCGAGCAGGAGCGCACGCAATCCCGCGAGATGGGCAAGCTCGAACATGAGCTGGAACTGGATGCAACCGGGCGGCAGCACGGGCGCGTGCAGTCGGACCTGGACATCGACACGTTCCTGGGTCAGCGCATTCGCACAGCCGAGGCTGACTCGACGGTCCGCGACTTCGAGCGTGAAGGCGACGAGAAGGACTTCAGGCTTGGTGAGAAGATACGCGACTCCGCGCTCGAAGCCCGGCGCAAGAAGAAGATGCAGGATGTCGAGGAGGAGCGCGAGCGGATCAAGTCGATCTCCGATGCGGACACCGCGACGAAGATCGCGCTGGGTCTGGGTGATAAGGATGCGCTGCTCGAACTGGAACGCATGGAGAAGCAGAAGGGCATGTCGCCCGAGCAGCTTCTCGTGCTTGCCGCTGAGAAGAGCGATGCCGTCGCTGCGGCGCTGCTGGAGCGGTTCAAGTCCGAGGGCAAGCTCAACGACGAGGTCATGGAAAACCTCCGCAGGCAAATGGAGCAGGAACGACTGAGCAACCGCGAACATGCGGCGCAGCTCGAACGTGTGATGAACCAGGCGCTCCAGCAGATGGGACAGGTCGCGACAACCCGTTCCGACGCCTACACACCCGGCGGGCAGACGATCATCACCGGCATGGGCCAGCAGCAAAAGCCGGTCGTCATCAACCCCCAACAGCCCCCCCCACCTCCACCTCCACCACCGCCTCCACCCCCACCTGCTCCCCCATCCGGCCAAGATCCCAAGCAACCCCCACAACCCCCACCGGCCAATCAGGACTGATGTGACAAGTACGTCTTGACGGGCGCGCCCATGTGCCCGAGAGCAACATCACGATGGCACAGTGGCGGGTTGCTATGCGCAGCGACCCATCGGCCCACACGGCACCGTTGGCCTGCGGATGGCACCCCCCCGTCGGGGACGCTGCGGTCCGCGTCGGCGCATTGGGTTCACGGACACACTGTGCCGTAGTTGGCGAGCAGGATGCCCAGGTCCGCCTGGTCGGTGTCGCCGTCGCCGTCACAGTCACCGGTGCCGTTGAGGCCGTACGCAGCGAGCAGAATGCCCAGGTCCGCCTGATCGACATCGCCGTCGCCATCCAGATCGCCCGGGCACGGATCGTCAGGGCACGTGCTGGCGGCGGAGAGGTTCGTTTCGAGATACCCATCCGGCAGGCCGTTGCCGGGCGACAGCCCTGCGATGCCGTCGGTGGATGCGATGCCCAACCATGTGATGTGGATCTCACCGTCGAAGAACAGTTCGATCTGAAATGTGTTGGAATTCACCTGACCGTACTCCGGCACATTCTGCCACGTCACGGCCACGCGGTCGGCGAGCTCCTTCCAGCTCACGCTGCCCGCCGATGCGGGGTCGAGATCGTCGAACAGGCCGGCGACTCGCGCCGCTACGAAGTGGACCTGCACGCTTTCCTGATACGTCGCGTCGATGCCGGTGAACGTGATCGAGCCGTTGCTGTTGATGTGGAAACTGTCGTAGGACTCGCCATAGAGCGAGACGCTTGAGCCGGGCGTGACGAGCGTGCTGTCATCATCATCCAGCGTCAGCGTCGTTCCGCCTGCCGGATCGGTCGGCAGCGCAGCGGCGGCGAGGCTGCACATTTCGTAGTGGTGGACGGAATCCTCCGGGATGAAGCGGATCGTCATGCCGTCCAGATCGAAGTCGCCGCTGAACTGCTCGGTGAAGCGAGTCGGCCGAGCGCCGGTGGTGAAGTGCGCCATCGTCGACCAGCCCGAGTAGCCGCATCCGTTGTACGCTTTGACGTGCCACCAGTACTCGGTGTTCGGCGAGAGCGTGTGGAACGAGATCGTGTGGCTGGCTTCTGGGATTCGACCGTGATAGTAGCTGGTCCCGCTGCCCTCGACGCCGAGTCCGACTTCGTACTGCAAGCCTGCCTGCGGTGGGGCGTCCCAGACGAGCGTCGGGACGAGATCCTGATCCGTCGCGCCCTCGGTCGGCCCGGTCGGCGTCGGCGCATCCGGCGCGCTTGCCGAAATGTCGAGATCCACGACGACGGTTCGACTCATGTCGATCGACTCGGCGGTGACTTCGATGAGATACTCGCCGGGCACCGCGGCGCCTGTGTTGCCGATCGTCATGACGGATGATCCGCCCGGCACAACGGGATTGATGCTGAAGTCAACCGTCGTGCCCGCAGGCGCACCCGCGGCGCTGAGCGTGACCTCTTCGCTGTAACCGAGGATCTCATGGATATCCAGCGTGTGCGTCGCATCAGCGGGCGCGCAGAGATCACGGTAGTCGGGCGACACGGTCAGCGCGAAACCGGATGAAAGGTCCATCGGTATCTCAAGCGACGGGTCGCCGAGCAGCGCGAACATCTCGAAGTAGTCACGGCAGACGGGGTCCCCTGGGCCGTACATCGTGAGCAGGCGACCCAGCGCGCCTTGCCATATCGGGCTGACCTCGTAGATGCCGTCGAGATAGATCGTATCAAACACGTACTTCTCAAGATTACACGTCTCCGGCCAGCCAGGATTGCTCTGGTAGTAGATATACGCGGTCGCGCCGACGACGGCGGCAGCGCCCTTGTCCGGCACGCGGAGCCACTCCTCGGTGAAGCACGGCTCATACGTGCTGTTGGCGTAGTTCCCGATACTGCATGTCATGTTGAGGACAAACGGATACATCCCTTCATTGCTCAGATTCTGCACGTCGATATGAGAGAACACCGGCCCGCTCTGCCACTGATCCCACCAACTGTGGCCGTGGAAGACGCCGATGACGCAGCCGGCGTTGAACTCGTCATATACATCCTGCGTCCGAGCGGCGTAGATGCGTGTATAGAGCTTCCGGCTGTCGTAATCCCTCGGGCCAAGGTATGTATCGATGACCCAATCGTGCGTCGGCTCGCCGTTGGCGGGGGCATCCCAACCGGCGAGGAAGACGACTCGCTTGACCGCTGTCGGGTCCGCGAAGACGCCGGCCTCCATGAAGAGGGTCTTGTCGATGATCGCCTGCAACTGATCCTGCTTTCGCACGGAGAATCGCGCGTAGGCCATATCGGGATACCAGTCGTCGCCTCCATCCATGCAGGCGTACGGCAGGTCGGTACTCGTGTGCCGGGCGCCGCCGCCGACCCAGGATGGAATGGTATTCGAGTCGCCGACGAGGAGCAGGTAATCCGGAGCGTCAGCTGTGCCCCATAGGCTTTCGATGTCAGCCTTGATGGATGCAGCGGATGAACCGGACGCGACAACCTGCGTCGTGACGTCGAAACCTTGGGCGGTCTTCGCAGCGGTGAACGGCAGAATCGTATCCGCGAGGTCGTCCGCGACGACGATGAGGTAGTTACCTGTTCCGCGACCGCTCCCAAGTAGTGGTTCCGGATTGAGTAGCAGCGCATCGAGGGGCGCCGCCGGTCCGATGCGGGCTGCGCTACGGGCGCCGCCCGTGATGGTGATGCGGATGTCGATGTCTTGCCAAACGTTGAGTTGACCGCGCGCCGGGTTGTAGGCGACGGGTCTCACTTCCAGGAGATAGAGCTGCCGACCGCGCGCGATGCCCGCCTTCGTGATGCCTGCTCGCTGCGCGAGCGTGAATGCATCGTGTGCGTACGACGCACGATCCCATCGGAACGGTATGTTCTCAATCGCGGAGGGTGTCATCTCAATGCGCGGCTGCATCGGCACGATCGGGTCGGCATAGCCCAGCGGCGGGAGGCTGATGATGTGCGATGGGCCGGACGTGATGTTGAGATTGACATCCGCACCGACGGGCGCAGTGAAAAGCTGACGATACACGGGCAGGAGAGGCGTCCCCACATCACCCCAAGGGGCCGCACCGGGCCAAGTCAGCGCGACGAACGCACCGGCTTTCGTGTCCACCTGTTGCGCGCGGATGCCGTCGAGCTGCACGGTCAGTTCGATGCGGTCGTCATCAACAGCGGTGATCGCGACGATCGGCGGGCCTGCATCGTCACGAACGACCGGATCGGTCTGTGGCGCACCGTTCACCGGCGTGATCGTGCTAATCGACATCAAGGCTGAGACGACCAACGGCCGTGCGATGGCGCGTGCGTGCAACATGGTTTCCTCCGAGTCAAGGCGGACGGGCGAGATGGGCGCATACCGTAGAACTCTGCGATTGATCGTATTGCCAATCACTCAGGCGAGCAATGGTTAATCGGCGAGTGTCGTCCTGAGATGAACCACACCACCTGATCCGCAGGTTCTCGGACCACGCCTTGGCCATAGGACGGCCGCTGTCAGGGGGACGACCCTCGCCCGACCACTCATTCGTCGTCATGTCGCAACGAGCGCATGCGTTTCACTTGCTCGGGTGTGAGCACCGCTCCGATCCGCGTGCGGACAAGGGCGTTCAGTTCGCTTCGCTCAAACTCCAATCGCTCAAGCTGCGTGCGGTATCGCTGCTGCTCCTGCATGCTGTCCGGATCATACGGCGACTGCCCGCTACGGTTGTATTTCGACACGATGTCGATCATCTCGCTGCACAACCTGTCATGCTCGGCTGCGTAGTGATCAAAGGCGGCTTGAAGCTCTTCGTACTGGGGCGTGGTCAGGTCGCGCAGCCCCATCGCCTCGTCAAACACGGGATCGGAAGCGTCGTGATCGGGATACACATCGGGGTATGCCGTCTCGTAGTACGCAGCCAGGAGACGATCCGCCTGCTGGGGAGGCAGCGCCTGTTCGAGCCGGGTGAGCGTGTCGTCCGTGATCTCAGCCGCCTCCGCTCGCAGCAGCGCGGTGCGCTTCCCGATGTCACGGATCACCTGCTGCGCCTCCATGCCCGCCTCCATCATCGTCTGCGTCTCCTCCATCTCCTCGGGGCTGTACCGGGCGTAGATCTTCAGCCAGGCGCTGTTCTGCTCGAGCACGAGCTCATAGAAGTCGTCGAGAAGTGGAACGATGCGCTCGACATACTGCGTCAAGATCGGATCGGCAACCTCTGCCTGCGCATCCTCAAGAGACAGTCCCTCGACGACTTGGACCAGATCAATCCTGGATGGATCATCCTGTGAAACGAAGTACGCCTGATCGAACGCGAGATCGAACATGGCGCGCCGGCGCCGCAGACGGACCTGCGACAGCGCCGCATGCTGCTCCTCGGTCAAGAGCATGGCCACATCGTCGAGGAACTTCGCGTCAAGCTCCTCAATCAGCGCACGCGCCTCGGCGCGCCCTCGCTGCACCGCCTCCACCGCCTCCAGGTCGATGCGTCCCGCTTCGCTGTAGACCTTGCGTCGCGGCTCGTCGACAAGTGTCTGGATTCGACCGTCGCGGAGCTCTTGGAACTGATGAAGGTAGTCCTCGTGCATCGAACGCAGCGCAGCTCGCTGGTCGGCGTCAAGACGGAGTGCGCGGCCATACACCTCCATGTCCCGTCGCGTGATCGGTCGGGCGTAGACGCTGCGCGCCGGCTGCTCAAGGGACTCGAACTCATCAGGAATGACTTCGGGTGCGGGGCTCTGCTCGTCGTCAACAGCCACGTCGCCGGCGAGGCGATTCGCGGCGCGCTGCGCGAGCGCGAAGCGATCGACGTCAAGCAGGTCGGCAACGGAGTCGGCGGTCGTGCGATTGAGCTTCTCACGCTGGGTGCGGAGGTCGCGGAGTTGCTCCCGGTGCTTGCGCCGGGATCGCTGATCGAAGTCCAGCGGCCGGGCGTTCTGCTCGTCCAGCACTTCGACCATCTTCTTGCAGAGGCGATCGTGTTGCTCGCGATGGCGCTGCGCAAGATCCAGTAGTGCGGACTGCTCATCGAGAGTGATGTCATCCAGTGCGAGGGCAGCGTTCAGCAGTCTTTGGGCTGAGTCCCGATCGGGATAAACCTGCGGGTAGGCCTTCTGGTTGTACGCATCCATGAGCCGGTCTGCCGACTCGGGCGGGAGCAGGTCGGCGATCTGGCGCAGACTTCGCGTGGTCAGGCTTGCGAGGTTCTTCGTCGCCTTGACCTGATCCTTGCTCGCTTCACGGTACGCTTCCTGGAGGGCTTGGAACATCCCCGCCGCCGCTGTCGGATCTTGGAGCGACTGCTCGCTGAATCCCCTCTTCTCAAGCTCTTTCAGGATGCTGAGGAACATCTCCAGCGTCACGTCGTGCAGTTCTCGCACAGCCGCGAGCGAAGCGATCTCATACTGAACGACCGCATCGTCAATCGCGTCGGTCTCCTGATCCGTGAACTCAAGCCCCTCGATGAGTTCGACAAGATCCATCGACCCGCCCGGGCCGAAGTCGACCTCGTAGCGCTCCTTGGCGCGTGCGCGAACAACCCTGGGAAGTTGTTCCTGCTGGGTCGGCGTGAGCAGGCCTCGGACGTCTTCGAAGAACCGCCGATCGGTCTCCTCGATGAGCGCCATGGCTCGCCGACGAAGATCGAGCATCGTCTTGACCTCTTTCTCGCCGGGCAACTGCATCGGCTTGAATTGCGACAGGCGGTCGAGCAGTTCCTGAATCTCGCTTTCGCGCAGCTCGCTGAACCGCTCAAGGTACTGCTGGTGCAACTCACTCAGCGCGAGACGTTGGTCGCTCGCCAGATCGAGCCGATCGGCATACACGCGGAGGTCTCGGCTGGTGATCGGGTCGGGGACGAGGCCCTGCGTGCCTTGCGCGCGGGCGTCCGGTGCGGCGAAGAGACAAGCAAGCGTGACAAGCACGACTGTCGCAACACGTCTCAGCGGCAACAACGTGAATCGGCGTCTCTGCATGGCGATGTGTCCTTTCCAGGGAGTCATACCGGCCAGACCGCGAGGCGTGGCGGTGTCCTCAGTCTATCCTGGGCATCCGATGAAGGCTGTTTGCGCACGCAGGGAATTGCGATTCGCACGGCCCCACTGACTCGTCCGGCTGGGCGCCTCGCGTTTCCGCGCGGGGCTGCAAAACCGCCGATCGCTGTTGATGCACGTATCTCGAACCGTTCATGGACCGGCTGCGGTCGATCAGGCCGGGCAATACACACGGCATGCATGTGGCGGGATCATTCGGCCGGCCAACCGACACTGGGCGTCAACGCGCGTCGGACGGGCGATTCCCAGCACATCGACGAGCAATGTGCGAGGCGCAAAGGGCGTGCGGATCGTCCTCATCGGTCGGCGAATGGGTGCGGTGTTGAGGATGACAAGCACACTGTCGCCGGGGAACGTGCGGGTGAATGCGATGACGCCGGGCCCGTCAGCCGCTGCCTGCAGGTAGGTCTGCACGCCGCGGCGCAACGCCACGTGTTGCGTGCGCAGTGCTGCAAGCCGTGCTGTGAGGCGATACAACCGGTGATGTGGGTTGAAGCGCCCCGTCATCTCCTCGCGGTTCGCCGGGTCCGGGCCGCCGAAGAATCCTTGTTCCGTACCCGCGTAGATGCACGGGATGCCCTGCGATGTCAAGAGGAACGTCAGGCCGATCCTGAGATAGCTGAGGCGTTCACCGCGCGACATGTCGCGATGTCCCCGCCACAGGAAGCGCGGAACGTCGTGGTTATCGAGAAACGTGAGAAGCTGATCGTTCACCGTCGGGTCGTACAGATCGTTGCGCAGGCGATCGTGCCGTTGCGCCAGAAGCACGGGCGGCTTGCGGTGGAGCAACACATCCATCAGCGCCGCATGAAGCGGGTAGTCCGTCGCGGAATCGAGGGCAAACGGCGCCGGCTGCCCCCCACATGAACCACCACGCAAACCCCCATGTGAACCACCGCGCCCGACATAGCGCGCGACCGCTGCGTCATTGGCATCCCACACCTCACCGATCAACAGGAAGCGGTTCTTGCCAAGCGATCGCGCTTCGTCGCGCATCGCGCTGCCGAACTGCTGCCAGAAGTCCAACTCGACGTGGCGCACGGTGTCGATGCGAAAGCCGTCGCAGTCGGTGTCGGCGATGAGCTTGCGGTGGATGCGGATGAGATGCTCGCGAACGTAAGGCAGTTCGGTGCGCAGGTCGTCTAGGCCGTGCACCGCGCCGTAGACGAGTTCATCGCCCACGAATCGGCGGATGTGGCCGTGGTTGTGGAAGCACCTGAGCGTGCCAAAGGGCGGCGGGTACTTACGCTTTGGGTTGATCCATCGCATGCGGTAGCCGTGCGGCGGCGGGCGGTAGCGTGGGTAGTCGCCGTGGCTGGATGTGATTCGCCTGCCCATGTGGTTGCAGACGACGTCGAGCAGGATGTAGATGCCGCGGTCGTGTGCAGCCCGGATGAGCGAGCGGAGCGCGGGCATGCCGCCTAGGTGCGGGCTGACCTGCGAGAAGTCGATCGCCGCATACCCGTGGTACGCGCCGCCGGCATCGTTGAGAGAGACCGGCGAGATCCAGATCGCGGTCGCCCCGAGTGACTTGATGTAGTCGAGCCTGCGTTCGATCCCGCACAAATCGCCGCCCCGCAGCCCTTTGGGGTGGACGCGGTCGATCTGGGCGGTCGGATGTGCGGTGTCCAGACTTGGGTCGCCGTTCTCGAAGCGATCGGTGAAGACCTGGTAGAGGATCTGGTCGCGCCAGTCAGCGGGTGAGGGGAAATGGTGCATGAGGGAGGATCGTCGTGGATCGAAGGTTTCGCCTTTCTGGTGGCATGGCCGGCGGAGCGGTGTAGGATTGTGGTATGAGCAGGTCGATTCGTCGAGTTCGGCCGGGCTGGGGGTTCACGCTCATCGAGCTACTCGTGGTGATTGCGATCATCGCGCTGCTCGTGGGTATTCTCCTGCCTGCACTGAGCAAGGCCAAGCGGTCGGCGAGGAACTCCGTGTGTCTGATGAACCTGCGCCAGATCTCGGTGGCGTGGGGCGTGTACATGAACGACTTCGACAACTTCCCCGTCGGGAAGGGTGAGGATGGCGGCCCAACCGTGCCGTTGTACACATGGGGCGGCGTGCACTGGTACGGCGAGGATGAGAACGGCGACGCGATCGAGCCGTTCTACCTTGTCGCGGGGGATCGGCCGATCAACCCGTACATCGGATCGGACCTGCGAGAGGAGCGCCGGGCGGAAGTGTTCCGTTGCCCCTTGGACGACGGCGTGCGCTACAGCCGCACCGGCGAGCGCGTCGACTGGGTCCACTGGGCCCAAGACAACCGATCCGACGAAGGCGGGATGACCGTTTTCGGAATGATGGGCACAAGCTACCAGGCCAACGACTGGATGTACTGCCGCATCGGTTCGATCTACGGGCAGGGTCGGCCGCCGGTGAATTTGCAGTTCAACCTCGGGCCGACGAATGTGGCGATTAGCGCATCGCAATTCGTGCTCGTCGGCGGTACGGGGTCGAACTACGCCGGCCGATACGATCCGCTGACGCGGCTTGGCATGAACATCATCGCAGGCTGGTGGCACGACGAGCCTTGGGGGCAGATGGCGTTTCTCGACGGCTCGGCGCGGCACGAGCGCATGGGTGATGTGGTGACGAAGGACTACAGCTTCTACCTCGACCCGAGTCGGCACAATGTGGAGGGTGCGTATCGCCGGATCAATGCGCCGTAGGAAACATTGGGATATCCGGACTTGCGCTGCGCTCCGGTCCGGCGTGGTGCGATGCTGAGGTGCGCGCACCGGGCTGCGAGCCCCTGTCTCCGCTACTTCGGCGTGTTCGCCCACCAGTTCAGGTCGATCTTCGGGAACACGCTGTCGTGCAGGTCGGCATCTTGAATCTCGAAGCGCTCGACCTCGTCGAGTTCGCCGCCGCGCGCGACCTTCTTGCAGATGTCGGTGAGGTTCTCGAATCGGCCGGCGTGCAGGACGAAGCGCTTCGTGCCGTAGTCCACCGCCTGCGCTCGCCGAATCACGAACGGCCAATCCGACGCCTGCATGAGCAACAGCTCCCGGCCGGCCCGCTCAAGCAGCTCGCGAACTTGATCGTTCGTTTCCCAAGGAAGTTCAAACGTGAGCTTCCCGAACTCAGCCTCAGCCCGGTACTCGACCTCCCACATCCACCGCGTCTGATCGTTCAGCCAGACGCTGTGGTTGCCATCCTCGCCCCACGATCCTTCGGGCAGGGCCATGACCTTGTCGGGCGGCTGGCGATCGAGCGCTTCCGCCGTCGTGCAGACATCGACCTCGCCGTCGTGTTGAAGCGACAGCAGCACATCGCGCAGGAACAACGGCCCCTCGAACCACCAGTGCCCGAACAGTTCCGCATCGAACGCGGCGCAGACCGTCCCGATGCGCCCCGTCTTGTGGCGGTACTCTCGCAATCGACCCTTGATGAAGTCGCAGAAGTGCCGGGCGTGCTCGTGGATTCGCGCGGGAATGTCGTCGGGATAGTACGGGTCCTTGGCGCCGAGGTCCGCCTTGTTATGCGTAACCTTCCAGTAGCGCAACCCGCGTCGCGGGCCGTATTTCTTGTGGAATTCCAGGTACGTGCCGGCAGCGGGGTATCCGAACGAACCGGACCAGACCTGTTCGCAAACGAGCGGATCGCGAGCGAAGGCGGCGGTGCGGTACGGACCTGCGTCGCTGTTCACGCCGACGGCTTCATGCACGTCGTACCAGCCTTCGTGCATGTGCGAGGGTGCGTGGTCCCACCCGACGCGGTGGAACTGCCCAGCCCGCATGACGCCCTCAGAGCGCCCCTGCTCGACGAGGTGGTGCTCGACAAAGAAGTGCGTAATGCCCTCGTCTGCGATGAGGTGCTCGACGCCCACGCGGTTCCGCTGATTGTCGAACCAGACCGGCGGGGTCCACTGATACGCCGGCCGATACGCGCATTCGGGCAGCCACATCCCAGTCGGCTTGAACCCGAGCAGCCGTTCACTCGACGCGACGCCCGCCCGAATCTGCGCCCTGCAACACGAATCCTCCAGCAGGAGCGGCAGGTACCCGTGCGTCGCGCACGATGTGAGCACTTCGATCCAACCCCGCTTGACCCGTTCCGCGTAGGCAGCCGGGATGTCCTCTTTAATCTCCGTGAAGAACGCATCGAGCTTGCCGAACCACTCGACCCAGCGCTGCGCCAGGTACGCCAGGTGCAGCTCGTTGCGCGACTCGAACTCCTTGCGGTCCGACTCCGCCTGCCTGATGCGGTCGGCGATGTACGCACGGAAGCCCGTCTTGAAGCGATCGTGTGCGAGCTGTTCGAGGAGGATCGGCGTCAGACCGATCGTGATCTTCGCCGGTTGGCTCAGGAACTCGACCTCATCGACCATCTGGAGGATCGGGAGGTACGTCTCTGCGGCGCCTTCGTACAGCCAGTCCTCACCGTGCGGCCAAACGCCGTGATGCAGGACGTAGGGAAGGTGCCCGTGAAGGACGAGACAGAATCGGCCGAGGATCTCGCTCATCCCCATACTGTACCGCGCCGGGCCTCTCGTCTCGCTCGCTCGATACGAACGGGCCTTCCCGAAGTTGCGCTGCATGGTTGTGCGCTGCGTGAACCGGATTGGACCGGCGGCGTGACCACGCACGCGAGTGTGCTGCGGCCGCATTGCGGTGGAGGTGGTCTCATGATGATGTGATGTGGGTGGGGGTGATGCCCAGCGCCGGGCTGTCGCTCGCCAAGGCGGACCTGATTGCGTAGCATGTCCGCTGGGTCGGGGCTGTAGCTCAATTGGGAGAGCACTGGCTTTGCAAGCCAGGGGTTGCCGGTTCGAGCCCGGTCGGCTCCATTGCCAAGCGCCCGTCGCCATCCGGCGGTGACGGGTGCTATCTTTGGATTGGCCAAGCGCTTATGGCGTCGGCATTGCTGACCGGACGGATGCCGGTGGCGCTTTGCCTGCCGGCTCGCTTGGCTGGGCGGGCTGACCCGCGTACGCTCACATGCAGCATTGCCGCCCCTCCGCCCGTTGGGCTGGAGTGGGCGGAGAGCGTTCCGTCCGAGCACGCTTGGGAGTTCACCGATGATTCACCTCATGTCCCGTCACCACGCCTCCGCTCATCGCCACGCAGCACGCCCAGCACCGCAGGCCCAGCGGCTTGAAGACCGCCGGCTCCTGGATGCCATCCCCGTGAACCTCGATGTCGATTCCGTCGCCGTCGTCGCAGCGCCACATGCCGACGATGACCTTGATGCGGGGCTTCGACCGGACATCCTCACGCAGGGTGTGCCGGAGCTCTTCATCACCATCGGCGACGCCCAGGCGCGCTCGGTCCGCTTCACCGATGCCGACGGCACGCGCATCGCCATCTCCCACCGCATCGGAACCGCCGTCGTGCAACTCGTCGGCACGCACCTCGAACAGGACATCGGCCAACGTGACATCGTCGTCACCGGCGCGGACATCCAAATCATCAGCATCACGTATGACCAGACGTCCTTGCGAAGTCGAACAGTCATCAACACAAGCAACGCGGGCGACGGCGCCACGTCGATCGAAACCATCACCGGTGAATCACCCGTCGGCAAGCTCATCGCGCCCGACACGCACCTTGTCGGTCAGGGCATCGTGATGACGGGCCTCGGTGTGATCGCATCCGTCACGCTGGGCAACGTCGAGAACGGCGCTGACATCATCATGCCCGGCAACGGACCACGCCGGGGCATCACGCTTCGGTTGAAACGCATCGACGCGGGTACGACGATCGACCTCGCATCCGACGTGCGGCGACTCTCAGCCGACTCGTGGCTGGACGGCGCATTCACCGCGACTGCGGCGCGAACAATCCACATCGGCGGCAACGTGTCCGGCGACTGGGTGCTCGCGACCGATGGCGCGCGATCCGTCTTTGTCGGCGGGTCCGTCCTCTCCGGCGCCTGGACATTCGCCGGCCCGATGCGCTCCTTCACCATCCGGCGCTCATTCGCAGGCGAAGTAACGGCGACGAGCTACCGCAAGATCATCGTGCGCGAGGACTTCACCGGGTCGATCGCCGCGACGGCTACGGGCGGAACCGCGATCCGGAAGCTCCATATCAGCGGCGAGTCCACAGGCGCACGCATCTCGACAATCGCGGATGTACAGAAGATGAAGCTCGGCCCGATCAACGGGCTGGAGATCTACGTGGGATTGCCGCTGGACTGGGCGGGCGGCTTACCAACAAGCGCCGCTGATTTAGTGCGATCGTCGCGCGTGAAAAAGCTGCAGATCCGCGGCGATACGGCAGGCGCGACCTTCGTTGCCGGCACGTTCAAGAAGCTCGACATGCGCAACATCCTCGATACCGCGACGTTTAGCCTGGCCGGTGAGCATGTTCGCCGTGCGTCGATGCGCATCGAAGGCAGGCGGTATCATTTCGGCAACGATCGCATTTTCAGCGAGGCGCCCGTTCGGCCTTACCTGAACTTCCAACAACTCACCTGATGAGCAGCGTCGGTCACCCACCTCATGCGACACATCGAACTACTCACAACCGGCGGCACGATCGAGAAGACGTACGACGAGTCCACGGGAAGGCTCTCGAACTTCGGCTCTGTCGTTCGACAAATGCTCGATCAACTCAAGCTCCCTGACACCGAGCTGCACATCCGCGAACTCATGCACATGGACAGCCTCGACATGAGCGAGGACGATCGAGAGGCCATCCTCGCCACAGTCAAGTCCGCGTGCCGGCTTTCCGACGCCGTCGTTATTTTGCACGGCACGGATACGCTGCCTGTGACCGGTGAGTGGCTGCACGAGAAGATGAACCCGCCGACCAAACCGATCATTCTCACCGGTGCGATTCGGCCTTACGAGATGACGCGATCCGATGCGCTACAGAACCTGACCGAGTCGCTGCTCGCCGCGGGTCTCGTCGAGCCTGGTGTGTACGCCGTCGCACACGGCAAGGTGCTGCCGTTCCCAGGCGTGATCAAGGACCAGCAGACGATGACGTTCACCCGCCGCGAACCGTAGCTGCGGCGCGCGAGCAGTGGTTAGCGCGTCATGTCCCGCAGCCGTAGTTGGCGAGCAGGATGCCGAGGTCGGATTGGTCGACATCGCCATCGCCGTCGAGGTCGCCGAGGCATGGCGCCGCGCTCGCGTCGAACAGGTACGCCGATCCGGACTCATAGCCGTTGTCGTCGTTCCAGTCTGCCCCCACGATAGCGGTGGCGCCGCTGATCGCAACGGAATCGCCGAACCGGTCGCCCGCCGCGCCGTCGTCGGGAAGGAGCTTGGCGATCTGCTGGCCCGTGGCCGTGTCGAAGATGTAGGCCGAGCCGGATGCACCACCGTTGTCGTCATCTTCGTATGCCCCGACGATGGCGGTCGCGCCGCTGATCGCAACGGATAAGCCGAACACGTCCAACTCCGCGCCGTCGCTGGGGAGGAGCTTGAAGAGTTGCTGCCCCGTGGCGGTGTCGAAAACGTAGGCGGAGCCGGAGTCGTCGCCGTTGTCGTCGTCGAAGGCGGCCCCGACGATGGCGGTCGCGCCGCTGATCGCGACGGAACGGCCGAACCAGTCACCCGCCGCGCCGTCGCTGGGGAGGAGCTTGGCGATCTGCTGGCCCGTGGTCGTGTCGAAGAGGTACGCCGAGCCGGATTCGTTGCCGTTGTCGTCGTCTTGGTAGGCCCCGACGATGGCGGTCGCGCCGCTGATCGCAACGGAGTAGCCGAACAAGTCTATCTGCGCACCATCGCTGGGGAGGAGCTTGGCGATCTGCTGGCCCGTGGCCGTGTCAAAGAGGTACGCCGAGCCGGATGCACCGCCGTTGTCGTCGTCGTGATAGGCTCCGACGATGGCGGTCGTGCCGCTGATCGCAACGGAGACACCCAATCCGTCTCCCCCCGCGCCGTCGCTGGGGAGGAGCTTGGCGATCTGCTGACCCGTGGTGGTGTCGAAAAGGTACGCCGAGCCAGAGGCGTCGCCGTTGTCGTCGTCTCGGTAGACTCCGATGATGGCGGTGGCACCGCTGATCGCGACGGAGTGGCCGAACCAGTCGGACGCCGCGCCGTCGCTCGGGAGCAGCCTGAAGAGCTGCTGGCCCGTGGTGCTGTCGAAGAGGTACGCCGAGCCGGAGTCGTCGCTGTTGTCATAGAGGGCCCCGACGATGGCGGTGGTGCCGCTGATCGCGACGGAGAAGCCAAAGTAATCGCCCCCCGCGCCGTCGTCGGCCAGGAGCTTGAAGAGTTGGTCGCCGAAATCGGCGTGGGCTGCGGTGGTGCTCAGGACTGATGCCGCCGCCGCAAGAAGCAGCATGAGATATCGCATGTTCGTCTCCTCCGTTCGAACCGACATCTGCCGGATGTCTTCGCCAGGCTCCATCGCCCAGCCATTCACAGACCAGCTTCCAGCATAACCCGCCCTTCACGATATCCAAGCCCGAATTCTGAGTTCCGCGCCTGGAGTGGAAACAGGAGGCCGGTCTCTCGTCGAGATCGTCGGCTGGGTTGTCAGACAGAATCGGCAGGCTTCGCCTTGCTGCGCCGTTCCGCGCGCTCGATGATCAGGAACACCACCACGGCGATGACCGTCAGTGCTGCGAGGAACCACCATGGCGACAAATGCGTGAGCTGCGGCAGACTCACCTTGCTCGTCTCATCCACGGTGATCACACCGATCTTGAGCAGACCGTCCTTGATGAACGGATACACTTCGGCGTACACGCCGGCGCCGACGATCATGCCCAGCAGACCGGGAATCACATGCCGCGAGCCGTCACCCAGCGCCGCTGTGCCCGTACCGGGGCAGTAGCCGAGGATCGCCATCCCCACGCCGAAGATAAGCCCGCCGACGACGTTGCCCAACAGCGCCGCGTTCTTGATATGCATCTTCATGTCGGGGTTCATCGCCCGCATGGCATAGATACCGATCCCGCCGACAACGATTGCGGTCAGCATCACCTTCAGCACGGTGAAGTCTTTGAACAGGAACTGTCCGAGGATCGTCTGGTAGCGGGTCACGGCTGCCTTCTGGAGCAGAAACCCGAAGACCAGCCCAATCCCCGCACCCATCAGCACGGGCTCCCATCCGGCAAAGAAGTTCTCAAACATGGCTTCGCCCCTTTGCTCCGAACATGAGGAACGCGGTCACGACTCCCGACGCGAACATCGCCAGGAAGAACACCCAGCTCGAAACCGCAAGCTGCATGCCGCCGGAGATGCCGTGCCCGGATGTGCATCCCCCGGCCAGTCGCGCGCCGAACAATAAGACGATGCCGCCCACGAACGCGACGAGATACCTCTTCCACTTCGACGGTCCGAAGCGCCAAGTCCACAGTTCCGGCACGTGCTCGACGAACGTGGATCGCGCCAGCTTCGCGGCGACCAGCGCGCCGATGATCATCATGATGACCAGCGCGAACTGCCATTCGAACCAGGCTTTTGGCTCGGCGGCCGTGCCCAGGTACTTCTGATAGTACGCGTTGCCATATACGTGATCCGGCGCGACCAGCCCCGTGAGTACACCTGCGGTGCGAGCCATCGTGGTGGACGTTCCCAGGGCCTTGCCCATCCAGGCGAAGGTGACCCAGGAAAGGATGCCTATGCCCGCCCCCACCACGTAGGGCGACCACGTGGTCAGCATCAACGGGTTCTTCATCGTATGACTCCTTTGTTGCCCTCCTCTTCGCCCTTCTCCCCCTACGCGGGTCACGGTTTCCAGACTTCCCACACCCTCCCGGCCAGTGAGGGTTCCGGCTTGAGCGCGACCTGCCCGGGCTGCCACCCCGATGGCGTCACTTCGCCGGTTTCGCGGACATGCTGAAAAGCCTTGATCTGACGAATGAGTTCATCGGGACTTCGCCCGACTTCCGCAGTCAATACTTCCATAGCACGCACGACGAAGTCCGGGTCGATGATGAAGCGACCACGGATATCAACGCCGGCAGCCTCATCGTAGACACCATAGATCCGGCCCACCTTGCCGCCTGCATCCGACAACATGGGAAACGGGACTCCGCCCTCCAGCATCTTGCTCAGTTCCTGCTCCTGCCAGATCTTGTGTACAAATCGGCTGTCCACACTCATCGCCAGGACTTCCACACCCAGTTCCTTCAACTGACCATACCGGGCGGCGACCGCCGCCAGTTCTGTCGGTCAGACGAAGGTGAAGTCACCGGGGTAAAAGCATAGGACAATCCACTTGCCCTTGTAGTCCGTGAGCCTTACTGGTTTGAATCCCGTGCCATCAATAAATGCACTCGCTTCGAAGTCGATAGCTTCTCTGCCAACCTGGACACGCATTATGCTTGCCTCCTTTGCCGGTATGGTTGCGATTGATGACTCCTCGGAGTCGGTTGTGGACACAATCGGCCCACGAGCAGGCTGAACACAACCATCAGTCAATGCTGACATCATCAACCCCTTCGCGCACGACCAGCCCCGGATGGAACAACACGATCTGGGTGACCCACGGATTCCCAGATAAGCCCACGACCGTCGCGGGCCTCTCCCGTGACTGTACCTTGCCTGTGTAAACCCTGTCAATGCACATCTCGGTCACGACTCGGGATAGACAGCATGTGCACCAGTCCAAAATAGCACCCCATATCTGCGGACGGTCTGGACCCTCTGATCGGCGCGCAGATCACGCAGCGCCTCTTCCACGTGGCCCGGCGCCCATTGCGCCAGCGCTCGTTCCAGTTGTTCTTGACTCATTGGATGCCGCGTCACGATGTCAACCACTGCGTCGACTACTGAATCGGATCCCCTCAACTCGGTCGTCACATCGAGGGATGGTGCGACCGTTATCATCTCTCCGAGGATCGCGGTCGCCCGCATGAGCCCGGCTTCATCGGTCGGACGCACTGATGTTTCGACCGGCGATCGCGTCGGAGAGACCAGATGCACCTCATCGGGGCCGATGCGATCCAATACTGTTCGGAGGTCTTTGAGCGCATCCTCCGTGTCGTTCACACCCTGAACGAGCATCACTTCGATCCACAGGCTGCCGGTGAACTCACGACGAAACGCAATGAGTCCTTCGACTTGACGCTCGAATGTCAGGGCCGGATGCGGACGGTTCAGCCGCCGGAACACTTCACTCGATCCCGCGTCGAGCGTGGGCAGCACAGCATCGCATGCCATGAGTTCCTCACGCACTTCCTGTTGAGAAAGGAGCGATCCGTTGGTGATGACCGCGACTGGAATGTCTGTCATCTCCTTGACCTGACGGATCAGCCAACCGATGCCGTTGTGCAGCGTCGTTTCGCCGGACGCGACGAACGTCACCCAATCGATGTCACCCGGTTGATGCAGGCTCAGCGCATGTTTCACTTCCGCAAGGATATCTTCCTTCGGCAGGTACTCGCGGCGCGCGTTCACGACGGGCCGGCTCCGGCCGATCTGGCAGTACACGCAGTTCCAATTGCATGTCTTCAGGGGCACCGTATCAACGCCCAGCGAACGCCCAAGGCGGCGCGACGGTACGGGACCAAACACATAGTTCATGGTGATATGCCTCCGTGTTCACCGAGTACATAACATGGCGATGCGATCATGGCGAACAACGCAATCATCATGCTGATGGCGGAAGTGATTCAGGTCCGATTCCAGTCACTGAGGATACCGCATTGGGGCCCTGTGAGAACCGAGATGCTCACCCGCTCCGGCGTGACGGACGGCTCTCCCAACCCGAGATCTCCCGAATTGGCCGCCATCCGGACGATCACATGCCGGGCATCGGTTGGGCGCGATCCAAATCCGTCATCAGGCATGTTCCGGCTGGCATCGGCGGACGCTGTTTCCGGACCTGCGAGGTTGAAATCGCAGCGATGTCGAGAAAACCCGTTGTCTCTCATCATCGTCGGTGTACCTTAGATGCGAAGCAACCCCGGATTCACCGGTTGAGACGACCGCGAGCACGCATCGAGAGCACCGGGGCTCACGATGCGTGTGACAACACCACGGTCATCTGCGGAGAACGTATTCGAGCACACTTTTTCCTGGTCGGGCGTGGATGCGCGCTCGGTTCATCTTGCTCATCCCCACCCTTGTGCGGAGGCCTCGGCCGTCACGCGCATCGTCCGCCACGCCGCTGGCGACCGCGTGAACGCCACCCGGGCTTCGCATGACAGGTGGTCCCACCCCGCGCCTCGAGGCTCTCCGCTTCGAGGCGCGTTTTCGTCGTTCCCGCCAAGCGTCCCCCACCCCCACCACCTTGAGCGAAGTCCGCCCATGGCGGACCTCCGGCGGACCCACCACTCCCATCCGAGCGATGACGGGCAGTCTGTTTCCGACTCTTTGGGCGGTTTCGCTTGCTCCACGGCCGGCGTCCGATATTCTGGACTACAGAGAGCCGCGACCGTCGCTGCGCACCATGCATGCATAAGGAGCGAGCCATGCCACTGACGAAACTCAAGAACTTCCTCGACGAGCACCGCGTCAACTACCAACTCATCCCTCACACGGTCGCCTACACCGCCCAAGGCACCGCTGCCGCAGCGCACGTTCATGGCCAGAACCTGGCCAAGACGGTGATCGTCGACATCGACGGCAAGCTGGCCATGGTCGTCATGCCCGCGACGCACAAGCTGCGGCTCGACTTCTTCCGCGACACGGTGAACGCGTCGGTCGTGCAGGTTGCTGAGGAAAGCCAATTCGCCGACTTGTTCCCCGGCTGCGAGGTCGGTGCGATGCCGCCGTTCGGCAACCTCTTCGGCATGCCGGTTTACGTTGACGAATCCCTCACGGAGGATGAGGAGATCGCCTTCAACGCCGGTTCGCATACCGAACTGCTTCAACTTCGATACGAGGACTTCAGCAGGCTCGTCGAGCCGAAGGTCATTCGCATCGTGCCGCCGGCCAGCTGACGCGCCGCATGCGCGTCGCTGAACCTCCCATAGTCCTCCACGCGGAACAACACCATGCCGCTTGACATCACTTTCCTCGGACATGCCGGCTTTCTGCTCAGCGATGGTTCCCACACGATCGCCATCGACCCGTTTCTCACCGACAACCCCGTCGCTGTGCACAAGCCCGCTGACATCACGTGCGACTACATCGCGCTGACGCATGGCCATGCCGACCACATGGGCGACAGCGTGCGGATCGCCAAGGCGAACGACGCAACGATTGTTGCTGCGTTTGAGATCTGCAACTACGCAGGCAGTCAGGGCGTGTCCAAGGTTGAGCCGGGCAATCCAGGCGGGAAGATCATGACACCCTTCGGGTTCATCGCGCTGACGCAGGCATTCCACTCGTCGTCGTATGACGGCGTGTACATGGGCATGCCGTGCGGCGTCATCGTGAACATGGCGGGCGTCACATTCTACCACTGCGGCGACACGTGCCTGTTCTCCGACATGAAGCTGATCGGCGAGATGTACGGCGTGGATGTGGCGGCGATCCCGGCCGGAGACCGGTTCACGATGGGGCCCGAGCAGGCTGCGAAGGCTGCCGAGTTCATCAAACCGAAGGTGGCGATCCCGATCCACTGGGGGACTTGGCCGCTACTGACAAACGATGTGTCCGGCTTCGCACCGGCGGGCGTCGAAGTGAAGACCATGCAGGCGGGCGACACGTACCGCCACGGCTGAGCGGTCAACCGGCTCGACGCCGACAGAACGCGTGCGGGGAACCGTTGCCCAGCCACCCTAGAGCACCCTTCCATCACAGAAAAGAGAAAGGTACGACCCATGAATCGATCGCTTTTTCACACGCTTGCGCTTCTGCTCGCCTTGATGATACCGCTGCTGGTTCCCGGTGAGGCAGTCGGGCAGCCTGCGACGACGGCTGGGAATGCTGACATCTCGACGTCTGATCTGAAGGTGCTGCTCGTGCCGCTCACCCGCGATGAGTTGGTGATCGAGGCTGATGCGTGGATGGGCGTGCTCCAGGCCAAGGCGCATCAGATCAGCCATGTCGAGATTCAGATCGGGAAGGTCGAGGGTGACGCCAAGCAAGCCCTGGTCACGCAGGCGGCGGAGCTGCGCAGCGAACGGGCACGGCTCGTTGATCGGCTCCGCACAGCCGTCGATGCCCTCAATGCCAAGGGAGGCGACACCGAGGCGTACGATCTCTACATCGCCGCCGTCACCGGCCTGAGCGTCGATGTCACCGACACCAGCGCCGTGTGGATGACGATCACGAACTGGCTCGGCTCGAGCGAGGGCGGACTCCGGTGGGGCGTGAACATCGGCCTCTTTCTTGTCACGCTGATCGTCTTCTGGATCATCGCCCGGATCGTCGGCGGCATCACGAACCGCGCGCTCGGGAAGGTCAAGAAGACATCCGTGCTCCTGCGCGAGTTCCTCGTCAGCCTCGCGAGCAAGATGACGCTCGTGATCGGAATCGTCGTCGCGCTCTCGATGCTCGGGGTCAACATCGGCCCGTTCCTCGCGGCGATCGGAGCGGTCGGCTTCATCGTCGGCTTCGCGCTGCAAGGGACGCTGAGCAACTTCGCCAGCGGCATCATGATCCTGTTCTACCGGCCTTACGACATCGGCGACGCCGTGAACATGGCGGGCGTCTCGGGCGTCGTCAAGGCCATGACGCTCGTGTCGACGACGATCACAACGTTTGACAATCAAATCATCATCGTGCCGAACAACTCGATCTGGGGCGGTGTGATCACCAACATCACGGGGAACGACACGCGACGCGTCGATATGGTCTTCGGCATCAGCTACTCCGACGACATCGGCAAGGCGATGCGGATTCTGGAGGAGATCGCGACGGGACACGAACTCGTGCTCAACGATCCCGAGACGACCATCAAGCTGCACGAACTGGCGGACTCATCCGTCAACTTCATTGTTCGGCCCTGGTCCAAGACGGTGGACTACTGGACGGTGTATTGGGATGTGACGCGAGCCGTGAAGGAGCGATTCGACGCGGAAGGCATCTCGATTCCGTTCCCACAGCAGGATGTGCATATGCACCAGGCGCCGGAAAACGCGTAGGCGTAGGCCGTCGCGTCACCCATCGATGGTGCCGGCCACGCGCTCGGCTTCGCTGTAACTCGTCCGACCCCTGGCGACAAGCTGGTATGCGCTCTGCTGCAGCGTTGTGAACAGCCCGGTCGCAATCACGCGGCGCATGGCTTGGATGGTCGGCTCTTTGAGGATGATGTCGCGCAGCTCGTCGTTGAACTGCAACAGCTCGAAGATGGCGCGCCGGCCGTGGAACCCGGTGCGCAAGCACTTCTTGCATCCAACGGGCGACATGATCTCGCTCACGCCCTCGATGAAGCGCCCCATCGACATCGACTGCGTCGGCGTGACGGCGACGGGCTTCTTGCATGCGGAGCAGAGCCGGCGGATGAGCCGTTGCGCGAGCACCATGTTCAGCGCGTTGGCGACGAGGTAAGGCTCGACACCCAGGTCGATCAATCGGAAGATCGAGCCGATCGTGTCGCGCGCGTGCACCGTGGTGAGGACGACGTGGCCCGTCATCGAGGCTTGCATGGCTGTGCGTGCCGTCTCGATATCACGGATCTCGCCGACGAGGAGCACATCCGGGTCTTGGCGGAGCACGCTGCGCAGCAGGCCGCTGAACGAGTTGCCCCGATCGTCGTTGACCGGAAGCTGCGTCACGCCTTCGATCTGGAACTCAATAGGATCTTCGATGGTGATGACGTTGCGCTGCTCGCGGTCGATTTCTCGGAGGATGGCGTAGAGCGTTGTGGTCTTGCCCGAGCCGGTCGGCCCGCAGACCATGAGCAGTCCCGAATCCTGCCTGGAGATTTTCTTGACCCGCGTGTGCATGTAGCCGACCATGCCGAGTTGACTCAAGGTAGCGGGCGCGGCGGCACTGTCGAGGACGCGGATGACGAGGTTTTGTCCGTTCACACTGGGCGTGAAGCTGGCGCGGTAGTCCACATGCCGATCGGGCAGTTGCACGGAGAAGTGGCCTTCCTGCACGATCCGCTGCTGGGCTGTGTCGATCTGGCAGAGCACTTTCACCGCGATGCGGATTCGTTGCCCGATCGACTTGGGCATGTCCGAGAGCTTGAGGAGGAAGCCATCCACGCGAATCCGCGCATTCGTGTTCGTGCGCTTCGGTTCCAGGTGCAGATCGGTCGCACGGGCGCGAAAACAGGCGAGGAGCAACAGCCGGAAGACGTCGATCGCCTCGGCGCCGCCGCCATCCTTGGTCCTGCGCTTGTGCCTGACCGCGCCGCCTGCGTCGATGATCGTGATGTCGTCGAGATCGACCGACCCGCGCGGGACGGCGTCGATCACAGCCATGATCGACTGGGCGTACTTGGGCAGGTGGTCGTGCGATCGCTTGGGAGCGTGCATCGCGCTGAGCGGGTCATTGATGTCATCAAGCTCGCCGAGGATGCCTGTCGTGGGCGTTTCATCATCGCCTGGATCTCGCCCGAGCGGTGAGAGGGGCAATGGCTCTACCTCGGCGGGCAAGACCTGTGGGTCGTCTTCAAGGCGGACGGGCACGGCGTCATCCGGGCGTGGGGGTCGAGCTGGCCCATCCGGATCGATGAACGTCAGTTCCGTCGAACCGATGCGGATGACGTCGCCGTGCTGGAGGTCGGCATCGGTGATGCGATCGCCGTTGAGCTTGGTGCCGTTCCGCGATCCCTGATCCCGCAGGACAAAACGACTGCCTCGCCGCTCGACGACGCACTGGAATCGGCTCGATCGCTCATCACGAATGACGATCATGTTGTCAGGATGCCTGCCGATCGTGACACGATCGCCCTGGACCTGATACCTGCACGAGCCTTCGGGTGTGTGGAACTCAAGATACGCCATGCGATTCGCTGGAAGCTGCTGTGTCGTCTGCATTCATACTCCCCCGTTGAGCGGGCTTGTGCAAACAGGCACACCGCAGCCCCCTGCCGTGGCTAGTTTTCTCACCAGTAGTATACCCTCGCCGCCGTCGGAAGGGGAAAGAAACGGGGATTCCTGAGGTCCATGCACGAGTCCTCGAAGGCTCAAGAAGCCGCATCGTTGCTGTGGGCGAGCGGTGCAGCGGTCAGGCTTGGCCTTGAAGCCAGTGTGCAGCCTGTTGCGTAGCCTGCCCACGATGCGAACGAGCGTTCTTCTCCTCCATGGTCAGCTCCGCCACGGTTCGACCGTCAGCCATGACCACGAGCGGATCGTAGCCGAAGCCGCTCGTCCCGCGTGGTGACTGGCCGATCATGCCGTCCAGCGTGCCTGTCGCTCGGAACTGGACGGCCCCCTTCGTGTCAGCGATGCACATGGCGCAGACGAAGCGCGCAGCACGTTTCTCATCGGGAATCGTCTGGAGTTGCGCCAGGAGCTTGCGGTTGTTCGCAGCGTCCCGTGCCTGTCGATCACCGCCCTCACCGGCGTACCGGGCCGACCGCACGCCGGGCTCGCCGTCGAGTGCGTCAACCTCAAGCCCCGAGTCATCCGCCAGACACCACATGCCGGTGCGCTGGGCGTAGTACGTCGCCTTGGCCTGCCCATTGTCCCGGAAGGTCGCGCCCTCCTCAGCAGGCTCATCGGGCGGATCATCCAGGTCGGAAAGGCTCAGCAGCTCGATTGTCAGATTCGGCAGCGCGTCAAGCACCGCCCTGATCTCCCGGATCTTGTGCGCGTTTCTCGTGGCGATCAGGAGTTTCTCGATCATGTGCTGATCCTCGTCGCGCCCATGCGTTGATGCGGATGTCGGCGCGATGAGTGTAGCCGATGACGCACGGCGGGGTGCGGGGATGCCCCCGGCCGGCGCTGCGGGCGTGGTGCTACGTGCCTGCCCCGTAGTTGGCGAGCAGGATGCCCAGGTCAGCTTGGTCCGTATCGCCGTCGCCGTCACAGTCGCCGCTGTCATTGATGCCGTACGCAGCGAGCAGAATGCCCAGGTCTGCCTGATCCACATCGCCGTCGCCGTCGAGGTCGCCGGGGATCGTTGCCGGCACGTATACGCCGGTGTGCCTCGCGTTGCCGCCGAACTGGCTCCACTCGACTCGGCCGTGCGGCCCGCCTCCGAGGTCGTACGCCCAGACCTTGTCATAGTTGCCCAATACGCCGTTCCAATAGGAACCGCCGATGATGATCTCGTTTCTGCCGTCGAGGTCGATGTCGGCTATGGCGGGAACTGCGCCGGAGCCGATCGGAAGCGACTTCGGAAA
>JAGLTS010000027.1 GCA_023135165.1 Phycisphaerales bacterium | reverse complement strand
CTCCGACACTGCGAACATCGCCCTTACAAGTAGGGTTTTCTACAGAGCATACTTATCTCATTTGTCTGCTCCCGGAACACGAAACTCACTGACTGGAAACGGTACTAGATGAACGCGCGCATCCCGAAGATGTGTACCAGCATAAGCTGGAACATCCCGGCGCTGTCCCTTCCGGACGACATCCATTCCAGTTCGATCCTGCTCATCGGGTCATGTGCAAGGTCCTCGACACCCCTCACCGCGAACAAGACGGGAAACTCTCGCTCAATCCAGGTCCGGCATGCAACCACGTCGCCTGTTCGACAGATCACCACGCAGTCCGGCGGCGCTCCGGCCTTTACGACAAGTGCGAAGGCGAACGAACCGTCTACGACCCTTTCGTCGGACGGATCGCTTCGGCGCAGCGGATCATCTCCTTCATCGCCGACAATCTGCCGCAGGATGACTATGACTGAATCGCCCAGCTCCTCCGCCAACACATCGGCCCACCATCCCTGCGTCGGGCGCTGCCCTCTCCATGCGAGCTCCATTGCAGCCATGGTGCAAGGCTCGTCACTGGCAAGTACAGCATTCGGCGCAGGGAGGTGTATGTATGTCTGTGAAGTAAGCAGTTTCTCACGGTCAAGCGGCTGACGCGTCACGATAGCCAGCGCCCACTCGAAGGGACCCGGGCCAACGCCATGTGGATTCCGAAAGCACCATCCAGAGACGGCGAGCCGCTCGATCTCCGCTTCTGACGCTGCCTCACAGAGATGCGCGTACGGGCTATTGCGGGTCGCCTCAGAGCAGATCGCGGCATCGAAGGACGCTGCGACCTGCTGCAGTATGGGAGACGAAGAGGCACGAAGCTGGCTGAGGTCAGCCATGATGATGCCTTCTGCGCATGGAGGCATTGTGTTTGCCATGGCGCCAAGGCCCGGCGGTGAAGTCGGCGAGCAACCGAGCATACCCGCAAGCAGAAGCGGGGTCGCAATGAGTGCATAGCGAAGTAAGTAGTTCGTGAGCATAAGAGTGTCTACCAGGCTGTGATCAGGTTACAGCGCAGTTGAGGTGTGAGGGATTACAGCAAGCATCAGAACCAGGGGCGTCCCCTGGGAATGGGAGATAACAGCCGCGACACTTCATGGCGAGGGTCCACCTTAATCCAGCCCATTCCGCGTCCACTTGACGGGGAGTAGCTCAGTATGATGCACCGCCCCGACCCGAAAGTCCAGCGTTGTGCCGGGTAAACTGCTCCTTCGGGTCATCAACACCCACGTCGCTACGGAACGTGGCGACGATTTGTCGCGCCGGCATACATTCGAGGCACCCCGCTTCCGGCTCCGACACGGCGCCGTCAGCGCCTGCGTCGCGTGACATCCGTGCATCACACCGGCGGTCCGAGCCAGTCGTTGTCTCGGATCTTTCGTGCGGTGTTGCCGACGGCGATGATCTCGTCGCTCAGGTCGGAGAAGACGCTCGAACGGGCGCCGACGATGACGTGCGAGCCGATCGTTACATCCGGGCCGACGAACACATCAGCGCCGATCCACGTCTCGTCGCCGACTGTGATGGGACATCGGCGGATGCGCATGTCGCGGCGTTCGTACTCGTGCGTGCCTGCGCAGAAGTGCGCGTACTGGCTGATGCGGACACGGCTGCCGATCGTGATGTCACCCATACATGTGATGATGACGCCGTGCTCGATGTCGGTCCCATCACCGATGCTCAGATTCCAAGGGAAGTCGATCTTGGTGGATGATGCGATGCGAACATTGGCGCCGATGTTCGCACCGAACATCCTCAGGAGGACGATGCGCCATGCGTTGAGCCGGCGAGGCGACCACCTGAAGAGCAGCTCGCGCGCGACACGCCACCATGTCGCAGCAATGCGTTCGCGTCTCGCCTGGGGCATGAAGATGCGCTGCGTCGGCGGCAACACTTCCGTGCGCATTGCTTGGGCCTCGTGCTGGGCCGGCTCAGCCGTCATCGCAGCACGCGCTCCTTGAGCGGTTTGGCGGGATTGCCGATGCACACCTGACCGTCGGGCAAGTCCTTGTACGCACTGGATCGTGCGCCGACGACGGTAAGCGAGCCGACTTTCACACCGGGCCCGATGAACGCATCCGCGCCGATCCACGCATCGTCGCCGATCGTCACCGGACTGCGGATGAGCTTGAACGTGTGGTCGGAATAATCGTGCGTCCCCGCGCAGAGATGCGCGTACTGGCTCACGATCGAACGTTTGCCGATGGTGATCGGCCCGAGGCTGTAGAGGATCGCGTGGTCGCCGATCGTGGCGTCGTCGTCGATGTTGATCATCCACGGCACTTCGATCTTGACGCTCGGCCTGATCGCCACGCCCCGGCCAATCCGTGCGCCGAACAGGCGGAGCAATCGAGCGCGGAAGCGGTACCAGTTGTGGAAACTGATTCGGAAGACCGGCCGACCGACGAGCATCCACAACGCCCGGCCGAGCTTTTCTTTGAATGTCCAGGGGCTTGCTTCCGGACTGAGCTGCACCGGATGATCCGGCTCACCTTCGGCTGGGGGCTTGATGGGAGGTGGCGCGGTCGCCTCGAACTCGGTCCCCTCCTTACCTTCCGTCACCGCCAATGCGCTCGCGGGCAGGCTCGCGATGATCTCCTCAACGTCCTTTGTTTTGGCGAGGCGGCGCAGCTCCTTGAGCTTGATCCCTACGAGGTGGTCGTAGACGCTGATGAACGCACAGAATGAGAAACCGATTCTGCCATCCAAGATTCCCAGGCGAAACACGTACATATACAAGAACCGCCAGATGCCCGGCATTGGGACGTGTGGCGTGATATAGCGTTTCAGCCAGCGACGACGCCTGCTGCTCCCGGACAGCTTCGGCTTCGGCCTGCCTTCGTTCGCGCCGATCATCTCCATGAAGATCGTACGGGCTTCGAGCGTCGAATAGCGGTTGTGCTTCGCCATGTAGTGTTCGAGCCCGCGCCGATCATCGTGCAGCATCAGTTGCTTGATGTAGCCGACCGGGTTGTCGATGATGATGTGCTCGTGCACCGCACGGTCTTCGTAGAAGCCTTTGCCCCGCTTGAAGAACCGCATGTTCCAGTTCGGGTAATACCCGCAGTGGCGGATCGGTTTGCCGACGAAGTACGTCAGCCGGTTGACGAAGAAGCCGTTCTCCCGCACGTCGTTGATCGGCCTTTTCGCGATCTCGATGAGCCTGTCGCGCAGGTCGCCTGTGATCACCTCGTCGGCATCGACGATGAGAATCCAGTCCGACTCGAACGGCAGATTGGTCAGGCCCCAGTTCTTCTGCTGGGCGTAGCCGGGCCAATCGTGATGGATGAAGGTCGCCCCGTAGGACTCGGCGATCTCGCCGGTCTGGTCCGTGGACCCGCTGTCGATCACGAAGACGCGGCCAGTCCATCCCTGCAGCGCAGCCAGGCAGTGCGGCAGGTTCAGCGCTTCGTTGAACGTGATAATCATCACGTCGATCATGCGGGGGATCCTTCACGGGGCGACTGCAGCGGAGAGCCGGCGTCCGGCTGGATGATCGGCTGATCCGCGCACCGGCATTGGCCCGAGCCGACCGATCTCGCCGTCAGCAGGTCCATTCTCGCCCGTTATAGCGTCCCGACGGCACCCCTGGTTCGCTCGATCGCCGATCCACATCCACATTCAGGCGCAACGCCCGCTCTGGGCCTATCGGACGCAGCGCCGGGGCCTCCTACGCGGTCGTCTCCTCATCGACGAGCTGCCAGTAGCGCGTGCGGAGTTCCTTGGTGATCGGGCCGACGTATCCGTCGCCGATCGCCTTGGCTTCGACCGCGACGACGGGCATGACGCCCCAGGATGAGTTGGTGAGGAAGACCTCGTCAGCGTCGAGCAGATCTGTGATGGTGAGCATCTGCGCGCCGCAGCCGACGCGCATGGAGTCGGCGAGTTCCCGGATGACGCTGCGTGTGATCCCCGGCAGCGTCGGGCTTGGAACAGCGCCCTGCTCCTCCTCGCCGCGCGCGATCGGCGTGAGCAGCGTGCCTGCCTTGACGAGGAAAACATTGCTCACCGAGCCGCCCGCCAGGTGATTGGTGATCGTGAGCCAGATCGCCTCGTCGGCCTGCGCCGCTGCGGCAGCTTGCAGCGCGGTCAGGCGAGGCCAGTAGTTGAGCGTCTTGTGGCCGGCTGTCGGATCGAACGGGTTGGCTCGGGCGTCGGCCACGACGACTCGGGCGCCTCGCTCCATCAGCTCCGCCGGATAGCGCGTTGCGGGCTGCACCTGGATCATGATCGTCGGATCGATGGTCGGCCGGCGCTTTTTCATCAGCAGATTGAGGTCGCCGCCCGTGATCGTCAGGCGCACGCGCAGCGGCGCATCCGCATCATGGTCTCGCACATGGGCTTCAAGCGTCTGCCGAACCGCATCGCCGAGCGGGCGAGTGCGCAACTGCTCTGTCAGGCGCAGCGCCCGGGCTGAGTGCTGGATTCGATCAAGATGGGCATCGCAGCGAAAGACCTCGGTCCCGCGCGCGTGCATCGTCTCGAACAGCCCTACGCCGTGCTGAAACCCGGCATCAAACGCCGAGATGTTCGCCTCGTCACGGGAAAGGACCACGCCATTGAGCCAGACAGTCATGCGGGCAGCGTATCATGTCGGCACCTCGCGGGGTGAACGAGCAGGGTGCAGATCAATGCCGCGTGAGAAGTTGACCGATATCACGGTGATCCGCGAGACGAGCGATGACGTTCTTCTCATCAAGCCGGCCGGCTTGGCGTCGGAACGCTCGTACGGTGGCGACCAGTCGGCTGTGCATCTGCTGCAGCGGATGTACCCCGAGCATCACGTTCGCCTGCCGCATCGGCTCGACAAGGTGACGCGCGGGATCATGGTGGCGGCGCTGAGTGATGAGGCGATCCAGTTCCACGGCCAGGAGATCCGAGAGGGTCGGTGGAGCAAGTTCTATCTCGCGCGCGTGCACCAGCGCAGCCGGCGCATGATGCAATCGCTGCTCGGCGAACACCGTGCGTACATCCGGCGAGACGGCCCTCGTGCGAAGATCGTCCACAGCGGCGGACAACCGGCGATCACCACCGTCCTTGCATACGAGCGAGCGCCGAACCGCTCGCACGATGTGCACTTGCTCATCTCGATCGCGACCGGGCGATATCATCAGATCCGCGCGATGCTCGCCAATCTCGGCTCACCGCTCGTCGGTGATGATCTCTACGGCGGGCGCGAGGGACGGTTGTACCTTGAACACGCGCTCCTTCGAATGCGTGACTTCACCACCGGCGAACAGATCACCGTGTTCAGACGCGACGATCCAAGGCGCGAGGACATCCACGACCGCCTGTCCGATGAACTCAACCGCCTCGCCGATGGTGATGCGTAGCGAGCCGGCTATCCGAGAAGCCTGCATGCGAGTCGGTTGCGCTCCATGCTGAAATCAATCGGCGGTTCGGGAAGCGCCAGGCGGCGCCATCGGCCGGGCAACACCTCGTCGATGATCCGATCGAACGTTCGACCCGTCGCGAGGTGCGCCGTGTTCGTTGAGCAAAACATCCGCCCGTCTGTTGTGAGAAGATGTGCCGCATCCGCAAGCAGTCTGCCATAGTCGCGCACAGCCGAGAAGCTCTTGCCTTTCCGCCCCGACGAAAAGCTCGGCGGATCGAGAATGATCAAATCGTATGTGTGCCCTTTCCTCGCCGCATACTTGATGAACTCGAAGACATCTCTGCAGTAGAACGCATGTTCCGCCGGATCGAGATGATTGTGCTCGAAGTTGCGCTGACCCCAGCCAAGGTATCGGCGGGAGATGTCCACGCTCGTCGTGTGCGCGCCCGCCTTGGCGCACGCGACCGAAAAACCGCAGGTGTATGCAAACGTGTTCAGGATGCGCTTGCCGGTGACGCCTTTCGCAAGTGCGCGACGATTCTCTCGCTGGTCAAGAAACAGCCCGGTTGAGAAGCCGTCGTACGGGTGAATCTCAAACGCCAGCTCTCGCTCCCGCACAAGGAGCGACTCCGGCGCGGGCGAGCCGACCAACGGCTTCGGATCGCGCAGATGATCGTCGAACTCACCGCCGAGCGTGGACCGATCCTTGACAAACCGCTTGACATACACAGCCCGCAACTCAAGGTGTTCCGCGATGCATTCGGCGAGCAGGCGTGGATCAAGCTCGGGATCAACCTCATCGTCGTAGACGATCAGCACCGCGAGGTCAGCATACCGATCAACAAAGACGCCGGGCAGACCCTCGAATGGCCCGGAGAGCACGCGATATGCATCCACACGCTCGTCATCAATGAGCGCGCGCCGTCGTTCAACAGCTCGATCGAGTATCCGATGGATGGAGGCGTCTTGCATCGCCACCAGTTTAGCCGCGACGCGCAGCGGAGCGCTTCCGGATTCCACTTCTGAGCAGAAACGCCCCGGCGTTTGTGTCGCCGGGGCGTTGATGATCGCATGTCATGGATGACTCCGCGGTCGGGTCACCCGTTCTTCCTGGCGAAGTCGCGGATGAAGTCGCCCAGGACAGCGCAGCCCTGCTTGGGGAATGCGTTGTACACTGATGCCCGCATGCCGCCGACGCTGCGGTGCCCCTTCAACCCGGACATGCCTTGCGCCATTGACTCTTCGAGGAATTTCGCGTTCAGTTCATCCGACGCGGTGCGGAAGCAGATGTTCATGAGCGATCGACAATCAGCGCGAGCGGGAAGCTCCCACAGATCTGACTCATCAAGCGCATCATAGATGAGCGCCGCCTTCTCTTGGTTGTACTTGCGCATCGCATTGAGGCCGCCGAGGCTCAGGATGTACTTGAAGACTTCGCCCATGATGTAGATGCCGAATGTGGGCGGTGTGTTGAACATCGAACCCTTGCTCACGTGCGTGCGGTAGTCGAGCATCGTGGGCAGGTCGGCGTTGGCCTTCTCAACGAGATCGTCGCGGATGATGACGAGCGTCACGCCCGACGGGCCCAGGTTCTTCTGCGCGCCGGCATAGATGATGCCGTACTTGCTCACGTCGATCGGCTTGCTGAAGATGTGCGAGCAGGTGTCGGCGATGAGGAACGTGCCGGCGGGGATGTCGGGTTCCTGTTGGTACTCCGTGCCGTAGATCGTGTTGTTCGTCGTAATATGCACGTAGGCGGGATTCGCTGAGTATGTGATCTCATCGCCGGTCGGGATGTACGCGAACTTCGCCTCTTTGGTGCTGCCCGCGACGTGTACTTTGCCATAGCGTTTGGCTTCCTTGATCGCCTTGGTTGACCAGGAACCGGTGTCGATGTAGTCAGCCGTGCGGTCCTTGCTCAGAAACGACATAGGGATCATGAAGAACTGGCTGGACGCGCCGCCCTGGAGGAAGAGGATATGGTAGTTGTCGGGGATGTTGGCGACCTTCTTGCAGTTCTGGATCGTCTCCTGATACACCCGATCGAACACCTTGCCGCGGTGGCTGTGCTCCATGATTCCGATGCCGGAGTCCGCGATGTTCCAGATGTCCTGCTGCGCCTGCTTGAGGATGGGCTCGGGCAGGATGGCGGGGCCGGCTGCGAAGTTGTAGATGCGATGGCTCATGGTGAATATCTTTCGTTTCTGGAATCGTTGTGTTCTTCGCGAAGCCGCAAGCGGCTTTGGCGCGTCAGTTCACGCAGTTGAGGACTTCCTTGGTCTTAGCATACTCGTCGAGGATGCGGATGACTTCCTCCGCGACGGCGAGCTGCGCCTGTTCGGTCGAGGCGCCGACGTGGTGTGTGCCGTAGAAGTTCGGCAGGTTCAGGATATCCGCTGCGATCGTCTTGTCCGTCGCTGCGGGTTCATCCGCGTAGACATCAAGCGCCGCGAATGCGATGTCGCCGTTCTTGAGAGCAGTAGCGAGCGCCTTTTGATCGACGACGCTGCCGCGCGTCGTGTTGATGAGCAGCGCGTGCTTTTGCATCATGCCAAGCACTTCGGCGTTGATGAGGTTCTTCGTCGCTTCCATGGCGGGGACGTGCAGCGAGACGACATCCGCGCTTCGCAGCAGTTCCTCGCGCTCGACGCGCCGGGCGCGATCGTCGTTGTCGAGTTCCTCGCACGGCACGATGTCCTGGTAGAGCACCTTCATCTCGAAAGCGAGCGCCCGGCGGGCGACGAGCTTGCCGATCTGCCCCACGCCGATCAGGCCGAGCGTTCTGCCCTTCAGCCCGCGTGCGAACTTCGCGTAACCCTTCTTGTTCCACACGCCTTGGCGAAGGTCCGCAACTTGATCGGGAATGCGCCGATCAACGGAGAGCATCAGCGCCATGGCGAGTTCCGCGACGGCTGTCGAGTTCATGCCGGGACAGTTGGCGACGGAGATGCCCTTGGCGCGGGCTGCCGTTATGTCGATCGTGTCGTACCCTGCTCCCGCGCGGATGATGAGGCCGAGCTTGCCCGCCGCGGCGATCATCGCATCGGGAACCTTCGTCGAACGCACGATCAGAACATCGGGGTCCTTCTCCTTGAGCGCAGCGAGAAGCGAGTCGTCCTTCAGGTCAGGCTCGAAGATGACATCGAAGCCGCGTGTCTTGAGCTCGGTCAATCCGAAGTCTTCGAACTTATCAGCAATCAGAATCTTCATATGAAACACTCCTGCGCGCTTCGGCGCGGATGCGGGTCGATCGCATGCACGGGCGATCAGTCATCCAACGTATGGACAAGCAAGCCGCTTCGCAGCTTGGGTTCAAACCAGGTGGATTTCGGCGGCATGATCTTGCCTGCGTCGGCGATGGCCATGAGCTGCTCGACCGTCGTCGGGTAGAGCGAGAAGGCGATCGCCGCCTCGCCTGTGTTGACGCGCCTCTCAAGATCGTTCGTGCCGCGGATGCCGCCGACGAAGCCGATGCGATTGTCGGTGCGGGGGTCGCCGATGCCGAGAATCGGCGCAAGGACGCGGTCCTGCAGAAGCGACACGTCAAGACTAGCCACGGGGTCGCTGCCGTCGATGAAATCGGCTGGGAATGTGAGCGTGTACCACTTCCCGTCGAGGTGGATGCAGACCGTGCCGGGCGTCGTCGGCGTCGGTTCCTGCCCGGCCCGGAGAAGCGCGACCTTGCCGACGCCTTCCAGGGCAGCGAGCACATCCGACGCCGCCTTGCCCGCCAGATCCTTCACGACGCGGTTGTAAGGCAGGATCTTGAGTTGGTTGGCTGGGAAGATCGCAGTGAGGAACCAGTTGTACTCTTCCTCACCGGTGTGGTCCGGGTTCTTGCCGCCGAGTTCCGCCCCAGCTCGTGCTGCCGACGCACTGCGGTGATGCCCATCCGCGACGTAGCTGCAAGGCACCTCCGCGAACGCCTCGACGTACGCCTGGGCGTCGGGGACGATCCAGACCGTGTGCTGAATGTCGTCATCCGCAGTGAAGTCGAAAAGCGGTTCCCCCGTCGTGTCCTGTGCGATCAAAGCGTTGATGCGATCGGTGTCGCGAATCGTGAGAAAGACCGGGCCTGCGTTTGCCCGCAGCGTCAGCACGTGACGGGTTCGGTCGTCCTCTTTCTCCTGGCGCGTCTTCTCGTGCTTCTTGATCCGATCGTCGTTGTAGTCATTCACCGATGACGACGCGACGATACTGACCTGTGATCGGCCATCCATGATCTGTCGGTAGAGGTAGATCTCGGGCTTCTTCTCGCGGATCAGCCAGCCCTTGTCCTGAAACATCAGGAAGTTCTCGCGCGCCTTATCGTAGACGCGGTCGTCATACAGGTCGGTCCCCGCAGGCAGGTCGATCTCAGGCCTCACGACGTGGAGGAACGACTTGGGGTTGCCCGCAGCCATGTCGCTCGCCTCTTCCGTGTTGACCACATCGTACGGAACGGAAGCGACATCTTTGGCGAGACCGGGCGTGGGACGCAATGCTCGGAACGGGCGAATGCGGATCATGGGGCATTCCTGAGGGGGAAATCTTGGGATGGACGGGTCGCAGCCCGCCGCTGCGCGGCCCACATGATAGGGATATCGGGTGGGGTTTTGCAGCCGACCGGGCCGGCCTGTGGAAGGATGTCGGCGGCACGCCAAAACTTCACCGGCCGCACCTGCTCAAGGAGCCGGCACGGCCGGGAAATGGGGCTGAGAGGAGTCGAACCTCCACGGGATTATTCATCCCACTAGGACCTGAACCTAGCGCGTCTGCCAATTTCGCCACAGCCCCAGTGTGGGACGGCGCAGCGTACTCCCGACGCACCAAGAAAACAAGGGGTGGTTCACGTCTTGCTATTCGCATGCCCGGCTACCGGCGCATCAGAAAGGCCTGGGGAGGGCGGTCCCCAGGCCTTGGCGCGAACACGGATTCTTGATGAGGGTTGATTGGAAGGGCGGTGCGTCCGTGTCGCGCCTCGAGTCGTGCGAAGGTACCGGTCTAGGAATTGGTCAGGCCAATGCGGATGGCCTGGAAGTGCCTTGTGAAGTCGTGGTGGCGCTGCTCTGTTTCGTGCGCGGCATCCGTTGCCGGTTTGAGGAGGTGCAAGAGCCTTGCCACAGCGCGTGCCCGTGGTGGGCCGGGGTGGTGGGCCGAGAAGAACGCGCGCCGCTCAGCGTGAGGGGGGATTGTCGGATCGAAGCGGCGCTGCTGCGGCGTGCGGGTTTCGCGGGATGTTGCTTCGGTTCAACACGAGGGTTCGCCTGGCACATCCCGGTTGAGCCGAAGGAGTGCCCGTGCGCCCCGACGCCGCACCGGCGGTACACTCAGGTCATGACCGATCCACCGCTCACCGCGTACTACGACGGGCTGCACGTGTGTGTCACGGGCGGAGCGGGATTCATCGGATCGCACCTCGTCGAACGCCTCCTGTCGATCGGCGCGCACGTCACCGTCATCGACGACCTCTCGGGATCGGACTACTCGCACGTTGCCGAGATGCTCGACACCCACAGCACGCGGTATCGCTTCGTCCACGGCTCGATCCTCGAACCGGCAGCACTTGCCGAAGCGTTCGCCGGACACAAGACTGTGGGCGACGCGAACGGCGCCGGCGTGGACATCGTCTTTCACGAGGCGGCGCTTGGGTCGGTGCCCGCGTCGTTGAAAGAACCTGCCAGGTTCCACTCGGTGAACGCGGAAGGCACGCTGCGCGTGCTCAAGGCAGCGCGCGAGTGCTCAGCCCGCCGTGTCGTCTACGCGGCATCGAGCAGCGCGTACGGCGATCAGCCGACACTGCCGAAGGTGGAATCGCAGATCTCCGAGCCGTTGTCACCCTATGCGGAGAGCAAGCTGGCGGGCGAGCGCCTGATGTTCGTCTGGGCGCGATCGTATGGGCTTTCCACGGTGAGTCTTCGCTACTTCAACGTCTTCGGCCCGAGACAGCGCCCCGACACGCCGTACGCCGCAGTGATCGCAGCCTTCGCGTCGGCGCTCCTGGAAGATCGCCCGCCGACGATCTACGGCGACGGCTCACAGACCCGCGATTTCACATACATCGACAACGTGGTGCAGGCGAACTTGCAGGCGGGCGCATCGCAACGAGCGCTCGTGGGCGAAATCATCAACGTCGGCACCGGGACGCGCCTGAGCATTCGCAAGCTGCTGTCGCTCATGGCTGAGTACCTGGGCGTCGATGCGGCGCCGAGGTTCAACTCGCCGCGAGAGGGCGATGTATTGCATTCGCTGGCGGACATCACACGGGCGCGCACGCTGCTCGGCTACGAGCCGATCGTCTCCGTGGAGGAAGGCCTGCGCAAGACCGTCGAGTGGTATCGGTCGCAGATGGAACGGTCAGGCGTCGATGGGCCGCTGTAGTCGTTGCGTCGGCATGCGGTCATTCGTGGTGGGCAGCATGTTGAGCTTGTTATCGCGTGGGAAAGCATCGTCGGTGACATCAGCGCTGAGTGTGGTCTTCCCTTCCATGCGGATGATCCCTGCGGGCCGCCCCATTGCAGCGAGTGCATCAAGCAGTGCTTCATCGCTCAGATGCTCGACCGTGATGCTCGTGAGTCGATGATTGCGGACCGCGTAGCGCTCCATGATGGACGGGTTGGTTCGGACGATCCGGGCATCCCTGGTCATAGATGGCGTGGGATCGGGCGTGTCCGTGGCGATCGGTCCGGATGTCGTAGGTGTGGTGGGGGTGGTGGTGGTTCGGGTGGCGACGGCGATGACGGCAAAACAGCAAACAGCGGCCAGCGATACCGCGGTAGCGCAGCGGCGCGCCCGCCGAACGCGATGCACGCTGCGCATGTCATCCATCAAGCCGTCGAGCATTGCATTTCGCCGGCGCTGACCAGCGGGTGTCAGTTGGTTTTCATCGAGTGTGTTATTCATCGAACACCTCCGTTGCCTTGCGCCGAAGCATGTTGGTGATCCGCGTGAGCCTGCCATCCACCGCACCAGGCCGCAGGCCGACCGTTGCGCCGATCTTTGCGAGCGTCCAGCCGAAGCGGTGGCGCATGAGCATCAGCTCGATCTGTCGATCATCAAGTGTGTTCAGTTCCTTGCGAAGCCAGGCAATCCGCGCGTCAACGTCATCGTGCCGCTCGTCGGCTTCGCGCCGATCCCTGGCGAACCGCTGCTCGCGCTGCCGGCGTCTCGCTTCTTGCCGCAGAAGATCACATGCAGCGGACTGAACGACCGCTCGCAGGTAGGCGGCGAGTCTCGCCTCGGTGTCGATCGGCCGCATTGATCGGATCATTCGCATCATCGCATCCTGCACGACGTCGAGGCAGAACGCCTCATCTCGGCCGGTCGCTTTGCGGGCGTGGGCATACATCACGTCGAAGCGTTCGCGGTAGAATCGCGCGAAGGCCTCGGTGTTGCCAGAAGCGATCGCGCGCGTGAGTTGTCTGACCGATTCAGCCAACGTGCTGCCCGCCGTGCGATGGGTGCTGAACGTATGCTATTCGTTCCGGGCAGCTTCGAGTTCCCGTTCCAGTTCGTGGATGCGCATTTCCCGCTCCCTGAGAACGTGCTCGAACTCCTCGCGCATCCGTTCCACTGCTTCGCGCGCCTCCTGCTCCATCCGCTCCTGCATCATCGCGAACTCGTGTTCCATCGCCTCGAAGTGGCCTTCCATCTCACGAATCCGGTCATGGGCTTCCTCCGCAGCGCCCCAGGCTTCCTCCGTCTCCGCCTCAAGCGCTTCGATGACCTCACGGGCCTCCATGAGTTCGCCTTCGAGCATCTCGATCGGGTTGCTGAGACGCTGCTCGACGCTGTGGCCCAGGGCGCCAATGAGTTCGTGAATCGTGCTGAGTTGCCGGTGGTCTCCGCGGGCGATGAGCAGGCCGGTCTCTTCGTGGAACCGCACCGTTGCCGAGAGATCGTCATCGCTCAGGCCGAGCGCAATGTCGACGCAGGCTAGGATGTCCTCGGCGGGAACATCAGCGTCGAGCAGCATCGCGACGGGTAGGATGATCGTGTCCTGAGGCTCAGGCACCGGATCAGCCGCTCTGCGCACCCGGTGCGTCTCCGCGTGGATGATGTAGATCGGCGACTCGCTCGGTTGCGTGTTCTCTGAGCGCCTCACATGGACCTGAACCGGATCCCCCTCGACATATCCCACGCGGCGGTCGATCAGTCGAACTGCGCTCCAAGGACTAACGGCTTCCAACTCAACGGCAGGCATGGGGATGAATTCCGCTTCGGGCGCGACGACGAAGTTGATGTTCTCCGTTGCCCGCTCGATGGCTGCGATGTACTCCGCGACATTGCCGCCCGGGAAGGTCACATTGATGAGTTGGCGTTCGATGTAGGTCGTCGATTCCGGGGTCGCGACAAGCTCCTGGGCCTGCGATGCGGCGGGTTGACCGATCAGACAGAGGGCGAGCGCGGCGAGCGCGATGGCGTGGGTCTGTTTCATGGGGTGATCTCCATGTGGGGTTTCTCAGGATGTGACTGCATGAGAAAGACGCTGCTCGGCGAGTGATTTCGCGCGGAAGTTTGGGGTTTCAGCGATTTCGCAGTCGTGTTGCTGCCCCACCAAGGCTGCGTGGCAACCCGGCTGTGTCGGCGCAGAAGAAGACCCCACGCCGGAAGGGGAAACCAGTGAGGGGTCGGGGATCCTGTGTCAAAAGAGCGGGGATGAGGCCAGTTCAGCCCTTGTCACCGGTCCTCAGGTCGACCTTGGGGACGTGCCCCTTCGCGGATGTCTTCCGCAGGCCGATCGGGCTGTCGTCGCCGGGTTTGAACGAGCCGTCGGCGTAGAGCTTGGCGATGCGCTCAGCGCGGGTGAGGACGTTGCGTGTGACGGCAAGGTTGCCCTGGGTCTTAAGGCTACTGTGGATGCTCATGGCGGGAAGTCCCTGCACTGGCGGTGGTTAGCTCGGACAACGCCGCACCGACGGCGGCGGTTGAATCACCCATCATACTTCTCTGGCCACATCGTGTCCAGGTTGTCCCAGCCGCGCTCATCGCTCTTCCAGTGCCGACCGAGCCTCAGGAGCCGGTTCTTGAATCGTCGGCCCTCTTCCGAGCGTAGTTCGCTGCCGGTGAAGCCCCGCAGGACCCACACCTGGGCCGTATTGCCGCTGGACACGGGCACAGCCTGGGCGAGGATGTCGTTGTCAGCAAGGAAGGTGATGAGTCGGTCAGCATCTTCACGCGGGTACGTGGCCACGATGTAGTAGTTCAGCCCGACGACGCGCGTGGGGCGATCGGTGGCTGCCGGGCGCGGATCAGCCGGGCGCTCGGTCGGCCGGCCTGCCGTCGTCGTGGGGATCGGCCGGGGTTCTACCGCAGCTTCGGGACGGGTCTGCTCGACAGCGGGAACGATCGGTGTGTCGATCGTCGGGTCGCTCACGGATGGACCGAACGTGGCGAGGATTCGCTGCTGCTCGGCCTTCTCGTACGTCTTGCCCGAGGCAAACCCGATGAAATATGTGGCGAACGCGACAATGATGACAAAGGCGACGGCGAGGAAAACGTAGCCGACGGGGAGGCGGAGCGTCCTGCCGGGCGAGAGCCAGCCGAGCGGGTTGGCCAGTTCGACGCGATCAGCCTCGGTGCCGGGCAACTTGGCCGTCTTGTGGACCGGTCCGTCGGGGCGGGGACTGCCTGCCCGCGGCCTCATGTGGGTCGGCAGAACTTCAAGCAGTGTTGGTCCGGTGCGGCGTCTTGCCATATCAGTTGTATCGTATCCCCCTGCGGGGCAACCTGAAAGAGGCGTCCAGGTCGGCCGATCAGGACGGGCCTTCCGCCACGCCGATGGCGCTGGCGACGGCGCAGGTTTGGGTGTGGCTGATCGAAACGAGCCAATGCGTAATGCCCAGGTCGGCGGCGATCTCAGCGGTTCGGCCGGTCAGGTGCAGCTTCGGCGCTCCCGAGGGCAGGCGGGCGATCTCCATGTCAGTCCAGGCGATGCCGTCCCGCCAGCCGGTGCCGATCGCCTTGAGCACCGCCTCCTTCGCCGCGAATCGGCCGGCCAGGTGTTCGACTCGGCGTTTTCCGGTTCCCGCCAGTGCTACCTCGCGCTCGCAGAAGCACCGTTGCAGGAATCGCTCGCCATGCCGATCGAGCATTTCGCCAATGCGCGCGATCTCCACGATGTCGATGCCGTGACCGACGATTAGGTGGATGGCATGCTCGGATGGTGGGGACGGCATGGGTGTATGGTACGGTTTGGTGATGGAGAGCACCCACGAACATAAGCAGGCAGCCCGGGCGGGTGACACGCGAGTCGTCCGCTGCGCCGTGCTGACCGTCTCAGACACGCGCACGCCCGAGACCGATCGCGGCGGCGACACGGTCGTTTCACATGTCGAGCAGGCGGGGCACAGCGTCGTCAAACGAGCGATTGTGCACGATGACGCCGGCCCGATCCGCGATCAGCTCATCGAGTGGATCGCCGATGTTGACATCCAGGTGATCCTCACGACGGGCGGGACGGGCATTGCCGGCCGGGACACGACGATCGACGTCGTCCGCCGACTGCTCACGATCGAACTCGAAGGCTTCGGCGAGTTGTTCCGAATGCTCAGTTTCAAGGAGATCGGCGCGTCAGCGATGCTCAGCCGTGCGGTCGGCGGGCTTGTGTGTGGGGATGGGAGCGGCGGTGGGGGGAGTGGGGGTGGCGGGCGTGGGGGTGACACGTTCATCTTCTCGATGCCCGGCTCGGTGAACGCGGTGAAGACGGCGATGACGGGCCTGATCGCGCCGGAACTGAGTCATCTCGTCTGGGAACGGCGCCGCTGATCGCAGCGAGTTTCAATCTGTTTGATTCCCAAGCGAAGACTCAGCCACGTCGATCGCCCGCGCCAGGGCTGCCGCCTTGTTGACGGTTTCTTCGTACTCCGCGTCAGGCTGCGAGTCAGCGACAATACCGCCTGCGCTTTGCAGGTGGTATGCCCAGCAGTCGCCATCCCGCAGCGCGGTGGGGACGACGATCGTTCGCAGCGAAAGTGCGATGTCCATGTCACCGTCGAGTCCGACGACGCCGAACCCCCCGCCGTAGGGCCCGCGTTTGATCGGTTCGAGTTCGTCGATGATCTGCATGGCCCGGATCTTCGGCGCGCCGCTAACGGTCCCGACCGGGAGCGCCGCCCGCAGCGCATCCCAGCACGTGAGGCCATCGCGCAGCTTCCCCGTCACGGTCGAACTGATGTGCATGACGTGGCTGTAGCGCTCGATCTCCATGACGGCGGGGAGATCCACGCTAGCGGGCTGGGCGACCTTGCCGACATCGTTACGCCCCAGGTCGACGAGCATGATGTGCTCGGCGCGCTCTTTCTGATCAGCGAGTAGCTCGTGCTCCAGCGCGAGGTCTTCTTCGTCGCTTTTTCCACGCCGGCGTGTGCCCGCCAATGGGCGGTTCGTCACGATGCCGCTGTGCACACGGCAGAGGATCTCCGGGCTGGACGCGATGAGCATTGCGCCGTTCGCCTGGAGGTATCCCATGTATGGGCTTGGGTTCACGATGCGCAGCGCGCGGTACACGTCGAACGGGTCCGCGGCGCTATCTCGCTCGAAACGTTGACCGAGCACGACCTGGAAGATGTCCCCAGCCAGGATGTACTCCTTGGCGCGGGCAACCATGTCAGCGTGCTGCTCGCGCGTGATGTTCGATCGGAGGATCGGGCCGCGCGTCGTCATCAGATGCGGGTCGATTCTGCCTGCTGCGAGCGGGACCTTGTGCGTCTCAAGCCGGGCGACAAAAGCGTCAAGCTCGGTGCTGCCGCGCTCGTAATCCGCCTCGGGCGAGCCTGTCAATTCCACAAGCTGAACCGCATGCAGCAGCTTCTGCACATGGTCGAAGACTGTGACACTGCGGTACAGCGAAAAGTGCATGTCGGGCAGATGACGATCATCGCGCGGGGCATGCGCGAGCTTCTCCGGTTCCGCCCAGCGCGCGGTGTCGTAGCCGGCGAATCCGACCCAGCCGCCGATAAACGTGTCGGGAACCGATGGATACCGCAGCAGCGTCCAGCCCCTGCTCAGTTCAGCGAGCATGGCGAGCGGATCGTCGTGCGTGCGGACCTGCTCCTGGTTGGCGGCGCGATCACGAACGATCACGCGATTCCCCCGCGCGATGAGTTCCAGGTCGGGTTGTGCGCCGATGTAGCTGAACCGCCCTTGCTGATCTCCGCCCTCGACTGACTCAAAGAGGAAGCTCGGCGCCTCACGCTCGTCAGGCTCAACAAGCCTGCGGTATGCAAGAACGGGGGTGAGCTGATCGCTCATCAGGCGTGTGATGAGCGGAATGTGGCTGCCCGGCTCGGCAGTTGCTGCAAGAGCGAGGAATGTCCCGCGGTCAGGCGTTCGCATGAAGTGAGTGTAGCGAGCCGCCGTGTCAGTGGGGGTCGCGAGGTAGCGAGCCGCCGCGTCCACGCGAGAGGACTGCCCGAAGTGCAGGCGCGCAACTCCTGCACGACATACGTACCGCTGGCGGGGACGCCGCGGCTCGCTGGGGGTCGCCGTGGCTCGCTACGTCACTCGATCCATGTGCCTGCGTAGTCGGTCGAGTACGGCAGCGCATCTCGCTTTGTGAGTTGGAACAGCCGCTTGCAGATCTGTCGTGTGTGCAGGATGTCGTGGGCGGTCCATGCAGCGAGGATGTCGCCCGCACACATTGGGCCGAACTTGGGATGTTCGTATGCGTTGTCCCACGCGGGATCGTCGAGCGTGCGCAGCCAGTCAACGGATGTGTTTCGTTCGGCGATGAAACGCAGCACCGACCCATCGAGATCGCGCTCGTTGTGCCTGCGCTCCTTGACCCAAGCCTGCGGGTCGATCGCCGGCCAGGGCTTCGTCGGATCATCAAGCGTCATGCTCAGGCGCAGCCGCATGTCGCCCGTCTCGATGTCAACCATGTGGTTGACGATCTCAAGGATCGACCACTGGTTCCGCTTCGGTCGCCAGCAAGCATCATCTGTTGTGACGCCCGCCACAAGGCCAGGTAACGTCGTAGCGAAGGATTCCAAACGGTCAACAAGAGCATCGGTGTTCATGGGAAGTCAATCGTAGGATGTGTGCGGAGTCCGTGGGGTTTCGTGCTACAGGCTGGCGGTCAGGCCCGTTGGATTCGTCCGCTGGTAGGTCGGCGTGTCCTTCACGCCGAGCGTCTCATAGATCCGTTGCGTGGCCCGTGACTTGTTGAGTGTGTAAAAGTGGATGCCCCGGACCTGGTTGTCCAGCAGATCCCTGCACTGCTCCGCCGCCCAGTGCAAGCCGACGTGCTCGACCGCTTTGGGATCGTCCTGAACGCGTGTCAGAGCACGGATGAGCGATGCTGGAAAGCGCGAGCCGAGCGCAAGCTCCGCCATTCTGCGGGCGCTGCGAATCGACGTGATGGGCATGATGCCCGCCAGGATCGGGATGCGTATCCCCGCCAACTCGCAGCGGTCGCGGAAGTCGAAGAAGTCCCGGTTGTCGAAAAAGAGCTGCGTGCAGATGTAGTCGGCGCCCTCGTCGATCTTGGCCTTGAGGTGGTCCATTTCGAGGAGCCGGTTGGGCGTCTGTGGGTGGCCTTCGGGGAAGCCCGCGACGCCGACGCCGAAGCCTCGCGGATCGGGATGGCCCGTGAAGCGTCGAATGTGGCGAACAAGGTCGGCAGCGAACTCGAAGCCGTCGGGCGAGGGTGCCCACACTATGCCTGGTGGGGCGTCGCCTCGCAGAGCGAGGATGTTCGAGACGCCCGCCTCGGCGTAGCGTTCGAGAATCCCGCTGATATCGTGCGTGAAATGTCCCAAGCACGTCAGGTGCGGGATCGCATCCAGCGCCGTTTCACGCATGATGCGGACGACGAGATCGTGCGTGCGCTCACGCGTCGATCCGCCTGCGCCGTACGTGACGGAGACGAATGAAGGCTTGCGCTGCTCAAGCTCGCGGATTCGACCAAACAGCGCCTCCCACGACTCCTCCGACTTCGGCGGGAAGAACTCGAAGGAGAACGTCGTGGAGTGCTCAGCAAGGACATCGCGAATGTGCATGGCAACGTGACAAGTATAGCCGCGGTGCCGTACGCCGCTTTGGCGCATGCGTGCTTCGTGGGGGTGCGGAGGTCACAGGGCGATGGTTGCGCCTCGCTTGATCTTGGACGGCAATTGTGTGTTGCGCAGGTCACTCGCCTCAAGTGCTGTCAGCGGGCTGATCTCGATGACCGCATCGACATCACCGTTGTCGCGGTGTGGGATTGCGACGCCGCACGCTTTCAGCCAAGCGCCGTTGCGGTTTGACTGGATCTGCGCAGCGGTCTGCACGGAATCGACGCCTGATCCGTTCTTGATCGGCGCGAACTCCTCGGTGCGATCCGTCTCGTAGACGATCGACTTGTCACACAACGGCAGCGCGTCGAAGACGAACGCTTCGAGCTTGACCGCGTTCGGCTCGTCGGGCGTGACCAGTTTGCCGGTGTCGAGATCGATGTATGGCGCCTTCTTGTCAGCCCGGTGCAGGGGCAGCGAAAAGCCGCCCGGGCCTGCCTGTCTGGTGTTGAGCCTGCGGATGAACTCGACGCTGATGATGTGGATGGCGACCGACCCCGCGAGGAAGCGGAGCCGACCGTTGGGCAACCTCTGATGAGCCAACTCCTCGGGCAGATCGGAGTACTCGATGACGGTCGTCTTGCCATCGACGACGCAGAAGTTGCCCATGCGCTCGGTCGGCCCGACCTTGGGGATCATCTTGGAACTCATCTGCGCGGATGAGTCCGGGGCGCCGGCATGCAGGCCGATGAAAAGCGGGTCGATCATCCGGCCGAGTGGGTTGTCGACTTGTGTGTAGCTGATGTGTTCGATGCCGCGTGCGGTCATGTCGTCCAGCGCGCCGGAGTTGAAGATCGCGCGGAGGCTTCCGCCGTGCCCATCCGGGTTGGTGGCGACGCTGTCCTTTGCAGCGAGCAGGAGCCGGGCCGTCTTGATGTCGAAGCTCGGCATGACGCCCTGGGCGAAGAACATGACGTTGTTTCGATCCAGGCCGAAGTGGTCATGCGCATCGAAGAAACGCTTGGTCTCCTCGTCGTTGAGCGGGCTGGTCATGATGTACCAGGGGATGGTGCAGTCGTGCTTGCGTTGCGTGGCTGCGATGCCCTCGGAGAAGAGCTGAAAAAGCGGCTTGCCCGTAACAGGCCCACCGGGAAACGCGCCCTTCGGGCCGTCGAACCCGAGCCGGCTGCCTTGGCCGCCCGCGACGGTAAAGGCAGCGATCTTGCCCGCCGCGACGAGCGCCTCGCCCTGAGTGCGATACTGCTCAGCGTCATAAGGCCGAACCGTTGCCGTCGGGTCGTAGGGGTAGTAAGGGGCAGGCTCGACATCGCTTGGCACGTCGCACGTCGGGTATCCGCGGACGTACGTGCCGATCAGCGTTTCGATGCTGTCCAAGTCGATTCCGTCGATCTGTTGGAGAAGGCGCTCTTTGGCGTCGGGTGTCAGTTCATCGATGAAGGTGAGCAGGTGCGCTTGGCCGACGGCTTCGAGGCGCTTGCGAATGATCTGTTCCATGATCGATTCCATGAAGACGCGAAGGGGGAGAGACGCGGGATGACCCGGCGCTGCCCGGAAACGCTACTGTTCGTGGACTATAGCGGAGGAACGGCGGACCGTGGTCAATCCGGGGCGGTAGGGTCGCTCCAGCCGGTCGCATTGTGCCGGACGATCAGACCCGTCTCTTTGTAGATGACCTGCTCCGCGATGTTCGTGGCGTGGTCGGCGACGCGCTCCAGATCCGATGCGATGGCGATCAGCGAGAAGGCGAAATCCACGCTGTGAATCCCGCCTGCAAGCTGCATCTCGGTATCTCGCAGAATCTGTTTCTTGAACTCATCCACAGCGTCGTCGGCACGTAGGACGATCTTGGCGAGCTGCGTGTTCCCGTCATGGAACGACTTCGCCGCGTCGCGCACCATGCCGATCACGCTGTTCGCCATGACTCGGAACGTCGGCGGCGGCAGCGAAGGCAAGGCCATGAACGACTGCACCTCCTCAGCGACGTTGACAGCCGAGTCCGCGATCCGCTCCAACTCGTTGTTGATCTTGACGATCGTGAGAATGGCTCGGACCTCGACCTCGCCAAGCTCGCGTGGGCAGCCCAAGAGCTTGACCGCCTCTTGTTCGATCCACACGTCGGCGCGGTCTACTTCCTTGTCGCCTTCGATCACATCCTCGGCTCGCTCGGCATCAGCGCTGAAAAGCACCTCGACCGCTCGTTCGAGCAATAACTGCACGCGAACGCTCTGTGCACAAAGCTCATCGCTCAAGCGCGCCAAGTGCAAGTCAAACTCATCAGGGGCAATCGGCATCAGTCACCTCGAAGACACTCAGCACGATAGCACGGTCAACCCAGGCCGCCAAGCAGCGTGTGCATGGGTCGCCGCGCGACGCTGGTCCAGGGCTGCGTGGCAGCCCGGCCAGCGCCTGTGGTACAGTGTCCTCGATAGCCTCGGAGCAACCCTACTACCCACTGCCCACATCCACGGAGGTCCGCCATGTCATTCGAGATTGAACTCGTTCATGCCCGCCAGATCCTCGATTCTCGCGGCAACCCGACGGTGGAGGTGGAGGTCGCCCTGAGCGGTGGAGCCGTCGGCAGGGCAGCGGTCCCATCCGGAGCGTCGACCGGAGAGAATGAAGCAGTCGAACTGCGGGATGGCGACAAAAAGTGCTACCTCGGCACGTCCGTGCTCAAGGCGGTCGCCAACGTCACCCAGCACATCGCGCCCGAGATCCTCGGCATGGATGCCCGCGATCAGGAAGAGATCGACGCGATCATGCTCGATGTCGATGGCACGCCGAACAAGTCCAAGCTCGGCGCCAACGCGATCCTCGGCGTGTCGCTCGCGCTGGCGCGGGCTGCGGCGGAGATGACCGGGCTTCCGCTGTATCGGTACCTCGGCGGGAGCGCCGCCAAGACGCTGCCCGTGCCGATGATGAACATCCTCAACGGCGGCAAGCACGCGGACAATACAGTGGACTTCCAGGAGTTCATGATTCAGCCTTGGGGGTTCGACACGTTCGGCGAAGCGCTCCAGGCGGGCGTCGAGACGTATCACGCGCTGAAGGGTGTCCTCAAGGAGCAGGGCCTCTCCACCGCGGTCGGCGATGAAGGCGGGTTCGCGCCGAACCTGGAGAGCAACGAGCACGCGCTGAAAGTCATCGAACAGGCTGTCGATCGGGCTGGCTACAAGTGGGGCGAGCAGATCTTCGTCGCGCTCGATCCGGCGACCAGCGAGCTGTGGAATGAAGCCGCAGCCCAGGGCAAGGAGGGCTACTGCTTCTTCAGCTCGACCAAGGAGATCCTCTCCAGCCAGGACATGGTCAACCTCTGGGCCGAGTGGGCGGGCAAGTACCCGATCCGGTCGATCGAGGATGGGCTTGCGGAGAACGACTGGTTCGGCTGGAAACTGATGACCGACCGCCTCGGCGAACGCATTCAGCTCGTCGGCGATGACATCTTTGTGACGAACCCGAAGTTCCTTCAGCGCGGGCTTGATGAGGGTTGCGCCAACTCGATTCTGATCAAGGTGAATCAGATCGGGACGCTGAGCGAGACGTTCGACGCGGTCGGCATGGCGATGCGCAACGGCTGGAGCGCGGTGATCAGCCATCGCAGCGGTGAGACGGAGGATGCGACGATCGCCGACATCGCGGTGGCCACGAACTGCGGCCAGATCAAGACCGGCGCACCGTGTAGAAGCGACCGTAACGCGAAGTACAATCAGCTCATCCGCATCGCCGAGGAGCTTGGCGACTCGGCTGTGTACGGCGGTGCCCTGTGGAACAAGGCGTAGCGAGCGGGCATCCCTTGTTTCGGGGTGTGCTGCTGACTACGATTCAGGCCGTCCCGGTCTTCTGCGGAGAATCAACCATGCATCGTGCCCTGCAACTCGCGCTTGTGCTGCCCCTGCTCCTGGTGGTTGTTTCGTGCAGCGAGTCCTCGCCGCCCGCAGCGCCAGCCGTCCCGAAGGCTGCGGATTTCACGCTCGAAAGCCCTGATGGCGAGGCCTTCACGCTCTCGCAGCAGCGCGGCAAGGTCATTGTCATCGACTTCTGGGCTACGTGGTGCCACCCATGCACGCGGGCCATGCCTCATGTGCAGGCCCTTCACGAGAAGTTCAAGGACCGCGGTGTGATCGTCGTCGGCATCGCAGTCTGGGAGAACGGCGACCCTGCTGCCTACATGGATGAGCAGGGTTACACCTACAAACTTCTCCTCGGCACCGACGACGTTGCCGTGGACTACCGCCTGACCGGCATCCCCGCATTCTTCGTCATCGGCGTCGATGGCGAAATCGTGCACCGCGAGGTCGGCTTCTCATCCGAGAGCGGTATCGACGAGATCCTCGAGACATACCTCACCGAACACGGCATGTAACAAGCCCGGCACGCACCACGGATCGGCGCGGGTTCGCCGCCGCTCATGTCGTCACTCACGGCCCGCAGGGTTGATTGTAGTTCGCCAACAGGATGCCCAGATCGGATTGGTCAGTGTCGCCGTCACCGTCGATGTCGCCGACTCCGCTCAATTCGTAGGCGGCGAGCAGGATGCCGAGATCACTCTGGCCGACGATGAGGTCTCCATCTAGATCGCCCGGGCATTCCGGCGGAAGCGGGGGCAAAGGCAACATCGCGAACTGCGTCCCGTCAACGCGATCGATCAGGAACGACTCATGCACAATCTGCACCATCGCATAGGGATGCGTGTGCATGGCGAGATCCCACTCACGCACGCAGATGCCGCGCGACTTTCCGCCGAGCTGTGACAACGTGATAAAATCCTGCTGAAGCAGCACCCATTTGTCCGGCTCGGTGTATGGCGTGCGGCAGAGCCAGATGTGCACACCCGTGCCGTACGCTTCGCCGAAGAACGCGCACGTCGGTGCGTCGTTGTATATCGCCCACGGCGCCTGGCCGTCGTACAAGTCCGGCCGAGGCTCGCCGTCAACCTGCGAAACTATCGCATACATGGCGGTGCGCTCGGCATCCGCCCACTGAAGCACCGGTCGCCGCAGCGAGTTGATGTCGCCCCAGTGCGGTGGGAACTCCCATACCTGTTCGTCGAACTTCGTACCGTCCCATGTCAGCAGGATCATCCGGTACTTGGCGACCTTGTTCCACCATTGGGCGTTCGGGTCGGTCTCCGGGTCACCGTAGCTCAGGTTGCGGTACCCGCCGTCCAGGTCGACGCCTTCGAGAATCCACACCCTGCCTTGGCCGTCCGCGAGCACGGATGCAATGATGCCCTCCGGGGATTCGTAATACTCACGGGCGATGCGGACATCTTCAGGCCCTTCTGTTGCATCGCGCGCGATCGGCAACGTCAACGGCTCGCCTGTGATTGCATTGGTCCAGTCGGCGAAGTTCTCAACGTCATTGAGAACCACGCCAGCGACCCAATGATACGCCACCGACGCCATGGGACGAACGTCGTAGAGCACCAGTACCTTGCCGGGCACGAACTCGATGCACTTGAGCGGATGTCCCGAATACGTGTCGGGTGGGCGCTCCCGTTGCACGGAGATCGTCTGGAACTGCATCGTGCTGTCGAGCTTGAATGCGCCGAGGAAACCGCGCAGGCTGTTGTACTGCCTGCACGCGCCGACGACCGCGTCTGCGGAAGGGACCGGGCAGACCTCCAGGTATGTCGTCGAGGCGTTGTGCCGGTTGATCGTTGGTTCATCCGGCTGGAAGTCACAGTGCCCGTTGTCAAACCACGTCGGCTTGGGGCCTGTGAAAGCCGTGTGCGACCAGTTGGGGGCCGCCTTCCATGCTGAGAACGCCAGGACCGTGTAGTCGCCGACATCCGGCTCCTCGCGCGTGTCGCTCTTGTAGGACTGGAAGAAATAGCAGTCATCGCCGATCTCCGCGAGGACGGGCGTGGCGTGGAAATCGGGGTTCGGCGCAATGATGCCGTGCTCCCAATCCCACCGTAGCCCGCCTTCGCTCGCGTCGTAGTAGGGCGTCGTGTGCGGCATGGGAACCGACCACGCTGCGGGATTGCCCGTGTCGTCGAACACCTGAAGGTGCGGGCGTTTGGCGCAGCGTGAGTCGAACTTCGTGTAGCCCTGCTTCGCCGTCATGAAGCCTGCTGCGAAGCCCGTCGGCGTCTTCAGCACCTGGGGACCGGCGTGAATCATGAGTTGCACGCTCTGCTGCGCGGGCGGATGAAACGACGGGTACAGCATGACTGCGTCTTCGTCCGGCGCTGCATCCATGGAGAGCGTCAAGTCCACATCACCGACGACATCGCGCAGTCGCGCGATGCCGACCGTCATGCCGATGGGTGTTCGCACACGCGGATGGTCCGGCGTGCCGTCGTTGTCCACGTCAATCTCACCCCACGCGTGGCTCAGCGCGTCTGGCGCCTTGCTGCCGGCTGGGCCATACCACGTTTCGATTCGATCGACGTTGAGCAGCATCTCGACAATCTCATCGTCGGTGGCTGGGAATGCACCGGTGACGAGCAGCGTCGGGCCGTAGTGGGCTCGGTTGTTTGTGGTGGTGACGCTGTCACGGTCGCGTCCGATCTGCACCTCCATCGTGTCGGCGACGGTGCTGTAGTCAAACGCGCCGACGCCGGTTGCCGTGGCGTGCTCCAGGCCGGGCGCTCCGCTCGCGTGGCGGGCGTTGAGCGTGTAGAGATGCAGCGTGTCGCCGCTTCGTCCGAAGAGCAGGCGAATCTCGTTGCCGATGCGGTAGTCGCTGTCGAGATCGGCGCCGAGGATTGCGCCGTCGCGGCGCATCTCAGCGCGCAGGCCGGTCGTCTCGGTGTAGCCGGTCTGCTCGATGGTGATCGAGTCGTCCCACGACGCCTCGCCCACGCTGTACAGCCCCCAGATGTGCTGCGGCGGCCAGCCGGTGTCGACGATCATCACGACGAAGAAGTCCCCCTCGCCGATCTCGCTCTTCATAGCGTCGGCATCACCCTCCCAGTAGTACTGCGCCTCGTACGTCGTGAACTCCCACGAAGCCGACGGCATCTCCGCCCAGGCGGATGAGCATGCGGCAAACCCCAACACGAGCGGCAACCATCTCATTCGTTTCATCATCTCTCTCCTCCTCCGAGGCCCCCGCAGCTCACGCCGACCGGCGGGTAGCCACCCTGCAAGATACCGCGCCACCGCATCCGATCACAGCCGAAAAGTCAAGATCGAGCGTAATCCCGCCCGGTCTGTAAACTGCCTTTCTTGCGTGGTTTACGCATATTGACGGGTCCGCCGCGAATGGTGGGCGGTGCCCGACTCGTCCATCCTCACCCTCGTATCGGCTTTCCGCGCCCGCGACGACGGCTCATTCCCAGCAGCGGGACCACATCAGGCTGGGGTGCCGAGACGACGGGATGGCAAGCTGTAGCAACAAATCACCTGCCCGTGTGGCGGACTGCCCGAGCGGCTTTGAGGCGTCCTTCACCAACCAATCGCCCGAACATCACCGCTCAGCCGCCTCCAGCGCCTGCAGCAACGGCTCGATGTGCTTGCGGTAGTGCTCGCGACGATTCACGGATGTCTTGTAAAGCGGCCGACGCACTTGGTCAGAGCTGGCCGTCATCGTCGCACGCCCCGTCTCGTGGAACCGCAGGCAGCCCTCATCCCAGTCAAGACCCAGGAACTCGATCATGCGCCTCGCCTGACCCTCCAGGTCGTCGACGACATCCTCGTAGACGACATCGAGAATCGGGATGTCCAGCACCTGCTTCCAGTGGGCCATGAGCTGTTCGCAGCCGCGATGAAACTTACCCAAGTGCGTGAGGTTGTATGCGAACGGGTTGCTCCCCGCGAAGTCCTGGAAGTAACAAGAGATGCACGTATCGACTGGGTCGCGCTTGCAGTAGATCACACGCGCTTTCGGGAAGAGCAGGGCGATCAGCCCGAGATGCAGGAAGTTCAGCGGCATCTTGTCGGTGATGCGCAGCGCATCCGCTGAGAACGACTCGATACCTTTCAGATACCGCCGACCCGCCTCGATCAGCGCGACACCGCGGATCGCATCAACATTGGTGAGGAACACGGGATCGGTGGCAGGCTCCCCTTGGAGTGCGAGCACGGCGGCGCCGATATCGGGCAGTTCACCCGCGCCGAAGACCGCTGGATGGCTGGCGAGGATCTGCTCGACAAGGCTCGTTCCCGAGCGAGGCATGCCGACGATGAACACGGGTTGCTCATTGCTCGCCGTCAGCGCCCGAGGCAACTCCGCGATCCGTTCGCGCGTCCAGATGCGCATCATGTCACGGATCAGACCGCTGATGGCCGGTGCGTCGAAGGTGACATCGCGCAGGGCGTTTGCCTGCTTGACGGTCGCGAAGGCTTCGTCGTATTGCTTCCGGGCATCCTGGATGCGCGCCATGCGGAATGCAGCCTCGGCTCGCATCCGAATCGGCGTGCCCGGTATCCGCATGAACCGCTGCAAGACCTCTTCCGCCTCGTCGTGGCGGCGCATGGCTACCAGGATGTTGGTCATCGACAGGAGCAATGCCGGGTGCGGCTGCGGCCCGTCAGTAATGATGCTGAGCAAATCGCGCGCTTCTTCGTACTTGGCCTGCACGAAAAGCAGGTCGGCCTTGAATCCAATGCACGCGGCGTTTCTCGGGTCCGGCTCAAGCGCCTTGTCCACCGCCTCGACCGCCTCATCAAGGCGATGATCGGTGAAGTACGTCCTGGCGAGCTCAAGTCGCAGGGCGGGGTTGGTCGGAGCCAGTCGCACAGCAGTCTCGATCTCCGTGACCGCCTCCGCCGTTCTCCCAGCCGACCGGTAGAGCGCGCCGAGCATCTGTCTGGCCCGCGAGTCGGCCGGGTAACGCCGGGCAAGCTTCTCGCCCAGCGACAGCGCCTGCGGTGTTCGGCCCGCTGAAAGAAGCTGCTGAATCTGCTGTGCGGTTTGTTGCAGTGCGTCCGCTTGGGCCATGGAGTACCTCGCCGTCATGTGCGGGCAGCCATCATAACGGCGGGCTGAACGCGTGAGCGGGCCTACGCATCGCCGGAGCGCTACCCTGAGATCCCCGGCCTGGACGGACGATGCTGATCTCAAGTGGAGGACGCAGCGTGCCTACACTGGTTCGATCGACAGGTGGAAGCGGGCGGTTCTCGGTGTCTTCCGGTCAGCGTTAATGACACCCATCCCCATGTCGCAAAGGTCGTGGCGGGTACATGTACCCGCCAGCCCCCCTGTATGGTCTGCGTGCTCCACAAGACAGGCCCGGCAAGTCGTTGACTTACCGGGCCTTGCGTAAAAATGGAGCCGATCGGGATCGAACCGACGACCTC
>JAGLTS010000026.1 GCA_023135165.1 Phycisphaerales bacterium | reverse complement strand
GCATGCCATGCAAGCGCTCTCCCAATTGAGCTACGGCCCCTGGGGTCCATCCAGTCAGCTACTAAGGTACGCGATTGGCCCGGCCCGTCAACCACATTCGCGGCACATGCTGTCAGGAAATGCCGACTTGCCTCCCGTGGAGGGCCGTGGCCGATGGTCACGGTCCGCAGCGCCGGAGCGTGTCGAATGCCGATTGTGTCGTAGACGCACTGGCCATCCGCACCGTGCGTGGGAAGAATGGTTCGCTGTACGATCCGACAGAAAGACAGAAAGGATGTATTGCGTGCCAACCCCAACGACCCCCGCCGTCCCCACAACCCCCGCCGCCATCAGCTTCCCCGAGCGAAGCAGGCAGCTTCAACCGCATCGCGTCGCATTGCACCGAGGGCTGCGAGACGTGATGAAGAGGTTCACGGAGTTCGATCGTGCGGTCATGGAGGACCGAGCGCTCGACCCCAAGACCAAGGAACTGATCGCGGTGGCGGTGTCGGTCGCGCTTCGCTGCGATGATTGCATCGGTTCTCACGTTGGCGGCGCGCTCAAGGCGGGAGCAGCGAAAGAGGAGATCATGGAAGCCCTAGGCGTCGCGATTCTGCTGACAGGCGGCCCGGGCATCATGTACGCCACCCATGCCGTCCAGGCGCTGGAGGAGTTGTCCACCGGCTGATCCGCTGAGTCATGCACCCCGCTACGCAGCCGCGCTACTCGCCTTCGTCGATGACATCCACGCGGACAGGGGTGATGACGCTGATCCCGAGCGTCACGCTCTCGCGGACCTCGCCGACCAGGCCGACGATCTTGCCGATGTACGCCGCGAGGCCTTCCATCTCGCCCGGCTCGATGTAGACGATCGTGCGCCGTGACGCATCGCGGACGGTCTGGAGGCGATAGAGCAAGGGTAGACGCTGGCCGTCGTAGACCGTCGAAGTCATGAACCTGCCTGTGATCGTGTAGAGCTTCGCATCGGCGAGACGGTCGGCAGGCGTATCGACCTCGCGCAGTTCATCTTCCACATCGCTGAGCGTCTCGTCGATCGCCTGGAGCGAGCGCTGCACCTCAAGTCGCAACTCGAGGATCGAACGCCAGCGCACGAGGCTCTCCTTCTGGCCGGCGGTGGTCTCCTCGGCGTCCTCAGCCTGACGAAACTCAGCGATGAGCGGCTGGAACTCCGCAGTGCGGATGTCCTCCTTGAGCAGCATGCGCGCGAGGTTGCGTAGCTCGACGGAGATGACGGGCGGATGTTCGTCGATCGTCGCGGGCTGCTCCTGTGGCGTCTCGACCTCGGCCTCAGTCGGCGCGCCCGCGGGCGTCTCAGCCAGTGCGGGCGGCGTGTCGTCAACTTCGACATCCGCAGGCTCGGTCACATCGATCGGCTCGCCCGGTTCGGCGACGGCTGCGACGTACGCTGCGATCTCGGCATCGGTCGCAGGTCGAAGCGCGGTGTCCGGGACCCACGCCCCCATCGTGTCGGGCGCGATCACCCGCAGGTACGTCTGTCCACGCTCCTCGAACGACTCGAGCACAGTGAGCGCCGTGCCCGCATCGACGGTGATGGGCGCGACAAAGCTCTCCGCCCAGCCCGCTGCGTGCGGCGCACGGATCTTGATTCGGCTGATCGTGACAATCTGGTCCGGCTGCTCGCCCGGCTTGGTGTCAATCGCCGCCACATACCCTTCAAGCGGAGTGATATCCGATCGGACGACGGACCAATCCCACCGATGACGCAGCACTTCCATGACATCGCCCTGCGCCACCTCGCCGACTTGGTAGTAGACGGCTGTGGTGCCGGTCATCAACGGCATGTCACGGATGGCGACGGCGTATTCCTTGGCCGGCTGCTGCGCATGGGCTGCGGTTGCGAGCGATGCGAGCAGGACAGACGTCAGTACAACCTGGATGGAGCGGAATGGGCCGATCATGGCGGATCTCCTGGTGGGCAGGAACGGGCATCGACGGGACGGTGCATATCGCCGCGCGGGTCCGTCGCATCGTCACCAGAATACCCCTTTTGACCACCGATGGACGCAGGGATACCCTCGCGTCTGTGATTCTCAGGGTAAGGAGGCTGACATTGGCTAGCACGACACTGCGGACAAGTGCGATCAGCGCGGGGCTGGCCTGCGTCTCGCTCGTGGCGCTCATCGGCTGCAGCACGCCGCTTGAGCCGTTCGGGACCGACGAGCTGCGTCAGGCCATCGCGCGCACGACGGCTCGGGAGTTTCGTGACGCCGGTGCCCAGCCGGCGCACCGTGAGTTGGCCCGTCCCCTCGGCGAGGTCGAGGCCACGTTCGACGATGAGCGATTACGCGAGTTGCAGGACCTCTCCGGACCCACCTCGTATGACGCCGACGCGATTGAGCTGGGCGATGACCTGCTCGGCGAGACGAGCAATGAGATCGGCCTGACGCTGCGCCAGGTCATCCTCACGGGGATCGAGAACAACCTGGATCTGCGAACGGCCCAACTCAGCCCGGCGATCAGCGAGGCGGATGTCGTTGCCGCCGAGGCGGTCTTCGACGCTGTTCTCTTCGCCACGCACACAAGCAGTTGGACCGATCAGCCGCAGGTCGTGACCAGCACGGGCGGGGTGAACGTCGGATCACGCGCCAACGTCGCCGCCATCCGGTCGCTCGAGACGGGCATCCGCAAGCCGCTCGCCTCGGGCGGACAGATCACGTTCAGCACGCTCGTCGAGCGGACGGATCGCGGTTCGCCCGGCTACACGTATACGCCCAACGCGGCTTACGGCACGAACGTCCTCGTCGGCATCACCCAACCCTTGCTGCGGAACTTCGGTTCGGATGTCGCCTACGCTGAGATCCGCGTCAACCGCAACATCGAGCGCGCTGCCGTCGAGGAACTTCGCTCGCGGATGATCTCGGTGCTCACTGAGATCGAGCGGACGTACTGGATTCTCGCCCAGGCGAGATGGAACCTGCTCATTCGTGAGCGTCTGCTCGGGCGAGGGATCGAGACGCGTGATGTGCTCGCTGGCCGGCGTGGCTTTGACGTGACGCCCGCCGAGTGGTCCGACGCCGTCGCCCGTGTCGAGAGCAGAAAGGCTGAGGTCATCACCGCCAAGGCGTTTGTTCGGCAGGCGTCCGACGCGCTCAAGCTCTTGATGAACCACCCCGATCTTCCGGTCGGTTCGGAGACGATCATCGTGCCGCTTGATCGTTTTGTTGATGAATCGATAACCTACAGCCTGCTCGACTCGATCACGACGGGCGTGGCGAATCGGCCCGAAGTGCAGCGGGCGATCCTGAACATGGACAACGCATCGGTTCAGGTCATGCTCGCGAACAACGCTCGCCTGCCGATGCTCGATCTCGCGGCGAGCATCCAATACAACGGCCTGGATGACGACACAGGCTCTTCATACGATCGTCTCGCCGACGGCAGTTACATTGACTACCTGCTCCGCCTCCAGTTCGAGATTCCCGTTGGCAACCGCGCGGCCGAAGCCACATACCGGCAGACACAACTTCAACGAGCCCAGACGACGCTTGGCTACCAAAACGTCGTTCGGCAGGTCGTGCTCGATGTCAAGACGGCCGTGCGTGACCTCGACACGAACTACCAGCTCATCGGGCAGCGGCGCTCCGCACGCCTGGCGTCGGCTGAGAACCTGCGGACGCTCGCCGTCCAGGAGCAAGTGCAGGCGCTCACGCCCGAGTTCCTCAACCTGAAGTTCCAAAGGCAGGATCAACTCGCCGCAGCCGAGCTCCAGGAAGTTAACGCCCTCGCCGAGTACAACATCGCCTTGGCGACGCTGCACGCGGCGATGGGTGTGGCGCTTCAGCGCAATCAGATCGACTTTGTCGTGCCCGAGGTCGGGAAGTAGCAGGCTCCCCAAGTCCCGGAGATCGATCGTGCTCACCGTCGATGAAGCGGTCGCCCTGCTCCGTGCCGGTGAAGCGATCGGATTCCCGACAGAGACCGTGTACGGCCTGGGGTGTGATGCGCTCAATGTGGACGCGGTTCGCAAGGTTTTCACGTTGAAAGGAAGACCGGCGACCAGCCCGCTCGCCCTGCACATCGCGGCGGCCGATATGGCGCCGATGTTCGTCGCCGACTGGTCGGAACAAGCAGCGCTGCTCGCCGACCGCTTCTGGCCCGGACCCCTGGCGATCATTCTGCCGAAAGCGGATGTGGTCCCATCTGTCACGGTGGGCGGAGGCGATTCGGTCAGCCTGCGGTGCCCCGAGCATGCGCTGTGCCTGGATCTCCTCCTTGCGTTCGGCGGCGCGGTCGCGGCGACATCAGCGAACCTCAGCGCATATGTCTCGGCGACGAGCGCATCGGATGTCCGCAGCGAGTTTCCTGACCTTCCGATCCTCGACGGTGGGCGCTGCGAGCGAGGCATCGAATCGACCGTCGTGAATCTGTGCACTGTGCCGGCGCGCGTTGTGCGAGAGGGCGCGATCACGATCGACGCGATTGCGGATGTACTCGCATGTGAGGTGTCAGCCGAGGAGCCGGAGGCGCCACTGACGCTCGGCTTACCTGTACGAGTGGTGAGCGCCGGTGAGTTACCCGGTCCGAACGATCCGCCGGCTGCGGTTCTTGCCATCGAGGGCGACGCTGGCCCGCCGCATCAGGTGATTCACATGCCGCGCGACGCTCAAGGCTATGGGCGAAGGCTCTATGCGGAACTTCGAGAAGCGGATGACTTCTTTTTCACTGAGATTGTCATCGAGCGACCTCCCGAGACGACCGGCCTGTGGCGGACGATCCAACACCAGTTGCGCCGCCTCGCCCAAGGCGCCGGGCATTAGCGTACTGCGCGATCGCCTCTTCGTAGGCCGCTGAGCATCTCAGCAACTGCTCGGCGGTACCATGGATGGCACACATTCGGAGGGCTGGCAATGCCGGATGAGCATCCCGATTCGTCCTGCGACGATCAGAAACGGACAGACGCAGCGGTGGGCGCTCTTTCGCGGCGCAGGTTCATGCAGACCGTTGGCCTCTCTTCCGCCGCCGCCCTTGCGGATCGCGCGCGGGCCGCGGCGGTTGCGGATGACACGGGGGCGCCGCCGATTCTTGGGCCGGGTGCCGTCGATATTGCATTGCATGTCAACGGTGCGACGGTCAAGGTCAAAGCCGAACCCGCGACCACGCTGCTCGAAGTCCTGCGAATGCATCTTGGCCTCACCGGCTCGAAGGAGATCTGCGGCCGAGGCGCGTGCGGTGGGTGTTCCGTTCTGGTTGATGGCAAACTCGTCTATTCGTGCATGATGCTCGCGGTCGATGCGATCAGTGCGAAGATCACGACCATCGAAGGCTTGGCCGAGGGCGATGCGCTCGATCCGATCCAAGAGTCGTTCATCCGCCACGACGCCCTTCAGTGCGGCTACTGCACGCCGGGCTTTGTCATGGCGAGCACGGCGTTGCTTGGTGAGAACCCCAGGCCGTCGCTTGACGAGATCAAGGCTGGCCTGAGCGGCAATTCCTGTCGATGCGGCTCGCACAGCAATATCTTCAACGCAGTGCTCGACGCATCGGGTCAAGCGCCGATCCATGATGGGGAGGGGGCATGACATGTCCATGCGAGATGAACACATCCCGACTGTCATGCCCACGACAAACAGGTCAGCCAACATCGGCGCGACGCTCAACGACGATACATCGCGCCTGGAAGCGATCGCCAAGGTGACCGGCGCCGCGCGATTCAGCCGTGATGTGTACCTGCCCAACAGCCTATTCGTCAGCTTCATTCGTTGTCCCTACGGCGCAGCCAAACTTGAATCGATCGACACGGAAGCAGCAACCGCAGTTCAGGGCGTCCTTGACGTGCAGATGTCGCGCAAGCGAGGGCAGTATCACGGTCAACCGGCCGGGTATCTCGTCGCCGACTCGCCCAGCGCCATGTGGCGCGGTCTGCGCGCGCTCAACGCGCAGTGGAAGCCCCAACCCGTCAAGACAGGAATCACCGATGAGATCAGCGGGCCGCCGCCCGTGCCGCCATCGGTGCAAAGTCTGCTCGACGAGGCTGAGAACACACTTGATACTGTCTACACGACGCAAGTGCAGACGCACGCATCGGCTGAGACGCACGGCAGCGTCGTCGATCACCACGGCGACACCGCGATCCTTTACACATCGACGCAAGGCACGTTCGCAGCGCGCGACGGCATGGAAGAGGCGTTCGGCATCCCGCTCTCAGCAATCGAGGTGCGCTGCGAACACGTCGGCGGCGGGTTCGGGTCGAAACTCAGGGCAGGCAAGGAGAGCTTGATCGCAGCGCGCGTCAGCGCGAAGTACAAACGGCCGGTCTACCTCTTCGTCAGCCGCGCTGAGGATCACCTTGACACCGGCAACCGCCCGTCCAGCCGAACGTATGTCAACATCGGTTTCAACAGTGACGGCACAATCCTCGGCGGACGAATGCAATCCTACGGCGGCGTCGGCGTCGGCGGCAACGGCGGCGTGCATGTCCCGTCCGGCAGGTACAGCCTGGGTGAACTCGCGCGCGATCACACACCCGTCCGATTCAACGGCGGCGCCGAGCGACCGTTCCGCGCGCCCGGTGCTCCACAGGGTGCGTTCGTCGAAGAGCTTATGCTCGACGAGATCGCTGCGATCACAGGCGTCAATCCGCTTGACCTGCGACTCGCTAGAACAACGCATGATGACTTCCGCGAGATGTTCACACTCGGTGCTGAGCACATCGGCTGGTCAAGTCGCGCCGCGACAGGTTCGCAGAAGGGCACGATCCGTCGCGGGTTCGGCATCGGCAGCGGATCATGGGAACGGTACCCCGCCCGGGCCGAGGCTGAGGTCGTCATCAACCGTGACGGTTCCGTCGAGGCAAGAACGGGCACGCAGGACATCGGCACCGGAAATCGCACCGTCATGGCGGTCGTCACCGCCGATCGGCTGGGCATCCCGTTGCGCAATGTCAGCGTTCGACTCGGCAACTCGACGCTCCCCATCGGGCCTGCTTCCGGCGGGTCGATGACCGTCCACAACGTCGCCCCCGCCATGATGCAGGCAGCCGATGACGCGAAAAACCAACTGCTCGCATTACTTGCGGATCGACTCGATGCCGCCTCCCAGGACCTCGACATCGTCTCCGGCGAAATCCGTCGCGGTGACGAAACGCTCATGACTTGGTCGCAAGCGTGCGTCAAGGCGGTCGGCCAACCCATCGTCGGACGCGGCAACCGCACGCAAGGCGTCGCGCGATACGGCGGTGCCGGTCACAGCCGCGGCGTGCAGTTCGTCGAACTTGCCGTCGATGTCGAGACCGGCATCGTCCGCGTCAAACGCATCGTCGCCATTCAAGTCTGCGGGCGGGTCATGTGCCGAAAGACTGCGGAAAACCAGGTCATGGGCGCGGTGACGCAGGGCATCAGCTACGCGCTCTTCGAGGATCGCATCCTTGACCACAACCTCGGCAGCATGGTCAACCCGAACCTCGACATGTACAAGATCATCGGCACGGCGGACATCCCGCACATCGAACCGATCTTCTACACGAAAGGTCAGACCGGCCCGCGCTCGCTCGGTGAGCCGCCGACCATTCCCACAGCCGGCGCCATTGCGTGCGCCGTGTATAACGCGATCGGCGTCCCGGTGCGCGACTTGCCCATCACGCCCGACAAGATCCTCGCCGCGCTGGAAGGAGACGCTGCGTGAACCGCTTCGCCGTCGCACAAGTCGAATCGCCTGACCAAGCCGTCGAGCTGATGGAAAGCAAGCGGTTCGTATCGCCCGTCTACAAAGCAGGCGGACTCGACCTGCTCGACCATCTCAAGGAAGGTCTCATCGAGCCCGGCTTGCTCGTCGACATTCGCACACTCGCGGGATGTGCCGACCCGATCCACCAAGCCGAGGATGGCACGCTTCGCATCAGTGCAAACGCCACGCTCGCCGACATCGCCCGCTCTCCGCTCATGCACGAGCACGCTCCCGTCATCGCACAAGCTGCGCACAGCGCCGCATCACCGCAGATCCGCAACGTCGCGACCATCGCAGGCAACCTGCTGCAGCGCCCGCGCTGCTGGTACTACCGTCAGCAGCAGTTCGACTGTCTCAAGAAGGGCGGACACCAGTGCTTCGCCCCTGATGGTGAGAACAAGTACCACGCGGTGTTCGGCGGTGGGCCTTGCCACATGATCCATCCGTCCAGCCTCGCCCCGGCCCTTTCCGTCTGCAACGCCCACATCCATGTCACAGGCTCAGGCCGCGAGAGCATCCCCATCACGGAGCTTTTTCACGCCCCCGACCAGGGCCTGCGCAGCGAGCACAACCTCAGCCCGGTTGAGATCATCACACACATCACATTTGATCCCGTTCCGCACAGCGCCTTCTGTGCTGTCCACGAGAAGCAAGCATTTGATTGGCCGCTTGCCATGGCAGCCGCGGCGCTTGTGATCGAGTCCGGCACGATCAGATCCGCGCGAATCTGCGCCGGCGCCGTCGCGCCGATCCCCTGGCCGCTGCCCAAGGTCGAAGACGCGCTGCGCGATCTGCGCATCGACGACGATGGCGAGCTCGACAAAGCCTGCTCGCTTGCAGCGGACCGAGGCGAGCCGCTCTCGCAGAACGCCTACAAGCTCAAGTTGCTCCCCGTCGCGATTCGTCGGGCTGTGCAGCGAGCAATCGCCCGAAACGCGGAGGCGCCGCAATGAACGACGAGCCCCCGATCAAACTCAAGGTCAGTTGTCTGCACATTCGTCACAAGATGATGTTCTGCGATGAGCGTCACGCGGTCTTCGGCATGGTCGATGACTCATCCGATACCCGCGTGTTCTACTGCGCGAAGACGCAAGACGCGCTCGGCCCCGACGATGCCCCCGCCACACCCGCAGAATGCACTCCCACGCGCGCGTGTTACGACGCCGGCGCATGACGTGCCCAAGCCGCAGGAACTCGCTGCTGCGGGAACCGCCACACCCAGCGGTGATGTATATCAAGCGGCAATAACGCTACGGATGCTGTCGATGAGGCTGCGCGCTGCGCGTGCGACCGCATCGCGCCACGGTTCGCCGGGCGCTTGCTCGGGGTACGTGACGGATCGGCTCGCCGTCACGATCGCACCCGTGCCGTCGCTCTTGAACATCGCTCGGACGTCATCGGCGCTGCCGCCTTGCGCGCCGTAGCCGGGCACGAGGAACATCTGCTCGGGCATCAGCTCGCGGAGCGACCGCCCTTCGATGCCCTTGGTTGCGCCGATGACCGCGCCGAGGGCGGAGTACCCGCGCTGGCCGATCGACTGCTTGCCCCACTCAGCGACCCGGCTGGCGACGTGCTCGGCCACGGTCAGTCCCGATTCAAGCCGGGCTGCCTGGATTGCGTCACCGCTGGGATTGCTCGTTCGGACGAGGACGAACGCGCCGACGCTTCGGCCGTCGTTTCGCTCCATGATGAACGGCAGCACGCCGTCGGACCCGAGGTACGGGTTTACGGTGATCAGGTCGGGATGCCCATCTTGTGCGACGGCGTCGAATGCGGCGGCGGCGTAATGCTCGGCGGACTGACTGATGTCTGCACGCTTGCCGTCGAGGATGATGAGCAGGCCAAGCTCGCGGGCATACGTGATGGCGTCGTTGAGCACGCCCACACCGCCCGAGCCGTAACGCTCGTAGCACGCGGACTGGAACTTCACCGCGGGAACGAGCGGCGAGACGGCGTCGAGCACGCCGAACGTGAACTTGCGGAACTGCTCAAGCGGCCCGCCTGCTCGACAGATCGGGTCCGGCATCCGTCCGAGTACGGGGTCCAGGCCGACGCACACCGGCGCGGTCTTGTCTTCAACGGCGGCGATCAGCCGGTCGGCAACATGCATCGTGATGCTCTCAGTTCCGGACATCGTCCCGGCACACGCCCACAGGATAGCCTATCGTGCCCTGCCGCGCGACACGAACCCGGACCACCCCCGGACCACGCCATGCTCAAGCCGAAACACCTCGATCTCAAGAAAGACACCGGCCTCACCATCGAGTGGGAGGACGGCTCAACCAGCTTCTACACGATCGCCTACCTTCGCCGGAACTCTCCCGCTGCCGACGCCCGCAAGCTCCGCGAGGAGATGGCGTCCAACCCGCTCGCCGTCCTGCCCGCCGATGTCGCCGATTCGCTCGACAAGCCGCTCATCGTGCTGCGCGCCGAGCTTGTCGGCAACTACGCGGTGCATCTGATCTTCTCCGACGGCCACGACAGCGGGATCTACAGTTGGGACCACCTCCGCCGCATCGACCCGCAACGCACGGCGCCCGAAGATGAGCAGCCGACATGACGCCCGAGCCGCCCAAGCCGCAGCGTGCCGCCATCGCGCTTGACCCGGCGGCGCATGGGTGTGATGTGCCGACGGGCGTGCCTGTGTTCACGATGATGCTCGATGTCACGGATAAGCACGTGGGCGATGTGATCCCGCATGTGCCGAACACGCGCTATCTGCACTGGGTCGAGGAACTGGCGTTTTCGCACAGCCGGGCGCTGGGCTACGACGGGCCGTTCTTCCTGGACCGCGATGCGTGCTTCTTCGTACGTACGCACACGCTCGAATACCTCGGCGAGGTGTTCGCGGGCGACCTCCTGCTCATGGCGACGTGGGTGATGTGGTTCGAGAAGTCGCGGAGCGAACGGCGATACCTGATCGTGCGCGAGGCGGATGGCAGGGCGATTCTCAAGGCATCGACGGTCTGGGTGTACGTGGATCTCCAGACGCGCCGGCCGAAGCGTGTGCCCGCGGACGTTGTGGAGCGGTTTCTGACGGTGACGCCGTGAGCCGGACCGCGCCGCCCCTTTGGAGTCGCAGCGAAACATGCGCGGTTTTCACGTGTCACGGCGCAGGTTGAGGGTAAACTCATTGACAAGGAGAGCAATGATGATGTCACGCACGTGGATGCTTGTGTTGATGTTCGGTGTGGGAGGCCAGGCGACCGGCCAGCAGGTCTACAACATGGAGCCGGACTGGAAGTCGGACAACCCGCACTACAGCACGGGGGCGGCGCTCGTGGATCTGAACCGCGACGGCTGGCTTGACCTGGTCATCTCGGACGGCAACGACATGGCGCGTGGCCCGCTCAACGTGTACTACAACGACGGGGCAGGCACGTTCCCCACGATCGCGAGCTGGCAGTCCGACGATCTTGCCTACAACGGCCACCTTGACATCGCGGATGTCAACGGCGACGGCTGGCTGGATGTCGCGGTCGTGCTGCTCATCAACGAGGGGACCGTCGCCAAGGTCTACCTGAACAACACGGGAACCCTCTCAAGCCTGCCGGACTGGACGGCGAGCGAGGATGTGCCCGCGTTCGGCATCGCCTTCGGCGACATCAACGGCGACGGCCGGCCCGACCTCGCCGTGGCGACCGGCTTCGTCTACGACACGCCGCATCATCAGCATCACAACTACGCGTACCTCAACGTCGGAGGCGAACTCGAACCCTCCGCAAGCTGGCACAGCGACGATACGCACGATCTCCAGGGCGTTCTTTTCGCCGATGCGGACAACGACGGCCGGCTCGATCTCGTCGGCATCGGGGCGCGGTGCCAGACGCGCGTCTATCGCAACCTCGGCGGCTCGCTCGAAACGACCGCATCATGGGAGACAACAGACAGCGCCGATCAGGATGGCATCATGGTCGCCGTCGGCGATGTGAACGGCGACGGATACCGCGAGCTTTTCGCCACGGACAACACGCAGCTCGGCGGCACCGGCCGATTCAAGCAGTACACGGGTCTCCCCGCCGGCTTCTACGAGACGACATACTCCTGGAGCTACTACGACGGGTACGGCTCAGTCGTCGCCCTCGCGGATGTCAACGCGGACGACCTGCTCGACCTCGCCACCGGCGCGTGGTGGGATCGCACACGCATGTTCTTCAACAACGGCGCAGGATTTGACGCGACCTACTCCTGGGTGTCACGGCTCGCCAGCACCGTCGAGCGAATCGTGTTCGGCGACATCGACCCGGCCTGCGGCGTTGAACTCGTGCTCACCGAGGTTTTTCCGGCCGACGGCGTTCGTTGGCTCTTTCACCTGCCGCACCAACCGATCCAGGGGCTTGTCGAGGTCCGCCGCGATGGGGTTCTGCTCGATCCCGGCGCGTACACGTGGAGTCGTGAGTACGCATGGATCAGCGTCGGCGAGGCGCCGGTCGATTCACTCCATGTGACGTACACCTACTCGCACTCGATGGACATGATCGTGTCGAACTGGGATCTCAGCCAAGGCAACCACCTCCGCTACAACCTGCTCATCGACGACTGCAACAACAACGGCGTGGCGGACGGCTGCGACATCGCCGCCGGCACGAGCAGCGACGACAACGGCAACGGCATCCCGGATGAATGCGAGTCGATCCCAGGCGATGTGGATGGCGACGGCGATGTCGATCAGGCGGATCTGGGCCTCCTGCTCGCTGCCTACGGTGCGTGTGTCGGTGATCCGAACTGGAACAGCGATGCCGACTTCGACGCAAGCGGGTGCGTGGATCAGGCGGATCTCGGAGTCCTGCTGTCCAACTACGGAACAGACTGAAGCACTGGTGACCCACCCGGCGCTGCACGGCGACGATCCTACGGGTGATGTGCGCGCAGAAAAGGACCCCACCGGCGACGTGGGGTCCTTTTGAGGGTTCTTCGGTTGGTCTGTCGAAGCCTTAGCGGCGACGACGGGCAACCAGGCCGAGGCCGAGCAGCAGAACGCTGGCCGGGGCCGGGACGACTGTGATGTCGTACTGAAGCGTGCCGTTCCAGTAGGCGTCGATGGCGTCAGCGACGTCATCGAAGCTTTCGAAATATTCCATGTAGAGCACGCCGTCGGTCAGCATCGTCTCGGGCAGATTGTTGTCGGTGTAGTCAATCCAGCCG
>JAGLTS010000025.1 GCA_023135165.1 Phycisphaerales bacterium | reverse complement strand
ATGCGCACCACTGCGGTGATCTCGCCTCGCTGCCGCACATCCTCGCCGATGCGCGCGCGATGCCGACCGAGCCTCAAAATGTCGCTCAAAACCGACCCGAAACGCACCGAAACTGATCGAAAACGTGCCGAAACTCGCCAAAACCGGCCAAAACTCGCCCAAAACTGTAGTCCGATAACACATTTTCCGCGATTCCGTGCGCATGATTCGGCCGCGAATCGTTGAATGTCCAACCTGATGCGCACCCCCACGGACCCCCACACACCCCCGCAGACCCCCACCGCCGGGCCTGTGCGCATCCACGCTGCTTTCCTGCCCCCCCTGTTCAAGTGCTTCGGCTCCACGAGAAAGGCCGGAAGCAGTGGCTCCCGGCCTGGGTCGTGAAAGCGGGTGATCGGATTTGAACCGACGACATTCACGTTGGCAACGTGACGCTCTACCGCTGAGCTACACCCGCAACAGAGCAACAGGATAGCCTCTTTCGCCTGCCTGGCAAGTGGGCTGCGGATCGATTCGGCCGAGTGATCGCCGGGCGGCACCGACCCTTAGAACTCGGCGTTACGGGGCGTGCGGGGGAAGGGGATGACGTCGCGAATGTTCGCCATACCGGTCGTGAACTGGACAAGCCGACCGAAGCCCAGGCCGTACCCCGCGTGTGGGACCGTGCCATACCGCCGCAGATCGCGGTACCACCAGTACGCCTCGATCGGCAGGCGCATCTCCGTGATGCGACGATCGAGCACATCCAGGCGTTCCTCGCGCTGGCTGCCGCCGACGATCTCGCCGATCTTCGGCACGAGGATGTCCATCGCGGCGACGGTCTTCTCATCGTCGTTGAGCCGCATGTAGAACGCTTTGATGCCCTTGGGGTAATCGGTGACGACGACGGGCGTCTTGTGCACGACCTCGGTGAGATACCGTTCGTGCTCGCTGTGCAGGTCGGCCCCCCACCTCGGCTCGAACTCCCACTTCTTCTTTGCTTTGCGAAGTTCCTCGACCGCATCGGTGTACGTGATCCGCACGAACGGGCTGTCGATGATGTGCTGAAGCGTCTCGATCACCGTCTTGTCGATGCGCAGGTTGAAGAACGCCATGTCGTCCGCCCGCTCATCCAGGACGGTGCGGAACAGATCCTTGAGCATCGCCTCGGCAAGCTCGATCGAACCGGCGAGATCACAAAACGCGATCTCCGGCTCGATCATCCAGAACTCGCTGAGGTGACGTGATGTGTTGCTGTTCTCCGCACGAAACGTCGGGCCGAACGTGTAGACCTTGGACAATGCGCAGCAGTACGTCTCGACGGAGAGCTGGCCGGAGACGGTGAGGAACGCCTCTCGGCCGAAGAAATCATCGCTGAAATCGACGCCGCCCTCCTCCGTGTGAGGCAGATTGACCAGATCCAGCGTGCTGACGCGGAACATCTCGCCCGCACCCTCCGCATCGGACGCGGTGATGATCGGCGTGTGGACGTAGTAGAACCCTCGCTCGTGAAGGAAGCGGTGGATGTGGTACGAGAGGCAATGTCGCACACGCGCGACGGCGCCGAACGTGTTGGTCCTCGGCCGAAGGTGAGCGACCTCGCGCAGGTACTCGAACGTATGACGTTTCTGCGGGACGGGGTACGTGTCGGGATTCTCGATGCCGCCGATCAGTTCGATCGACTCGGCTTGAAGCTCGACATCCTGGCCCTTGCCTTGAGATTGAGCAAGCGTGCCTGTCGCTGCGATCGCGCACCCGGTCGTCAGTGATAGGACAACATCCGTGTAGTTCGGCAGGTCGGCGGGCGCGACGATCTGGATGGCGTCGAAACACGAGCCGTCGGAAAGCTGAATGAACGACAGCCCCACCTTGGAATCGCGTCGCGTTCGGACCCAGCCTTTGAGCGTGAGGCGTGTGCCGGGCTGCGTCTTGAAGGCGTCGACGATCGGCGTGTAGGTGTGGAGGTCGGGCATCGTGTGTTTCTCATCGAGCGACGGGCGCGCCACGGGTCCGCGGCGTTAGGCTGGCCTCAGACCCTTGTGAAGTTCCTGGACTCTGCCGGACTGCTGCCTGCGAACGGACTCGAGGATGAGCCTGGGTACGGTCCAAGCGGCGTCCTCCTCCGTGACGGTCGAGCAGTGCTCCTGGATGCAGGTGTAGAGCAGCTTGAACGCATCGCGCGGCTGCTGCATCTGGTCGAGCGCATCCACAATGTCCTGGCGGGAGACATCCTCGCAGAAGAGCTTGTGAAGCGAGATGTCATCCGACCCCGACGACCCCACCACGCCCTGCCCGTCGTCCGTCGGCCCGGCAAGTTCGCTGGTCGATAGCGCTGCAGCGGAGTCGGCCGGCCCATCCTCGAACATCGACGTCGCATCCGCGGCGGGCGGTTCGTCGTGGACGTCTCGTCCCGGTTGTGGGGACGTGCAAACCCTCAGGCGTGCATTGCACAGGTCGTAGAGCATCGCGCCGGACCATGTGAGCCGTTCGACGAGGTTCTGCTTGTCGAGCCGAGCCTGCTGGAAAAAGTCGCTCGACTCACGGAAAAGCTCATGGCGAAGTTCGAGGGGCAGCAGGAGTTTGACGCCGATGCCTTCCTGTTGGAGGAACTTGCTGTTGAGCATCGGCCAGGTGATCGCGCGCATCGCCTGGACGCTGCCGTTGACGAGCGTGGGTTCGTCGATGCGATCGAGGATGATCAGGATGCTGCCGTAGCCGAAGACCCGCAGCACGCGGCGCAGGCGTTTGAACATGTCGTAGCGGACATCGTCGCTGTTGTCGAACGGGAGGTTCGCGCCAATGCGGTCGGTGTGGCGAATGCTGACGAGCGACCGGTAGAAGGACTCGCCGGTTCGGTCCAGCGTGCGAAGTTGTGCGGAGAGCCTTCGTGCATCGCGTCGTGTGGGACGCCACAGTCGCAGCCAGCGCCACCATGCACCGATGCCGAACAGCCCGGAGAGGATCCCTGCGAGCAGCCAAGGCCAGGCGGCGATGCGGAAGCCCTCAACATCCGGCGCTTTGCCGCGCAGGATCGACCAATAGATGAGCAGCGCCGCGCACGCCACGAGGAGCAGCCCGCCGAAGAACAGGTGAAAGCGAGGCCCGATGAGGCGTTGGCGACGGATGACGCCGGCGAGCTGATGCGTCCACTCGTGCCCGGTCTCGGGGTTGTCGTAGCAGACCTGGAGCAGGAGCAGGTCGCGCTTCACATCACCATCCGCCTTGCGAATGGCCTTGCGCGGACGGTCGCCGAGGTCGATGGGATCCTCACGATCACCGCCGACCAATCCATCGACGAGTCGGCTGACGCCCTGGTGGAGGATCGCATCCATGTGATCGACGAGGCGAAGCTGCTTGAACGAATCGAGCGGGGCGGGCGAACCCATTCGGCGATGAAACCGATCGAGCATCGGGTTCAGATCGTCGTAGGGGATGAAGAAGCACTTGCGATCCGGGTTGTCCGCGTTGAACTGTCGCAGCCGGTCCTCGATCTGGAGGCGGATGGCGGTTTTGCCGCTGCCTTTTTCGCCGAAGACGATGGATGTGCTCGGTCGATCGAGTTCGCCGCATATCTTGTCGAAATCGGAATGCACGGCCGGCCCGACGCCGAGCTTCGCGAAGACCGCGTCGTGGCGCGCCTCCTCGGCTTGGAACGGGTTGCTCGTGATCGACCAGTGTTTGAAGAAGCTCGCAACGTTCATGGTGGGATCGCCATTCGCGTGTCGGTGATGTGATGAGCCGGGCGGGCTGCCCTGCAAGTGCGATTGTACGGGCAAGGCGCGCATCGTGGCCCGGTGCAGGCCGATTCGTCTCAGGCATCGGCATCGGCTGCGAGATCGCGCCAGGAACGGCGGGGTCGCCAGCCAAGCACGCGCGCTGCCTTGCCGCAGTCGACGAGGCTGTCGATCGGACCCGCCTGAGCCACAGGCACATCACGGTAGAACCGGTCGATCAACTCGCCGACCGGGATGTTGACGCGAGGGTCGGGCGCTGCGGTGAACAGCACCTCGTGCCCCTGCACATCCGCCTCAAGGGCCAGGCGAATCGCATCGACCGCATCGACCTCGGCGACATATGCGAACGCCTCGCCGATGCCCCAGCGTGCCCACCCCTCGATGGTGCGGATCTTCGCAAGGTCGGGCAGCCGCGACTCGGGGACAACCCAAGGCAGACGCAGCGACACGGCGCTGAACCCGTCGATCGCGTACTCCCTGCCGAAGTAGTCCAGAGCGCGTTCGCCGAGTACCTTGCTCAGGCCGTACGTGTTGCTGGGCAGCACTGGATGGGATTCGTCGAGCGGCAACCGCATGGGCGGGACATCAATGCGTTCACCACCATCATCAAGCGTGCGCGTCATCGCCTGGATGCTGCTGGCAAAGACGACCCTGCGGATACCGAGCTGCGCCGCCGCCGTGAAGACGTTCAGATCCATGACGACGTTTTCACGCAGATGCACTGCGGGCGGGCCGGACTCGGGCGAAGCGTAGTTCGCCAGGTGAATCACAGCATCCACGCCGTCGATCGCGCGATAGCACAGCTCCGGGTCGAGGAGGTCGCCGACAAGGCGCTGCACGCCGGCTGTGCGTACCGGAGATCGGTCCAGCGCGATAACGTGATACCCGGCTTCGAGCAGCGCAGGTGTGACGGCTTGCCCGATTCGGCCTGCGGCGCCGGTGATGAGAACCGCGCGTGTGTCATCCGATGTGTTCATGGCACGTGCCTGCATCAGACCGGGCCGGCGTCAGTGCGCGACCAACTCACCGAGCATCGGCGTGATCTCGTCGAGCCTCGCCTTGAGCGTCGCCTCATCGCGCGCTTCGAGGTTCAGTCGAAGCACAGGCTCGGTATTGCTCTTGCGGATGTTCGCCCACCAGCCTTCCTTGGCGAAGCAGTCGATGCTCACGCCGTCCAGTTCGTCGATCTCGCCTCGCTCCTCGAACGCCGCCGCGACCTCCACCATCACCGCATCCTTGTCCTCGACGTGGAAGTTCATCTCACCGGACTGGCGATAGCGAGCGAACGGCTCGATCAGCTTGCTCATCGGCGCATCGTGATCGGCCAGAACGGACAGGACGGTGGCGAACGCGATCGCGCCGGAGTCCGCGTTGAAGTTGTCACGGAAGTAGAAGTGCCCGGAAAGCTCGCCGCCGAACACGCCCTGCTGCTCCAGGAGTTCCGCCTTCATGAACACGTGACCGACCTTGCCGCGGACCGGCTTCCCGCCGTGCTTGCGGATCGTCTCCTCGACCGCCTTGCTCGAACGCAGGTCGTAGATGATCGCCGAACCGGGGTTCTTCTTGAGCATCCACGTGGCGATGAGTGCGGTGAGCAGGTCGCACGGCACGATCCGGGCGTTCTCATCGACGACCATGCAGCGGTCTGCATCGCCGTCGAAGCAGATGCCCAGATCCGCCTTCTCCGCCAAGACCTTGTCGCGCAGGTCTCGCAGATTCGCCTCGACAAGCGGGTTGGGCTGATGGACGAACGTGCCCTTGTCATTCTCGAAGTAGAGGGGAACGATCGTCAGGCCGGGCACGTGCTCGCCGGTCGTCCCAAAGATGTTGGGGATCATCGTTCCCGCCATGCCGTTGCTCGCGTCGATCACGACCTTGAGCGATTTGCCCTTCAGATCGAGGAAGGCCAGCACGTGCTTGGCATAGGCTTGCCAGAGATCGCGCTGTTCGACCCGCCCGCCGCCGTGCTTGGGCTTGTCCGGCTTGGCGATTGCGGAGAACTTGAGCACATCCTGCAGACCCGTCGGCTGGCCGACCGGCCTAGCCTTGCGCTTGGAAATCTTGAAGCCGTTGTATTCGATCGGGTTGTGCGAAGCGGTCGTCATGACCGCACCGGCGCAGTCGAGATGATTGACAGCGAAGTACGTCATCGGCGTATCGACCAGGCCGATGTCGATGACGTTGCCGCCCGCATCGGTGATGCCCTCAACGAGCGCCTTGAGCAGGCTGGGCGAGTGTGGCCGCATGTCGCGCGCGACGACGATGTTACGCATCATCGGGTCGGTCTCCCCCGCCGCCTCCGCCTCACCGAGCAGGTACGTACAGGTTCCCTGGCCGATCTTCCACGCGAGCTTCTCGCTCAACGGATCGGGGTACTTCTCACGAACGTCATACGCTTTGAAGACTTTGCCGAGCATGGTGGTTCCTGTCTGATCGAAGAGCACAAGATCAACTGCACGCAGTACGGGAAGAATAGCACAAGCACGCACGCACCTGCACGAACGGCGAGTTCCCGTGACTGCGCTGTCACAGCCCCGCCTGGAAAGGCGGGGTCGGCGGCCCGGTGCGGCGCACTTCGACGCCGTCGGGCAGGGCGCGCAGGAAGAATCGGCCGTAACGCTTACGCAGAATCCGCGGATCGAGCACGACGACTCGGCCGGTGTCTGCAGCGCTCCGGATCAGCCTGCCAAAACCCTGCTTGAAGCGGATCACCGCGCGCGGAAGCTGATCCTGCATGAACGCGCTGCCGCCGTCCAGCGCGATCCGCTCCGCGCGAGCTTGCGTCAAAGGCCGATCCGGCGGATCGAAAGGCAGCCGCGTGATGATGACGTTCCGCAGGCTCTGTCCGCGCACATCCACACCTTGCCAAAAGCTTTGCGTTCCGAACAGCACCGCCCGCTCATCATTCCTGAAGCCGTCGAGGATCGTCGATCGCGACCCATCCTCGCCCTGTACGTACACGGCATGCCCGGCAGCCTGCAGGATCGGCCTCACCTGCTCAACAACTCGACCCATCGTGGCGTAGCTCGTGAAGAGAACGAACGCCCCGCCATCCGTCGCACCGACGTGTTCCACGATCCTCGGCGTCAACTGCTCAACATAGTCCGGCGATGCAGGCTCGGGCATCGAATCGTCAACGTACAGCTCAACCTGGCTGGCGTGGTCGAACGGCGAACCGAGCTGCAGCGTGTCGCTCTCCTCACAGCCGAGCCTGCCCATCAGATGCGAGAAGCCGGCCTGGTCATCCTCATCATCGCCGGACCCGGTCGTGAGCGTCGCGCTCGTCAGCACGATGCCCGCTTCCTGACCGAAGAGCCGCTCGCGCAGAATCGGGGCGACATCGACGGGCGCGCACACGAACCTGACGCGAGGCCGACCCCCACGACCCCCACCACTCCCCCGACCCGCCGATCGCCCACCCGCCTGTTCGAGCCAGTACACGCAATCCGGGATAGCCTGTTCGATCAGGATCTCGGCATCCTTGGCGATCGACAGCGCACGTTCCGCATAGGCGTTCAGTTCGTAGGCATCCGCCTCCTGTTCCACACGTTTGCGCAGCTCCTTGAGCAGCAGCGACAACTCACGCATCACGGGTGTGAGCGTGTTCTCCACGATGTCGGGTTCAGTGACCCGTCCGCTCGCCGGGGCGCGGAAGCAGCGATGCACATCCAGGTCGCGGAAGAACTGGTCCGTGACGTCGCCGACGATCCGCACGTGTTCGGCAGTCCGTTCTATCTTGGTCGATGATTCGCCCTTGAGTCTCAGAGTCGCAAGAAACCCCCTGCCCGTGCGATTGTGATGCAGCGCGCCGAGGAGATGGCGTACTCTGCCTTCGGAAAGCTCCCTGCCGAAGTGATCGCAGGCGACATCCTCGACCTGATGCGCCTCATCCAAAATGACGTGATCGTAGGGCGGGAGCAGCGATGCGCCTTGCGCACGCAGCGCCAGATCCGAGAAGAAGAGCGCGTGATTGCAGATGAGTAGATCCGACCGCGCCATCTCACGCCGTGCTGCCTGATAGAAGCACTTGTCGTACGTCGGGCAGTTTCGTCCCATGCAGTTCGCAGCATCGGATTGCACACGATCCCAGATACTTCGGCGATCGATCTGCGGAAGCGTCGCCAGCGAACCGTCCGTCGTCTCGTAGGCCCACTCCTGGATCTGCACCAGGCTGTCCTGCGCAGCGGCGTCCGCGAACAACGTACTGCGGCGTTTGGTCGCCAGCGCGAGCCGGCGCACGGAGATGTAGTTGCCTCGCCCCTTGACGAGCGTCGCCTTGAACGGTTCGGGAAGCACCCGCCGCAACAGTGGGATGTCCCGTTGGATGAGTTGTTCCTGCAGGCTGATCGTGTGCGTCGAGATGACAACGCGTTCGTTGTGGTCAGTGATTCGCTGCAGTGCGGGGAGCAGGTACGCGAATGTTTTGCCGACGCCGGTGCCCGCTTCGACGAGCAATCTGCCCTGTTCGCCGAGCGCTTGCTCGACGCGGCCCGCCATGCGCTGTTGCTGAGGTCGAGGCTCGTACCCGTCGAGCGCCTGCGCGATCGGCCCGGTGTCGGAGAGAACGTGTTGAACGTCGATCGCCATTTCGTCGCCCGTCACCGCAAAGGTACACGTTTCGGTTCACCCGGACGACGCGGGTAGAGGCGAGGCGTCTTGCGCTGCTTCTCCAGTACGACGACCCGTCCGGTGGGCGTCGGTACTGTCTCGACATGGGCCAAGCCAAGCGTGTCCAGAGCACCGCGCGCCTCGGCGAGTTCCGTCTCGGCCTGCTCACCCTTGATGAGCAGCACCAGTCCACCCACCCGGGCCGGTGCAGCGGTGAGCTCGGCGACGACGCACATACGCCCCACCGCGCGGGCGGTCACCACATCGTACGCTTCGCGGTGTGTGCGATGATCCTGGCCGATCGTCTCCGCTCGATCGGTGATGACCGTGACATTCTCGCAGTCGCAGTCGAGCGCCGCCTGCTCGCAGAAACGCGCTTTCTTGCCGGTTGATTCGACCAGCGTGAACGCGACGGAGGGCAGGCAGATGGCAAGCGGAATGGCAGGCGTCCCCCCACCGCTGCCGACATCACAGACGCGCTGCGCGCCGGTCGAGGCGATGAGCGGGAGTAGCGTGAGGCTATCGAAGATGTGACGCATCCACGCTTCGCCCGGCTCCGTGATGCGCGTGAGGTTGAACGAGCGATTCGCCTCGATCAGCAGCGCGAGGTAGACGCCCAGGCGCGCGATGTCGCCGGAATCGAATTTGATCCCCAGCGATGCTATTTCGGTCAGAAACTGCGGCGTGGGATCGAGTGGGCGGACATTCACGCACGGCATCGTACCGAGCCTACCGGTCACGCGCAGCGCCGCCCCCAGTGTTCACGTCACCTTGTCGCGGGGCCGCACGCTGTGAAGGTGGGGTACAGTGGGCTACACGTCGTGGAGACGATCCCCAGTAGCCGTTGGAACGCCTGGAGATGCGAAAAGGCAGCGCTCCAAGAGCCGGTTGAGCACCGGCATGTCCAGGCGTGCGACCTGATCCATCTCAGTCATGCCGATCCCACTCACCGTGCGCATGCCGGCCGAAGGTGCTGCGATGCCCGGCGAGGCGGTGGTTGACGGCCGGTACGACAGCTCAGCGGTCACCAGCGCCCGGACGGTCGTCGCGGTCGATTCGACGGGGCAAATGGTCTCTTGGCGCAGCGTGGTCGCCCCATTGGTCTGCCGCCAGCGCATCTCGCCGGGATGTGAAAGGAGCCATGTCGAAAGCTGGCGACCCGCCATGCGAACACGGTCCCCGCGGAGCACGCGAGGCGGCGCGCCGGGTTCAAAAAGCATGAACGTGGCGGCGACCTGCACGAACTTACTGTGTGTCGGGAACTCGCACACGATCGCGCCGTCGGGCCAGCTCAGCCGTGTGGCGTAGCGTCGATGAAACCGATATCCGAGCAAGTCGGTGCCCCACACGTGGTCGTGATAGCCGGGGGCGCCATCGAGTTCGATGACCCGCTCTTTGTCGCCGGATGTGAGAACGATTCGCCCGGTGACGCTCGCGGATGGACAGGCGAGGAGCCAGTGGTGCCTGCCCGCCGGTCGCTGAACATCCGATTCGGCCCCCTCGCCGGATTCACGCTCAACCTGTACGACGGAAGCAGCATCCTCATCACTGTCCGTGTCGATCGGCAACACATCCGACTCGAACCCCGGCGCTTCGTCAGCGACACGCCTCGGCCGATCGTCGGGAAGATACGCACGCTCCAGTGTCGGGGAGTTGAGGTTCGGCCGAAACTCCAGGTCAACGCGGATCTCCTCATCCGCGTGCAGTCGAGGGCCGGCCAGTCCGAGCGATGACGGCATGCCGCGCGCCGTGACGCGCCATGCGCGGCCCTCGCCGACGATGCTGCTCGGACCGATCTGAATGCCCCACGGGTCCACCTGCTCCATGAAAGATCCCCCCGGGTGGAGCAGGATGCTCCGTCGCCACGCTCGCCCTTTGTCGAACACAACCAAGCTGATGGCAGGATGCGCGCTCGGCCGGGCCTGCTCTCGCTCGACCAAGCCGCCCTGATGGTGTTTCGCCACAAGCCTGCGATACGTCGGACTGAGCACGTACCCATCGTGGAACGTCACGATGCACCCGGATCGGGCTTCCGGATCAAACGCCTCAAACCGCCACCACTCATAACCGCCCGGCTGATCACGGCCGCGCCGACGGTCAGCCTTGATCACCGCGTCAGGCTCGACAAGACGAATACGAAGTTCGGGGTGCTGATTCACGCCCCACAGGGTACGGTCTGAGGCGATCCGCCAAAAGCCGCGTGTGCATCGACGGCCCGGAGACGATATAATCCGCCGCACCATCGCCCAGGTGGCGAAATTGGCAGACGCGCCAGCTTGAGGTGCTGGTCCCGATTATCGGGGTGGAGGTTCGAGTCCTCTCCTGGGCATTTCCAAAGTCGCGCCGCTGCTCACCGCACATGGTCAGAGGCCGACGTGTGCGAGCACCCCCCTACCCCTTGACCGCGCCGAGTTGGATGCCCTTCACGAGGTACTTCTGCAGCGCAAGGAAGAGCAGCGCCGCTGGGATCATCGCGAGCAGGCTCGCCGCCATGATCTTGGGCGTGTCCTGGCCGTAGCTCGTGTCGAACTCCAGCAGCCCGATCGGGAGCGTCCGCAGATTCGTGTCCTTGATGAGGATCAGCGGCCAGAAGAACGAGTTGTACTGGAACAGAAACGTGAAGATCGCGAGCACGATGATGCCCGGCCGGGCAAGCGGAAGAATGACCCGACTGAAGACCTGCCAATGACTCGCGCCGTCGATGGCGGCGGCCTCGTCGAGGCTCTTGGGGATCGTCAGCATGAACTGGCGAAGCAGGAACGTCCCGAACGCGCTGAACGCCACGGGCAGGATCAGACCCGCGTAGTTGTTATACATATCCAGCCCGAGAACAACCGCGAACCTCGGCACCATGAGCACGACGTCGGGGATCATCATCGTCGCGAGGTAGAGCAGAAACACCTTGTCGCGCCCCGGCCACTCCATGCGTGAGAAGGCGTACGCAGCCATCGCCGAACTGATGACCTGGATGATTGTGATCCAGCCTGCGACGAAGAGCGAGTTGAAGAAGTACTTCCCGAACGGGATCATGCGAAGCATGAGCGAGTAGTTCTCAGGATGGACCGCAGGCGGCAGACCCGTCTTGGAGACAAGCTCGGTATCCGCGTTACTTGAAAGCGAAAGGATCGTCTGCCAGGCAAAGGGGACGACGAAAGAGACGGCGAGGCTGACAAGCACGATGAAGCCGATCGTGCGCCACGCGATGGACCCGGTTGTCTTCGCTCCAGTGCTCATAGATTCGTCGCCCTGCTTCCGAACCGGTAGTTGAAGAGCGTCATGATGAAGATCATGCCGAACATGACCCATGCGATCGCCGATGCCAAGCCGAGTTGGAACTGATCGTCGAATGCGATGTTATAGAGGTAGTAACTCAAGACGGTGGTCCCCGCCTTGCCCTCGGTCATAACGCGCGCCTGGTCGAATCCGCCCTGCAGGCCGCCGATCGTGGACATGATGACGATAAAGAAGGTCGTCGGCGCAAGCTGAGGCCAAGTCACGTGTGCGAATCGCTGCCAACCGCCCGCGCCGTCGATGTCCGCAGCTTCGTAAAGCTCGGTCGGGATGTTCGACAGGCCAGCGAGGTAGAGCAGCATGTTCCCGCCGCCGACCGCGGTCCAGACGCCCATGATGATGAGCGCGGGCTTCGCCCAGCGAATGTCGATGAGCCACTGCGGCGGCATCAGGCCGTCGCCGGACGTGAGGCCTTCATGCAGCACGGTCGTCATGGGCATGACAACTTCAGCCACAGCGGACCGGTCGCCGACGATCGTGGTGAACGCCTCGATCGCCGTCGCCGGTCGAATCTGATCGCCGAGCGTGAGCACTGCGAGCCGGATCTCCTCACCGGCAGCCGGGAACGCGCCTGTGAGCGATTGGCCTATCGCGCTGAGTTGCTCGCCGGTCAAGATGTCCAAACCCGACGGCAGCAACGAGCGTGGCGGGAGTTGGCAGAACAGATACCCCAGCCCGAGCATCATCGCGCCGAGCGAGATGACGACCAACACCAACCCAGTGTATGACAGCCCGGAGATGTCGCGGCGCGTCAGTCCGAGCGTGCCTCGCGCGAACATCCAGAGACACAGCACCACACCCGATGCCCAAAGCAGCAGACCCAGCGCGTACCACAATGCAGCAGGCGTGGATGTCACCGTGTTCTGGATCACGCCCAGCGCCGGTTCGAGCGTCGAGTTGATCAGCCCGCCCTGCGGCTTGTACAGCGCCTTCCACAGCAGGAAGATCGCGACGCCCGCCAACATGCTGGGCAGATAGAACACGGTGCGGAAGAAAACCGGACCGATCGCAAGCCCCGCCGCGACGATCAGCCCGAGCACCGCGATGGCCGTCACCGCCGCACCGCTCCGCAGCTTCTGCACCTCCCACACCGCGAGGTTGCCCAGCCCGCTGTCAGCCGTCATCGCCGCGTAGTTCGCAGCCCCCGCCGCCGGCTCCAGCCCGGGCGTCGTGACAAGCCACGTCGCGCCCACCGCCAGAATCGTCACAAGCAATGTGACGCCTACCGCGCCAGCCTTGGACCGCGCACGCTTCGGCCCGATGTTCTGGTTGAGCAAGAGCGCAAGCGCTAGCGATCCTGCGATTCCGATCGGAATCCCAATCATCAAGAACAGTGTGTTTCCGAAATACTCCCAGAAGAGCTGTGACTCGTCGCCGAAAAGTAGTCGCCGGTAGTTCTCCAGTCCGATGAACTGTGCCGACGCGCCGCTGTACGCGTTGTGCTTGGTCAGCGCCCAGTCGGTGAGGCTCATCCACAGGCTGAAGACAACCGGGCCTGCGGTGAAGATCAGAAATCCGAGCAGGTTCGGCAGCAGGAAGAGCATCGCGATCCAGAATGTCCGGCGCTTCTTCATGTCACCTCGGCTCCCCGTGCTGCGACGTGAAGTGCGCCCTGAGCGGGATCTCCGGATCAAACGCAATGCCCGTGAGCGCCTCCCACCGCGCGCGAAGCGCGTCATCTCGAATCAGATTCTGCCTGATCTGGTCGTTGATGCGGTCCTCGCAGAGTCGCGCCGTCTCCGCCGGGCTGAGCGTCTCGTTCTGAAGCTGCTCCATGACCTTGCCGACGAGCTCACCGTAGCGCTGCCGACCGACGAATGGGCTGAGCTCCCAAGGCTGGGCGTACGTGAGCATCACATCAACGAATACCTGCGAATCGAGATCCTCCAAGCCGGGCAGCGCCTTGGGCGGACCGGCGATGCCATCGTCATCCAGGCAAAACTCCGGCATCCCACAGATCGAATCGAACGATTCGTTGATCTGCTCGTTGTATGCCTCCGATGCAAGAAACTCGATGAAGTGCTTGGCGTACTCGACATGCGGCGATGCGCGGTTCACAAGCGCGACACGCCCCGCCGCTTCATACGTCGGAGGCCCCAGCACGTTCGGCACATGCGCGACGCCGATGTGAAGCAGCCTCTCGTTATCCGCATCCGTCAGGATCGACCGCATCAGCGCATCATCCGCATCCGTCAACGGCTTGAGCACATCGACTCGCAGCGACGCCCTGATCCTCTCAAGTGCTGTGCGGCGAACATCGTCGATCCCCTCGACCGCAAGCTCACGATCAATCGTGGGAATGATGGCGCGATCGCGGTTGTACTGGGCGAGTGTCGCGTAGTCCCACCGACCGCCGATCGTCATCGCCGCTGCCTTGCGGATGAACAGGCGGACATTGCTCTCGCCGAACCCACCCGCTGCGGACATGCTGTCCGTCTCCGCCGGGCTGGGCATCAGGTGATGCGTATAGATCAAATCCTGGAACGCCCGGAACGCTCGCACGGTCTGCGGGGAGTTATAGAAACTCACGGTCCCTGTCTCGTTGAAGAACATCCCGCCATCGGCCAGCGCCATCGGCCAGGGGTGCAGCCCGAGCAGCGCGTAACGGCGACGCCCCGGCATGCGGTCCTCCAGCTTCTTGCCGATCTTGATCAACTCGTCGATCGTCCATGTACCCGTCGGTTCGGGGATGCCCGCCTGGGCAAAGAGATCCTTGTGGTAGAGGAGTACGACATACCCGACATTGCACGTGAAACCGTATTGCCGGCCGTCGAGGGCGAGACTCGAATGGGCAGCGGGAAAGATGCGATCCAACCCGTAGTTCTTCGCATCCGCCTCTTCCGTGATGTCGATCGCGATGCCGCTATCGACGAACTGGCGAAGCTGTGCCGGACCGTACGATTCGATGATGTCCGGTCCCGTGCCTGCGATGCACTGGATGATCATCTTGGTCGTCTTGGTCTTACCACGTGTTGAGGCGTCGGTCACGATGTCGACCGGTGTGCCGTAGTGCTCCAAGTGCCATTCCCGGAAGAGCTGGCACTGGAGGCGCCTGGCGGGGTTGGCATCCGTTGCCCAAACCAGCCTGGGGATCTCATCGAGGCGCTGCGGTTGCGTGCTGTTGTACCAGTCGCGAAACGTGGCTTCCTCGGAGCGCAACCGCTCAACCATCGGCCGCAGTTCAACTGCTCGCTCACCGCTCGCCGTGTGCAGTTCCTGCTCCGCTGCGAGCAGATCGCTCATCTCCTCCCAGTCGGTCTCGAAACGTGACCGATAGTGCGCCCGATACTCGACAATCAGCGGCGCTACCTGTGGATGATCCGCCATCTCCCAATACGCATGAATCATGCCCCGGTCCGCGTCGCGCTCCGGCAGGATCACGAACTGACCGTACGCGGTCAGCAGCGCGAACAAGGCCAGGAGCATGATGAGCAGCCAGCGCATCGACACATCTCCGGTCCGCCTCGCGCCGATCTTCGGGACGCTGCGGACAACACGCCATCACCTGTCAATCACGAGCACGTCGCCGCTTTGCATCGCAGCCGACTCTCGTCCCTCAGCATCTTCATCTCGCCGCCGACGATCACGCCGACCGCCCGACCGGTCACATCCCAGCCGTCATACGGCGCGTTTCGACTCTTGCTCATGAACTCATCCACGCGGATCGTCCACCGCTGGTCCGGATCGATCAGCGTCACGTCAGCAGCGCTCGACACCACCAGGCTCCCCAAGCCCTGCTGATCCAGATCGCACAGCCGCGCCGGGTTGATCGTCATCATCGCAATCAGCGCCGGCCAGTCGACGTGCCCCGGCTCGATCAGCGCCTTCATGTAGAGCGGCAGCGCACAGTCGAGGCTGATGATCCCGAACGGCGCCTGCGCGAACTCAAGTTGCTTGGATTCCAAGCTATGTGGCGCGTGGTCCGTAGCCAGGATCGTGATGACGCCGTCCTTGATCCCCTGGATGAGGGCGTCGATGTCAACCTGCTCGCGCAGCGGGGGATTCACCTTCGCCAGCGTGTTGTAATCGCGGCACAGATCATCGGTGAGCAGCAGATGATGCGGGCTTACCTCCGTCGTGACCGGCTGACCTTCGGCACGAGCGCGAGCGACGATCTCAACGCTGCCGCCTGAGCTGATGTGTTGCGCGTGGTAGCGGCAGCCGAACGAACGGTTCAGCCGAATGTCGCGCTCGATGATGAGTTCTTCCGCCACACGAGGCCAACCCTTCAAGCCAAGGCGCATCGAGTTGGCCCCGGCGTGCATCACCGAACCGGCTGTCAGCGTCGGCTCCTGACAGTGCTGCATGAAGCACTTGCCCGTCATGTGCACGTACGTGAGTACGCGACGCATCATGCCCGGCGAGGCAACACAACCTCCGTCATCCGTGAACGCGACGGCCCCGGCTTCGGCCATCAGACCCATCTCCGCCAGTTCCTCACCCTTGCGCTGCTTAGTCGCCGCACCGATCGGGTGCACGCGACACGATCCGTATCGGCCCGCCTGACGAAGAATGAACTCCACTTTCGAGTCGTCGTCGATAGCGGGCTGCGTGTTGGGCATGCAGCAGACGGTCGTGAAGCCGCCGTTCACCGCCGCCTCGGAGCCGGTCTTGATCGTCTCACGATCCTCCTCGCCCGGCTCGCGCAGGTGGACGTGCGGGTCGATGAGTCCGGGCGTGACGATCAACCCCTCCGCGTCGATCACGTTGTCATCAGGCCCGACGTCGATCCGCCCGATTGCCGCCACCCGACCTTCAGCAAGGGCGATATCCGCCTGTCCATCAAGGTTTTGCGATGGATCGACGACTCTGCCGCCTCGAATGATAAGCCTGCTCATGCCCGCCAGCGTACCGCAATCGCCGATCCACGTCAGCAGGCCGACTCGGCGCTTGAGAATCGCTCGCCGGTCGGTACACTGCGTCGCTGAGGACAGTTCGGGGCGTAGCGCAGCTTGGTAGCGCGCTTGACTGGGGGTCAAGAGGTCGCTGGTTCAAATCCAGTCGCCCCGATTGCGGCAAAGCCGCAATAGAGCAGGCGAGACAAGAGCAGGTGAGCAGGTGGAAGAGAGCACCTGATCGCCTGCGGTCTCCTGTTCGCCTGATCCCCTGCTCAATCCGGAGCGCTCCTCATGGTCTTCATGTTCGAGAAGCTCGACGTCTATCAGAAGACCGTGGATTTCGCTGATCGAACAATCGGCCTGACCGGGGAGTTCCCACGCGGTTACGGGTTCCTCGCCGATCAGGCAGATGCTCGGAGTATCTGACCGAGCCGATGCAGATACGGTACTGGTGGTCGGACCGGGTGGCCTACCCGGTTCCATCTGGGGGCCGCGCCGTGACCACGCCCAAGCCACATCACGTACCGAAGTGCCGCTGCCACGAATGCCACACTGTCAGTCAGCGCGGGCCACTGCAACCGAAAACACGGGTGGCGCGAGCGCGTCGCGCAGACGACCGGCCACACACTCAGGCGTCATCCGCTCAAGGGGCTGCTTCACCGCGCCATGTGCGTTCCCACCGTCCAGCGATCCCATAAACGAGGCGTGCGATCGACCACGACGGTACTCCGGCTCGCGCGGCGGATGTTTGAGACACTGTGTGACGAGTTCCATGTTCGGTTCGACGAGCAGACTCACCGAGTAATACAGCAGGTCGCGGGATCGATAGAGGCACGCGCCACCGACCTTTCGGTCGTCCAGCGCGAGGTCGCAGATGTCGGTGTGCATCACACCGAGAATACCAATGCGGTTCAAACCGTCGATGAGCCACTCGGTGAGCACATCAAACTGCTGCCGGTGCTGGCCGAAGGGCAGCCCGGTTGCGACAACGGAGACAATCACGTTGCCGGGATCCAACAGGACCGCACAACCGCCGCCCTGACGACGCAGCACCGGGACGTTCTCCGCCCGGCAAGCGTCCAGATCAATCTCGATCTTCTCCCGACTTCCCGAGCCGAGCACGACCATCGGCGTCACGTGGCGCACAATGCGCACGCGCGTGACGTTGTCTTCCTTGACGGCTGCGATCAAGTCGCTATCGAGCGTGTAAATTGGGAACTCACCCCGCTCCACGTTACGCCCCCTGCAGTCCATGGATGTGCACGGCAGTGCCGGCGGCAACCTCGGTAGCTTCCATGATCGCTTCCGACAGCGTCGGGTGTGGGTGGATCGTGACCATGAGGTCTTCCAGCGTCGCGCCCATCTCCAGCGCAAGCGTGCCCTCGGCGATCAGCTCCGACGCGTGCGGGCCGACCATACCGACGCCCAGAACCAAGCCCGACTCCGGATCGGCGATGATCTTGACCAGCCCGTCGGTGCGCCCCATCGTGCGTGCGCGACCGAGCGCTGAAAGAGGGAACCGACCGACCTTGACCTCACGCCCCTGTTCCTTGGCTTCCTGTTCGGTGAGACCGGCCCACGCCAGCTCCGGATCGGTGAACACGACGGCCGGGATCGCACGGTTGTCAAACGCGGCCGGGTGATCGGCGATCACTTCCGCGACCACCTTCGCCTCACGGCTCGCCTTGTGCGCCAGCGCCGGCCCCGGCGTGACGTCGCCGATCGCGAAGATGTGCGGCACCTTCGTCCGGCCCTCGGCGGTCACCTCGATCAAACCCCGGTCATTCGTCGTGATGCCAGCATGCTCCAGACCGATCTTGTCGGTGTTGGGCTTCCGTCCAACTGCGGCGAGGATCTGATCAAACTCCTCCGTCTCCGTCTTACCATCGTGTTCGATGGTCGCGGCATACCCGGCGGAGGTCTTCTCGATCGCGGTCACCTTCGAGTCCACCTTGATCGACTCGAACTTCTTCCTGCAGTTCTTCACCACCACATCAACCAAGTCCGGATCAGCGCCCAGCAGCAACCGGGGGAAGAACTCGACCATGGTGATCTTCGAACCAAGTCCTGCGTAGACAAGCCCGAGCTCCATCCCGATGTACCCGCCGCCCACGACGAGCAGGCGATCGGGGATCTCCGGGAGCTGCAGCGCGTCGGCGGACGACCAGATCGGCAGGTCATAGGCGGGGGGGAGTTCGTTAATCCTCGAACCGGTTGCAATGATGCAATTGCGGAAGTCGATCGCGGATGTATCTGCGCCCTCGATGGCGAGGGAGTTGGGGCTGTCGAAGCGAGCGAGGCCGTGGATGACCTCGACGCCGCGTTTTTTGAGCAAGTCAGCGACACCGCTGGTCAGGCCGTCAACGACTGACGCGGTCCACTGCCTCAGCACCTCGTGATCGATTGTGAGTTCCTTGAACGTGAGCCCAGCCTTGGACGCCTCACGCGCCGCGCCGGCAAGCTCGACCATGTTGATCAGCGCCTTGGACGGAATGCACCCTTCCCGGAGGCACACGCCGCCGAGCCGGTCGGCAGCTTCGATGAGCGTGACCTCCTTGCCCAAGTCCGCAGCGCGCAGCGCAGCGACATACCCTCCGGGGCCCGCCCCGATGATGGCAAGTTCAGTTTCCTGGCGCAAGCTTCCGACGACCATCGCGATGTCTCCTGTCAAGCACTCGCTGCACGATGGGCGAGCTATTTACGACTCGATGAGCAATGTGTCCGGGTTGGACATCCGCCGCACGATGCCGGTGACGAATCGGGCTGCATCCGCCCCGTCGGCGATGCGGTGATCGAACGCCAACGTCAGCGGGAGCATCTTCCGGACCGCAATCTTGCCATCCACGACGACCGGTTTCTCCTGCACGCGTCCCATACCGAGGATCGCGACCTCGGGGTAGTTGATGGTGGGGATCATGCCGGTGCCGCCGAGGGCGCCGATGTTGGTGATGGTGAAGCTGCCGCCGCGCATCTCGTCCACAGCCAGTTCGTTGGTGCGAGCCCGCGCCGCAGCGCTCTCGATCTCCGCAGAGACCTGAAGCACGCTCTTGCGGTCAGTATCACGAATGACCGGGACGATGAGGCCACGACCCGAGTCCACCGCGACACCGATGTTGTAATACTTCTTGTACGTGATCAACTCGTTGAGCGGATCGAGGCTGGCGTTGAACATGCCGAACGCCTTAAGCCCCTCGGTCACCGCGCGGATCACGAAAGGCAACAGCGTGAGCTTCCCGCCCGGCTGACCAGCGAGGCGCTCCTTCTGCCGCCGGCGCAAGTCGTCGAGTAACGTGACATCCGCTTCATCCATGTGCGCCACGTGCGGCACGAGCACCATGGACGTGACCATCTTCCTCGCGACCTTGCGGCGAATCGAGCGCAGCGGCTCGGTCTCGACGGGACCGAACTTCGAGAAGTCAGGCAGCTTTTCTATATCGAGAAACGGAATGACGCCCGCGGCACTTCCGAGGGCAGGTGACGCGGCCGTGGGGCCGGGTTCGTCTGTCTCCACCGCGGGTACACTTCCGGGGGCGGCAGCGAACTGCTGCACGTCTTCGGGCGTGACGCGGCCAGCGGGACCGGTGGGAGGAACCTGCTTGATGTCAATCTGCAACTCGCGCGCCATGCGTCGCGTTGCCGGGGCGGCGATCACCGGACCGCCGTTCGATGTTGGAACCGACGATGCAGCGGCGGCGATCTGTGTGGTCGTGCTTGAGAAATGAGCGGGCACTTCGGCGGCCAAGGTGCCCACGAGCGAGGCCTCCTTCTGCTCAGCGCCACTCGTCGCGCCGAGTTCACCGCAGGAGCCGTCGTCGATCACCGCGATCACGTTGCCGACGAGAACGATGTCGCCGACTTCACCGGTGCGTGACACGACCGTGCCGGCGCGCGGGGACGGAATGGTGATGGCTGCCTTGTCCGTCTCGATGTCAACCAGCGGATCATCCTCGTTGATCGTGGCGCCGGCTTCGACGTGCCACCTGAGTATTTCACCTTCGTGAACACCCTCACCGAGATCTGGAAGTATGAACTCGTACACTGCGATCTCCTAGAAACCGATGGTTTCCTCAATGGCATGGCGGACGCGCCGCTCGTTGGGAAGGTAGGACTGCTCCTTGCCAAAGTAAGGCGTCACGACGTCGAAGCCGGTCACACGCTTCACCGGCGCTTCGAGATACATCAGAGCGTGATCGTTGATCGTCGCGATGATCTCCGAGGACGGGCTGAAGGAACGCGGGGCTTCCTGCACGATGACGCATCGGCCGGTCTTCTTCACCGAGCTCACGATCTTGTCAGTGTCCATCGGTGAGATGGTGAGCAGATCGATCAACTCGATGCTAACACCGTGATCTTTCTGCGCTGCTTCCACGGCTTTGATCGTGGGCCGCATCATCGCGCCCCAGGAGATGACCGTCACGTCGGCACCTTCCTGGACGACTTGGCCCTTGCCGATCTCCATGACCTGTGGTTCCTCGGGCACATCCTCGCGGAACGCGCGGTAGGAACACTTGGGTTCCATGAACACGACCGGATCGGGGTCGCGGATTGCGGCGGCAAGCAGCGCGCGGGCGTTGCTCGGACCTGAGGGAATCACGACCTTCACGCCGGGAAGGTGCGCGTAAGTGGCTTCGTGACTCTCGGAGTGATGCTCTAGGGCGCGGACGCCGCCGCCGTATGGCATGCGCACCACAAGCGGGACGGTGTGTTGGCCCTGCGTGCGCGAACGCATCCGTGAGGCGTGGCCTTCGAGCTGGGCGAACATGAGGTATGAGAATCCCGAGAACTGCATCTCAGCGACGGGTCGGAGGCCGGCGATGGCCATCCCGATCGAGCTGCCGAGGATGCCGGACTCCGCCAGCGGCGTGTCGATGACGCGCTCCTCGCCGTACTTCTCGTGCAAGCCTTCGGTGACGCGGAACACGCCGCCGTTGAGTCCCACGTCCTGACCGAGGGTGATCACGTTCTCGTCACGCGCCATCTCTTCATCAAGAGCGCGATTGATAGCCTGGACCATGTTCAACTTAGCCATCGGCCGACTCCTTCTTCAGCATGTCGAGGAACTCGGCTCGCTGCTGCTCGATCCTCGTATGGGATGTGCCAAAGACATGATCAAACGGCGAATCAACCTTGAAGTCCGTCCTGCTCTCGAACGCAGCAACGGCAGCTTCGATCTTCTGCTTGCACTGAGCTTCAAGATCCGTTTGCTGCTCATCGTCCCACAGATCCTTCTGCTCGATGAACTTGCGGAAGCGGGTGATGGGATCGCGCTTGGCCCAGATCTCGAGATCCTCCGGTGGCTGGTACCGGGTCGGATCATCCGCTGTGGTGTGCATGAGCATCCGGTAGGTCACGGCCTCGATCAGGGTGGGCCCGCCACCGGACCGCGCGAGGTCCAGGGCGTCCTTAGTCGCCTTGTACACGGCCAGGGCGTCGTTACCGTCCACCTGAATGCCGGGCATGTCGTAAGCGATCGCCTTCTGGGCGATGGTGCGAGAATGCATCTGCTTCTCACGCGGAACTGAAATCGCCCACTGGTTGTTGGCGACAACAAAGACAACCGGCACCTGCCAGACCGACGCGAAGTTCATCGCTTCGTGGAAGTCACCCTCGGATGTGCCACCATCACCGAGGAAGCAAACGACCGCGGTCTCCGTCTCACCTTTCATCCGCATCGCATAGGCGACGCCTACCGCGTGAAGACACTGCGCGGCGATGATGATCGAGATAGGGAGCGTGCGCTCACCGCCGGGGAACACCGCACCTTCCTCGTGGCCGTTGTAGTAGAGAAGACCGTTCTCTATGGGTTCGCCCCGCATGAGACGGCCGCCCAGATCCCGGTAGGATCCGATGAACCAGTCCTCATCTCGCATGGCAAGCGTCGCCCCGCAAGTGACGGCCTCATGGCCGGTACACAGCGGGACGGTGCCGATCCGGCCCTGCCGCTGCAGCTTGAGCGTGCGGTCATCGACCAAGCGAGCGAGCACCATCGCACGGTACAGTTTGACCAGATCCTCGGAACTGACATCCGGCATCCGGGACTCATCCAGGTTCCCGTGCTCATCCAGAATCTGGAGAGAGGAGATGCTGAACGTGTGGCACGGGGCCTCCGAGTCGCACGTGTCCGGCCAGTGCTTCGTCTTCGGCTTGCTGGAGATGCCGATTGTCGAGTGTTCCGACATTTTCATACTCACCTCGGTGCTTTCTGTATCGCTGATCTCGCTTGTGACGTGTGCCTCGCGAGGGTGTGATTCGCTCCGTCCTTCATCCTGGCGAAGGTCGCCCGGTCGGAGGGTGTCGCAGACGTCACATGGCCTCCGACCCGTTGCCGTTGAGCTGAACCTCGAAGCCGCAGCGCGTTCCACCATCGTGCATGCAGCAGCGGAGTTGCGTCTCCGCGCCGACAAGTTCTCTCACCAGATCGCACTCCATCTCGCAGATCACGCGTCGCCCGCCCGAGACGCTGTGGAATGGGCAGATGTGCATCGTGAGCGTGACGCTGTCGTCGGTCCGTGTGACGCTGCTCAGGGCGCCTCGCTCGGCGAACCAGTCCGCGAGCCACTGAATGCGATCGGCTGGCGGACCTTCACCGACCACGGAGCGCAAGGATCCGAGCATGCGCTGCCCGATACCATCGACGATCGACTTGAGCTTCGATTCGCCGTCCTGATGGGCGATCTCCTCCACCAGGGCATGCGCCAGTTCGCCCGTCTGCTGTGCCATGAGGTGCCGGCTCTGGCTGGAGAGGGAGAAGACATCTGCCGGCCGCCCGCGCTGGCCGTGCCGCCGATCGCGATCGAGCCAGCCTTCCCCCATCAGGCGATCGACCTGCTGGCGCAGTGAAGTCCGCGCCAGCCCCGTCTCTTCGATCATCTGGGTGACCGTCATGGAGCCGTGGCGGGCCACCAAAGTGAGGAGGTCCCATTGCCGCGAACCGAGATGTACAGTGCGATACGGCATGATTCTGTGTCGATCCTGCGGGAAGAACAGTCCTCGCAGCGACATTCATTCAATAAAACCGGAAAAAGCGTCTAAAATAACTCGCCGCTGTGGCGCAGCATCGCGGGCCTGCGATGACTTCCCGGTGCTTCACGCTGACAAGGGGACGTCGTCGGATCTGGCGGATCGCGTGCGCACGAATGCGTCATCGCAAGATGTCGTGGTATGGTTTTGGTCGGTTTCGGCGAGTTTTGAACCGTTTTGGTTCAGTTTCGAGCCGTTTTGAGCCGTTTCTCGCCGGTTTTGATCAGTTTTAGAAGCCCATCATCAACAAGGTTGCCGCGATGCTGCGCACTGAGGCGGTCTTGTGGATGACAAGGTGATGTGCGCGCCAGCCGGGAGCTACACGCGTGCGGCACATCACATGGTCATCGCACGAACCCGGTTCGCCACGAGCCGGCTGGCGTGCCCGGCTCAACGACTGCCTTGTTCGAAGATCCCCCACTCGGCCTCTTCGGGAAGACGGTGCCCCTGACACCTTTCCAAGTCGCCGCGCACGTGAGGCCCTGGCGGCGTCGGAATATGCCCGGCAGGAGTCGAACCTGCAACCTCTGCCTCCGGAGGGCAGCGCTCTATCCAATTGAGCTACGGGCACACTGCAAGAGAAAACCCTACGATCTCCGGCCGTGCTTGGCAACTCTCCACAGACAGATGACGGCGGCGCCCCGCCTCGCTTGTGGCCGATCCTCGGGGTGGTGTGGCTGCTCGCGCTGAGCAGCAGCGCTGTGGTGGGCGGGCTGTCGTTCATCATGCGAGGCGCGTTCGATCTGGGGGATGCGAGCATCCTGCAACTGCAACTCGCAGCTGGTGGGGTCTATGTCGCCTCCGCGATGGGGGCTGGACCGGTGTTGCGATGGCTAAAACGCAAGATTCCACGGCTGAGCAGCCGCGGTGTGCTGGTCGCGCTGATCGCGGGCTGGGGCCTGTGCTACATCGCCCCGTGGGTGGGCGGGACCGTCACGGTCTTCGCAGTCGGCTACGTACTGAGTTTCGCCCTGAGCGGCGTGGTCTGGCCGATCATCGAGGCCTACGTGAGCGGGGGTCGATCGGGAGGTCCGCTGCGTGAGTCGATCGGCAAGTTCAACATCACCTGGTCCAGCGCGATGCCCGTCGGGATGTGGGGGTTGAGCGCTGCGATCGAGCGCGCCCCGCTCGCGGCGATGGCGTGCCTGGGCGCGCTGATTCTGTGTACGGTCGTCGGCCTGCTGATGATCGGCGCGGAGCCTGCCCGGCACGGGGATGTGAGTGAGCCGGTCAGGCCCGTGTACCACCCGCTCCTCACGTGTTTCCGAACGCTCTTGCCACTGAGCATGGTGCTGCTGTTTGTCATCATCCCGATATCACAGACGCTTTCGGAGCGTGCTGATCTGTCGCCGATGGCGGGCATGCTGCTGTTCTCGACATCACACGTCGCCCGGCTCATCACATTTGCGGTGATGCGCCGCCGACACGGGTGGCATGGGCGTTGGCGGACCGTCGTGTGGTCGATGGGGCTGCTGTTTTGCAGTGTCGCGTTGATCCTGCTGATCCACGTGTGGTGGGTCATGGCGGTCGCCCTGGCGCTGTTCGGCATGTCGATGGGGATGATCTACTACGCCGCCCTGTACTACGGCCTGACGGTCGGTCGAGGCGAGGTGGAGGCGGGCGGGACACACGAGGCGCTGATCGGCGGAGGTTTCTTTGTCGGACCCGCCATTGCACTGGTGCCGATCTGGCTGGGCGTCGCCGAGGCGAGTCAGATGGGTGCGACGCTCGCCGTGTGCACGGTGATCTGCGCGATCGCCACGGTTCGTGTGGTGAGGACGGCAGGTACGTGGTTCAGCGCTGAGCGATCCACAGCGGGCCGCGGCGGCGCATAACAAAACCCCAGACTCGCCGTGTAGCAAGCCTGGGGCGTTGAGTAAGAGGGAAGCCATATCAGACGTGCGACGCAACGGAGCCCGCAATGACCGCGAGCCGGCGTCCGCACCGGGTACAAGCCGTCGGTTCCTTCCGCGCGAGATGATCAGAAGGTGGAATCCCTTCCTCCATCACTCAGCTACGAAGGTAGTCTCTCCCATCACCATCCGCAACATCTCATTGCGCATTTGTGTGCGAATCCAGACATCCGCACCATTGCTGCGGCTCGATCTTCTACCATGTGCCTCTCCGCACTCGACTGGCGGGTGGTTCCCGTAGTTTGTCCAAGTCTGGGAGATTCACAGGCGTCGATGAGAGGCTGCCGGGTGCATGCGGCAGGCGCCGGCATGCGGTGCACGTCCCATAAACCGTTGTTCTCCGGACCTTCCACCCAACCGGCGGTTTCCAATCGCTCCCGGCACGCCCAACCGTTTCTCGTTGGTGCGGACCCTGCCGATGCGCTTCGCCGCGATCAGCCCGCCTCCGGCTCCCGGTACAGATCGAGGTAGAAATCGAGCGTCTTGTCGCTGTCGCCTGCCTTCGTGGCATCCAATTGGAAACCAAAGTGTTCAAAGAGCACGATGGCTGGTGCTCGGCCTGGCGGCGTGTCGAGCACGACCTTCAGGTACCCCGCTTCCTGACAGAAGGCGATGCTCGTCTTGATGAGCCTTGTGCCAACACCTCGGTTGCGATGCGGCCTCGCCACGCGAAGTCGGCGGATCTGTGCGCAGTGGTCGCTCTCCCGCTGAGCGCCAATGGTTCCGATAACCCCGTGCTCGTCATGGACGGCGACCCAGAAGCAGCTCCCGCCGTCGCCGCCGAAGTAGCCTTCCTGGATGTTCTCGATGTCCGCGCCGGTGTCACTGGGATCCACCGTACCGGTGAGATGCCCTCGCTCGTAGAGCGCCGCGACACGCTCCTGATCCTCCGGCTGGTAGATGCGGATCATCAACTCATCACCGTATGGGGGATACCTGGGATCGTGGATCGGCATGGCGGTGGTCCGGCGAGGTGGAGCGGCACTGCTTGCGGGCATTATAGGGCGACACGGCTCAGCAAGGTACCGTGATGAATCGCAACCTCCCATTGCGGGGTGTGAGCAGGGCGACCGTGCGCTCCGAGACGCGATGCAGAGCACCTGGGTTGATCACGCGTGTTCCGGCAATCACGTCGTCGCGCGCGACGTGCGTGTGACCGTGGAGCAGGAAGTCCACGCCGTCGCTCAGCGCCGCCTCGATGCAGCGGTACTCGTGCCCGTGATGAAAGACGATCTGCTTGCCGTCAACCGTGAGTCGGCCGCAGGGATGGTCCACGTGTATCCCGAGCAGTTCGGCGTATCGGGTGAAGCGAGCGGTCGGCCAGTCCACGTTGCCGAAGACGAGGTGGACCGGGATATCCGCCTCGGTCGCCAGGGCGTCGATCACCGACTCGTGCTCGATGTCACCGAGGTGGATGAGCATCGTCGCGCCGGCTTCTATGAGCAGATCCACCGCCCGGCACGTCGTCTCCGCATCACCGTGTGAATCGGATAACAAACCGAGCACCTGTACGCGGGCGCCCGTTGCGCCGGGAGATGTGCGCCCATCAGTCATGGTTGAGCGGGTTCCTTCCCTCGACGATCGCGCCTCGGCTGCCCGGCTGCACGACGCGTTGAATGAATCGAGCGTACTCCCGCGAAGCCGCATTGAGATCGTCGTTGAAGTACGCGCGAAAAATCGCCTGATTGCGGTCACGCTGGACGAGCACGACCGCTGCGCGCGGGCCGAACACATCAAGCAGGCGATCTCGCATCTGCCCGGCTGCGGCGTCTTGAAGCAGTCGCACAAGCCCCGGCCGATACTTCCCGCCTTCACCTTCCATCAGGAAGTGAACCAGCGCCCAGACCTGCGCGTAGTACTCCAGCTCACGGTGATCCGCCTCCTGCATCTCATTCTGCGGTGAGTTGCGCAACAACTCATCGAGCGGAAAAAGCCTGTCCGCGGCTTCGGCATCGCGCAACTGATCGAAGCGCTCGGTGTTGGCCCACGTCAAAAAGATCGGCGACCTGCCTCGAAAACGGTATCCCTCCATATTCGTCGCGATGCCCTCTTCGATCCAAACCGGCAGCGGATCACGGAATGTCTGCTGCGCGTACTGATGCCAGCCTTCGTGCGCTGCGAGCGCGAACGTGTCGTGCGGGCCGATCTGCCAGAGGACAGCCGTGCCTCGCAGCGCATATCCGCCGCGTGGAATGCGAACGTAAAGCTCCGCCTTTCGACCGAGCAGTTTGTGCGTAAACCGCTTCCACTGCCCGCGATTCGCAAACAGGTAGGTGTCCATCGCGACGCGAGGGCGAGGGAGTCCGCCGAAGTGCGTGCAGTACCGGTCAAGTGACGCTTCGAGGAAGCCCGGCAGCCTTTCGAGGATGTACGGGCTGTTTTCGGTGGTGTACAGGCGGTAGCTGCGCGTGCGGAAGAGACGACCGTGCGTACCGTTGAAGGTCCAGGGCTGGGACTCGACGAGCGACCGCAGCATGCCTGCACTGGGCGTCGGCTCAGTGATCGTGCGAGTTGCACCCCCACCACCCCCACTGCACCCGATGATCAACGCGATCCCGGCGATGAACACAGCCGTCACCCACAGTCGCCGTGTTGGAGTACTTCCATGCATCGTTGTTCCTCGCTACTTTGCCAGCCGATCGAGCGCCATCCGGATCGTGTCGCGTTCTTCCTGCAGCGAGGCAAGCTGATCGCGCGTCTGCTGCACGAGCTTTGCCGGCGCCTTGTCCACATATCCCGGGTTCGACAGCCGTTTCTCCAGGCCGATGATTCCTCCCTCAGCATCGGCGAGGTTCTTCTCCAACCGCTCTCGCTCGGTTGAGGCGTCGCGCGCGTCGGTCAGGTTGGAGATCGCATGGTCCCGGCCCAGGGCCGTGATGACCGCGTGATCGCCGGTCGGCTCATCCAACACGATCTGTTCGATCCCGCACAACGTCGTCACGAGCGCGCCAGCCGCTTCGATCCAGCCGAGCGTCTCAGCGTCGGTGTGCAACGTGATCTTGCGCTTCGGCTGCACGTTGCGCTGCGACCGCGCCTCACGAATCACTCCGATCAGTTGCCGCATCGTGTCGAACTCCCGCTCGACGGCCGTGTCGCGCAGCGATGGATCGACGATCGGCCAACCCGCCGTCGTGCAGAGATCCGACGCGTCGAGACGAAGACCATCGACCGGCCGGGCGTCGATCTCGCGCAGCCGTTCGTACAACGTCTCGGTGATGAACGGACACACGGGATGCACGATGCGCACGATGACATCGACGATCGCGCGCAGCACGGTGCGTTGCGCCGCGTTCGTCTTGACTGTCGGCTTCACCGCTTCGACGTAGTAATCGCAGAAGTCACGCCAGAAGAGGTCGTAGACGAGCTGCGCGTAGATGTTGAACTGGTACGACGCGATCACATCATTGAGCGCCGCGACGGTCTGAGCGGTGCGAGAGAGTATCCATCGGTCGACGAGCTGCATCTCGCCCGAGCCGTCGGACTCCCCGCCCGCAAGGTTGGAGAGCGCGAAACCGACCGCGTTCCACAGCTTGTTGCAGAAGTTTCGGCCGATGTCGAACTTCGGGCTTGTGTTTTTCCCTGTTTCGTCGTCAAAGACGACGGGCATCCGCACATCCTGCGTGTTGGTCGTCATCTGACAGAGTGTGAAGCGCATGGCGTCCGAGCCGTGCGAATGGATGATGTCGAGCGGATCGACGCCATTTCCAAGCGACTTGGACATCTTGCGACCATCGCCATCCTGGATCATCGCGTGGATGAAGACGTGCTCGAAGGGCAGCCTGTCGAGGAAATACAGGTTGAACATCACCATGCGTGAGACCCAGAGCGTGATGATCTCGCGCGCGGTGGTGAGGACATCGCTCGGGTTGTACGCCTTGAGCAGCGCGGCGTCCTCGTCCGGCCACCCCATGATGGACATCGGCCAGAGTGCGGAGGAGAACCACGTGTCGAGCACGTCGGGGTCTTGGACAGCGCCTTTTTTTTCCAACTTCTCTTCAATTGCTGGATGTCCAGGCGCGATGCAGACTCCCACCATCTCGAATCCGTCTGCATCACGACCCAGGATCACATGCGTTTTGATCTGGCCGTTTTCCTCTTTCGACAGGAACGGAAACGTGATCGGGAGCCCTGGCTTGGAGTCAGGTTCCTCGGAAGTATCCGCCTGACGGCGCACAGCCCACCTGAAGTACCACACCGGTATTCGATGCCCCCACCAGAGCTGGCGGCTGATGCACCAGTCGCGGAGGTTCTCGTGCCAAACCTGGAAAGTCTTGGCGTAACGCTCCGGGAAGAATCGCAGGCCGGTCTTCATTTCGCTCCGGGCGAGTCGCCCGGGGGTGTCGCTGGGCGTATCGGACAGCGCGGATTCGTCTTGCGTTCCCCCCGGCGAGTCGCCGGGGGCGAAATGGGGGGAATCGCTCGGGCTGCGCTGGTCTTCCGCCATCGCGCGCAGCGCCGCACCCCGCAAGCGATCATCCGTCACCTTCACCCACCACTGATCGCTCAGGTACGGCTCAATGGCGACGTGACTGCGGTAGCTGTGACCCACCGTGTGGCGATACGGTCTCACCTCTTCGAGCAGGTTGTTCTCAGTGAACCAGTCGACGATCGCCTCGCGCGCCTCGTAGCGATCCATCCCGAGGAGGAACTCCGCATCCTGTGCCTGGCCGGATGTGAACTCCTCGGTTGGCCAGCCATGCTTGTCGGAGATCGTGCCGTCCTGGGCGAGGATGTTGATGACGGGCAGGTCGTGTCGCTGGCCGATGTCCCAGTCGTTGGGATCGTGGGCCGGCGTGACCTTGAGATAGCCCGTTGCGTACTCCGCCTTGGCATCGTCGGGGTCGCCGCCGAGCGAGACGGGCAGGACGACGTACTCATCCTCGATGATCGGGATCTCGCGGTTGACGATCGGCAGTCGCACCATGCGCCCGCGCAGCTTCGCCGCCCTGGGATCCTTTGGATTCAGCGCCACGGCCGTATCGCCGAGCATCGTCTCGGGGCGGGTCGTCGCCACGGTGACGTGATCGATCGTTTGCCCGTCGATGACGACCGGCTCGCCGACGAGCGGGTAGCGCATGTACCAGAAGTGGCCGTCGATCTCGCGATCCTCGACCTCGTCATCGGCCAGTGCGGTCTGCGTCGCGGGATCCCAGTTGACGAGGCGTTTGCCGCGGTAGATCAGCCCGTCGCGGAACAAGCGGAAGAACGCCTCGCGCACCGCCCGGGCACACTGCTTATCCATCGTGAACCGTTGCCGCTCCCAATCGCAGGAGCAGCCCATCTCCTGAAGCTGATGGGTGATCTGCGCCTCGTACTCATCCTTCCACGCCTGGATCTTCGCGGTGAACTGCTCCCGGCCGGCCTTGCCTTCGATCTCCAGCTTTTTGTAGTCAGCCAGGGCGGGCCGGCCCTCAGCCCGGAGCCTCTTGTCCACGACTGTCTGCGTGGCGATGCCCGCGTGGTCCGTGCCGGGCATCCACATCGTCTCGAAGCCGCGCATCCGGTGGTGGCGGATGAGGATGTCCTGGAGCGTGTTGTTCAGCGCATGGCCCAGGTGCAGGGGGGCGGTGACGTTCGGTGGAGGAATGATGATGCAGTACGGATCACGCCGGCCGTCCACAACCGCCTGTGGATCGGGGTGAAAGGCATTGCTCGCACGCCATCGCTCACGGATGATCGGCTCCTCGTCGGCGGGGGCGTACGTCTTGGGTAGGGGATGTCTGGTCGATGTCATGCGAAGATTGTACCGCTGATGCGCAGTCGCCCGGCGGGTCGTCCGGTACCTTATGGCCATGAAACAGCGAACAACGCTCCTTGTCGGGTCGGCCGCAGTGGTGATCTGCGTGCTCGTCGTGGTCATCTTTGTCGTGCTGCGGACGGGCGGTGAGTCCGAGACGAACACATCCGTGCCGCCCGGCACCGCTACGGGCGTCGCCTCAACCGAGGATGAAGCGAAGATCCGTGAGATCCTCGAAGCGGCGTCACAGCGGCTCAGCGCCGGCCAGTACGGCCCGGCCCAACGAATGCTCGAAGAGACGATCGCCCAGTACGGCCAGCGTGCGCAGTTCTACGAACTGCTCTATCAGGCCCACCTCGGCCAAGGGCGCTTCGAGGAGGCGTACTCCACCATGCAGGCTGCGATCAACCTCGGCGAAGCCACGGCCGAGATGCACGACGCCGCGGCGATGGCGGCGAACCGTAGCGGGTACATCGAAGAGGCTGCCCAGCACTACGCGCTGGCTGCGTCGATCGACCAGCAGAATCCGAAGTACCCGCTCTACCGCGCGCAGATCCTCATCAAGCTCGGGCAGTTCGATGAGGCGAGGCGGTACCTGCTTGTCGCCGCCACGCTCGACCCGCAGCAGGAGTACGCATGGGGCACACTGGCGCAGCTCGCCCTGCGCGACAATCGCCCCAACGTTGCGCTGCAGTACATCGCCAAGGCGAGGGCTGTGAACCCGCACCGCACGATCTGGATGATCGAGCAGTCCAAAGCCCACCGCCGAAACCAGGAGCCGGAACGGGGCGTGATGCTGCTGTCGGGCCTGCCCCCCGCGCAGCTCGACGAACCGGGCGTCCTGTCGGAACTGGCCATGTGCTTCGCAATGCTCGATCGGCCGATCGACGCAGCGCTCGCCTGGGCTGATCACAGCGAACGCTCGCCGAACGACTGGCAGGCAGCGATCCAGACGGCCGAGTGGTTTCAGCGAGCAGGCGAGCATGCCCAAGCGATCCATTACGCTCAGGTCGCCATCGTCCTCGCCCCGGACGAACCCCAGCCCCGCGAGTTGCTCGCCCGCCTCCAGCAAGCAGCCATCGCAGATGACGAATAATGCAACCTCAAATCTGAGACCTCAGACCCCTTCCAATCGGAGTGCATCGCATGATCCGGGAGATTGATGGCAGATTCATCGCTGACACCGCGCGGGTGATCGGTCAAGTCACACTCGGCCGAGGCGTCAGCATCCTATATGCAGCGGTCATTCGCGGCGATGTCGCACCGATCACGATCGGCGACGAAACCAACGTGCAGGATCACGTCATGATTCATGCTGACACCGATGAGCCGAATGTGATCGGCAAGCGCGTGAGCATCGGCCACGGCGCGGTCGTGCATGGCCGGGAGGTGGGCGACGGCTCGCTGATCGGGATTCATGCGACGGTGCTCAACGGCGTGCGGATCGGCAAACGCTGCATCATCGCCGCGGGGGCCGTCGTCCCACCCAACATGGTCATCCCCGACGATTCGATGGTCATGGGCATCCCCGGTCGAGTCGTTCGAGAGACGACCGACAAGGAGCGAGAGTATCTCTCACATGTCTGGCGGCACTACGTCGAGCACGGGGCAGCCGCCGCACACAATCCCGACGGCGCGTGGTTCCGCCCGTGGAATGGGCCGGCTGGAACCGGTGATTGTCACGCACAGCCGTGATGACCGTCGCGCACAGCGGCTCGAAGCGAACCATCGCACGCCCAGGCCGCCAAGGGCGGGTTCCCCACCCGTGAGTTGTGACGCGGCGACCGGTGGGCTATCTTCCGATGCTGACGCAACACGGCCGACGACTCATGATGAACCAACATCACACCTGTCAGCGGGCGCCACGTCTGCTGCGTTCCCTGACGTGGCTCATCATGCTGCTCGTTCCAGCCGTATCCGCCTACGGCCAGGAGCATCGAGCGCTCATCGACTCCGACGATCTGGCCGGAGCGCCGATCCGCGACATCGTCCTGATCGGGTTGGAGCGCGTGAGCGAGCAGTATGTCCGCAACAACCTGCGTGCCGTCGAGGGAGCCCCGTACGATCCCAGGCTCGTCAGGCGCGATGTCCAGAGCCTCACACGACTTGGGCAATTCGCGTACATCAGCGCCGAGATCGTTCTCTACGGCGACGGCTCCGTCCAGATCGCATACACCTTCCGCGAACAGCCGATGATCGCCGACATCCAGGTCGTGGGAAACACCGTCCTGAGTGATCCGCATGTCATCGCCAAGACCCGTCTGCGCCCCGGTGATCCCGCGGATGAGGATGCGATCGGTCGAGGGCTCCGCACGATCGAGGAGGCGTATCGCGAGGAGGGGTACTACCTCGTCCGCGCCGACTACGACAAGGCGGAACTCGCCGACTCGGGAATCCTCTACATCCGCATCCGCGAAGGAACGCGAGTCAAGCTCACGAGCATCCGCTTCGAGGGCAACGAGCATTTCGCGGACAAGATCCTCAACGGTGAGATCGAGTCCGAGACCGCCATGCTCTTCTTCGAGAAGGGAGAAATCGACACCGACCGGATCAGCCGTGATGTCATCAGCCTCATGGACTACTACCTCTCGCGGGGCTACCTGCAGGCGCGCGTCGGGTCCGACCTTCGCCTCAGCTCGAACGGCCGCGAGGCGATCATCACATTCCTCATCGATGAGGGACCGCAGTTCACGCTCCGCTCGGTTCGCTTCGAGGGCAACACGCGAATCGACGCCGCTCAGCTCAAAGCCCACATGCTCATCCAGCTGGGCGATGCGCTGATGGATCGCCGCTTGCGGAGATCGGTCGAGGCAATCCGGCGCGCATACAACGATCTCGGCTACACGAATTGTCGCGTTCGGCACGATGTGCTGCTCGATCCGCACGAGCCTGTCGCCGATGTGGTCGTGACGATCAGCCATGTCGAGGGCGGCCGCCTCATCCCGTCGGAGGGCAACCGGTACCGCACCGGACTCGTCGTCGTGAAGGGCAACTCGCTCACGCGCCAGTCCGTCATCCTGCGAGAGGTGTCGCTGCGCCCGGGCCGACCACTCAGCCGCGTCGAGCTGGATCGTTCCGTGCGGAGGCTTGAACGGCTCAACATCTTTGATCGCGGAAGCGTGAAAGGGACGATCCTCGATCCCGATCCGCTCGACCCGCTCTACCGCGATGTGCTCATCGAAGTTGAAGAGACCAACACCGCATCCTTCAACTTCGGCGTCGCCGTCAGCACCGACTCGGGCCTCTTCGGCCAGGTCGGCGTCACGCAGCGCAATTTCGATCTCTTTGACTTCCCCGATTCGTTCGAGGAGCTTCTTGCCGGGCGAGCGTTTCGCGGCGGCGGGCAGACGTTCGCCATCTCGCTCGCACCGGGTCAGGAAACACAGAACTACAGCATCTCGCTCACCGATCCCCGGCTCTTTGACTCGGAGTACCTGTTGCGCACCGAGTTGTTCCTGCGATCGCGCTACTACAGTTCGTACGATGAGCGACGCCTCGGCGGGGCGATCACGTTTGGTCGATCCATCGGCGATCGCTGGAATGCGTCCGTCACCGCGCGAGTCCAGACCGTGAACATCAGCGACATCGACTCCAGCGCCCCCGTGGATCTGTTCGATGTCGAAGGAACCAACGACATATCGAGCATCGGGATGCGGTTGATCCGATCAAGCTATGACGTGCCGACGTTCCCCAGCAAGGGCATGCGGATCAAGCTCGCAGCCGACCGTTTCGGTGTGCTGGGCGGTGACTACGATTTCACACGACTCGAAGCTGAGCACTGGATCTTCCTGCCGGTGCTCGAGGACATCCTCGGCCGAAGGACCGTCCTGTCGTTCGAGACACGCATCGGACTGATCGTGGAGGAGGATGAAGCGCCGCTTTTCGAGCGATTCTACCTCGGTGGACGATCGCTCCGTGGGTTTGACTACCACGGCGCCGCGCCCATCGGCGTTCGGCCCAACGGCAAACTCAGCAGCGATACCGTCGGCGGACGATTCCTGTTCAAGTTCAGCCCCGAGCTGCGCTATCCCCTCATCAGCGACATCTTCTATGGCGTCGTCTTCCTCGACACGGGCACGGTCAGCAACGAGATCGGCTTCGATGCCTATCGTGTCGCTGCGGGCTTTGGCTTCCGTGTCAAAGTGGCGGCGCTCAGCCCGGTGCCGCTCGCCTTCGACTTCGCCTTCCCCGTCATGGCTGAGGAGGGCGACGACACGCGCCTCTTCAGCTTCGACATCGACATCCCGTTCTGATGGCTTCCTACGACTGGAGCACCAAGCCATGACCGGAATCGCAAAGCGCTCGCCGACCGTACTGCTCTTCCTGACCGTCTCGCTGCTCATGTGTGCGTGTCAGGCCGGGCCTGGAAATGCTCGCGGCGACGGCTGGATCTCGCTTTTCAACGGCGAAGATCTGACCGGCTGGACGCCCAAGTTCGTCGGCTGTGAGTTGGGCGAAAACTATAACAACACGTTCCGCGTCGAGGATGACGTGCTCAAAATCGTCTATGACGACTATGCGCAGTTCGACGGCAAGTTCGGGCATCTGTTCTATGAGCACGAGTATGCCCACTACATCCTTCGCCTGGAGTACCGGTTCGTCGGCGAGCAGATCCCCGGCGCGCCCGGCTGGGCCTATCGCAACAACGGCGTCATGATCCACGGCCAGCCCGCGCACACCATGAGCAAGGACCAGGCCTTCCCCGTCTCCGTCGAAGTTCAGTTGCTCGGCGGCGACGGCACGCACGAGCGAGCGACCGGCAACGTCTGTACGCCCGGCACGCACATCGTCATGAACGGCGAACTGATCGCGCGCCACTGCATCGACAGCACATCACCGACGATCCACGGCGACGAATGGGTCGCGCTCGAAATCGAAGTGCATGGCAGTGACATCATCCGCCATCGCATCAACGGCGAACTCGTGATGGAGTATGCGCAGCCGCAACTTGACCCAAGCGATGCGGATGCCAAAGCGTGGATCGAGCGGCGCGGCGGCGAGATGCTCCTGGACAGGGGCACGATCTCGCTCCAAGCTGAGAGTCATCCATGCGAGTTCCGCAGCATCGAGTTGCTCCCGCTCGATGACTGAGACAGCACGCCCTCACCGGCACGCCGCATATTCCTACGAAGCGCCCCGGCGCTGCTGCACAGACTACAGGCAAGGCCTCGCTGCGCTCAACTCACTGCATCCATCGAGGGACTGGTGGGCAGCGAAATCGTGAACTCCTCGACCTCGATCGCCTGACTTCCCAAGCCGCTGTGCGCTAAGTATGTCTCAAGATTCACGCCGGGGATTTCATGCACGAAGAAGGTGATCGTCGCTCGTGCGGAAACCTGCGAGGCGGGGACGCCGAAGTAATGCCCATCGTCGATTCGGATGTCAGTGATCGTCCCGCGGCCCATGAACCCTGGCCGTTCTTCTCGACCCGTCAGATCCTCCACAACGAGGCTCTCGAGCGAGCCATCCAATCCAACACCAAGAGCATTACGAAGAACGAGATCGCGGCCACCCGAACTTGCGAAGATCGCCACTGATCCCATCCCGGTGGGATCCTCCGACCGCTCGAATGATGTCAGGCTCGCCGCGCAGACCAACTGCGAGCCGCTCGCTTCAAAGACGGAATCTTGCTCCCCGACAATCCCCCGAAGGTCGAACTTCCTGCCGTCGATTCCCTCCAGCGTCAACTGTCCCGATTCGAGATCCCCTTGATATGTCATTTGCCCGCTGGCTGTCACGCTCAGCAACAAGCCGTCTCGCTCTGACACGACCCCACTCGTGGTAGCCGTAGCGTCGTCCGTTTCCTTCTGAGCCTCGCCAGCCTCCTCCTTCGTCTCGGGAGCCGGCGTACCCGCACCTGTCAGCTCATCGCTCGCTTCGAACTCCTCCGTGGGGAGACGCTCAGGACGTGGGTTGACCGCTGGCGCTGCACGCAGCAACCGCCCGACATCCACATCGACGAGGCTGTAGATCCCATCCACGCTTTCGTCGGCCGGGTCGGGTCTGTAGGCAAGAAGATCGCGCAGTGCAGTATCCTTAAGCCAGCAAGCAGCCCGCTTGTCGTCAGGATCGACTCCGGAGTCCGCGCTCTTGCTCAACGTCGACAGCAGTCCCCGATCTTTCGATAGGTCAGACAGCAGGAGCGGCCAACGCAGGCCGATCGCAACGAACTTGCCGAGTTGCTCCATGCTCACGGCAGGCGACCCCGCCGAACCGTCCAAATCAAGCAGGCCCGTGCGGTCGGCAATGTGGACCCGCAGACGAAATGTGTTGACAAACTGCTTGATTCGTCGCGGATTACCGCCCAGTGCTGGCGCGACCATCTTCACAATCGCGCGGATATGGTCTGAGTCGGGCCCGATGTAGATCTGTAGCCGTCTCCTCTGCTCGTCCGCAGCGCGCTGCTCGGCATCGATCACCAGATCCTCCGGCAGATCTTTCGACAGACCAGAGGACGCGCGCCCTGTCGTGCGGCGCGGTACCAGCCGGTACAGTCGCATGAGCCACTTCCGGTGCCATCCTCGGGCTTTCGTCTCGTGAGCGGCTTCCTTCGCCGGTACTAGCCCGTCGAGGAATTCGTCGAGCTTGTCTCCAACATCGGCCTGCGGCACCTGGAACGGCAGTTGAATGAACTTCTCGATGAACTCGTAACCGAACTCGATACGCGCCCTGCGAGAGCCTGCGCCCTCGTCTGCTGTGCCCACGTACGGGAGTAACGGCTCGAACTTGACGGCAAGTCCTGCAGCCACCCTCTCGCGGTCCAGCCCGAGCACGAAGACCAAGTGGTTATCATCGTCGATCAGCAGGTTCAGTGCCTGCATCAGGTCAGCTGCCTTGGGCACCTCGCAACGATCCAGATCGTCAATGAAGACGAACGTCTTCTCGCCCCTCGTGTAGGCCTCGACGATCCGCCCGAAGTCCTTGTGGAATCGCTCGATGAATGCGACGCGATCCACGTAGTTGACACCGCGCATGTGCTTTCGCAAAGTGGCCAGTACGGGATTGGCGACTGTCATCTGGGCATAGCGGATGATCATGATCGCAGCTACAGCCACAGCGGTTACGCTCACGCCGGCGATCCAAGTGATGAACCACAAGACGACGATCAGCGTGACGACGAGGACGGGAAGCCCAATAACGGCCAGCGTCCAGAAACCGGGACTGACGCCCCAGCGAAGCCTGAGAAGCTTCAGGAACGCGCGAGGTCTCTCGTGCCAGGACATGCGTTGTGCCAGTTGTTCAACGAACGCAAGCGCGAAGGCGGCCCACATCTCATCCGCCTTCTCGTGCCGCCACGCGTTGAACCAAAGGACTCGCTTCTTGTCCTTCTCAAGCCTTCGCTGCATCTGTTTCATGAACGAGGACTTGCCGCTGCCCCATCCGCCCTCGACCGACAGCGTGAGTGGTGCCTTGGTATCCTGATCCGAAAGAAAGTCAGTGACCGCCTCGACGTACGGCTTGAACCCAAGCGTGTCACGCTCAGTCACATGGTCAGTTGTGCCATGTGCCGCTACAGACACCTCAGGCCGCGTCAACGACGGCGAATCCTGCTTCGATTGTGACGGCGGTCCAGCCACTCAGTTAACCTCGCACAAGTACGTCGGCGATTGTATCAGATGCGCGAAGCACCGCCGCACGCCGCTGATCGTTCACGCGTGTTTGTTGACAAAACGTGATGGATTCCGCGTCGCGCTTGGCGCTATTCGACGTTCTTGCCTTCCATGACATCCGTGATTGATGGCGCGCCGCGGCGTGGAAACTCGCCTGCCTTGAGCCGGCGGTTGTATGTGTTGTTGCATCGCACCGCGAGGAAGCCGAGGATCACGACGATCGGGATGTTCGACCACAGCATCGCGCCCGTGCCAATGTCCATGAGCGTCTCCATGTCCGATGTGTCGTGAATCCAATTGGCTGCGAAGATGATCGCGGCAAGGTAGATGAGCTTGTAGGGCAAAACACTTCGCCGGCCGAGCATATAGATCATGCCCTGCTCGCCGTAGTAGCTCCAGGAGATCATCGTCGAGACGGCAAAGAGCCACGCGGCGACCGTAATAAGGATCTTGCCCAAGCCCGGGTACTGCCGATCGAACGCGTGTGCGGTGAGCGACGCCCCGTTGTAGTCGCGGAACATGCCCGTGCCTTCGACGAGGACAGGCTCGGCCGCGGATGCGATCGTGTCCCACCTCACGTTGATGACCGCTTGCTCAACGCCCATGCGTGTAGCCGTGCCTGCGAGGCGGTGCCGCGAGACCTTCGTGTCGTCGTTGAGGTCGCCCTCAAGCACGATGAAGACGTCGCTGAGATGATGCCAGAGAAACTCCTTGTCGGCATCGACAACGACCGCCTGTGATGCGGTGAGCAGTCCCCACATCGGCCGGTCGTCAGCGGGGTCATCGGATCTGCCCTCGTCAACGGCGCGCGTCGCTGCGGGTAGTGCGCTGATCGTGCCGACGACGTGGTCCGCCTGCTCAAGCCTGCCCGCGGTCATGATCTGGAGTGACGCCGAGGCCGGGCCGACGAACGCCGTGTACGTGTCCCATTCAACGATGAGGCTGCCATTGCCACCCGATGCGAGCCGACCCGTCAGGCGATCGCTCGGAGCCGGGCTGCCCGCGCCAACCCCACCATCAGCCGGCGGGAGCATCATGTAGACCTCCAGGCCGGCACGAACATCATCGCTCGACGCGGTGAATCGACTGTCGTTAAGCGCGAGCACGGGCGACACGACCGGCGGCTCATCGAACGTCATCAGCGGCGCGCGATTCCACGTGTTGGTGCACAGGATGACCAGCGCGGTGAGCGTGCAGATGCAGATCGTGTCGATGAAGGGTCCGATGCCACCGATGATGCCTTCGCGCGCGGGTTCGTTGGTTTTCGCCGCACTGTGTGCGATCGGGGCCGAGCCTTGGCCGGCCTCGTTGGAGAACAGCGCCCGCCGCAGCCCCACGGAGAACGCCCAGCCGATGCTCCCGCCGATGAACGCGCCGCTCGCTTCCGTCGGGCTGAGCGCGCTCTTCACGATGAGCGCGAGCATCGCGGGGATGTCCGTGACGTGCACGACCAGAACGGTCAGCGCGGAGACCAGATACAGCAGGCACATGAAGGGCACGAGCTTGCCCGCGACGCTCCCGATCCTCTTGATGCCGCCCACGATGACCAGCCCGACGATGATCGCGAGCACGATGCCCGTGACGACGGGCGTGACGTTCCAGAACGTGCTCGTGAGGCTGGCGACGTTCCAGGACTGGAACATGTTGCCACCTGTGATCGTCGAGACGATCAGCGTGAGACAGAAAAAGACGCCGATGATCTTGCCGACGGGTTTCCAGATCCCGCCGCGCCCGCCGATGACGCGATCAACGACCCACATCGCGCCGCCGTGCGGGTTGTCCGGATCGTCGGTGTTGCGATACATCATGGCGAGCGTGATCTCGACGGTTTTGAGCGCCATGCCCAGGAAGCCGATGATCCACATCCAGAAGAGCGCGCCAGGCCCGCCCGCACCGATCGCCAGTGCGACGCCGCCGATGTTGCCCAAGCCGACGGTAGCGGAGAGCGCCGCGGAGAGCGCCTGGAAGTGGTTGATGGCGCCCGGGTCGTTCGGGTCGTCATACAGCCCGCGAATGACCGCGAAGCCGTGCGTCATGGCCCGGTATTGCGAGAACTTCGTCCAGAGCGTGAAGAGTATTCCAGCGCCCATGAGGCAGAGGAATGTCCAAGGACCCCAGAGGATTCCGCCGACATCTGAAAGGAAGTCCATCGATGCGTCTCCCTCGATTGGCCCGTCGGGTCGGGATCGCCGTAGCCCGCAGGATGTTGAGTGCGATTGTCGGAGCTAGGATACCGATGAGAAGTGACACAGCATACCGTTATCCGCTGGGCCGATGCTCGACCCGCACGGGTGCCTCACCCTCGATAGGCCACGAACCATGACCACGGCGCTTGTGTATGACGCAACGTGTCTCACCCACGACACGGGCCGCGGACATCCCGAACGTCCCGACCGCATCCGCGAGATGATGCAGGTGCTGGGCGACGAGGGACTGCTCACCCGATGTGTTTTGACAAAGCCTTGGCTGGTCGGTGATGAGCTGATGAGAGCGATCACTGCGGTCCATGACGGGGACTACGTCAAGCGTCTTGAAGCGACCTGTCAGCGAGGCGACCCGTACATCGACGTGCCGGATTCAGCCATCTGCCCTGAGAGCTACAACGCAGCGCTCGTTTCCGCCGCAGCCTCGCTCGCCGCTGTCGATGAGATCGTGCAGGGGCGAGCACACAACGCGATGTGCCTGATGCGGCCGCCGGGCCACCACTGCGAGTACGACCGCTCCATGGGGTTCTGCCTGCTCAACAACATCTCGATCGCGGCACAGTGGCTTATCGACGCCGGGCATGCACGCCGAATCGCCATCGTTGACTTCGACGTTCACCACGGCAACGGCACGCAGCATCTCTTCGAAGACCGCGATGACGTTCTCTACTGCTCCGTGCACCAGCACCCGATGACGCTCTTCCCCGGCACCGGATACGAGCGAGAGCACGGCGCCGTCGGCACACCCGGCATCAATCGAACCGTCAACGTGCCGGTCATGCCCGGCGCCGGCGATGACCAGTTCCTTCACGCGCTCGATCAGAAGATCCTGCCCATCGTGCGGGACTTTGGCCCCGACTTCATCCTCGTCAGCGCCGGCTTCGACGCGCACAGCGACGATCCGCTGGCACAGTGCGAGGTGACAACCGACGGGTTCGAGACGATCACACGTCGCATCACCGACGCCGCCGATGCGGTCTGCGACGGGAAGATCGCTTGCATGCTCGAAGGCGGCTACCACCTTGAGGCGGTGGCTCATTCGGTCGCCCGGCACGTCAAGGTTCTCATCGAGGCGGGGGAACAGCACCAGTGAACCCCAGCGACCTCCGCGATCCGCTCGACTTCCGCACCAAGCGTGCAATCAGCGCGGTGGACCCCACGCTGTCGCACACCGTCTCCGCGCACGGTTTCCAGTATCCACTTGGTTGCATACCCACGGAGCCGTGTGAACCCGTCGAAGGCTACACAATGGAGTTCGAGACAGCCCAGGGCGAATGGCCCGACTGCTACCTCATCGACATCGTCGTGTCGAGTGAGCGCACCGAGCCGCTCATGGTTGACCTGTTCGCGCTGCTCGCGCCCGACGTCCTGCCGATCCTCGATGTGCGCGGTGATGATGCATACCGTGAGATGGACCCGTACCTGGCTGCCGAACCGATCTCCCAGGCTGACCTGCTCAACACGATGCGCCCGTTTCGCGCGTTCCTTTTCGAGGATGGCCACTGCGGGTTCGGCGTGATGAGCGAAGAGCCTTTCGCCTTTGTCTACCTCGACGATCACAAGATCATCACCATCCGCGTCGAACTGACCCGCGCGGACGCCGTCGAACAGATCCTCGCTGAGCACGGTGTGTCGGACCACGCTGAACCGGTGGGCGTCGATTCGGTGGCGCACGAACACCGTGATGTGTTGTGGATCGACGACAATCGCAGCGATCTGCTCGACTTCTACGGCGTGCTGGATGCGCTCCGCTACGAGTGGAACCTCGAACTGAACATCGACCCCGATTCGAATGTCGATGACGACGGCCGACTGCTGGGAATGACCGCCTGGCGCGTCCTGCTCTACCTCGAACGCCAACCCGAGGAGAACACATCCGGCGCACAAACACGCGATCCCGACGGCGCGTATGCAGAACTGCTCCTGACTGCGAGAAACCTCAACGAGGTCGATGGTCTCGTCGCGGCAGCGTGTGAGATGATCAAGGGATACGCCGTCGTCGATCAAGTGTCATCCGATCGTCTGCGCCCGGAAGAGCTGATCGACGCGGTTGGTCATGATGTGGATTTCGACACCGCTAAGGCGTATCGGATGGAGATCATGCCGTGAACTCCGATCAGAGCCGGTCCGGCCTGAGCCCGATGTATGCGAGATGCGCGCGGCGCAGATCGGATGACGGGGCGAGCGAATGAGTGCGGAACATACAGCGATGACGGCGAAGACTCATCAGAACGAATGGTATGCGGACGGATTGCCGTTTCAGTGCATGGAATGCGGCGGCTGCTGCACGGGCGCGCCGGGGTTTGTGTGGTTCACCGCCGAAGAGGGCCGAGCTATGGCTGAGGCGTTGGACATGACCGAGGCTGCGTTTCATCGGATGTTCGCGCACATGTTCGGCAAGCGGTGGTCGCTCAAGGAACGCAAGACGCAGCACGGCTTGGACTGCGTGCTTCTCGATCGTGAGACCGTGCCGGGCAAGGCGGTGTGTCGTGTGTACGCCGCCAGGCCCGCCCAGTGCAGGACGTGGCCGTTTTGGCCGGAAAACCTGCGATCACCCGAGACGTGGCGTCAAGCGGCGAAACAGTGCCCCGGCATTAACCAGGGCAATGTCGTGCCGATTGAGCAAATCCGCATCCAGCGCGACGCAACGCCCGAATAGGCAGGTGCGCTCCCATTCGTGATAGGAGAATCCCGACGATGTGTACACACCGATTCCCGGTCCGTCACGACGCAGGACTCACGCGCGTTGAGGCGATCATCGCAGTGGTGGTCATCGCCATCGCATTGCTCCTGCTCCTTGCGATTCTCATGCCTACTCATGGAGGACATGGCTACTCTCGCGTAGCCGCCACGCACGTTCATCTGCGCAGCTATGCAATGGCGCATCAGGTCTACGCGACCGACCACGGTTCACTGCCTGGGTTCAGCCTCGATCACAACGTCCACGCCACCGAAGTCGGCATCTTCGACAGCCCGGCAGCGCCGCTCCCGGACCGTGCATACGAGTTCATGGCGGGCGGCTTCGCGGATCGATACGTTGGTGATCCGTCGATCTTCACGTCGCCGGCCGACCCCATGACGCGCCTGACACCTGCCGGCGCGGGCCCCGGCGGACGATACGGCCACATGCTCGTACCTGACGAAGACTCACGTGCCGTCGGCGCGACGTTCTCACGCCTGTACTTCGATCCGGAGCATCGGCCCGACGACTACGTACTGCAGGAGCAGGATGTCTTCATCACCGTTGCGGGCACAACCCACGGATGGACCGCGCAGTTTCAGAGCATCACATCAGTCGCCGATCCTTCGACAAGTGTTGACCTTGTCGAGGAAGATGAGGCATCCATCTTGGATAACAGTATGTTCGAGGTACTGGCGGAACGATCTGGCCGGCGGAGTCTGCTCGCCAGTCGCCATCACGGCTCCGCCGGGCACCTCGCGTTCTTCGACGGCCACGTCGAACTCCGCACTGATATCGTGAATCGCTACACGAACGAGGAAGACGACGCCGCGCATATCAGATTCCTCTGGAACACGTACAACCCATAGCCGACCGTTTGGCTCAACATATCTTCCTCAACGACCTGCCGCGCCGGTGCGAGCAGTCCTTGCTCATCATGAGTTCCGCGCGCTGCGAAGCGGTCAGTCGGTCGGGAGGATGATGCGGAACGTGCTGCCGCAGCCGACCTCGCTGCTCACATCCACGTGCCCGCCGTGCATCAGGGTGATGTACTTGACAATGGCCAATCCAAGGCCGGTGCCGCCCAGTTCACGGCTGCGAGCCTTGTCCACTCGATAGAACCGCTCGAACAAGCGAGGGATGTGCTCGGCCGGTATCCCCGGTCCATCATCCTCGACACTAAGAATCACGGCGTCATACGTCACCTCAGCACGCGCCGTCACGGTCGTGCCGGGTGGGCTATACCGAACAGCGTTGGACAGAAGATTCGCCACCGCCTGTTCGATGAGTTGATGATGGATCACCGCCGTGCCCTCCGACTGTGCTTTGACGACCAGCGAGATGCCCTTGTCGCTTGCTGCAGACTCAAACTGACCCGCTGCGCCCTCGAGAAGATCCGCGAGAATGACACGCTCTCGCTCCATCGCCTCTTTCGCATGCGGCTGCTCAAGTTCGGTCAGGGCCATCACATCCTCGACGATTGCCGCCAACCTGCTGCTATTGGACTTGATGATCTCCAGGAATCGCTCAGCTTGGTCGCGATCGTCCCAGCCGACGTCAAGAAGCGTCTCGACATACCCTTTGATGTTGGTGATCGGCGTGCGCAATTCGTGCGAGACGTTCGCCGCAAAGTCGCTGCGCAACGACTCGAGACGCCGAAGCTGCGTCACCTCATCGAGTATGACCAGCAGGCCTGTCTGTCTCCCATCGGCGCTGACGAGCATCTCGCTGCACGCCTGCACGATGATCGACCGCTCGGCGCCAAGCTGCAATTCGCTGGGACCGATGTGATTCCCGGCCAACACGCCAGCTACGAAACGGTGAAGCTCAGGCTCACGCGCCACTTCCTGCAACAAACGGCCCTTCGCGCTCTCGGCGTTGCTCCGGAGGATTCCCTCGGCCGCACGGTTCATGATGATGATCCGCTGGTCCGCATCGATTGCGATGATGCCGTTGCTCATCGACTGTAGAATCGCCCGTTGCTCGCGCTGCTGTGCTTGGAGATCGTTGATGCGATCGCTGAGTTGACGAGCCATGTCGTTAAGCGCCTCGGCCAGCGATGAGAGCTCCGTGGCTGTGGGTTGGACGATCCGGTGTTCAAGATCGCCCCCGGCAAATCGGCCGGCTCCGGCTGCGAGCTGCGAAAGCTGCCGGCTGATTCGGCGCGAGACCAAGTAGATCACAACGAACGCCGCCAGCAATGACAGCAGGCCCGCAATCGCCACAACGCGTATGATCCGGCCAAGCTCGTCGTCGATCCTCGTCAATGGAAGCGCGGTCCGGACGATTGCCAAGGTTCCATCTTCGGTCACGACCACCTCAGCGAAGTACATCATCGACTCACCAAGCGTATTGCTATACCGGACAGCCGATCCCTTGCCTGATGAGAGCGCAGCTTCGATCTCCGGTCGGCCGTAGCGGTGGTTCTCCATCCCCGCCGGGTCGGTCTCGGAATCGGCGATGACCTTTCCGTCAGGCAGAATGATGGTAATCCGCGTGTCTGTTCGTCGCCCCTCCTCCTTCGCAATGCGATCAATCCGGCTGCCATCAGCCTTGCCGAGTTCATCACTGAATCGCGCGACGAGAACGGATGCCATACGCTGCAACTCGCCCTGCGTCTGATCGTAGTGGAACTGACGCGCATGGATGTATGTATAGAATCCAAGCGCCAGCGCAATCACGAGCTGCGCACTCATCAGCGCGATCCCGAATCTCCAAAGCAGCGTCTTGGGTCGGCGCAAGATCATGGCGTGGACTCGGCGGCACACTCATCCAGGCGATAACCAACTCCGCGCACGGTCTTGATCAGACTGCCAAGCTCGCCAAGCTTGCGTCTGACAGCCGTGATGTGTACATCCACAGTGCGCGAGGTCAGTACAACGTTGTCACCATGCATGGCCGCGATGATCTGCTCGCGCGTACGAACGAATCCAGGGCGGGAAACGAGGCATCGCAGGATCTCGAACTCGCTGCGCGTGAGTTCCACCGGTCTGCCCTCGACGACAACCGTGTGGCGGTCCAGATCAATAACCAACGATTCCCCCGCAACAGTCATCACACTTCGATCGGCATCGTCGCCAAGACCGGCCGCCTCGGCGCGGCGGAGCAGATTCCGCATCCGGGCCATCAGTACGTTTGGACTGAACGGCTTGGTGACGTAGTCATCAGCGCCCAGTTCCAGCCCGGCGACGATGTCCGCCTCCCCTCCCTTGGCGGAAACGATCAGGATCGGCACGCCTCGCGTCCGTCTCTCCAGCTTCATGCGCCGACAGATCTCCAGGCCGTCCATGTCAGGCAGCATCAGGTCGAGGATCACCAGTCGCGGTGGGTTTCGGTTGATCTCCTGCCATGCGAGACGCCCCGACCGGATGACGACTGCGTCAAATCCTTCTCTCATCACGTGAAATCGGATCAGTTCACCGATGTCCGGTTCGTCCTCGACGATCAGGATCTGTGGCATGGCTGTATCAAGCCTCCCGTCAGCACGTTGAACCGCCGAATCATACGTGGATTTCACACATTGTTGTGTTAGCGGGGCGCTAAGACGGGTGGTCTTTTTACTCGCGGACGACCCGCAGGCACAACATCACATGTCATTCGCTGCATGTGTTTGCGGTGCATCACACGGCAGCGCATACTGATGTGAGTGCGGGATCATCGACAACCGCGTGCGATGGCAGGCTTGCCCCCATCCTGAGAGGATGACGATGAAAGATGATAGGAGCATCACGCCAAGACCCAACGGCATCGCCGCTCGCGGCTTCGCGCTGCGGGGTTGTGTGCGAACAGGGCTGCTGCTCTCACTGTGCGCCATGCTGGCTGGTCCGGCTCCCGCACGGGCCGGCGGCGATGGATCGTGCGCCCCGATCTATCATGTTCCTCCGCGCGATGGTGGTGACTTCGGTCAGTTCGGCTGGCACGTCGCAGCGCTTGGGCGCGTCGACGAGGATGATGCACCCGATTTCGCCATCGCCTGCTTTCTGGGGTCCGGGCCCGAATTCAGCGCATACCTTGGCGTTTACTCAGGGGCGACCGGCGACCTCGTTGTCAGACTCGAGCCGCCTGGTGAGTATCACGATGCTCTCCACGACGGGCTTATCACGTCGCTTGTCAGCATCGGCGACGTCGACGGTGACGACTTTCCGGAAGTGCTCCTCGGATTCGTCGGCTCGCCCAACGACAGTGATCCCGGCAGGGTGCTGCTGTTCTCCACGTGCGACGGTACGGCGGTCGACCAACTCAACACCGGCCAAGCTGAAGACATGTTCGGCAACGGTGCAGCGCGAATCGGAGACACCGACAACGACGGCGTGCCTGATTTCGCTGTCGGAGCGCCCGGCTACGATCTTGGGCCGGACCTCAACGCCGGGCGCGTTTACGTCTTCTCAGGAGCCGACCGGGCGACGCTCCTGATCGTCAACGGCCGGGAGCGAGGTGAGCGCTTCGGCAGGAGTATCGCTGGGATCGGAGACTGGGATGGCGACGGCTCGCCTGATCTGCTCGTCGGTGCGCCGGGCGCATCCACCGTCGGGGTCAACGCAGGCCGCGCTGACATCGTGTCCGGCGCCGATGGTTCGATTCTGCATTCGTTCCACGGCGTCGCTGCCTTCGATCAGCTCGGGTGGCTGGTCGCATCCGTGAGCGGGATCAATCACCAGGGCAGCACCGCAATCGCCATCGCAGCGCCGGGCACCGCCTCGCCCGATCCATACACAGGCACCGTGTTCATCTACTCCGGGCCAGATGCGCAACTGCTGGCGACCCTGACCGGGCAGGTCGAGGGCGATCGTTTCGGATACGTGCTTTCATCCGCCGGGGATGTGAACGGTGACGGCTTTGACGACATCGTCGTAGGCTCCCCCGTCAGTCAAGTGGATGGCCAACCCAACGGGCGCGTTTGGATTCACTCGGGAAAGGACTTCCGCCCGCTGCGCATCCTCAGCGGTACGGGCGAAACGCCCGACGGCGGGTTCGGCCGATCCGTGGCGGGGCTCGGCGGTGATGTGGATGGGGACGGGCTGGCTGACCTGCTCATCGGCCAGACGGCGTGGGACGGCGATGAGTTCCCCTATGGAGCGGGCTTTGTGCATGTCTTCAACGTAGCGCCCGTTCTCGCCGCTGATCTTGACGCCGACGGCGATGTGGATGCAGGCGACCTGGGCATCATGCTCGCAACCTACGGCCTCCTGCCGGGCGATCCGCACCACAACGCGCTTGCCGACATTGATGGTGACGATGAGATCGGACAGATGGATCTCGCGGTGCTCCTTGCCGAGTACGGCACATGCTGCGAGTGAGAGGGATCGGCCATGCGACAACAACGATGCACAACGACCAGCACGCGGAACACAGGACGCAGCGCAGCGTTCACGCTCGTCGAGACGAGTTGTTGCGTCGGGGCTTTGGGGATCTTCGTTTGCGCCGTGATCCCCTCGATGGCGCAGTTGCGGGGTGACGATTGGGCGGCCGTCACGCGCGATCACATGCGCAGTTACGCCACGGCCCATGCGGCGCACATCCACGACCACGGCTACCTCCCGCCGTTTGCTTTGAGTGATGGTTACTATCCGCCCGGTGAGCCCGGCAACGCCCGTGCGACCGAGGTCGGTCTGTTCGACAGCCCGGTTGCTCCGATCGGCAGCACCTCGCTCATCACGCTCATGTCAGCCTTCTTCGAGCAGTATGTACACGATCCTGTGATCTACACCTCGCCTGCCGACACGCTCGAGCGGTACTCGCCTGTTGGGGGCGAGGATTCCTTCGGCGGCAGGTTCGGCTACTTTCTCACGCCGGATGAAGACCCGCGCGGCGTCGGCGCTACGTTCACCAGGCTCTGGTTCACCGCCGGCAATTGGCCTCCGGGATATCTCACCCACAACCGAACCGTCGTCGTCGAGGTCGATGGGCTTCAGGAGATCCGCGAGGTCAGCTCACAGTCAATCGATCGGATTCTCTCGCCCGCCGACCATGTTGATCTTGTGGAAGAAGATGAGATGTCCCGGCTGGATCAGTCGCTCTTCGTCCCGGAGCAGGGGGCATGGGCTCCGCCGCCATTTGACCCGGGCAACTCCAACGTCATCGCACGCAGGCATCCAAACGACAGCGGCCACGTCGCGTACTTCGACGGGCATGTTCGAGCGATCGAGAACGTCACCGAGAGGTATTGGAACGAGGAGCGCGAGGACAAGCGCATTCACCTGCTCTGGCCGACGGTAGTCGTCTCGGGAGACTGGTAGATCCCAACGACTGATCGTCTCAGGCGCCTGCCCGCGCACCCACTGGAATCGTCGCGGCCAGCTCGAACGGCGCTGCTGCGAGAACGATGTTCTTCCCGGCGCCCTCGACAAAGCACGTGAAGATCGGCCGATACTCGATCGCTGCGGCAATCTGACGGGTCAGCTCGCCGACATCGTATTCAAAAGCGTGGTAGGCAGGATCGTGCGATCGGTACGGCTCGCGCTGTGGTGTGACGACAAAGAGCAGTCCCCGATCGCCGATCGCTCGCGCCGCCTCCCGAAGCGCAGCCACGGGATTCCAGATGTGCTCAATGACATCCATGAGGACGATGGCATCGGCTTCACCATCTTGAATGGGAATCACATCCGCAGCACCGACCTCGAATCGCGGCGGACAGGTGGGATAGGCTTGATCGGCGCATGCCCGGCGAGCCTGCGCAATCGCGTCCTCCTGTGGATCGAGCCCGAGCATGGCGAAACCGGCATGGGCGATCAGGTGCGTCACCAAGCCGTCCCCGCAGCCGATGTCGACGACGGTGCGAACATTTCCGAGCCGGCGCGCTTGGTCTGCGAACAACCCGACCACCGCGTCGGTGCGCTGCCGATAGCCGGCTGAGTCCTCGTACGATTGCCAGTGGTACGACGGGCGATGTTCGTACTTCTGGAACGGCAACGGCTCGGAGAAAAAGCCGATGTTCCAGCAAATCGGCGTCTCGCCGTAGCGTTTCACAACCGCTGCGAGATCAGCGGCGCGGTAGTCGAAGCCCCACTTGCGGCGAAACGCCAGGATCGTCCGTGCATCGACGGGGGCTTCCTCAGGCTCAAGTATTTCGACATGGGGGAGTGCCGCGATTCGACCGCCCGCCTGACGCAGGCGCAGACACAGGTCGATCCATCGAACGCGCGTCGGTGAGGCGTCGAACTGCGCATCAAACCCGCCCGCCTCCGCGAGCGCTGAGCGACGAACTGCAACAACACTTCCCGTGACCACATCACACTCGACCGGAAAACGTTCATATTCGCACGGCAGGCCGAGCGCCGGGGCGTGCGCACCCTTCGGATGGATGATGAACTCGCCAAGGCTTCGGATCTGCTTCTGCGAAATGAGACGCTTCGGCCCGACGGCTGCGATGTGCCTCGGCATCCGATCCAGCACGCGCGCGAGGATGAGCTTCCAGTCATCGGTCAGGATTCGGGCATCGTCAGTGCGAAAGACGATCCAGTCAGCCTTGGCATGATCCCACGCATGCGCTTCATCAAGCGGCATGACATCCGGGACGCGATGTTCACATGTGCGATGCACGGGTGCGTCGGTGGTTGTGACAGCCATACCTGTGAGTATCGACCCTTCGCCGCCGGCCGCTCCAGCAAGCCGGTCCGCGCACGTCAGGTGAGCCGTTCCAGGATCGGTTGCGCGAGGAAGATGATCCCAAGTTGTGTGCCGATGTTCGCGTAGACGCCTGCGAAGATGTCGTCGATGAGGATGCCCCAGCCGGCGGAGAGCTTCTGCAACTGGTTCGCGGGCGGCGGCTTGATGATGTCGAACATCCGAAAGGCGAGAAACGCGATGACGCCTGGGGCGATCATGCTCAGCCAGTCCGGCCCAAAGCCGAGTGACAGCGTTGGCAAGAACAGCAGTGCAACCGCCTGACCGGCAACCTCGTCAGCGACGACCTGCCCGGGGTCTTTCTTGCCGTAGCGCTTCTCCGCCCATCGGCCGAGCGCGACACAGCCGATGCTGAACGCTGCGGCGATTACGAGCATGACCACCATCATCGTCATCGAACGCGACTGCACGCCCGCCAGCACGAGGATGATCCAGACGATGACAGGCGGTGTCGATCCCCACGTGCCCGAGGCCGGCCGACAGTGACCCAACCCCCCTGCCGTGACGATCAGATCCTTGATTCGCGTCATCATCGGTCCACTCACTCCCGCTCGTTCAGCCGGACAGCGCCCGACGAGCACTCACAACGTAAGGCCAACCCGACAGGATTGTCACAACGACCGTGGCCCAGACGAGGATGTCGCGCACAACGGCTGACCACGTACTGTGCGCCGGATCGGCGATCGCGATGAGCAGCAGCACGGCCGGCACCGTGACCGACTGAAGCACCATCTTCAGCTTGCCCGCTCGGACAGCGCCGAACTTGACGCCCGCCGACTCGGCGCTGCCCCGCAGCGCCGTGACGAGCAACTCACGAGCGAGTATGACAACGACCATCCAAGGCGCGACGCCGCTGACCTGCCCGATGTCCGGAGCAGCGAGTGCGAAGCGAGGCCCGGCAAGATAGACGAACGCGCCCAGCACGAGGATCTTGTCAGCGAATGGATCCATGACTCGACCGAACGTAGACTCGACCTTCCACCGCCGCGCGAGCTTGCCATCCAGCGCATCGGTCAGCGCCGCGACGACGAAGACCCCCGTAGCAACGTACAGCGCCCACGCATTCGTGTGTGGATAGCGATACCACTCCAGGATCACGAAGAACGCCGCTGCAAGGAGCAGTCGAAGCACGGTCAAGATGTTCGGAATCCGTCGCCGCATGCCGCCACCATCGTATCGCGGATCGTCGATGCCGCACGGTCCCATCGCAAGCTGTGCCGTTGCTCATTGCGAGCAGACCGTGGCATTCATCACACCGCTGTGATGTGCGCGCTTCGGTGCGGCCAGCGCCGCCATCAGCGCGGAAGTCGGCAGGCGTGTCAGGCCGACGCGGGCTTCTGCTGCGGCTGCGACGAAGTTCGGGGCTTGGCGGTGGCGACTGCCACGAGCCCGCCGCTCTGCTGGATGACGAAGCTGATCATGGCGGTGACGCCGACGATCATCGGCAGCAGGACGGGGTTGCCCTCCAAGCTCGTCCGCAGAGCCTCCTGCCAGATCTCCACGTGGAGCATGACTGCCAGTGTGCCGAAGACCAGCAGCGTCGTACCCGCCACCGATGTGAACAGGATGACGACAAAGCGGAATGCCACGAACACCAGCATGCTGCACGCGACCATGCCCATCAATGACCCCGCCCAATAGAGCGTTGATTCCGGCGCTGCGAGCGACCAGACGTTGGCTCCGACGTAGGCGCCGACGATGGCCCCAAAGAAGGCGACGGTGACGCGAAGGAACGGTGCGGCGAGGACGGCGAAGAGGGCGCCCAGACATACCGCGACGACGGATGTCGAGCCGACGTACTGACCGACGAGAAGGCCCGCGCCGACGCCGATCAGCAGAGAGCAGATGACGACGACGGGCTTATGCCATCGGTACCCGCTGATGACACAGATCCAGCCGAGGATCATGAAGATGCCCGCCCAGATCGGGCTCATGTCGCTCAGCAGGTTCATCAGTTCGGCCGGCTTCGTCAGGATGTTCAGATGACTGAAGCCGAGATCGAAGACGTCCGCAAGACTCGTTGTGGTAGGCTCAGCCTGTGCCAAGACCAAGTCAAGCGCACCCGATGCAATGGTGAAAGTGCTCATGATGTGCCTCGATAACTAGGAAACCGTGCTAGTCATCGGGCGATCGGTGCGAGATTGTCCACTGAAAAACAATGGAGAGCACAGTGAGAACGACCCATGTTGTAAGGATCGCCGTCGAGTGTCCGCCAAGCCCCTTGAGTATGGGCACCTGATAGCGTGCGGCGAGCCACGTTCCGCAACCAAGCATGACGGCGGAACCGGCGGCGGCGGTGACGATGCTCGAAGCCGATTCAGGCAGGAACAGACCGATAATCACACCGAGCAGCAGCCCGATAACTGAGGCAGCCCCCGCGACACGTTGCTGAGCACTGGGAAGATCGCCCCACAGCGCTTGACACTGCGACAGGATCTCGCGGATCACCTTTCGCGCGGATTCACGAATCGGCTTTGTACTCTCGTCGATCTGCTCCGCCACGTCACCGGCGAGATCGAGGGCGGAGACTGTCTCTTCCGGAACCAGATCCGCCGATTCGATCAGTGAACCGGCAACGTCGGCGAGGATGTCAGCCGCATCCGGCACCGGCTCGTCAACGTCAGTCCCTTCGGCCGGCTCGGCTGTCTCCGGCGGTGGCGGCGCATCGTCGTCGTCCGTCTGCGTCGCTGGTTCCGGTGCATCATCGGGCGCGGGTTCGTCGGTCTCCACCGTGGGAACATCGTCCAGGAGCATCTCGTCAGTCGTCAGAGGGGCGATGGGCTGATCCGCCCAGTGGCCGGTGATTGACCCGTAGGCCAGTACGCCAAGCGGCGCCGCGACGCCGAAGAGGATCGCCAGCGAAATGGCCATGTAGTAGCGGAAAAGGGCAAACCCGATGATCGCGCCGATCACCGCACCAACACCCATGCCGATCAGCGGGTCGATCGTATCGGGCAGGATCGCCATGGCGGTCAAGCCCATAAACGCTCCGATCGACGCCCCAATCAGCGTGATGAGCGGCCGAATGAGCCTGCCTCCCGCGAGGCACACGATCGCCCCGATGAGCAGTCCTCCCAGCACCACGACATGGACCCCGACGGGCAAATCCTTGAGCAGATCGGCGATGAATGTCTGAGCCAGCATTGGCATGTGCTCCTACGCATTCTAGGCGTCAGCGAACCACCCTTGCCTTTCTGGGAAACGCAAGGTCGGGGTGTCATTCCATCACTGGCGGGCCGATGAAGGGAATATTCCATCGGCTGGCGGATACGAAGGATACCCGGATGCCTCTCGACTCGACAAGGACGTCTGATAACACACCAACAGGAACGTGCGCCGGCAAGCAATCGCTGGAGCCTCTGCGAGAGCGGATCGACGATCTGGATCGCAGGTTGGTCGGCCTGCTCAACGAACGGGCGAAGGTCGTCTCAGAGATTGGCAACGTCAAGCGGGCAAGCGACGTGCCCGTCTATGCGCCGCATCGTGAGCGCGCGGTCCTCAACCGCGTGCTGAGTGCGAACGACGGGCCGTTGCTTGATCGAACGCTTGAGGGGATCTACCGCGAGCTGATGTCCGGGAGCTTCGCGCTCGAGCAGCCAATCCGCATCGGATTCCTCGGCCCGCGCGGCAGCTTCAGCCACATGTCAGCGGTCAAGCACTTCGGTTCGAGCGTCGAGTTCGAGAACCTGCGTGAGATCGGCGGCGTGTTCACGGAGGTTCAGCGAGGCCATGTGACATACGGCCTGGTCCCGATCGAGAACTCCTCAGGCGGTGGAATCGTCGAGACGCTCGATGCGCTCCAGACGGCAGATGTCACGATCTACGCCGAGGTGCTTGTTGCGATCCACCACACGCTCCTGGCGAACTGTGAGCCAAAGGAGATCAAGCGGATCTACTCGAAGCCCGAGGTGTTCAGCCAATGCAGAGTCTGGCTGAGTACGCAGTTCCCGCACGCCGAGCTCGTGCCGACAGCCAGTTCGAGCAGGTCCGTGCAGATCGTGGCGGAGCAAGACCCATCCGAAGGCGGCGCGGCGATCGGTTCGATGCTCGCAGGCGATCTGTACGGCCTGAAAGCGCTGTTCGAGAAGATCGAGGACAGTGTGGGTAATGTCACGCGGTTCCTGATCATCGGTCGGCAGCAGGCGGAACCGACCGGCAATGACAAGACGTCGATCATGTTCACGACAGCGAACAAGCCCGGTGCGTTGGTCGACGTGCTCGGCGCGTTCCGGGATGCGGGGATCAACCTGAGCCACATCGACAAACGGCCGAGCGGTCGCGTGAACTGGGAGTACTCGTTCTTCATCGACGCGGAAGGTCATCAGAGCGAGTCGCGGATGCGGGATGCGATTGCTGAGGCGCGCGAGCACTGCCTGCATCTGACGGTAATGGGGAGCTACCCGAAGGCCGGGCAGGTGCTGTAGGGCTTGCGAGCGAGCAGGGTCACGCTCGTCACACCGCCGACGCAGCGCGCCCATGGGTCTTTTCGCACCGCGTGGGCCGGGGACTGATGAGTTCCGTCTTGGTCTGAGCGCTGCGTCCTTTCCACTGGAGGCCGGTAGTGCGTACAATGATGGCAGGGCGCGCCGAAGCGTCGCCCTGTCGTACTCGCTCGGAAAGGACACCCCATGCATACGCTCGCATTCGGCATACCTGGCGGCTACGAATGGGTTCTGATCCTGATGGTCGGCCTGCTGCTCTTCGGAAAGCGTCTGCCGGAGGTCGGCCGAAGCGTCGGACGGGCGATCGTCGAGTTCAAGAAAGGCGTCAGGGGCATCGAGGATGAGATCGATGACGCCACAGCCGCGCCACCGAGGTCGTTCAAGTCCTACGACAAGGGCACGCTACCCGACGAGACCGTGTCGGCACCGCAGAGGTCTGAAGCGACCGAGCAGGCGGATCAGCCAGCAGCCAACCCGCAACAGGGTGAAGGACAAGGACAGACGTGACGCGGCTGCAAGCGGTCGAGTTGATCTCGCCCGGATGATGTGTGCGTCGCGGGTAGTTTTCGCTATTCTCTTGACTCATCGCCACCGTAGCTCAGTTGGCCAGAGCGGAGCTTTCGTAAAGCTCAGGTCCGGGGTTCGAGTCCCCGCGGTGGCTTTCCAAAACCCCCACTGGCAGGGGTTCGGCGTCAGATCTCCTGATTGGCCAGCGACTTAGGATTCGGAACAGCACGGGGAAAGGCCACACGGCTGGACCGGCGTGCGAATGATCGACTGAGTCGCAGATCCGAGGCGAACCCAATTGCTGCGCCTCCGGCAGCAGACCTCGAACGTCCGCCGACAGGGTGACGTAGGAAGCGCAGCAATTCTCTATCATGCCTTAACTCAGTGCCATACGGCACGGCGGGCACCGTGCATTTTGTGCGCGGTGACAGCAAATCTGGCGAAGGGAGGCGGTCGATGCGCACATGGTTGACGCAGGTCGATGATTTGTTGCGGGGTCGCAAGACGGGGCCGGAACTCCTGACGGAGGGGCGAGTCGAACTGCCGCTCCGCCTGTTTCTACCTGCCGCCGTGGTACTGGGGGCGCTGTACGGGTTCTTTATGGGCTGGTACGCGATACTCACGAATGAGCATCCAGGTGGTTGGATGCAACTCATCGCCTCGACAGTCAAGATGCCGGCGCTTTTCTTACTCACCTTGGCTGTGACGCTACCTTCTCTCTATGTGTTCAGCGCATTGATCGGAGGCCGACTTGGCTTCAGCGCGACGCTGCGGCTGCTCATTGGCGCCATTGTCGTCAACGTCACAGTGGCGGCTTCGCTCGGACCGATCCTGGGGTTCTTCACCGTCTCCACCACCAGTTATCCATTCATGATCGCGCTCAACGTGGCGCTGCTTGCGATCGCGGGGTTTGTGGGCATGGTGTTTCTGCTGCGCACGCTGCGGCGGGCCGTTGCGCCCCTTCTCGCCTATGGCGATCCGGTCGTGGAGGAGCGAGCGCAGACCGAGGATGGCGCAGGAGAAACTGACCATACCCGCGAAATCGGTCCCCTGGAACGACCTACCCGGCCCCTCCCCCGCCGCGCTCACTGGCAGGCCCGAGCCATCTTCAGTGTCTGGTTTGTGCTCTACGGTCTGGTCGGCGCCCAGATGGGCTGGCTCCTGCGACCCTTCGTCGGCAGTCCGGATCTGGAGTTCAGTTGGCTGCGACAGCGCGAGGGCAGCTTCTTCCTCGCCCTGCTACGTCACCTGAGCGACCTGCTGGGCGGCGGCTAACCGACTGCGAGGCCATGCCGATGCGGGTAACGCTGACGCACACCGACGACTTGCTGCACGGAATCGGGCGCTTCGACCCGAGCCGTCGCGCCGATCGTCCGTGGTGGTGGTTGCCCGCCATGGTGCTCTGTTTCAGCAGCCTCTACGGCGCGTTTATGGGGAGCTTTGAATTCGATTCACTGGAGCGGTTTTGGCAAATACTCTTCAGCGCTGTCAAGGTGCCCCTGCTCTTGCTCGTGACCAGCGCCATCTGCCTCCCGGCGTTTGTCGTGTTCAACACAGTTCTTGGCCTTCGACGTGATCTTCGCGAGGCCATTCAGGCGGTGTTCGCAGGGCAAGCAGGATTGAGTGTCGCCCTGGCGTCGCTGGGACCGATCACGCGTGTCTGGTATTCATCCGTCGCCAGCTACCGGGGCGCCCAACTCTTCAATATAGCGATGTTCGCAGCTGCGGCGCTGGCGGGTCATCTGGTCATGCTTCGCTACTACCGCCCCCTGATCCGCAGGCACGGTGCCCATCGCATCATGCTGTACTCCTGGCTGACGATGTACGCTTTCGTCGGCGTTCAATTCGGCTGGACGCTGCGCCCATTCATTGGCTCACGTGATATGGCAGTGACCTTTTTTCGCGAGGATGCCTTCACGAACGCATACGTGTTCGTACTGCACCTGATACTCGGCCATTGATCATTGTCCTTGGCAAAAACGTCATCCGGAGAGTCAACCGCGAGTCCGCCCTGGAACACGTGGGATTCGAACGCGGTTCATCGCCATGATCAGGGCGAGACTCGGGCGGAGGGCTAGGTTCTCAGCGAGCAGCGTTGACCGGCGCAAAATCGATGATCGAAGGACGGTCCAAGGTGCTCGCAGGATGGGCACTCCGTGCTCCGGCAAGGGTGGAAAGCCGGCAGTTTACTCCACCAGGAGGTAGATTTGCCCTGCTCCGAAGTCCTGCTTCGGCACGGAGTACGGAGTTATTGCCAGGGACAGGGATCCGTATAAGACATGTTCAAGAAGGCGCCGTGTCCTCCCGGACTTGGTGTTCGGTTCAATCGCTCAGCCAACGGTTCAGATTCTCTCTGACAAAGACATCGTCATTCATATCGGGATACGTAAGGCAGACCCGCTCGATCTCTTCGTCCTGACCCACGGAGAGGTCTTGGCTGGGATTCAGGCACCATCGTCCCTTCATGAGTCCCTGGCGCCTCAGCATTTCGTTGATCCCCGGGATGCAGCCGCCGAAATCGTTGGCCGCGTCGAAACAGGCAGCGTTGATATCCGTCACCCGCCAGGCCAGCGCAAGCATCTCCGCAGGCACCGGCGCGTGTGCCTCGGTTATCGAATGAATGCTGTCGAGGAGCTCAACTGCCTTCTTCGCCCAGAAAGCCCAATGCCCGAGCAATCCCCCGACGATTCGTGCCGACTTTGTTCCAGAGGCCGTTTCAAAGGTGTATTCTGAGAGTAGATCCAGGACGATGTTATCATCGTTGCCCGTATAGAGGGCAATGTCGTTCTCCCGCCCGCCTTCGCAGACGGCGCGCACAACATCGAGCGTCTGGTAGCGATTGAACGCGGCGATTTTGATGGCGAGCACATTTTCGATCTCGACGAACGCCCGCCAGAACTTATAGGACAGCGGCCTGCCGCCTGCTTTCGGCTGAAGATAGAAACCGATGAGCGGCATAATGCCGGAGACTTCCCGGCAATGTGCCAGCAGCGCGGGGTTGTCCTCGTTCTGCAAGGCGGCAAGGTTCAACAGGCATGCGTGATAACCACCATTCCTCGCCAGCATCGCTTCCCTGACCGCTTGTGTCGTCCGGCCACAAACGCCAGCGACTTTCAGGATCTCGCGTCCCGTTTGCGCGCAAAAGGCGTCGATCGTTTCCGAAGCCAGCGAGAGCACCGGTTCAAACAAGCCGATTCCCGGCTCGCGGATTTCAAATTGTGTCGTGTGCACGCCGATGGCGATACCGCCTACTCCTGCATCGACGTAGTACCGGGTCAGGGCACATTGATGCCGAACGTCGAGTCTCCTGTCACGCGTCAGGGCCAAGGGATGAGCCGGGATGACGACGCCGTACTTAACGTTTTCGCGGATGCGTGCAGGAATATCCTTGATTTGCATCCCTAATATTCTCCTCTGCTCTCTTCGAAATGGGTCGGTTTGTTCAACGAACGTCCGCCGGCAAGGAGCCACTGCGCCTGCCAACGTATCAATGTTTCGAGGGATACCGAAGGAGGCCCCAAGACGTTGACGGCTTTGGCCGAGTTGCTTAGAAGGGCCACGGGACCTTCTCCGCCCGTGAACGCGACTTCCTTACCCATGATCTCGCCAAACCGTTCGGCGATCGCGCGCGTGGAGACAACCTCGGGTAGCGTTACATTCCACACAGTCGGTGGCGAAGTGCACTGCTCAAGCGCAAGAAGCGTCTGGTTGTTCACGTCTCCCTGCCAGATTGCGTTGAAAAACCCCATTGTGAGGTCAACGGGCCTGCCTTCCAGGACCAGCCTGCCGATGTCGTGCAACACCCCGTAGCGGAGATCCACTGCGTAATTCAGGCGGATCAGACTCATCGCCGTGTTATTTACCCCGCTGTAATACTCAAAGACTCTCTCCCTGCCCAGGCAGGACTGTGCGTATTCACCGATCGGCCCAAGTGGCTCCCCCTCCTGGCAGCCGCCCGTCAACGGGGCCACCATCGGATAGATGGCGCCGGTGGAGAAGGCGACGATCCGACTATCTCGGAAATGCCGTGCCACATTGGCCGGTATCACTACATTCGCAATCCATGTCAGTTCCTCATTACCGCTCGTGCCAAATTTCCGCCCTGCCAAGTAGATGATGTTCCTGACGCGCGATAGAGTTCCGACTTCATCAGGATCCAACAGGTCACAGGCGACGAGTTCGATATCCATGTCCTCAAAGCGACGCCTAGACTCCTCCTCCGAAAAGCGGGAAACGCCGATCACCTTCGTTTTTCTGCCCGCCTCGCTGATGGCTCTCAGGGCAGTCAGAGCCAAATCCGGGCCGATCTTGCCAGCAATGCCCAGCAGCATGATGTCACCGTCGAGGCGTTTCATCATGTTGACGAGCGACGGCCACGGCTTTGACAGGAACCCCTGCAATTCAGACTCACTCGCAACAACTCCAGGTAACTGTACTTCCTTCTCAGGCATGTTCATGTCACTGTCAATCGCCCCTGAAGGCGCCTCCTCTATAAAACGTGAGCTGCCACCTTGCGGACGCCAATCACGACGTCGGCAATCTCCCTGTCCTCGAAAGTCGGCGCGAGAGGAATATAGATCAACCGCCGCGCAAAGGCTTCTGTTCTCGGACACATCCCATGATAATACCTCACCTTACCATCATAGTACGGGCAGGTGAACGGGCAGCCCTCCGGGGTAGCGGTGCTCATGTTGAGCACCTGCGGATATGCATCATAAACCGCTCCGCCGTACATCTGGCTTGAGTTGATATTCTCGCCGTTGAGCGCCTTCACGAAGTCTGCCGCCGTCTTGGCGGAGGGTGTAAAGAACATCACGCTTGTGCCGAGGTCTTCTGCGCCGTCGGGAATACGCCTGAATGTGATGCCCGCGACATCGCCGATCCCCCTCAATATCTCTTGCTTTACTCTCGTCATCTTCGCAACGAGGTCTTCGAGCTTCTGAAGTTGAACGACTGCCACAGCGCCGGCAAGCTCGCTCATCCTGTAGTTCTCGCCCAATAGCGGTGCTCCTCCTTCGAATTCGCGCAGATTGCCGTGATCGTGACAGCGGACGGCTCTGTGAAACAGATCGCGGTCATTGGTAACGACACACCCGCCCTCTCCTGCGGTTATCAGCTTGTTGATCTGGAGGCTGAAAACACCCATCTTCCCGAACGCGCCGACCTTGCGACCTTTGTAGACCGCCCCGAACGATTGGGCGCAGTCCTCGAGCACAGCGACCCCGTTGCTGTCCGCTATGGCGACCACTGCATCCATATCACAGGACACGCCTTGCAGGTGGACCACCATGATTGCCTTCGTTCGGGGTGAGATCTTGTCCCTGAGGTCGTAAGGATCAATATTGAGCGAATCGTCAACCTCAACAAAGATAGGCACTGCCCTGGCGGCTACGACGGCGCTCACACAGGCAATAAAGGTGTATGCGGGAACGATCACTTCGTCACCGGGACCGACTCCGAGGGCGACAAGGGCAACCTTTACTCCCGCCGTGCCTGAACTAACACCAAGCGCGTGATTGATCTCAAGATATCTTTCTACAGACCGCTCGAACTGCGAGACCTTCTTCAGCACGTCGGGCCCGTAATACCTGAAAGGCGCCTTGTGCTCGATGATCTCCAGAACAGCACGTTTTTCCTCCTCTCCCATGAGTAGGGCGCCGGGGTACGGCGGCGGCAGTGGTTCGTTCCGGACGGGTTTGCCGCCATCAATCGCAAGTGTCTCTGCCATTTCTACATCCCAAATCTATGCCGAAGAGTCTGGCGGCATTCAGTCCTAGTATCATTCTCTTCTCGGTTTCCCCTATGTCCGCATACACGATCTTGCCCACTTGGGGAACCGGCGAGAGAAACGGCACATCTGAACCATAGAGCACCCTCTCTGCACCAATCGCGTCGACCAACATCTCTATAACATCTGGGTAGAGTCGCGATGAGGCCGTGTCAAGATAGATATTCGGGAACGCCTTCGCCAGTATGACCGCCTCAAGAATGCCATCGTATTCGCCTCCAGCGTGTCCCACTATTATCCGCGCGTCAGGATAGTTCGCCGCGATCTCCGCCAGCCGTGAGGGAACACAGTAATCAACGAGGGGGTCGGCGTATCTCAGGCTGTTCCATGTGTGTATGAGCACCGGGATCTTCCGTGCTGCTGCGAATTCCCAAGCAGGTTCGTATCGAGAGTCAGCCGGAGAGACCTGGTCGCAATAGGGGTGGAGTTTGATGCCCCTGAATCCCAGCTCATCAAAACAACGCGACAACTCCCTTTCGATGTCCTTGCTGTAATTCGCATTGACCCTTGCGTACCCGACAAATCTCTCTGAATGAGCTGACACGGCCTGCGCGACGATATCGTTTCCAAATGGCATCACGCTGCTGAAGGCGCTGATGGCAACTGTATCGATGCCGACGCGGTCCAGAACGCCGACGAACTGCCGCGCCGCGGCGCCGGGTATGTGAAAGCCGGCCTCGGTCCCGAAGTGCCCGTGGCAGTCAAATATGAGAGCGTCTTGAAACGGCTTTCCCGCATTCGCCGTCCTGACGAAGTAGTCCATCATCTGCTCCTATCTTATTACGACGTACTCGCCTTCTCTTGAGAACTCGTGCTGATCGCCGTTGATCCTGACTTCACTCACACCGGGTGCAAGTACCTTCATCCCGGAAACCTCACAGTGAGTCATTATCTCAAGCACGCGGGCATGCCCGAGACGCGCTACGACCGCGAACTCAATAGCCTTGATCCGGCCCGGCGCCGAGAAGAGCAGTCTGCCGTCATACGTTAGAGATTTGGCATCAATGAGCAGATACGCGGCTGCGGGATTGCTCGCGTCGTAGATATGCGCCACGGCGCCATGAAAACGGTACTCTCCGAATGAGACCGGCTCGTCCTGGTTGCCGGTTTCCAAGAGAATGTCCCTTCGCCCGAAAATAGCTATCTCGTAGCCGACGTTGCGCCGGTGGACGCGGTCGACCTCGGTGACCGCCAGATGCGTAATACCGATCTCGGGAGGCTCATTACCCTGGTACGGTACAAGCAAGACCTGGTACTGCACGAACGCCATCCCTTCCTGGTGCAGCGAAACATAGGGGCTATCAGCCACGCCTATCGGCGTGGACATCGGCCCGCTCCTTACTCTGAGTTCCACTTGATCGGCGTTGAGCGGCACGAGGGCCGCATTCGCATCTTCATTCGACGTATCGATCCGCTTTTTCTTCCGGTCGATCTTGAGCTTGGTGGGCTGGAAGTGGGCCAGCCAGTCGAATTCGTGATAACCGCTGGTCTGAAAACTGGTCCCATAATAGCTCGGCCCCGGGAGGAAGTCGGTGATGATCCAGTAATCAGGTTTGACAAAGATGACGCGCCGATTATGGAGAACGCCTATCCAGCGATACCCGTCGCTCGTCGCGTCCGCGAAATCATATCTCTCCCCAGTCCACCACTGGTTGAGCCTGTTATTGACGCACTTGCGCATGCTTCGCGAGTCGACCATGACCGTGTTATGGCCGATCGTTTGCTTATACCAGCGCTTTGAGATGTCCGCCTCATACGACCCGCTTCTACCGCACTCCGTGACGATCGGCCGGCCATACGCCCAGATGTTGAACGAGCCGAAGTCGGGATGTGAGTGCCACGCCTCGTCCCAGCCGTAGTCAAAGAACATGTAGAGCGAATTCACATCCCATGACTGGCGCATCACCGCCCAACCGGTATCAGGAAGCAGTATTGAGGTAAACGAAGGCTTCTCTGCTGTGACGCGGTTGTATGCATCGAGGACCTCGGCAGTGTTCTCGAACTCTTCCTCCGCCGTCCTCAGGACATCATTCGGGTATCGTTGGGCGAAATACTTCATAGTGGGATCGGCGAACTCAAGCGCACCATCTATGATCGCCTTCTTGATGAGGCTGCCGTCAACTCCTATTCCGTTATCGCCGCAAGGCGGGTAGTTCCCAGTCGGCGGCAGTATCTTCACCGCCCACAGGTACATCGACTTCCACCTCCTGAGATATTCCTCTGAAATGCGCATTTCTGTCTTGCGCACCAGCCTGGCCGCACTACGATACTGTCCGATCACGCCGACGGCGTAACCGACGGAGTTCTCACAATGCGTGCCGTCGTTGTAGGTTTCCCTGACGATATGTTCTTGATCCAGTTGCCACGCGTGCTCGCGCCATTCGCGGCCCATCTTGTACGCGGGGAAATATGTTCCGATCTTAATAAGGCCCTCGCACTGTGCCGTCTGCCAGTTACTGGGCATGAACACATCGTTGCACAGGTGGAGAAACCTCCCATGTTCAAGAATGGACTTGTACACGTTGAACACATTGTCCGTATCGAGCCCATGTTCGGCGGCCCTAACGAGCCATCGCTCGCTCTCACACAGGCCGCGGGCCGAACCGGCGGCACCCAGAGTCCGCCAGTAGGGCATCCATATGAAGGAGATATAGCTCCTGGGACGTTGCGCAGGCGGACGATAGGTCATGTACCAGTGATTGAACATCTCAAGCCACGCCTCGGCGTATTTGATGTCCTCTGTATGCAGGTAGGCGCGCTCGAGACAGCCCATGAGCCCCCAGAGAGAGAACTTCATTCCGGGGATGCACGCCGGAAACACCGGGTCAGCCATGATCGCGTCAGCTTCCTTCACCGCGACTTGCCCTGCCTCCGTTGAAACGCGGCGCGGCTTAAGGTGACTGGACCTTGGGCGCTGTGCCTGATACGAGAGGTATTCCTCAATCGCTCTGGTGAAGTCGCTGCGGCTGACTGCCGCCCTCACCTTCTCAAGCCCCGGATGATTCAGGTCCACCGCCTTGAAGAACCCCTCATGTGTCATGACCGGCAGCGTTGGCGTGTACCGCTGTTTCGCCCTCCAGTTTTCCACGAACTCATCCGTGTAGCGGTATTTGCTGAAGAGCTTTACATCCATGTTCCAGTCGGAGTCAAGTTCAAGCAGCGGCTCACTGACATAGGTCACGTCCTTCGGCTCAAATGGGGAGATCGCCTCCGGCGGCACCGGTACCTGCCAACCGTCGATATAAGCCATCGTGCAGTGAACGTCGGTCTCCCTCGACTGGGCACAGCCGCAGATGAGAAAGTACAACACGCAGATCAGCACAGCGGTACGAATCATTGCGGATTCCTTTGCATCAACGCGGACATCATCGTTCAGAGACAGGACACCATGCTCGCCACGTATCATTTCCTTCCGTCAACTTCCGGTAGAGATGGGGTCGCCGCTCGCCCCACCAGATCTTGCGCCATTCCGCCCTCTCGATGACCCCCAGATGCTCGGTGATGCGGGGGCGGCAGAGGCGCACCTCATTATACACGATTCCGGGATCGCTCTTCGATCCCTCGCCGAGCACTCTGCCTTCCCAATCAATCAGGCAGGTCGCCGACAGCGGGCCTTCAGCCTTCTCAAACGGGCGCGCCCAGCCGGCCGCCGCGATATAAACGCTCGAGTCAAGCGCCCGCGCTCTGGTCGTGATATGGAAGTACTCGTTCTTGAGCGGTTGAATCATGTGCGGATACACTACGAGGTCCGCTCCTTGTAATCCGTATACCAGCGCGGGTTCCGGAGTAATGGTATCATAGCATATCAGGATGCCGATCCGTCCGATATCGGTGTCGAAGAGGGGGAACTCGCGCCCCATGGCAACCCCTTCGCCGAGCACGACACACCTCGGCTCGTGTGTTTTGCGATAGATCCCGAGTTGCGAGCCGTCGCGGCCGAACACTGCGGCGCTGTTGTAGATGCAATCATCATCCTGCTCGATAAAAGGAAACACAATGTAGCATTCGTATTCCGCCGCCTTCACCGCCACGTGCCGCAGCAGAGGTGAATCCGCAGCCTCCGCCGCGTCGTGATACGGTATCTTACCACCTGACCCGATATTCACTCCTTCCGGCAGAACGATGAGATCGACCCCCTGCTGTCCAGCAGTGTCAATGGCTTCCAGCGCGTCGGCGACATGCCGCTTCGGGTCCTGCGGTATGAGCATTTCCAGTTGCACCAGCGCGATGCGGACAAGCGGACCGTACTGCTCATCCGGTTTCAGGTCAAAGGCCTCGTTGCTGCGGTCGGCGATCATCTTCTGCCCGGGGAGAGCACAGGATGCGAGCATCACAGATGGAACGAGGCAGAGCCAGAAGATCATCTTGTTCATAGGATATCCCAGCTTAGCAAGCCTCAACTTATTATAAGTCCGCCCGTACGGATTCCAGCAGGTTATGAAGATTGCTCCCGGCGATCATCGCTCTATCTTCCTCTGATATCCCGGCGTATTTCACCGCCATTACGGATGGCCCCATGCTGAAATGCGGAGCGGCCGTGCCGAAAAGCAGCCGATGTGCGCCGAACTGTGCGCAAACATCCTCAATTCCACCATGGAGTTGAAAGTGGGAGGTGTCTATGCACACGTTCGCCGTTTCGGCAAGCAGGGCGTACACTTGGCGGCTGAGCCGGAAGGGCGCGCCGGTCAGCACAACAGTCAGGCCGGGATGTTCACATGCAACGGAATAGACCTGGTTCCAATCAGTCTGGTCGAAGTCGATGAACAGGGGAACAGCGACTTCCTCCAGGGCTCGCAGAAGGTCTCCCACGCACCATTCGGAGAGCGTCCAGTTGTGCGCCTTGGGAAATACGCGCGCGGCGCGCACGCCCATTCCCATCATTCGTTTAACCGCGTCTGCGCCGGGCGGCACCTCCCCCGTGTGATGCGGAAGTAACGTCCAGCAGGGATGGAGGTTATCGTGTTCGCTGGTCTGTTCCAGTATTTTTCCGTTCCCGACGACCGGGCTGTACTCCTTGGAGAGGGCATGGTAGACGAGCGCATCATCCACGCTCGCCTGTTCCATGAGGTCACAAAGCTCCCTTGGCGTGTCTATATGTCCTGGCAACGGCACCGACAACTTGCCTAGGCAGCAGTTGGCATCGAAGAACTTCATCGCGACAGCCTTTCGCCTAGCCGACATTTCCCAGGTGACCTTCGCCCGGCACCATCGCTGGGCCATTTTGCACCAGCATAACGCCCGTCTTGCGACATTGAAGCCCAATCTGCTCGCTGGCGGACGAGATCTGCGTCGAAAAGGGTCGCGACGCAGGCGAAAGCACCGCTCCAGAGGCCCGGGCGGGCCGCTTCGACGTGATCTGGACGAAGTGACATCCCACGCCCCTCGCTGTTGACTCGGTTGATGAGCGGTCGGCACCGTCATGTCGGTGATGCCCTCTGCGGGAGCGCCGCGAACCGTCGTATCCGTTCAAGGATGGCCTGGTACAGCCAGCGCGACACGGCGACCTCGGCCAGCTGAAACATGACGTCTCGGTGGCAGATCTGTCGAGGTCGAGGATCAGCGTCTTCATCGGTCGGCGCTCGCGCACTCGGTCCACCCACGCCCAGGGTATCGCCATCAGCGTCGCAAGATTGTTCGGATGCGCGAGCACTTCGGTCTCGAAGCGGCCGACCTGACTGGTCGAGGCGGCGGTGCGCGTGATGGCCCGGCCGACAACCTGCCGTATCACCGGATCAACGCCGAGGCGTTCAGCGTCGTTCACATCCTCATATCCGGCGAGGCGGCTGTAGACTGACTGACGCAGCAGCACGGTCATGCTGTGCTGGACATTGCGGCCGGTGCGGAAGTCGAGCAGCTCGGCCGCAGCCAATTCGGTCAGCTGCACCGCATCGTCGCGCTCGCAATAGGGGACCAAACCAGCGTCTGCGCTGACGGTCGCCCTGTGGAATTCTAGCTTGACGGTACGGTCGCAACCGAAGGTCTACGAAGTGCAACCCACCCGCAAGGCATCCCTGCCTGCTTCACCCATTGGGTGCTCCTCGATCCGCGGCGTTGTCGTCACGAAATGCCTGTAGTTGCAGACCCAAACGAGTGGTCAGTATACGCAACATAAGATCCATCTGGGAAATCCGGGCTCAGGAAGCCTAGGAGTTCCCAACCACATCCAGTCCGTAGAGACACGCCAGATCCCGGAAGTCCTCCTCCAGATCGCCGTAGAACGACACGCGATGCCAGCCGAAATTGCATTCCACATTCCACCCGCTGAGCAGCGCCTTGGCGTCGGGTACTTCCACGGCGATCTTGGTGCGGCAGCCCCAGTCGGTGTCAACGTTGCCGACCACCGCGCCCTTATGAAGCGAAAGTTTCCGCTCGACCGGATGCAGCTTGACCGTCGTCATCGGCAGGCCCGAGCGCGCCTTTACTTGCACTGACGCGCCTTGACCGCATTCCGCGTGGCTTCGGATTACGTACGGCGCAGCAGGCTCGCCAGGCAGCATCCTGCTCGAGCAGACGCAGTGGGCATAGATGACCTGATTCGACGCAGTGTCAATCACCGGGTCAGAAACAAAGCCGGGCTGGCCGGTGAGATACAGACCCAGCAGATTCGTGAGTGCGGAGAAAACATCCGCCTCGCAAATCCCCATTAGGCCATCGTTCATCAACTGAAAGAATGCCAGGCACGGATAGCCGGGAAACTCGTCGCGGTAAACATAGTTCAAACAGTCAGTCGTGACGCAGGTCGCCCTTGTATCCTGCATTGCACGTTTGAGCGACAGATACATCTGCGCCGCCTGCACGATGACCTCTTCAGCAGGCTCCACAACGCGCTCCGCCTCCTGCATCCATTTCACTGCCTGCCGGCGCGCTTCAGACTCGTCAATAGCAACATAATAATCCAACAGGTCCCGTCCGGGCTTGAGAACGATTTCCGTTCCGAACATATCCCTGATGATCTTGTGCTCACCCGGCCTTATACCCCATTCCGATACGTCATCCATATAGTCCAGGATCTTCGTCTCGCGCATCCGCCGGATCACCGTAATCAGGTGAAGCGCACGCCGCGTATCACTTGCATCTGAAGAACTCACAAGAACGGCGGGCACGCGGTTCCTCTTGATATAACTGTTGCAGTGCAGCAACAGTCCATCACCCGCGAAGAGGTTGTTGACCACGACCGTAGGCTTGCCGGTCGAAAGAACATCGAACTCACACGAACAGCCCGGCACGCACAGCGCAACCACCAGCACGCCATCGCATTGTGCGACGCCTTCGCGAATGTTCTGTGGCATGTCCCGCAGGGCGTCGGTTCCACGGCTGGAAAGGATCTCGTTGACATATCCCCCGGTGGCGCACGTGCCGTCGCCTCGGCACGGGACCAGAACGCCCCCCGTAAACTCGAATTCGTCGCCGAACTGAGCGGCGAGTTTCCTCATCCACTGCTCCTTGGCGGGCTGTGGATCAAACGCGGCATTTGGCCAGCCGGGCACGCCGGCAGGTTTCTTCTCGCCGAGGAAGGTGGTATATATACGGGTCTTTCTCATCCCATGTACTCCCTCATCATCTCGATATATTGCGGAAATGCCTCTTCCGGCTCCGGCAGGTCGGGCTGCCACACCTTCTCCCACTCGTATGAAAGGTAACCGTCATATCCCAGGTCGGAAAGGATCATCAACACGTCGCGAATGGGCACGTCACCGTCACCGATGAATCTCAGATGCGCCTGACGGCCATCAAACACGGAATCCTTAATATGGACGAGTTTCAAGAACGGAGCGAGCAGCGCCGCCGTCCGCTCAATCGGCTCTCCCGTCCAGTAACAGTTGCTTACATCCCAGACCACGCCGACCGACTCATGATCCGTCTGCTTCATCACCTCGGAGAGAACCCGGCCGGTGAGGAAACTGTCGTGCGTTTCGCTGGCGACGACAACCCCCATCTTTTGCGCCAGATCCCCGAGTTGGCGGAGATTGTGCGCAAATCGGGCGACAGCCTCGTCAAGCGTCACATCTTCGGGAATGTAACCACCGAAGACGCGCACGAGAGGCGCCTTGATCCTACCGGCGAGTGCAACGTACTCTTCCGCCTCCCCAATGCTGCTGCGCAGCTCGTTAGCCTCCACCTGAAACAGACGCGAGGAGGAATCCACACTGACGATGTCGATACCGGCGGCTTCAAACAGGGCCCGCGACCGTACAACACCGTCGCCGGAGAAATCGGGCAATCTGCGGATGTCGAGCTCGCCCGCGATCCCACGCAACTCCACGCCTTCAAAGCCATAGCGCTTGGCGGCTGCAATCACTTGCTCAAGCGACCACCCGGGGCATCCCAGCGTGCTGAAAGCAAGCTTCATGCCTTTCCCGCCAGCCATTTGATCATCTGGCCCCAGAACTGAGGATAATACTCCCAGTCCTTGAAATCGCCCACCCAGTGGGGGGCACAATCCGATGCGAACACGGCTGTTCTCCCATTCCCCCACTGCCGGCAGGCGATGAAAGGATCCCCGTCATATTCGGCTATCAATGTGGCGCCGTCTCTCAGAGTCAGCTTGTTATATCCGCAGAGAGTAAACTCCGTCTTATCCCATGGAATACCTGTGGTCACCGGATGGTCCCGCTCAACAATGTTGAACACAAAGCCGTCGGTCTTCTCGACCCTGTCATCATAGGGCAGGATCTCAACCGGCAGTATCTCCTCTATGGCCGTATTGTGGTAGCCGCCGATGGCATTAAAGCCCGAAAAGGAGAGGTAGCCGCCGATCATAATGAAGCCGCCGCCCCTTTCGACGAACTCCTTCACCAAGTTTATCCGGTTGGGCCCGAGCGGATACTCATAGGGAGGCTTGAGACCCGGATAGAATACTATCGAGTTATATCCCACATCGCTGAAGATCACGACGTCGAAGCGTGTGAGTTCATCGATGGTCCCGGGGAACTGCAACGGCACATCGTGTGGGTTGATGTGTGTCATCTCGACAAAGCCCAGCCTTGCCACAGCCTCCCTGAAGAACCGCGAGTTGTCGTTGAAGTTCGCCTGTTCGAAGGAATCCGCCCCGACCAGATATTTGCTTACGACGATCTCCGAATCGCCAACATAGAGCACATTCATCTTTTCCATGTCTTCCTCCTATTGTCGAGCACCATCCGCTTTCGATCGCATGCCGCCGGCCAGCAGTCGCATTGCGTTGCCGAATAGTATCAAGTCCCTCTCGTCTTCGCCGATCGGGGCGTGCAGGACTTTCAAGAGCGAGGATCTGATGTACTGAAAAGGCGCATTGCTGCCAAAGAGAATTCTTTCCGCACCAAAGTCATCAATGGCCCGGACAAGCACCTCGACCGGGCCTGGGTTGTCGTGCCGTCCCTGCATCCGTGCGATGTCAAAGTACCAGTTGTCTGCGTGCTCGAGCGACTGCCGTGCAGAGTAGAGTTCCGGATAGGTCGCCCCGCTCAGAACGAATGTTGTCCGTGGAAAGTCGGCAATCGCTCCAGCGGCGGCTTCGAGGTCAAGAGGCGGCACCTTGACCAGCCAGTGATGCTGGCGTTCATCCTCGATCCTTACTGAGAGAATGAGCGGGATTTGCTTCTCCTCAGCTGCCTCAACGACATCATGGAAGAACCGTTCTTCTAAACGATATCCGTGATAGGTTGGGAACAGGCGCAGGCCCCTGAAACCCATCTTCTCGAAACACTCCGCAAAATCCGCCTCCCAGCCTGGGAAAGCGGGGTTTACGCATGCCAGTGGGATAATCGTTGACGGATGGTCCTGCGCCGCCTGATGCACTTCGCGATTCCCTTCCATGCAGTCCTTAGCGAGTATCGAGGATATCGGATAGACGAAGGCACCGTCTATGCCCTCACTCCCCAGCAGAGCCATCAACCCCCTGATGTCCGCATGCCGGAGCTTCCTGAACGGCCAATGGCCTGTGCCGGTGAAGAAATCAACTATCATTCCGTCTCTTCCATTCCGTCTATTCTCCCAGCAGCCGCGAGGCGTTCCCGTACAGGATCAGGCGTTTCTGCTCGGCGCTAATCGCGGCGCCTTCTATCTTTCCTAAGTTCGTCCAGAAGTCAATGTCCGGCAGGTCGGTCCCGAACAGAATCCGCTCGGCACCAAGCTCCTCAACAGCCTCCTCGATCATGCCACAGTCAACGATGCTGCCGGAAGTATCGACGAGGACGTTTGGTAAGCTGCGCACCGCCTTGATGCCGCGCTGCCAATCCCCACCCATGTGCGCCATGATGATCGTCACCCCGGGGAAGTCCCTCGCAAGCGCAGCAATGTCGTGAGGCACCGATTCGCCCGGAATGCAACCTGTTATCTTGAACCAAGAGTGCTGTAGTACGGGAATGCCGAGAGAGTCGGCTATTACCATTATGGGTCGGTAGTGCGGATCGGTGCAAACGCAGCCGCACTCCAGCTTGATGCCCTTCATCCCATATTCGTTGATTGCCCGATCGATCTCGTCAAGCGACTCGCGCTCGTGCTCCGGATTAACGTACGCCCAACCTTCGACGAAGTCCGTCTCTCGCCTCATCCACTCGTGCACCCGAGCGTTGTTACGACGGAACTGCTCCGGCGTCGGTTTGTAGTCGCCATCACACGGCTCGAGGCACGAAACCACTATCTTCACCACGCCGGCCGACTGCTCCAGATCACATGTGTGACGGAAGCTCTCATCATCGCAGAGATGAACATGCGTGTCGATTATCTTCATCATCTATCTGTTCTGCGCCTCAAAGCGCCGCCCCTCGGGGAGCGTGACTATCATCTTGCCGCCGAAGTCTCCGTCCACCGAGGCGGTCCCGTCCGAAAACAGTATCTCGGCCCACTCGATGTTCCCTGTACACCGGGCCAGCGGAAGTCCGGCGCGCCTCAGGCAACTCCCACCAACCAAAAGTATCGAGCTTACTTGCCCATCCTCCTCTCTCAACAATGCCATCTCGCCGTCGAAGGCAAACTCACCGTACTGGCGAAAGCTCGTCTTCTCATCCATGACGAAATAGTAATCCCCTTTGAGCGCCTCAAGATAGTAATCGACACCTTTAGGCGATGATATCATTAAACCCTTGCACCTCCATCCGTCTTCTCTCATATCGAGCTGTTCGATCTGGACCTGCGGTGCCTCGGTGCTCTCGTAGGGATAGATGATAACTTCATAGTCGATGGGCAGATCACCCTCTCTCGCATAGCTGATGTACGGCGCATCATCTGCCTCGCCCGCAGGTGTGACCATCCACCCGGTGGAGCACCTCATCCTCAGCGTCTCAGGCCGTGCGGGAATGACAACCACATTGGCATCGGGATTACTTGTGCAAGCTCTCTTTCTTCTCTCATCGAGCGCCAGTTCGGTCGGCTGAAAATGAGCGAGCCATTCACATTCATGGTAGCCGCTTGTCTGGCACATCTTTTCAGTGATGTTATCACTGACTATCCAATAGGACGGTTTGACGAAGGTTATCTTCCGCCGGCAGTGGGCGCCGAGGTATTTGTAGCCGTCGTGCTCGGCGTCGATATAGTCGCACGAGGCGGCGCTTACCCAGCGGTGGCACGTCCCGCCGGTGACCTTGCGCTGGCTCATCCCGTTGATCATCACAACATTATGTGCGATAGTCTCCTTGTACCATGTCTTGGACCTGTCAACTTGGTAACCGCCCGTGTGCCCGCTGTCGATTATCAGCGGTTGTCCAAATGCAAAGATCGAAAAACCGAGACCATCCCGATGGCAGTGCCACGGCTCGTTGGAACCGTAGTCAAAGAGCATGTAACGAGCCTCGCGATCCCAGCCGGATCTCATGACCGCCCATTCCGTATCAGGCAGAAGCACTGAAGTGTAGCAAGGCGGCTTCGCCGCGATTCCATCATAAGTCAACAGAACATCAGTAGCCATGTCTCCGAAAAGCTCAACCGCCCTGTCTCGCACCTGGTTCGGATAATCGCTGACGAAGTACTTGGATTCCGGGCATGGGAACAGCAGGGCGCCGTCGATCAGATGGGGCAATGCGTAGCCCTCGGCCCCCATGCCGCTGTCGCCCACAGGCGTCAGGTTGAGCAATGGCGAATATACCTTCACCGTCCACTCCTGGGCGCTTTTCAATTTTGGTCTCAACCAGTCGGGCGTCTGCAGGCCAACGAGGTCCGCGATTTCGAGGGCTCGTCGGAAATCACGCACCACGACGTTGTTGTACCCGGTTGCCCGTTCATAATGTCCTCCATCCGGCAGGATGTCGAGCCAGGCATGCTTGATAAGATTCTTCCAGGCGAAATCGATCCAATCACGTGATTCCGAGAACTCTGGGAAATACACTCCGGCTTCCAGCAGATAGAGCATCTGGCATATCTGTATATTTCCGGAGCGGTACCCGGGATTAACGGCGATAAGGAAACGCGCGTGTTCGACAACGGACTTATAGAAAGACAACCTCATTGCTGGCGGGATCTCGTCGTACTCAACGTCCTGGAGCAGGCCGTCGATCTGAGCAAGAGTATTAAGTCGGCGTGACGCCTGGTGCGAACACCAGGGATTGTCAATGAACGAAGGTGACAGCCAGATCCGCGGTGCGCCCGCCGGCGGTCGAACGGTCTCGTACCAGAACAAAAAAATCTCCGTCAATCCCTGGAGATAATTCATCTCACCCGTGTAGCGGTACGCGCGACAGAGATGCGACACCCAGTTCCACTGTGCATCCTTGCATCCGTGGCCGAGCTTCTCCCGCGACCAGCGGACATCAGGGAAGTTCGGATGTAACAAACATTCATCGGCTACCTGAACGGTCTTTTCCTTTCCCGATGGCGACAATACACCTGCGTCGATATAACACGGGCGACTGCGACCGCGGAAGTAGTCCGCCAAGGCGATCTGAGCCTCTTTGTAATTTCCTTGTTCCGCAGCTGCTTTTACTAACTCAAGACCATCTCTATCAAGGTCGATGGCCGCAAACAGTTCTTCGTCGAACATGACTTCCGCGCCAGGCAGATAGTTGTACTTATACAACCATCGCTCGAGATACTCGTCTGTCAGCTTCACTTCCGAGAATGTCTTGTAATGCAGGTTGAGTTCGGCATCCAATCGCACCGACGGCTCATCCACAACCATGATTTCATGCCCGCGCTGCGTGCATGCGGAACCGAATGTCAACGCTGCAGATGTTGCAAGTATAAGTACAGTCGTTCTCTCAATCACCCTCATCGTGCATCCCTCGTTACGGATTGCGTTGTTTCTTCTCCACATGATAATTAACCACCTTCACCAGCGCGGCGGTGATATCGCGCACATCGTCTTCGGTCATGAACTCGTTGCACGGCAAGACCATCATCGACCGCAGCGACTCTTCTGCATTGGGGCAAAGGCCTTGCTTATACACGATCTCCGAGTCGCAAATGCGCAATCGCCTGACCGAGTCAAAGAGATAGACCGGCGAACCAAGATACGGAAACGCCACTGGTATGCCCTCTGCGGTAACGTCGCGGGCAAACGTCGATGCATCCAAGCCCACGAGTTGCGAATCGACTATGATTGGATAGAACCAGTATGAATGCTCGATCCCCTTCGCCACCGCAGGTGGAATGATTCCCCCAATCTGGCTCAGCAGCCGATTGAGCGTGCGGCCCAACGTGCGACGGCGCTCGATAATCGAGGCCAGCTTCTTCAACTGCACACCGGCCACAGCTGCCTGGAGTTCGGTCATTCGATAGTTCATCCCGAGCACAAGTGAGTTGCGTACAGGGCCAGAACGAGGATAACCCTTGTCCGCAAAGAGCGCTGCACGGCGAATCAGATCCCTGTCATCGGATATCAGGAATCCGCCATCGCCGCAGGTGATGTGCTTGAAATCGTTAAGGCTGAAGCAACCGACATCGCCGATCGTACCAGCCGTTCGACCGTCACATGTTGACAGATAGCTCTGGGCGCAGTCCTCGATAACATGAATACTCCGCTCGCGGGCAAGGTCGATGATCGGCTGCATCACGCAGCATTGGCCAGCAAGGTGAACGACGATGACGGCCTTGGTGTGCGCGGTGAGCACTCTTTCGATGGAGTCAGCGGTTATGTTGAAAGTGTTTGTGTCCACATCGGCAAAGATCGGCACAGCATTGCGCGCGATGATCGGTATGACAGATCCCATGTCCGTAATGGGGGAAGTTATGACCTCATCGCCGGGTCCAACTTCAAGGGCAGCAAGTGCGCAGTGGATCGCCGCTGTTCCGCTGCTGACCGCGGCGGCCGCAGCAACACCGAAGTATTCCGCCACTTGGTGCTCGAACTCTGTTGTCCTCTTGCCAAACACACGGCACAGGTGTCCGGAGTCCAGCACGTCCATAACGGCCTGCTTCTCCTCCTCGCCGAACCTTGCCTGCGAGTATTCGCGCGTGTCAAGCGGCCACTCTCTGACCTTCGTGCCGCCGTAGGCTGCGAGTTCGTGCGTCATCAGTCCTGCTCCGGTGCGATAGCGGCTTCCTTCATTCTGCGAAGCAGCCCCTTGCCACCCTGCATGATTCCAAACCCGATCAAGGCAAGAATTATAGACAACGCCACATTGACAATCGGAGCTTCGCGTCCCGATGGGAACAGCAGCAGCGCCAGGGACATCAGGGCGAGCAACAACACTATGATTCCGACGAAGTGATATGCCAATACTGTTTGTCGCTCATCGCCAACCTCTTTGTCCGCGTCGATAGGCGTCTTGAGCAAAGCGAAGAACCGATCCACCTCAGGCTCGGGTTCATCAAGGTCACGGCTGTAGATCCGGGCGAACAAGTATGTCAAATACCCGAAGGTGACCGCTGCGATCGACATTGCGACAAGATAATGCGCAGGCGATTCGTCACCAACTGGCGGCTGCGCGCCGCTGAAAACAGTGCTCCACGACAGCATCTCATTGGTGTTGAGAAACAGGAAGAAGAACCAGAACCCCGCGGCAACGGCTACGGATAGGGTGATCGCGACCAGACGGTTGCGTCCCACACGTCCTATCGGCCGGGACAGAAGGAATACCGCAAGGGTCACAGCGATGATGAAGAACACTCTGTACCCGAAGGGGTACTTCATGAATCCGAAGATGTGGAAAGGACCGAAAATCGACAGATCGCTGCAGACGATCGCAGCCAGTGTTCCGAAGACCACGGCCCCAACGGCTGCCCATCTGGAAATCCTGCGGACAACAAGCCCAAGCGTCAGGGGAATGGATATCGCAACACCGGTCAACAAGCCGACCGTTAGTCCGATGATATCGAGCTTCACGCCTTTCACTGTGATCACAATTGCTCCCGCCACCGCCACGATGAAGAAGAACACGATCGCGATCCGGCCCACCTGCATCACGCGGCGGTCATCCGCATCTGGCCGAACCATCCGCTTGTATAGATCCACCGAGACAATCGCCGAAGCCGTGTTCCAACAAGTGTCGGTAGCTGACATCGTTGCGGCCAACATTGCGGCGATGAACATACCGAGAATCCCGGGCGGCAGGTACTTCGCGGCCATTGCCACGTAAACACCCTCCTGCGGGTTTTTCAGACCTTCGAAACACGGGATCATTGCCGGGTCCGGCCACACTACTGTGCTCAAGAATGGAATTAACCCAAAGAACACAGGGCCAATGGCGAACAAGGCCGTCGTCAGCAGACCCAGCTTGAGCACCGCTCGCTCGTCACGAACGCTGTAGTAGCGCTGGGCTCGATCGCCCATCGCAGCGGAAAACACGGTCTGCATCGTGAACGCGACGAGATACCATGAATCATAATTTGATTCGCTCTCGGGAGCGTGGATGCTGAACGCAGGCAATCCCGCAAACAACTCCGGTGATTCTGTAATGATTACTCCGATCAGGATTACCACCACACCCAGCAATAGAAACGACTGCACTGCATCGGTGACCGTGACCGCCCATAACCCACCGGAGAATGTATAGAAAAGGACAAGTGTCGCAATCACAAGTATTGTAAATATGATGGCCGCCTCTGAATTGGGGAAAAGCATGGGCCCAACCATCTTGCCCAGGGACGCCATGTGCTGAATTGGCCAATAGAGCAGAGAAACGGTGAATAGTATGCTCAGCGTCGTATGTGTGGCGCGATTGAACCGCGTCTCAACATACTCGACAGGAGAGACGACTCTACTTCTGCGGCATCGCACACCCGCCAGCATGAACCCGATGAAGAAACCCACCGGCCACGTGGCGAAGTAGATCATCCCATACCAGCCCGTCCGGTAGACGAGGCTAGCCGCACCACTGAACGTCCACGCCGAGAACAACCCCATGTACAGCGATATCCCCGCCACCCACCAGGGAATCCGCCGGCCACCGGTGAAGAAGTCCTTGGCCCCCTTCATGAACCTCGTGAAGAAGAGGGCGACCGCCACCATGACAAGCAGGTAGGCCGTAATGGATATCCAATCGAGCGGCGCAGTACCCACAGTGTTTCACCGACCTCGCTTGCTGATGTGACACTGAAGAAGAGCAGCAGGAATGTTGCAGGGTTCTCCTTTCCTGTCAACTGCATGGCTTGGGTCTCCGCGAGTCGGCTGCATGACACGCCAACCCTGTCCCCGGCAGGAACTCCGTATTCCTTGGCACATCGGGGCTTCGGGACAGGGCGAATCTGCCTCTTGGTGGGGCAAACTGCCGGCCTTCCGCCCTTGCCGGAGCGCGGAATGCCCATCCTCCGAGCGCTTTGGATCATCATTCGATCGTTGTTTCCGCGTCGGTCACCGCGCGCTGAAGAAGCGCGCCCTGATTTGCGCCCTCGCCAGTGGGTACTGAGTGGTAAGCCAGTGGGTATCCAGTGGTCATCCTGTGGCGTGAGGGGCGATTCCGGGCTGCCAGAGGGGGGTTGCATCGCTTTCGTAAAGCTCAGGTCCGGGGTTCCAATCCCCGCGGTGGCTTTCCCAAACCCCCACTGGCAGCCCGTCAGCGGGGTTTTTATTGAACATTACCCCATCACATACCGAACATCGGGCACCCCTCCATCGGATGCGCGCCCTATTTGCGCCCTCTGCAGTGGGTATCCAGTGGACATCTTGTGGCGCGACCCCGATTTCTGCCTGTGCTGAGGCCGTAACGTCTTCCAGGTCTGTGAAGGCGGCTTCTTGCAGCGAACCCGGTACTTCCTGATCGTGGCTTCAGCCACGTGGATCCCAAGCAGAGCAAGCTCATCTCGAATCCGTGGGACGCCCCAGGTCGGGTTCTCGATGGACATCAGGCGGATCAGGCCTCGCACCTGTGGTCGAGTGTCGGTCGTCCAACTCGCTTTGGTCTTGACAGCCATCGCCAGTAGAGCTTGAAGCCTTGGTCATGCCATCGGATGACGGTCTGGGGCTTGACAATAAGGAGGCAGGAGCGCCAGTTGGCCCAGAGCCGAGACAGCCAGATCCAGACGATCCAATCGCACTGCCGTAGCCGTGGACGCTTGGCTGATCGCTGGAGTACCGCGAGTTGGTGACGGAGGGCGAGGTTCTCAGCGAGCAGCGTTGACCGGCGCAGCATCAACGAGCGAAGGACGGTCCAAAGTGCTCGCAGGATGGGCATTCCGTGCTCCGGCAAGGGCGGAAAGCCGGCAGTTTACTCCACCAGGAGGTCGATTTGCCCCGCTCCTAAGTCCTGCCTCGGCACTGAGTACGGAGTTATTGCCGGGGACAGCTCCTTGATCTCCACCTCGGGCGTCAAGAAAAGTCTGTAATTGCAGGTCCAAACGAGTGGTCAGTATACCGCCATATATGATCCATCTGGGAAATCCGGGATACATCGAAGCGCAGCGTAATTAACTGTATGGACGGTGGGAAGGGGATGATGAGCGGGCCTCCTCACTCGGCGGCAGTCTCTGCCAGCTCGACGAACCTCGGCTTGAGGGACTGATAAAGACCGCGGTACACGCGGTGTAACTCGCGATACACCGGTTCTGCCAACGTGGGTTGGGCGATGGTCGATTCGCGGATCGTGTCGTGGCACGCCGCCGCCACGTTCGGGAACAGGCCGCCACCGACCCCTGCCAGAAGCGCAGCGCCGTAGGCGGCGCCCTGTGTGACGTTCACCGTGGCGACGCGGCACTGGAACACGTCGGCGAGCAACTGCCGCCAGAACAGGCTCCGCGCACCACCCCCGGAGATCCGCACCGTCTCGAAACGTAACCCGGCACGGCGTGCGAGGTTCAGACAGTCCAACAAACCGAACGTCACCCCTTCGACCACGGCCCGCGTGAGGTGCGCCTTCGTGTGCCGTAGCGTCAGGCCGACGAACGCCCCGCGCGCGTGCGGATCGGCGTACGGCGTGCGTTCACCGGCGAGGTACGGGAGAAACACCAATCCCTCACATCCCGGTGGGGCGTGCGCTGCGTCTTCGAGCAGGATCTCGTAGGGATCGCGCTCCGCCTGCTGCGCTTGTGCCGTTTCTTCACGCCCCAACTCATCGCGGTACCACCGCAGGCTGCCACCGGCTGAGAGCATCACGCCCATGACATGCCACTGGTCCGGGATGGCGTGGCAGTAGGCGTGCAGGCCGTTCTCCAGCGGGGGCGCGTATCGCTCCATTGCGGCGAACACGACGCCGGACGTGCCGATGGTGACCGACACCTGCCCCGGGCCGACGATGCCGCACCCGACCGCCTCCGCCGCTTGGTCCCCGGCCCCGGCGACGACCGGGAGCCCCCCCGGAAGTCCCGTCGCGCTTGCCGCTTCGGTACTCAGTGTCGCGCTGACCACCGGCGACTCGGTTACCTCCGGCAACCACGCACGTGGCACATCAAGCGCCTCGATCATCTCATCGGACCAGCGCCTCGCCCCCACGTCGAACAACATCGTGCCGGAGGCGTCGGCCACATCGCTCTTCAGTTCCCCGGTTAGGCGGTATCGCACGTAATCCTTCGGGAGCAACAGGTGCGCCGCCCGGTCAAACACATCGCGCTCCTGCTCGCGAACCCAAAGCACTTTCGACGCGGTGAATCCGGTGAGGGCGGGTTTGCCGGTGATGGCGAGCACGCGCTCAAGCCCGACGCGTTGGTGTATTTCATCACACTGCGCGGCGGTGCGCTGATCATTCCACAGAATGGCCGGCCGCAGCACGTCACCGTGTTCATCGAGGAGCACCAGCCCGTGCATCTGACCGGTCAATCCCATCCCAACAACATCATCGCCTGACGCATTCGCCTCCGCGAGGACGGCTCGAATGCTCTTAACCGTGGCGTCGTACCAGTCGTGCGGGTTTTGCTCGGACCACAACGGCTTCGGCGTGTGCAGTGGATACTCGGTCGTGACCGCCGCCGCGACATGGCCGGTCTCATCAATGAGCAGCGCCTTGCTGCCGCCGGTGCCGACGTCGATGCCCAGTAGATACGCGGCCATGGATCTTCCTCGACGGATTGAAGTCAGAGCGGGCGTTTCAGTTCCGGCAGACGATCGGGATGGGCCGCGCGGGCACGTACCAAATAGGCCTCCAGCCAGCCGCGGCACTGCTCAGGCTGCTGCTGCGAGAAGAGGATCGCTTCGTGATCCATGTCGTTCACGCGATCGTTGGCGGCGCGGATTGCATCCATCGAAATGCGCAGCGCCGTGTCCACAGGCATGCGCTCGGGGTTGATGTCAATGCCGAAGTACCCGGTGTAGCCGTACATTGTGAGGGTGTACACCAACGCCTCAAGTTGCTCGGGGGAGATGGCGCCGACGTTGAGATCCTGGTCGTAGTTCCCGAGCGGCTGGCTGTTCCAGTGCGTGTGCGCAAGGCGGCCCTCGGACAGCGGCCAGGAGAATGCATAGGCAAGATCTTCAAAGCCCATCAGCACGTGGCCGACTTCCGGGTTCATGCAGCAGAGGCGATGGCCATCATCGAGCAGCCGGCGATTTTCATTAGTGGTGAGCAACGATTCAACGTGCTTGCCGAGCAGTAACCCCTCGGGCGTGGTGCCGAAGAGAATGCGCCCGCGCGGTTCGTACGGCTTGGGTTCGAACGCGATGCGCACGCCCGGCACGGCGTCCATCGCCTCGGCGAGTCCTTCCGCAAAGCGATCGCGCATGGCGGTGAAATCAACGCCGAACGGGTTCTCGTAGCCGTCGATGCCGGGCCAGACGACGGCGAAGTCGGTGTCGAGTTCCTTGTTCAGTTGCAGCGCACCTTTCGTGCGCGCGATGGCTACTTTCCGGGGGGCGTCCATCGGGTTGGAGAGTGAACCGAACTCGAACTGCTGATCCCAGAAGAGCAGGGGGATGACGGTGAGCAGCCGGATGCCGGTATCTCGCGAGAAGGCGCGCCAGAGTTCGACGTTGTCCTCGTTGATTTCGTTGGGGTAGTGCGCTTCCATCGCCGCCAGACCGTAGTCGGCGAGCCCAGCCGCGATCTCAAGGCGCTGCTCGATCGTCAGCTCATCACCGTACCGCTCGTGGAACCGGCTGCCCCCGGGTGAGAAGTACCAGATCCCAGCGGAGAACTTGAGATCAAGCTCGAAGCTGTTGAGATGCGCGAGTAGTTGTTGCGGATCGCGCCGTGTTGCCTGTGTGCGAAGATCGACGAGAGCCATCGTCACTGCCTCCTTGATTAGTTCTCTACTTCCGGGGGCGGGGGCACGACTATACCCGAGTCACGCGAGGACTTCCCGGCTCGCCCTTCCGGGCGTGGGTTCACTCGATCCGCGAGCACTTACCGAAGCGGTCTTCTCGCGCTGCGCCTCATTCAGCCAACCCGCGATGACGAACAGCAACATCTGCAACGGAGTCGTCAGCATGACACCAGTCTAGCCGTTCCAGAACCCGGCACGGTGCTCTGAGAACAAGCGGGGTTCGACGTCAGATCTCCTGATTGGCCAGCGACTCAGTGTTAGGCGGAGAATTGAGACAGGACGGGGCCGAAGGTAATATCACCAACGCAGCCGACTTGACCCCAACTCAGCAGCATAAAGACACCGGTGACACTGCCACGGACCACCCATCTCTTTCAGTAAGTTCATCCGCCTCTGTCCATCCCCTTGCGAGTTCCTTACCCGCCGGAGTGCGACTCCACCGTCGTTTCGTACCGCACGCCTTCTGGGACGGGGACCGCGACCTGGACCTCAGTACCGTGTTCCCCCTCGGTAATGTGTGAGGAATCCACCGCCACGAATGCGGTGTACGCACTCATGATGCCGTACTCCAGCGCCAACTCTCGCACGCGATCGGCAAGGCCTGCTTCGCCATCGAACACCATGTGATCGGCGAGCTGCGCGATCTGCATCCGCGCCCACACGTTCGCCATGGCCGAGTGCTGCGTGTCCACATCATCGAGGTTCACGGTGATCGGCAGGACGATTTCCTCGCCGGCAACATGGCCGTGGATGTTGACGGTGGTCACGCCGTCACCGTCAAACCGTCCGGTGAGCATAAGCGGCCGCCCCGCGAACACATCCGGCAGCCGCTGCGGCGTCACGTCCCTGGCCCGCATGCCCGCCCAGTCAATCTCCACATCCATCATTGCCGGATGACTGATGCGCTCAACAAAGAGATCAACGATCGGCTCGGGATCCTCGCGCGGCCCGATGAATGCCACGACCCCACGGCCGAGCTTTGCCATGCGCTCCATCAGGTAACGGTTCGTGGACGAGCCGATGCCGAAGCTGAAGATCCGTGCCGAGCCGACGTGTTTCTGCACTTCCCCCAGGATCTCGGTTTCGTTGCCGATGTAGCCATCGGTGAGGAACGTGACGTACCGGGTGCGCCGTTCATCGTGCGGGAAGTCCAGGGCCGCGCGGATGCCGTTGATCATCAGCGTGCCTCCCCCGGACGTGAGCGAAGCGAGGTAGGCAAGCCCCCGCTGGATATTCGCTTCACTGGCGACGATCGGCTTGGGTCCCAGCGATGAGGCGCGCTCGGAGAACCGGATGATCTGGAACGTGTCATCAGGCTCCATCTGCGTCAGCGCCCGCTGCACCGCGCGTTTCGCCAGCGCGAGCGGCTCGCCGCTCATCGAACCGGAACAGTCGAGCACGAACACCATTTCAATCGGGCTCCGCCGCTGCGTTTGAATCACCTCCGGCGGGTAGACCATGAGTGAGAAAAAACCGCCCCGCTCATCACGATGCATCACGACCGCTGCCTTTGGCTCGTGCCCGGCGACGCGCCAGGCGAGCACGAAATCGCGATTCGGGATCGTGTCGTTGTCCTTCAGGCAAACCTGCACGGTCGGCGATTTCACCCCATCAACCTGCACGCGGTGATTGATGCTCTTCACCTCCTCGATCACGACGCCGGCATCGATGTTGAGTGTCAGCGCGATGTCATGTCCACTGCGTTCATTGGGGCGAAGGTATTGCACTTCAGTGTTCTGGCCGGAGCCCCCCCGCTGTCCGCGGGCAACCGCACCGATGCCGTCGGTCATGTGCGACGGATTGAACCGCGGCCCCACCACCATCGGGAACACGAACTGGAACCACCCGTCGTGATATGCCAAGGTGTTGTAGTACGTCACCTCCACGTCAATCTGCTTGCCCGGCTCTATGTTGGCGATCTTCTGGGTAAACACGTTGGGCCGTTCCTGCGTGAGCAGCGACGCAACATAGCCTTGGGCGCGAGCCTGGTGGTAGATCCTCTCCGCTTCCTCACGCTCGCGAACGATGCCTCGGATCCGGCGGTCGCCGATCACCATGATGAACTCGCTCACCGCAGCGTTCTGTGGCAGCGGAAACACGTATGACGCTTCAATCTTCTCGTTGTATGGATTGTGAAACTGCTGCGTCACGGTGACCGACGCAACGAACCCCGCAACCGACGCGTCCACGTTCGTGTGCTTAAGTGGCATCGGCACGAGTTTCGGCTCGGCGTCCTCTCCAACCACCGGCAGGCAGCACACCATTCCACCGCAGCCGGGCACATCATCCGATGTTCCCTGCTCCAACTGCGCCTCAAGCTGTTCATCCGATGGCGCTTTGGCAATAACCCACAGTTCCTGTTGAGGCACTCCCACGACAGAGTCGTGCTTGCCGGATGTGGCTGACCCAGCACGAAAGAGCTCGCCGAGCAACGGGATGTCGCCGAGCAACGGTTTTGTCATCGATCTTGCGGCCTCAGGAGCCGGAGACCCGACCCTCGTGGCAGAGCCGCTCTCACAATTGCACAGCACAACCAGCGCGCTCGTGCAGAACAGGCACAGCAGCAACGCGACGGCGTTTCGGTTCATCTGCTTCATGAATCCATCCCCAAGGTCGTGTGGACAGTGACGTCGATCGCGCTGCCGTCGCTCGTGACGGCGGCGTCGAGGTGGGTTTCGAAGATCGGCTCGGTGTCGCCGGTGATCATCAGGTGGATCGTCGCGATGCGCGTGCGCCCGGTGGGAAGCTCAGCGCCGGGCAGCGTGCTGAAGCTGGCGATGATCACGCGCTCCTGCTGCATGGCGGCCGGGTCGTAGTACGGCGGCTCGCGGAACGCCGGATGCTCGCCACCCTCAATGCCGATGATCTGCACATCGCCCACCGTCGCCGAAAGGTCCAGTTGCCATGCTGCGAGCGGCGACTCACCGGTTTCCACGAACACCGACAGCACATCGAATCTCACTGACGGCTCGGTCTGCGCAACCGCGAATCCCTGCCCGCACAAGGTAGCCAAGAGAATCGCCGCCACCACCGGCAGCCCGCAAATCGACACCATTCTGCGTTTCATGATCTCGCTCCCGGGTTCACCGCAACCGCTCGCATCGCCAGTGCATCGACATCAGCGCGGTCAATCCGACCGTCCCCATTGAAATCACCACCAACCGGTGGCGCCCCCGTCTCCAGTCCACGGGCCAGAATAAACGCATCAACGATGTTCACGTGCCCCGAGCCATCCAGATCACCCGCAAGAATGGTCGCCCGACCGCTGTCGGGAACTGGTGTCATCAACGCCGGCCGCAGCACAAGCCAGGTGATCGCCCCCGCGAGCCCGATGGATGCAGCCGCCAACACCGGTCCGCCCCATCGTCTTCGCCGCGGATGCGAAAGCGCTCGCTGCGCCTGCGCCAGGATCGCCTCGTCCACGCTCCGTGGTACCACCGGCCCCGATTCGGTCAATGCCGACAACGCCATGGTCAAGCGCGGCATCTCGTCGGGCACCGGAAAATCGTCCGGCTCAGAATGTCTCTCATGCTCACACATCACCGCATCTCCATCACCTCAAGCGCGCCAAGCCGCCGAAGGTTCAATCCAAAGCCCACCTTTTGTGAGATCACTCTCCGAGCACATCACGCGCTCTCGGATCATTGCGCAACGACGCCAAAGCATGATGCAGCCGCGATTTCACCGTTCCCGTCGGCACATCCACTGCTGCGGCGATCTCCTCAATCGACAGGCCACCCCCAAATCGCAGCAGCAGCACCTCACGCTGCCTGGCCGGCAACGCCGACACGGCCTCGGCCAGCTGCTCACGACCCTCAATCGCCTCGGCGTCAAACACTGTCGATACGTCAACCTGATCCCCAACCTTGGTCATCGGCTTCATCCGGCGCGATTTGCTCTGAATCGCAATCGCCGTGTGGCGCACCGCCGGATACAGAAACGACTTCATCTTCCCATGCAACTCAAAGCCGGGGAATCGCTTCACGAAGTACACGAAGACATCTTGCAGCACATCGAGCGCCAATTCACGATCGCCCGTAAACCGATAAGCGAGAGCCACCACCCAATCGCGATAGCGCAGATACAGCACCTCGAATGCCGAGTGATCGCCACGATTGATCGCAGCCACAAGCTGCTCATCACTTCGATCATCGCTGCCTGGTTTGTGCCGCTCATCATCCTGCACCACAACACCTATCTATGACGAAGACTCCGCACTCCTTGGTACATCAGGTTTTGCAGGCAGATTCGTTTTGCCTCAGGTGGAGTAGACTACCCGTTCTCCCGTCCTGTCGAAGCACGGAATGTCCATCCTGCGAGCGCTTTGGATCGTCATTGGCTCGCTCGTTCCGCGCCGGGCATCACTGGCCGCTGAGAATTCTGTTGCGCCGAGTCGCCCGCCGGATGGAGTTTTTGCCCTGGCTGGCTACCGTCGTCGTCGATTCGCTCGTTTGCGGTCGTTTTCGGTCAGCAACTTCTTCCGAAGCCGAACCGACTCGGGCGTGATCTCCACCAGTTCGTCCGTCTCGATGTACTCCAGCGCCGCCTCCAGCGAGATCGTCCGCGGCGCCTTCAGCACGACCGTCGCCTCCTTCGTCGATTCTCGCACGTTGGAGAATGCCTTACCCTTGGCGACGTTCACCGACAGGTCGTTCTCGCGGCTGTGCTCGCCGACGATCTGACCGGTGTAGACCGGGTCCTGCGGCTTGACGAACATCACACCGCGCTCCGAGAGGTTCTGAAGCGCATGCGTCTTGGCCTGCCCGGATTCGGTGGCAATCATCACGCCGTTCTGCCTGCAGTGTTCGATCGCGCGCACCGGCGCGTACCGCTGGAAGCTGTGATACATCACCACCTGGCCTGCGGTCGCGGTGAGCATGCGGCTGCGCAGCCCGATCAGGCCTCGGGCGGGGATCTCGCACTCCACGTGCATGCGGTCGCCGCGCTGATCGAACGACCGGATCTCGCCGCCGCGCATACCGAGCAATTCCAGCGCCGCACCCATGCGCTCCTGGCTAACATCCACAGTCAGCAGCTCGATCGGCTCACAGCGGAGGCCGTCAATCTCCTTCTCGATCACTTCCGGCCGGCCGACGGACAGCTCGTAGCCCTCGCGGCGCATGTTCTCCAGTAGGATGCCCAGGTGGAGCAGTCCACGGCCGGATACGCGGAACTCGTCCGTGGATTCGCCGGGCTCCACCCGCAGAGCGAGGTTCGACCGCAACTCGCGCTGAAGCCGCTCGGAAAGTTGGTGCGATGTGACGTACTTGCCCTCGCGTCCGGCGAACGGCGAATCGTTGATCCGGAACAGCATGTGCAGCGTTGGCTCATCCACCGCCACGCGCGCGATGGGATGCGGCACATCCGGGCACGCGATGGTGTCGCCGATCTCGAAATCGCCGATCCCCTCGATCGCGCACAGGTCGCCGACGGAGACGATGTCCGCCGGCACGCGGCCGAGATTCTCAAAACGGTACACCTTCAATGCGCGAGCCCGGCGAAGCGAGCCGTCGGCGTGGCAGATCGTGACCGCCTGCCCGGAACTGATCGCCCCGGCAAAGACCCGACCGATCGCGATGCGCCCGACGTACGAGGAGTAATCCAGGCTGGTGATAAGCAACTGAAGCGGTACGTCGGCGTAACCGACAGGCGCGGGGATGCGCTGAACGATCGCATCCAGAAGCGGCGTCACATCCGAAGAAGACGCTGCCGGATCGGTTGACGCCCAGCCGTCGCGGCCCGAGGCGTAGATGACGGGGAAGTCGAGATGCTTATCGCCAGCCTCCAACGCTATGAGCAGGTCGAACACCTCTTCGACGACCTTCTCGTGGCGCGCGTCGGGGCGGTCGCACTTGTTCACGACGACAATGAGTGGAAGGTCCAGCGCCAGCGCCTTGCCGAGCACGAACCGCGTCTGCGGCATGGGACCCTCAAAGGCGTCCACCAGCAGCAGCACGCCATCGGCCATCTTGAGCACTCGCTCGACCTCGCCGCCAAAGTCCGCGTGTCCGGGTGTGTCGATCAGGTTGATGCGGAAGGTCTCGCCGGCGCGGTCGCCGGCGGCGGGCCGATACGCGATCGCGCAATTCTTGGAGAAGATGGTGATGCCCCGCTCGCGTTCCAGCGGATCGGAGTCGAGCACGCACTCCTGGGCGTCACCGCGATGGGCGAGCGCGCCGCACGAAGCGAGCATAGCGTCCACCAGCGTGGTCTTGCCGTGATCGACGTGCGCGATGATCGCGACGTTCCGCAGGTTGGGGTCGGCCGAGTGCAGCATTGAGCGAGGATCATATCGCGTCGGGTGACTCAGGCCATCGACAATAACGGCTGGATGCCCTGTTCATCGCAAGAACTCTGTACTCCTTGCCGAATCAGGACTTGCGAGCAGGCCCAATCTGCCTCCTGGTGGAGCAGAATGCCGGCCTTCCGCCCCTGCTGGAGCATGGAATGCCCCTCCTGCGTACATTTGGATCGTCATTCGATCGTTGATTCTACGCCGGGCATCACTGGCCGCTGAGAACCTCGCCCTCCGCCACCAACTCGGCGTGTTCCAGCGATCGAGTAGGCGTCCCCGGCTGCGGCGCTGCGGTCGGCTCCTCTGGGGCTGGCAGTCTCGTGCGCTGTCGCTCAAGCCGGCGTGAGGTCCATGTTTCAACCGCGCCATCAGTGCACGCTCACGCGGTCCTTTGTCAACTGGTACTTCGCCCATTCCCGCCACTGATGTGTTTGCCCTTCGATCGCAAGTTGCTCGAGTCGATCACGTGTGCGCTCCTCGATGCGATCGAAGCGCAGTTGACAACGAGTGAGGGCTTGGATCGTGGGGATGTGGTCGGGATGTACTTCAAGTGCGGTATGGAACGTTTCGATCGCGTCGTCGATTCGGCCGGCCCTTTCAAGCGTGAGCGCGAGGTTCAGACGAGGGTCGGGGTGACCGGGCATCAGCTTGCGAGCCCATTCGAATTCGCTTGCCGCTTCGTAAAGTTCATCGCGCTGCAGGTGGATGACACCGAGGTTGTTATGAGCCGGGCCGTGGTAGATGTCCGCAACCAGCGCATCGCGCAACAGCCGCTCAGCACCCTCGCGGCCCGAGTCCATGCATTCGACCGCCTGCAACGTGAGTTGCTGGGCGCGCAGCGGATCGCGAAGCGCCTCGTGCTGCCCCGCGTAGGGGCTGGTCGACAGGCCGGCGCCGCAACCGAGCAGGCAAAGCGCACAACAGAGCGTGATGAACATGCGCGTCATGGCAGGCTCCCCGTGGTGTCAGAGATGTAGATTGCGGTGATGGTGATGCGCACCGAGTAGCCGTCGCCGGAAGAGCGTCTGCCGGCATGTGTGATCATGATGGACGTCGGTGTCCAGAGCGGCTGATCGGCAAGCCACGCTTCCAGAAAGGCGCCGAGTTGCATCGTGGTGATGGCGTCGAGTGTGACGCTGATGTCCTGGCGCCGAAACGCCTGGGCGCCGAGCGCGTCGGGCAGCGGTGCATCAGCATCCTGCGCGAGGCTCGTGAGGCAGCGGCTGGGAAGTCCGATCGACGCCAGAGTCGCGCGCACGCTTGTGCTCACATCCTGCTCCGGTCGCTGTGCGCCGGCGACGCGCTGATGTCGAGCGCGCAGGTCAAGCACGCGCTGCGCATCGCATGCTGTTGCCAGCAAACGCGTCTCGGCTCTGCGAGCTTTCGCTCGCTCAGAACGCATGTGTTGCGATGCGATGGTGATCGCAAGGACCGACGCGGCGAGAAGGAGCAACACCAGGATGCGCGGGCTGAGTTTCACGGTGCTGTTGATCCTCTCTCTCTCCTGAGACGTATGGTGATTCGGACCTCATTACGCTGCAAGGTGATCTGAGGTTGGCTCCTCGACCACCCAGCGACGTTCCGCATCGCGTCAGCGAGTCGGTCAGCCTCGTCATGCGAGGGCGCCATGGCGGTAATCGTGACGGTTGTGTCGGTGACTGCGATGGACTCGGTCCGCGCACTCAGAGCATCGGGCCAGCATGCGAGCACATTCGCGAGCGCCACGGCAGCGTTCCCGGGTTGACCGCCGGCGTCCGCGCGCGTCTGTTCGAGCGTCCACAGCTCCGCGAGGAGCAGATCCGCATGTGACTCGGCGGAAGAAGCGGCGCTGGGCAAGACCTGCGCATGCAAGTTATCGACGGCGAGATCGGCTTGGGCGGCCCGAGTCCGCCATCCCTGTGCCCGACGCTCGAACCCGACCACCAGCATGACGGTGCAGACGATCATGCACATCGCTACGAGGAACATCCTCTGCCTGCGCGATCGACTAAGCCTGACAGGTTCGAACTCGCCAGTCAGCATGTTGAGACGGTCCGGGTGTACCGCACCGCCAACGAAGGACGGCACGTTGTCCGGGCACAGCGTGAGCGCATGGCCGAGCGCCGCCAGTTCGTGGCGCTCAGCGCCGCAAGCGAGAATCTGATGATCGCCAAGAGCTGTGTAGATGGCATGGACATTGTCGATCGGGACGGGGAGGTGGCTCTCGAAGAGATTGCCGAGTTGCTGGGTGCGACGAGCTGAGCCAGGCGCGAGGGATCGCGGCAGGACCGACACATCGAGGAGCGCCCAATAGAATCGGTCGGCAGGCCAACGTATATGTCTATCGCGCATCTCGGCTTGCGTCACGGGCGCCGCCCTCCTGCGTCATGTGACTGATGCGGATCGAGCACCACACGCTCCACACGGTCGCCGACGAGCAGTTCGACACCCGCCTCATCGACGCTCGCGATCGTACGACCACTTGCGGCATCGCCCGCATGGAGAAGGAGCAGGCAATCCTGATCAGGATCATAGAACGCGGCGCACAACGGCCGACCATCCTCGCTGATGATGCCGATGAGCTGGAGTCTGAAGGGTGGAATCGCGGGGGCTGTGCTCTTTTGCTGTGGTGATGGCGCATCCGGCGGTCGCTCGCTCGGCTGCGGTGGGAGATCCCAAATGCGTGCGGCGAACGCTCCAGCGTTGAACTCGCCAACAGGCGAAGCATTGGCCAGGGGCACCTCGCGGAGCGTCGGGACCACCAGTTGCTGCGACACGGGCGCGAGCAGAAACGCCCACACAACCGCGATTGCGGCAAGCGCGATGCCGAGCATCATCGTCATGATCGTGCGCCATCTGGTCGCGTGGAGAGGATCACGCATCAGCCTACTCCGTGATGACAAGGCGCTGCGCGGCTTGCCATGAACCGGACTCGAAGACATGGACGGTCCACCAGCTTCGGTGGATGCGGTTGACACGAATGTCGATACGGAAGGACCAGCATGTGCTGGCCGTCACGAGTTGGAGCCGGTGCGCATCGCTTCCAACCGGCAGACCGATGATGTCCGACGGCCGACCCTTGTCGCGTGAGTTGAGCGTGTGCGTGAGGCCGGCATGACCTGTAGCGCGCATCGCGGCCTCGAGTAGCGGGGCCAGCGCCGTATTCACGTTAATCATGCCTCCGGCTGCGAGAAAGCTGCGTCGCCGGGCGCTCCCTCGTGTCAACGGCGGATTGTGTGTGGCGATCAGAGCACCGAGCGCCGGCCGGATCTGCACTGGATCAGCGCGGCTGTCCCGGCTCACGGCCTGATCTCCGAAGACCTGAGGCGACGCCATGGGTGCGACTGGAAACACCGCCGTGTCGCGCCATTCCATCTCGCTTTGCACACGATCGGCGAGCACATCGAGGCCCGGCGATTGCACATCCGCAGCACCGATCCGGTCAACGACCTCCAGGATGGAGTCGGGCAGCGCCAGCCGCAGCGGTGATCCACGGTGGAGTTGGCTCAGCGGCGCCATGCCACACTGATCCCACGCTGTGATGCGTACTTCGATGCTGTCATCTCCGCATCGCCAGCAATCGTGAAGTACAGGCACGGCTGGCTCTGTGACATCAGAATCCAAGACGATGCCGCGAGCCTGCTCGGCGAGCCATCGTGAGATGGGGGCGTCGAGTGCGAGCAGAAGATCATCCGCCACGCGGGTGCAGCGATCAGCATCACCGGCTGCACGTGTGGACCATGCGAGTCGAGCCAAGACAGCACATGCGCTCGATGTGATAACCAGCGCGGCAAGCACGATGAGGAGCGCGACGCCGCGTTGGGCGAGGTGCGCATTGGAAGGCATGTTGGCACGGCGCGCGTTCACCTTGTGATGAACCTCCTTGTCATCTCGCTCACTCCGCCGATCCTGACGATGAGAACGCCCGCCCGCTCATTCAGCTCAACAGCAAACGAGTCGACGTCTCCGAGAATGATGGATCGGCGGAGACGAGCGCCGGTGGGCGAACGCTCCGTCAGGATCAGGCATCCGTGGTGCAGCTCGTAGCATCGCACGGTTGTGCCCGCACCTGCGCGCGTATGGAGCAGGAGAACACGCCTCTGAACCGAGATGCGATCGGTCATGAGAAGATCGCCCGCCGCGACGTCGTCGTGGATCAGTTCGAGCACTGCCGCTGCCCCCTGCTCCCAGCGAACCCGCCGTCCAATCTCCGCGCCCGACCGCAGGGAGAACGTCGTCCATGTTGTGGCGGCCAGCGTCACGCCGCTGAGCAGCGTCAGTGCCACCAGCAATTCAAGCAAGGTCATGGCCCGATACCGACCCGCAGCGCAACATGCCCGTCCCGGATACCGCCTGCCCGGCGTTGGCGTCTCTGGCCTGCGCATCACAGCCCGCAATCGCCTCATTGGGTCGCCTCCTCGTCATCGCGCTCGACGGGAATACAGCGATACACCGCTCGGTCACCGCACTGGAACGCGACCCACACATGATCGGCGCCGATGGATGTCAGATAGCGCACGCCAACGCGACGTTGCTCCGGCGCTCCCGGCCAGAAGACACTTTGTTCGCTGGCATCCGCCCGAGACTGCCCTGTCAACTGAATGCCATACGACTCCGGATCGGCCACAACCGCATCCGCAAGTCTCGCCAACTCGAACAGATCAGTGACCGGCTGCTGCGTCGTGAGCGCCGTGCGAACGTCGCGCAGGAGCGGAACCGTCACTGCGGCAAGCAACGACAACAGCGCCGCAGCCGCGATGACCTCGATCAACGTCAGCGCCCTGCCTTTTCGAACGCAGGACGAAGGGGCTGCGGACGACGCGATGCTGGAGCTTCGGCGGCTCATGGCGCGGCCTCCCACGATCCGGTGACCCAGCCGGTGGCGCCGTTCACCGTCCATCTGCTCACTATCTCACCGTGACGCAGCACGAAACCGTAGTCCCCGCATCGGCCGTGCGATCCGATGCGCACGGCGTGCACCACCCGGACCCCCTCCGGATCTGCCAGGCACACACGTACGCCGTCGGGCAGCTTGATGCGTGATAGCACGTCGTGCTCGCGGCGCACGCTCACGATGCGGCCATCATCACTCGATTCGATGACGACGGGTCCACCCGTTTGAGCAGAGAGGCGAGCTCGCGAATCCAACCCGCGCAGCATCGCTGCGGCGCTTCGGATCCTCGCGCTGTCACTTGCGCCCGCCACCGCCACTGCGCCAACACTCGCAGCCAAGGCGAGCAGAACAACGACCGACAGCAGCTCGATGAACGTGAACGCGAGCGAGCGCCTCGGCAGCGCACTCATCGGCGCACGACGCGAGGGTCGGTTGATCGTACCCCTCAGTTGGCCGTGTCGGATCATGCGCACTCCGTCCATCCGCAACCGGTGACCCGCGTCGCGCCGGGATCAGTCCCGCAACCGGATTGAACTAACATCCGCGTTCTCACCATCTCCACCGCGCCGATCGTCAGCGCCATAGCTGACAACCTCGTAGGGATGGCCGTCCGGCCCGGGTGTGATGTAGTGGTACCGGTGGCCCCAGGGATCGAGGAGGTTGCCGGACCCCAGGTAGTAACTGGATGTCGGCACCGCATGCCCGTCACTGAGGACCGCCAACCCGTGGTCCATACTCGGCCAGGAGTCATGCTCGATCTTGTACATCTCCAGCTTGCCGACGATGACGCCGATCCCCGTCTTGGCAAGCTCTCGCTTGCCCTTGCCGAAGGCGCCGCTGAAACCGACCGCCAGTGTCCCAGCCAGCAGGCCGAGGATGACCACAACCGCGAGCACTTCAACAAGTGTCATGCCGCGCCGCCGACGTCGATTCGTCACGGCACCAGAGCCGCCGTGATCCTGATCGTGCGCCGCCTTGGGATCGCATCCACACATCGGTCCGTCCTCACCGCTACGACGTCGATCACTCGTCATCTCCCAGTCCTCCATCTAGATGATCTCCTGCAGGCGAATCATGGGGAGCACAGCCGACAGAACAACCAACCCCACAAGGATCGCGAGCACCAGGATCACCGCGGGTTCGAGCAACGTTGCCAGCCGATCGATGAGCCGCTGCGCCCGACGTTCGTAACGCGACCCGATGTGGCTGAGCACCGTCTCCAACTCGCCCGACGTCTGTCCGACCGCGAGGAGCCTTTGGAACTCCGGATCGAACCAGAGTTCATCGTCGAGGGCGTCGGCGAGATCCTCGCCTCGCTCAACCCGCGCTGCCGCTTCGGTCAACGTAGCAGCCAAGCCGACACCGGCCGGACCGTGGATCGTCGGTGTGACGATTCGCAACGCCTCCACAACGGGCACGCCTGACCGCACAAGGTCGGCAAGTCCCATCGCGAGGCGCGCGACGGCGATTCGCCGAACGATCCGTGGGAGCAGGCGGCGCAGTGATCGCGGCATGACCATGCCGCGGCGAGCCGCCAATGATGCGCCGCCGGTGCACAGCAGAGCAACCCCGACGATCACAGCCGGGATGATCGGCCACCAGTCCGCAACCACTCGGCCGACACCCATGACGCTCGCGGTCAGTGCGGGTGGCTGAACACCGGCGTCGACGAGGATGGCGACGATGTCCGGAAGCGTCTTCGTACTCAGGAAGATCACCACGCCCACTCCGACACAGGCGACGATTGCGGGATACATCAGCGCGGATGTCAGCTTGGCGGTGAGCTCGCCGGCGCGGGTGTGGCGATCAGCCAGTGAGCGAAGAACCGCAGGCAGTTCGCCGGCCCGTTCACCCGCGCGCACCATCGCGATCTCTGCTTTGTCGAACCATGCGTCATGGTGCGCCATCGCCCCCGCACACGGCTCGCCGCTGCGCAGGGACTCACGCAACTGAACAAGCATCACACGAACCGAGCCTCGTCGAGTCGCCCCCGCGAGCGTGTCCACGCACTCGAGCAAGGGAAGCCCCGCCTCCAGCATCGTCGCCATGCTATCGAAGTGCTCGGATTTGGTCGCCTGACGCCGACGCCGGAGATGCCGGCGCCACCATGCGGTCCCGGGGAACCGGAGATTCACCGATCGCATCGGCCACACGTCGATCGCCTGCAATCCGATTCGACGCAACGAGGCACGCGCGTCGGCAGCCGACTCGGCAGACAGCTCACCCGCCTGCGCCTCGACGCGGGCGCCGCTGAGAGGCACCGCCTTGTAGCGCCACACCGTCATGCGCCGTTCACACCTCCTCGCACGACGCGCTCGATTTCCACGCGACTCGTGATCCCACCATCGATCAGACGCTCGCCCTCATCCGAGAGCGGTCGCATTCCGCTCTCACGCGCCGCGGTCAGCAGCCGCTGCGACGACGCCCCGCCCATGATCAGTTCGCGCAGAGTGCTCGTGACCACACAGAGTTCGTACAACCCGGTTCGACCAAGAAACCCCGAGCCGAGGCACCCATCGCAACCCTGCCCCACACACGCGCGATGCGTCATCCGCACCAGTCGCTGCGCGAGGATCGCGGATAAAGATGCACAGACTAAATACCGCTCGACGCCCAGTTCAAGCAGCCGCGTGACCGTGCCGACCGCATCGTTGGTGTGGAGCGTGGAGAAGACCAAGTGCCCCGTCAGGGACGCTTGTATGGCGGCCTCGGCGGTCTCCAGGTCGCGAATCT
>JAGLTS010000024.1 GCA_023135165.1 Phycisphaerales bacterium | reverse complement strand
GCGCGCGCGATGCCGATCGAGCCTCGAAATGTCGCTCAAAACCGACCCCAAACGCGCCGAAACTGATCGAAAATGCGCCGAAACGACCCGAAACCGGCCAAAACTCGCTCAAAACTGTAGTCCGATAACACACTTTCTGTGAATCCGTGCGCACGATCCGGTCGCGAATCGTTGGATGTCCACACTGGTGCGAACCCCCACGAACCCCCACGAACCCCCACAAATCGTCGCGGCCCGGCTGATGCGCATGCTCCCTGCCTATCCGAGCAGGCCCAGGACGGTTTGGCGGTGCGTGTCGTTCGCTTCGGCGAGGACCATCAGCGACGTTCGCTGCAACGTCTCAGCACGTGCCAGCCGTGCCGTCTCGGCTGCAAAGTCGGTGTCGCTGACCTGCGAGAAGGCGGAGTACGTGTTGGTGAGCGCGACGCCCGCACTGCGGATGTGCGACTGGATCGCGTTGCTCTGGAACGCGCCGAGCCTGCCTCGCATCGTGCTAACCTGCTGCGCCGCCGCTTCGACCACGTCGCCTGCAATCGCGTCATCGCCGACGTGACGACCTCCGGTAGCGAGGTCCGCCAGGCTCACATCGATGTCGCCATCCTCGGTCAGCGTGCCGAGCACTGATGCTGACACTTCGTCGATGACTAGCGAATCGCTGGCGACGCTCAGCGCGAGTTCGCCGTCGAGTAGCTTTTCACCGTTGAACATAGCTGAGCCTGCGATGCGGTTGACCGACTGGATGATCGCATCCATCTCGATCTGGTTGGCTTCACGTTCGGCATCGGACATGGCGCCGGTGTTCGCATTCGCCACTGCCAGGCCTCGCAAATCGACGAGCCGATCGGAGATCTCGCCAAGCGCCGCGTCGGCTGAGGCTGCGATGTGCTGTGATCGCTCGGCTGATCGTGACTCCGCTTCGAGGACCGCGATCGCCGCCTTGAGTTGCTCGGCGCTGACCATGCCTGCGGGGTCGTCCGCTGCGCGCGTGATGCGCTGCCCGGTGGCGAGATGACGAAGCGAGTTGCCCAGCTCGACCATGTTCGCCTGATGCGCGTGCAGCGCCTGCATTCCGTTGCTGCCTGTGATGGATACCACGCCGCCCCTCCCTGTGCCACATCCCCAGCCGATCCAACGGCCGCCGGGTGCAAGTCTCGAATTCGCACTGGCCGCGTGCAACATGTTTCGTCGATTCGACGGTCCGATACGCTGCGTCCGTCGGCAGGTCCGGCATCGCTCGCCTGACCCCCGCCTCCCGCAGTACAATGCGCCCATGTCTCACCGCATCCTGATCCTCATCAACGATGCCAGTCGCGATGTCCGTACCGCACTGCCTGAGATCCGGGCGTTCCTCTCTGCCAACAACGTCCGCGTTGTCGGCGAACTGACGCAGGCCAACATCGACGACGACCTTGACTCACACGGGGCGGACATGCTTCTGGTCCTCGGCGGTGACGGCACACTCCTGGCATGGGCACGCAGGTTCGTCGATCACGAGCTGCCGATCCTCGGCGTGAACTTCGGCAAGCTCGGTTTCCTCGCGGAATTCGACACCGAGACGCTCTACGAGCACGGGTCGGACCTGTTCAACCGCAAGACGCTCCCCACCAGCGAGCTGATGGCCATCGAAGCCACTGTGCACCCCCCGCTCGATTCGCATCCGAAGTTCTGCGGCACAGCCCTGAACGACTGCGTCATCACAGCCGGTCGACCGTTCCGCATGATCGACATCGCCCTCCGCATCGACGGCGAGCCGGGGCCTGTCCTCACGGGCGACGGCGTGATCATCTCCACGCCGATCGGCACGACGGCCTACAACGTCTCGGCGGGCGGCCCGATCGTCTCACCCGCTGTGAGCGCGATCACGATCACGCCGTTGGCTGCGCATTCGCTCGCCACACGTCCCGTCGTCGTCCACGCCGACCACGGAATCGAGTTGGAGCTGCGCGCCACTAACCCGGGCACATCGCTGGTTCTCGACGGCCAGATCCACCACATACTCCAGACGGGCGAGCGTATCACGATAGCGCGATACCCCACGGCCGTCCGACTTGTCCGCAATCCGGGAGGGTCGTATTGGAAAACGCTGCTTCAGAAGATGCGTTGGGCTGCACGCTTGACGCCCCCGAATGACGAATCCGGATCGGCAAGCCTGTAAAAATGGGCAAGGATTCGTGAGGCCGAATTGGGTTACTACGCATGGGCCGTTCGCACAGATCCGGAAAGATGCTCAAAACCTGTCGGATTTGCGGTCGCCTCCGCGTAATCGTGGGGTATGATTGTCACCGGTAGGAGTGGAAGCGGTCCTGCCCGCAGAGGAGGACTGAGAGAGGTCATCCTGGAATGTCGGGATGGACACGTCACGGTGGTGTGGTTTGGTGACTCACCATCGTCCGGGGATTTGGAGGCTGCCGTCTGGCTCACGGCAGGAGACACGTCATTGGCGTCAGGTCTTGGGAAGGTCCTGGTGCAAACGAGATGGATTGGCCACCCGTCCGACACACGCGAGGGAGATGAGAGATGATGCTCTCGTAGTACCTTGTGTGGCAGAAGTCACGAGCCCGGAAACGGACTCGTGACTTTTTTTTCTGCGCCAAAGCCGCCGCAGTTTGCTGCTGCGACCTCCAACCCCCACGACCTTAAGTCCGCCGTGGCGGACGAAATCCGCCAACGGCGGACCCACGACCTTGAGCGAAGTCTGCCTGTGGCGGACCTCCGGCGGACCGCACCTCCCAGCGCCCCGCTATCCTGGCCATGTGACCGGACCACACTACGACATCATCGTCATCGGCGCGGGGCACGCCGGCGCTGAGGCTGCTTGGGCCGGTGCGAACCTCGGGGCTTGCGTCGCGCTCATCACGCTCGACCCAGCCACGATCGGCGTCATGTCCTGCAACCCCGCGATCGGCGGCCTCGCAAAAGGCCAGATAGTCCGCGAAGTCGATGCCCTGGGCGGACTTATGGCGCTCGCTGCCGACGCTGCGGGCATCCAATTCCGCATCCTCAACACCAGCAAAGGCGCAGCGGTGCACGGCCCGCGCGCTCAATGCGACAAACACGCCTACGCCGAGCACATCCGCCGACTCCTTGCCTCACGATCTGAGATCACGATCCACACCGGCCGATGCGATGACATCCTCGTGAGCGACGAGCGGGTCCGGGGCATCATGTTCACCAACACCGGCGGTGAGCAGCAGCGACTTGACGCCTCTGCGGTCGTCCTCACGACCGGCACCTTCATGCGCGGCCTGATGCACACGGGCCACCGCCAAACCCCCGGCGGACGTCACGGCGAAGATGCCGCCATCCCCATCAGCGATTCGCTCCGGAACCTCGGCTTCGACCTCGGCAGGCTCAAGACCGGCACGCCGCCACGCCTGCGACGCTCCACGATCGACTGGGATGCGCTTGAGCCTCAGTTCGGCGACTCCGAGCCGACCCCCTTCAGCGACCTCACCGATCCCGCATCCTTCCCATTCATCGAGCAGGTCGAATGCCGAGCCGCCGCCACCAACGCCCGCATCCACGACCTCATCCGCGCCAACCTCGACCGCGCGCCGATGTACACGGGCCAGATCGAGACGACAGGCCCGCGATACTGCCCTTCCATCGAAGACAAAGTCGTTCGATTCCCTGATCGTCAGTCCCACCACGTCTTCCTCGAACCCGAATCCCTTCGCGACGACTGGATCTACTGCAACGGCATCTCCACCTCCCTCCCCGCCGACGTGCAGGATGCAATCGTGCGCAACATGGCGGGTTGTGCTCGCGCCGAGATCCTCCGCTACGGCTACGCGATCGAGTACGACGTCGTCCGAACGCATCAGATCGACTCGACCTGCATGACCAAGCTGATCGAAGGCCTGTTCCTCGCGGGACAGATTAACGGCACGAGCGGGTACGAAGAGGCGGCAGGGCAAGGCCTCATCGCGGGACTCAATGCCGTCCGCTTCACGCGCGGCGAGCCGCTCGTCACGCTCGGTCGGGATCAGGCGTACATCGGCGTCATGCTTGATGACCTGGTACTCAAGAATCCTATCGAACCGTACCGCATGTTCACCAGCCGTGCGGAGCATCGGCTGCTGCTTCGTGCGGACAACGCCGCCGACCGACTGACGCCCTGGGCGCGCAGGCTCGGACTTGTCAGCGACATGCGTTGGGCGCGGTATCAGAAACGACGCGATCTGCTCGACCATTGCACGCGCAAGCTCGCCGACCTGCGAATCGACAGCGTCCCGTTGCGGTCGCTGATCCACCATCGCGGATTCGACATCGACACCGTCGCCGCGGCGCTCGGCATCGCACACCACCGGGGAGCTGCGCAGACGCCGGAGCGTCGCGCCCTCTTCACCGCCGTCGTCGATTGCCAGTACGAGGGGTATCTCGTCAAGCAGCACGCCCAGATCAAGAAGCACCGCGAGATGGAGCGTTGGCGGCTCCCCGTTTCGCTCGACTACGACCATGTGACCGGCCTGCGTACTGAAGCCCGCGCCGCGCTCGCCCGCTACCGCCCAGCCACGCTCGGCCAAGCTGGCCGACTCGAAGGCGTCAATCCCGCCGACATCACGCTGCTCGCTGTGGCCATCAAGCGAACCTCCACAGCCCCGGCACCTTGAGCGCACCGGAATCCGCCCTTGGCGGACCCACGACCCCACGACGGCTGTGAACGCATGATGGTTTGCCCGCGTGGTCGCGTGTTTCTATTCTGCCGTTGGTGCCACCGTAGCTCAGTTGGCAGAGCAACGGTTTTGTAAACCGTAGGTCGGCGGTTCGAGTCCGCCCGGTGGCTTTGGCGCATCGCGTCGCATCGGCTCGCACGGGAACGCATAACGCAGTGAATCACAAGGGGTTACGGGCTGTGTCGTTTTTGTTTCATGATCGAGAGTCTCCTCGCCCCTCGCCGGGGCCGTGGTGACTCTCATAACAACTGGATCAGATTTCAGGGAGCAGGCCACCAGGTCGTGCAGCGGCTGGAGATCAGCGAGCAGACCTTCCATCGTTGGCGGAATCAGTACTGGGGCATGAAGGCCAAGGAAGCGAAGCGGTTGAAGGAACTCGAACAGGAGAATACGCGGCTGAAGAGAGCGGTGGCGGAGTTGACGCTGGACAAGCAGATCATCCGGGAGGCGGTGGACTTCCTGGGAAAGGCATGAACCCGGCCCGTCGGCGTGAGACGACGCGACGCGTGCAGCATGTCGTGCTCACCGTCTCGCAGCGCCGTGCGTGCCGGGTGATGGATCAGCCTCGTTCGACGCAACGGTATGAATCGATACGTCCCAGTGATGAGGAGAAGCGTTTGGTGAAGTGCATGCATGAACTGGTTCGCGAGCATCCACGGTACGGCTACCGCAGAATCTGGGCGTTGTTGTGTCTGGAAGGTTGGCGTGTGAACCGCAAGCGAGTGCATCGTCTGTGGAAGCAGGAGCAGTTCCAAGTGCCTCAAAAGCAGCACAAGAAGCGTCATCTGGGGTGCAGCAAGAACTCGATCGTCAGGCGCAAGGCTGAGCACAAGGATGATGTATGGTGCTGGGACTTCATCCACGACAGTGATGAGCGTGGTCGGCCGCTGAAGTGGCTGAGCATTGTTGATGAGTTCACGCGCGAGTGCCTGGTGCTGGAGGTTGAGCGTTCGCTCACGTCACGCGAGGTGATTGATCTGCTGGCGGAGCTGTTCCTGATCCGCGGCGTGCCGAGGCACATTCGTTCAGACAACGGCCCGGAGGTCATCGCCAATGCGATCAAGTCGTACCTGGGATGTGCCGGGGTGGAAACGCTCTACATCGAGCCCGGATCGCCGTGGGAGAATGGCTACGCCGAGTCGTTCAACAGCCGATTGCGTGATGAGTTGTTGAACGTTGAAGTGTTCCTGGATCTGCGTGATGCGAAGGATCATGCTGCGAGGTGGAAGAATGAATACAACCATCGTTGGCCGCATTCATCGCTGGGGTACGTTCCCCCGGCGAAGTTCGCAGCGTCAACCCGTTACCCTGCTCAGACTCTCATAGCGGCTGGTACATAAAACGGGGGCAGGCCAATCCAACAGAGTTCAAGGAGCAAGCGAGCCCGATGGTGATTCAAGTTCATTCCGGGCATAGGGACATATCCTGTCCCAACCGAATAGCTCGCATACACCGGCTGCGGTCACGCCATAGATCAGATACGCAGTGTGGTGTGTCCGTATCATGTTCCAGATGTCATCGAATGTATCATTGACCAATGTCGTGCCGGTGACAACGACGACGCGCGATTGACGTATCAGCTCCTCTGTCTGTGTTGCTCCGTCCCAGATGGTGACGCCGAACTTCACAGCCTGGATGTTCTTTGGATTCAAGTCGGCGATCCGAACATTGTCAGCCCCAAAGGTAGTGACCAACATCTCCGCAATGGCTGGGTTTAATCCGATGAGGCCGACGGTGACGACGCCCCATTGCTCATGGACGCGGCGGGCCAGTTCTTTTGCGCATTTCTCCGGATCATCATCGCGGCAGTGCAGGCTTGCGCTGAGCATACCGAGCGACCGCATCGTCGCGTTGAGCACGGCAACAAAGACAGCGCGATTCTGATTCGATGAAAGCGGTAGGGCCATCACGTTCCGCAGTGTGCCGGTGAACTCGCGCGGCGAGTCGGTGAAGGCATGGCCCTTAGCGCCGTTGACGGTCGCCTCGATGAGTTGTTCCTCACCTGTGATGATGGGGAAGTCCCGTCGGGTTGGATGGCCGATCGCCTGCTCGGCGGTCAGCGCCGCCACCGAGACGGTTGCCTCGACGTCAAGCAGGCCTTTTTCGGCGACGATCTGAGCCAGCTTGACTCCGGCTGCTTCCAGGGCGCATGTCGGACTTGCCGCGTTCATATTCGAATTCCGGCGGATGATAGGACGAATTTCAATGAGACATACGCAAAGACGGCGCCGAATAGTATCTTCAGCGCTGCCGACGGGAACTTGCGGTTCAAGGTCGCGCCGAGGTATGCCCCCAAGAGTGTTCCCGCACACGCAGGGCCGGCGACGGTGAAGCTGACGAAGCCCTGGGCGCACTTGCATGTAGCGCTGACCAAGGCATTCGCGGAGAAGCAGGCCAAGGAACAGCCAATAGCCGTTTTGATCGGCGCCTTGAGGATCAGCGTGAATGCCGGGACCATGATCCCGCCGGTCCCGATTCCAAGCAGACCCGGCAACACGCCGCCGGCCGTCCCGATGGCCAGCTTGTGCAGCAGTGGGGCGTGTACCCGACTTGTGCTGACTCGCTCCGCCTTGCTGCCGGTGATGTCGAAGAGTCCCGCGACAATCATGCGAGTTGCGATCAATGAGAACACGAGGCCGGTTCCGAGATCCAAGTAGCGGTCGTGTTTTGCCAACCATAGGAACGCGAATGAGAAGACGGCCGTGGTGAGAGCACCTGTTGTGATGATCGGGACAATCGACCTGAGATCGACATGCCCGAGCTTGTAATGCCGAAGGCTCCCCGACAGCGTCGTGCAGAACACCGCCACAATGCACGTGCCTGCCGCGTATGCGGGTGGCAGATCAAGATAGAACCGGAGAAACGGCATGAGGATGATCCCGCCGCCGATTCCGAGCAGGCCGCCGAGCGTGCCGGCCATCAATCCGACGACGAAAACTCCGAGAACGTCAGCCATCTGTCATACCTGTGCTTTCAGGAACGGGATGCGCGTCACAGCAGTTGGTCGTTATGGTCATGAAGAGAAGCTATGAATCCGCAACGTCAAAGGTTCCTCAACAGCCTGATCGTCGTTCGTTGCGGCTGCGGGCACGCCAGAGCGTCACGGCCTCAGGCTCACGCGCATACAGAGGCGTCAACAGATGTGGATCCACGAGCTTGCCTGCTGTGTGAAGCGATATGGTCAGCGCAAGACACGCTTGTGCATCAAAGACCGGTTGCCTGATTGAGATGCCATGTGCACGACATACATCCGAAGCCTCACTTGGGAGGTGATCGTCGGCGACGACACACATCACATCGTTGATCGGTAGTTCGGCTGCAACGGCAGCGGCGCCGGCTCCGCGTTCGCGCCAGGCTCCATCCTCCCATGTGAACCGCTGCACCCACACACTCGACCGCTTGCAGGCGAGGCAGACCAAGATGTCCGCGCCCGGCCAGCCCGCGTTCACCGACGCCGCCACCACCGCAGCTGTCGGCACGGCGACCAGGTCGCAACCGATCGTCTCCGCAAGCACCTTCGCGGTAATCACGCCGACCCGCAGTCCGGTGAATCCGCCCGGCCCGATGGACACGCCGATCACATTCAGATCATCAGGCTGGACATGTGCTTGCCTGCACAGTCGTTCGATTGCGGGCATGAGCGCGTCGTCATGTCGATGCGCCGGGGCGAGCGTCTCGGAGATGATCGAGCCGTCGGCCGTCCGCAATGCGACGCTGGCATCCCGGCTGGACGTTTCGATGGCGAGCACGATGGAGTGGGTCGATGTCACGGGTCTTGCGCTGTGATCTATCGGATAAACCGCATGCGCCCGAAGTCCGGGATGAAGAGCCGCCCACCGGCGCGCAGGGGCTGCATTGATGGCCAGTACACGAAGAAGGCTTTTCCGAGCATGAGTTTGCGATGTACGACGCCCTGCCCGGGGTCGATGCGGTGGGCCACCCATGGATCGGGAGGACTCCACACGCGAGCGTCGCTGCTCAGCGCGCTGTTGTCGCCGAGGACGAAGAACTGATCCGAGCCGAGGTGGGCGATGGACTTCGGGTGCGTCGCGAGCGCCGGTTTTCCCGTGCCGCTGTTGTAGCTGGTCGGGCGGTAGTGAAGGTCCCGATCCACATCGACCCTCGACAGCACGACCGGCGAGCCTGCGAACGACCATGAGATGGCGCAAGGGATCGGCCGGGCCTCGTGCCGAAGCATCGCGTTGGGCACTCGGAGCGTGCGCTCATGATCCACGATGTCCTCGAACGTCATGTTGGTTGAGTTTGCGAAGCGTTGCTCGGGGCTCCAGTCGTACTCGCCGTATGCGACTCGCTCGCCTCCGATCCACAACGAGACGCTCTGATCGACGTGCCAGAACTCGACGTTGGTCACGCGTCCCGGACGACCGAAACGGACATTCGCGGTATCCAGCACGTGCCACTCCGTCGAATCCTCCGGTCGCATTCGCAGCGTGGCGGTGTCGTCAGCGATGACCGCCTCGAAGACGTGAGCGCGTGCTGCAAGCGAAATGGTCGTCTTGAGTCCATCTTGTTCCGGTCGAATCCCCGCAGCGATTCGCACATCCGACACGTTGAGGAGTGCCTTACGCCTGGGATTTTCATATGCCGGGGATGTCTGATCGAAGGCTGTGTAGTCCGTGATTTCGTCGGCCGGATCGAACGTGATGGTTGCCGCATCGCTCGATGCGCAGGCGAATGTGGTTCGCCCTTCGATCTCCCAGTCTCCGCTGTGCGCCTTCCAGCGAGGCTCGAACTCGGCGGCGGCGACGAATGCCGAGTCGATGGGATGGTGTTGGCTGTAGTAAACGGGCTGCCAGACGTCGCGCTGAATGTGGATGGGCTTGCGTTGCACATGCCAGCCGCGCTGGTCCGGGTCGGCATGGTCGGGCTTGCGCACGAAGACATCGCCGTCGACCAGCCAGATATCCTCGTTGGGCAGGCCGATGAGCCTCTTGATGAAGTTCTGCGGCGGGTCGGTCGGGTTCTTGAAGACGACAACGTCGAATCGCTCCGGTTCGAAAAGCGAGTAGATATATTTCAGAACGAGGATTCGATCGCCGGAACGTGTCGGCACATGTCGGGCGACGAGCCCCGCGCCGGACATCGGGTCCAACACGGGGTTCTGCGACGTGATCGACTGCCGCGACTTGGGCACTTCGCCGGGGCCGTAGTCCTTTGGATTGACGGTGAAATTGAACCCGCTCGCCGGGCTTTGGAAGCGGATGTGCTGGCCGAGCAGCGTCGGAGCCATCGAGCCGGTCGGGATCACGAACGCTTCCACGACAAAAGATCGGAAGACGAAGGCGAGCACGAAGGCGATCAGGATGGACTGGAGTGTCTCCTTGATACTCTCGGCTTCGGGGGGTTGTGTCTGGGCTGGGCGCGTCGTTTTCGTCGTCGTCATGGGTGTCACCATACTGACTGCCCTGAGGCTTGGCGTCAGTTGCCTGCGTATCGACCGAGCATCAGGTCATCGTCAGTCCCCGGACGGGGCGTCTGAGCCGGAACCGCCCGGCGCCGCGCCATGTCCTCCCGCAGGGTGCTGTGGTCGGTCGCCACGGTTCTTGCGACGTCGTCGGCGTTTTTTGTCGCCGGTCCGACCCGGTAAGCCGTCCTGCACGGGCGCGCTCTCCGTCCGATCCGCCGATGGTGCGATACCGGACCGGTTTGATGTGCTTCGTTTTCGTCGCCGTCGTCGGCGCTTGGTGGTGCCCGCGGATTCCGCTGCGCCGGTTACCGCCTGATCCGGTGCGCCTGATTCGTCCGCAGGGGTTGGCGCAGCGCCGGTGCGGTCGCGCTCGGTCGGCTGATCACCTGCTGGGCGTGAGCGTTTGCCGCCTCGCTTGCGGCGTCGTTTTCGGCGCGGTGATTCGCCCGGTCCGCCTGCCATCGGCTCGGGCATGACGAGCGGGGCTGGAACCGGGCATGCATCCGGATCGCACAGATCCGCAACTGACACCGCGATGCGCTGCTTGTTCGCCTCCAGCTCGACCTGCACGAGTTGCGTGAGAACCTGCGTGCTGAGCACGATGCCAGGCCCATCGGGCGTACCGACACGCGTCTTCCTGTGCGGCAGCAGTTTACGGAGCGCATCGTAGGTCTGCTGTTCGTAGCGCAGGCAGCACATGAGTCGGCCGCACCGACCGGAGATCTTCACGGGGTCGAGCGTGGCCTTCTGCATCTTCGCCGCCCGCATGCTCACCGGCCTGAGCACCTTGAGAAACTGACGACAGCAACACTCCTGGCCGCACTTTTCGTAATCCGCGACAAGCCTCGCCTCGTCACGCGCCCCGACCTGGCGTAGCTCGATGCGCGCGTGGTGCGCCGACGCAAGCTCACCCACTAGGCTGCGGAAGTCCACGCGATCCTCCGCCAGGAAATAGAACGTGAGCAATTCTCCGCCGAGGATCGGCTCGACGTCGACGATCTTCATGGACAGCTTGTGCTGCCGTACTCGCTCCCTGGCATCCTTGATGAGCGCCGGCGCGCGAGATTCGATCTCCGTCTGACGCTGCAGATCCTCAGCCGTCGCCATGCGGAGCACATCGCCTCGCTCGGTGAACGGGTAGTCCTTGCCTCCCGAGTTCTCGACGTACGCACGCACAGCCGACCTGCACGGCACACCTCCGCACATCAGTCCGTCACCCTCATCACCTTGAGCGAAGTCCGTCCGTGGCGGACCTTCAGCGGACCCATCACCCCCATCGCCCCCATCACATACCGCGGTGAGCATCGTCCCCATCTCCGTGCCGCGCCGCGTCCGCAACACGAGCTTGCAGCCATACACGGGAAGGGTATCGCCCCGGTACGGCAGTTCCGCGACGATGCGCATCTTGCCGTAGCGCACCGTGATCGTGCTCAGCCGACCGGCGCTCTCGGCGAGCTGCTCTCGATACCGGGACACATCCGTTTCAAACTGCGGCAGCGGGATGATGGACATCTCGATCCTCTTCGCATGCGCAGAGACACACCCGATCGGTGCGCGTACCTCCGCGTTGTCGCCAGGCTCAGGTTTTTATGACCGGTTCGCCGCCTGGCTGCGACCGGCTCCGGATGCGAAGAGTCGCGTCGTCACGCAGTGCGATGACGACGACGAGCACCGCTACCGTAGGCGAGGACTGCACCCTGTGCAAGGTCGGATTCGCCGAACCCCCACGACTCCCACGACCCCCACATCGGCCGGGTCGTGTCGAGCCGGGCTCGCGCGACAGTCCAGGTGGATTGTGCATCACAGATCTGCGGCGGCTACTGGCCCGCTTTTCTGCCGGTCTCGAACGCTTCAGCCAGCTCGATGCGGCCGACGAGCTCGAACCCGTCGCGCATCGTGACGTTGTACACGTAGAGCTGCTGGGTGGGGCTGTCGAGGATGGCGACGAATTCGTCGCTGCTGCCATCGCTGGTCGTGAGCAGGCTCAGGCCCGCAGCGGCGTCAGCAGTCATCTCGGCGTACACCGAGTTTGGGGAAATGGCGCCGAATCGGGTGACAATCAGGGCTGTGAGCAGAAAAGCACAGGCCCAGAGGATGGCTGTGGGTGTGTCGATCGGCGCTCGGCGGTGAACTGAACTGCCTGCCTCGGTCGTCGAAGGGGTCTTGGGTGTCGTGGGGGTTTGCATCGTCGTGTGTCCGTAGGAGATCGTTGTGGTGTTGGTGATGTGAACAGATCGTGCGAGCGGTCAGCGTGACGCGCCGCGTTCCAGATCCTGTTTCACATCGTGCCAGATCGCCTTGGGTATGCGGTTTCCGCTTCGGTCAAAGACCAGGCCGATGACCTCAAGGTTCGCGGTGTCCAGGACGTAGATCGCGTTGGAGGTTTCGCCCTTCATGGCGCCTCCGACGATGAGGTAATCTCCCGGCCGGCGAGCGCCCTGCGCCTGTGCGGGCGGCGAGAGAGAGACGAACGCCAGCACCACGAGCAGCGCGACGTTCAGAACAACCAGACCGCTGATTCGAGTCCGTTTCATCATGTGACTCCAGAGCTTGTGGCGCGCGGAACGACACGGTGTTGCCGACCGCGCCGGTGAATCAATCCTGGTGGCCGCGTTTGGACGGCGTCAGACTGATCCCAATGACCGCACCGGCCAGCACGAGGAGGATCGCGTAGGTGATCCAGACCTTCGGCGTGACCGAGGCGTTGGGCGACGGTGCTTGGAAATTGTGGTATTCCTGTGCGTGGGCCGTCGCGGTCATCACGAGGGCGCCCAGGGACGCCAGCCAAGTTCGCGGATGCAGTACTCGCATGTGTGCAGGATACCGTCGATCACAGCGGCTGCAATGCCGACGGATCACATTGCGCTTCTCCGATGCATCCCCCTGCCGCGGACGGGCAGAACGGGTGGCTGATCGTTTCGAATACCTTCGATGGGACGTGGACGGTTTTCCAGCGCTCGCTGCGGGTTCGCATGTGGGCTGTGTACTCGGGCAGTCCCACCGCTCGAACGGCGTACCACCGTCCCTGATCCTGGAAGACCTCTTGGAAAAGCCCATCCGGAGGCTGATCGACGCACCAGTAGAGGAAGACGAACAAGGCGGCGAACCCGTCGCCGAAGAGCCGTTCCCACTCGGCGAGGCTCTCGACATCATCGCGCGTCACCCAGTTGTCGAGCCTGCCGGTTCCGCTGCGCATCTGGCGGGAAGCGCACTTGCGTCCCTTGACATCGACGATGAGGTTTCGCCCCTGGCCGTAGATCACGAAGTCGAAGGATTTGAGGTTCGTCCGCGTTCTGCCGTCGGGCAGGAGCGCTTTTTTCGCTTCATCCACCGCGACGTAGGGCACACGTCGCGACCGCAGATACGCCTCAAAGGCCCGATCGTAGTGAAACCGCCGCTGCGCCATGCCACCCACAATACCCGCCGACACCCCATTTGTCAGCCTTCTGTTTGGAAGATCGGCACCGGCGGGTGCATCCAAATCCGGTGAGGCTCGTTACAATCGTCCCATGCCTCTGCTCACCGTCTCCAAGCTGCGGAAGACCTACGCCGGCCGATGCGTCGTCGATGACGTCTCCTTCACAGTCGATGGGGGCGAGATCGTCGGCCTGCTCGGGCGGAACGGGGCGGGCAAGACCACCAGCTTCCGCATCACGATCGGCATGATCGATCCGGATTCCAAGTCCGGCGGGGTCATGTTCCACGGCAGAGACGTCAGCAAGCTCGCCATGTATCAGCGGGCACGCCTGGGGATGGGCTATCTCAGCCAGGAGCCGAGCATCTTCCAACGGCTGACCGTCGAGCAGAACCTGCTCACGATTCTCCAGACCCAGCCGATGTCGCGGGCCGACCGGCGACGGCGCCTGGAAGAACTCCTCGAACAGTTCGACCTGGTCAAGACGCGCAAGCAGCCTGCCCGCACGCTCTCCGGCGGTGAACGGCGAAAACTCGAAATCGCACGCGCGCTCGTCACCGACCCGAAGCTCATCCTCCTCGACGAGCCGTTCTCAGGCGTCGATCCGCGCACCGTCGAGAACCTCCATGATGAGATCCGGGCGTTGCGCGACAATCAGAACATCGCCATCCTCATCACCGATCACAACGTCCACCAGACGCTGCGCGTCTGCGACCGGGCGTACATCATCGATCAGGGCAGGATCTTCGCGGAGGGTACGCCCAAGGAGCTGATCAACAATCAGGATGTGCGCAACGTGTACCTCGGCTCACTCTTCCGCGGCGATGAGTTCGACGACCGAACCCCCACGACCTTGAGCGAAGCGAAATCCGCCTCCGGCGGACCCACGACACCCACCATCACCGTGAACGCCCCGAAGACACGCATCTAGCTCCCGGTGTGTGCACCAAGGGTAAAGTGCTGCGAGGCGATCACGATGGCTGACTGGTTCACAAACGAGCAGTTCTGGCGCGATACCGCACGCTTCATGTTCGGACCGACGCGCATGGAGAGCACGCCGGGCGAGGTCGATCGCATTGTCGAGTTGTGCGCGCTTCGGCCCGGGTCGCGTGTGCTTGACATGCCTTGCGGGCCTGGACGACACAGCATGGAACTCGCCCGGCGCGGGATGACGGTGATGGGCGTCGATCTCACAGAGTTGTACGTCGAGCGGGCGCGCGCCACTGCAGCCGATGCGGGTCTCGACATCGAGTTTCATCAGGCAGACATGCGCGGTTTCCGTGCTGAGCGGTTGTGCGATGCCGTCATCAACATGTTCACATCGTTCGGCTACTTCCGTGACGCTGACGATGATCGTCGTGTGGCGGGAAACTTTTTCGCGTCGCTCCGTCCCGGCGGGAGGCTGCTCATGGAGATGATGAGCAAGGAAGTGCTCGCGCGGATCTTCGAGCCTCGCCGGTTCGACCGTGAGGAGGATGGCACGATCTTCCTGCAGGAAACCGAGGTGCTCGAGGATTGGAGTTGGGTGCGATCCACGTGGACCGCCTTCATGAACGAGGGGCGATTCCAGCACACGATCGAGCACCGGATCTACTCAGCCGTCGAGTTGCGGGCGTTGCTCGAATCGGTCGGCTTCGAAGATGTGACCTGCTTCGGCGACCTCGAAGGCGCACCCTATGACGATCAGGCCAAGCGGCTGATCATCCGGGCTAAGAAGCCCGCGTCATGAGCACGACCTGCAGTCATCCCTCTTGGTCCGACTCGGCCTTTCCAACCTCTCCGTCACTTGTGGTTATCGGACGAACAGCATACATGACATGGATTTCGCGCCGCGTCATCTTGGCGACATGTCTGCCAAAAACATGCGGCGCTGGCCCCGCGCCGGTGTATGTTTAGGAAGCGGGCTTCCTTGCCGTGGGCGTTGTACCGTGAAGGTGCGGTGCATGCGCTGTTCACGGAACACGAACACACTTGGGCTGGCTGCCTTGCTGCAGCCACAAACAAAGGGAAGAGACACATGCGAACGAGCGTTTTCACAACCGTTGCCGTCGCCGGCCTGTTGGCTGCGATCGGGCAGGCACACGCAGCAGATACACTGGCCAGTCAACAGATCCAGCAGATCGATGTTGACGGCGCTTACACTGAAACGACGGTGAGTTCGCTGCCCACCGACCCCGATCAGCCGAACCTGCTTCGTCAAGGCGTTGTCTGGCAGTCCGATGATGTCGACTCGATCTGCGAGAGCATCGTCGTCGCCGACACCACGGATGAAACATGGGTGGGGTGGAATCTGAACTACGAGCGCATGGCGGCCCATCAGACGACCGGAGCCGGCACGCCGGTGTTTGAGTACTTCCCAGTCAACCCCCAAGACTTTGTTGCTGTAGCATCTGCTGAGGATGTCTCGCTCTGTGCCGTGCTTTGGAAGGACACGAGCGGCGGGCTGTACGTCTACGGCTTCACCACGGCGGGCGGCGCCACGCCGGTGTGGACATACACCGTTGATGCTGCGTATCCCAACGCCGGCATCCGCAACGTCGATGTCGCTGCGGATGGCAGCATCGTCGTGGTGGGCTCGTACAACGGAGCATCGCCGTGGACCGCGCAGATCGTCGTGCTCGACGGAGGCACCGGCGCCGAACTGAACACGACGCTCATCACCGACACGACGATCACCGGCGTTGATCTGAGCCTGGACGGATCACGAGCGGTGCTCACCACCCAGGACACGGCCCGCGTCATCGAGACCGCCGGCCTGACGCAACTGTTCTCCTTCTCCGTGAGCGGGCAGGGAGGATTCCACCGCATTTCCGGTAACGGCATGGTGGCTGCTGCGGGCGGCTTCAACTGCCGTGCATACCGCGACACCGGGTCCGGCTGGACATCCGCCTTCTACCAGTACGAGGGCAGCCAGTGGTATGGCGGCGGCATCGCCGTCTCCGCGGACGGCACCACCATGTGTGCGGGAAGCCGCAACTACACCAACGAAGTGCTCACCCTGCGCAGCATCGACCTGACAACGGGCACCGAGATCGCCCGTGTGATCCCCGCGTCGACCGGCAGTAACCAGGATGTGGTCGACGGCGCGCAGATCTCCCAGGATGGCACCGTGATCGCCTTCGGCACGTGGGGACGCACCCCCGATCCCCATCCGGAAGTCATGATCTTCGATCGCGACATGAACCTCATCGGTGAGGTGAACACGACCGGCTCGGTCTTCTCGATCGACATGACGCGCGACGGCCGGTATGTGGCGATCGGCACCAAGTCGGTGCACGCCAACCAGATGGGCCGGGGCGGCAGCGCCATCATCTATGAAGTCGACTCAGGTTGCCCCGAGGATCTCAGCGGCGACGGCTTTGTCGGTCAGGAAGATCTAGGGATCCTCCTCGCTTCGTATGAGCTCGACGACGGCGGCGACATTGATGGCGATGGCGATACCGATCAGTCCGATCTGGGCATGCTGCTGGCGCTCTACGGGCAACCGTGTCCGTGATGTCGATCACCTTTGTGTGACGCGGACAGGCCGGAATCGGCGCATCATGCCCGCATGACTTGGACGGAGGTTGCAGCGAATCGCACGACCCTGCACACCGCGAATCGTCGCGGTGTGCAGGTTTTTCACACCGGCACAGCAAGGCTCAAACCATGGACAACAAGACGAACATCAGTTGGCGGTTTCTGCTCGCTTCCCTCGTGATGCTCTCGTTGTTATCGCAATCCTTCGCGCAGCTCAGCTACGTCGAACGGTCGATCGGGCTGGAGGAACCCGACATGGAGAACGGCCGAACCGAAATCGAGCTCAGCGATGTCAACGGCGACGGCCACGTCGATATCGTCTCGGTCGGCGATCACGGCAGTCCCTACTTCAATGCAACTGAACACGGTGTGATGGTCTGGTTCGGCGATGGCGCCGGTCAATGGTCGCTGGGGCAGACGGGCAACTTCGGATACGGGGGCGTGGCGATCGGCGATGTGAACGGCGACGGCTTCGCCGATGTCGGCTACGGCGTGCATCACAACTATTCGGGTGTCGATCTCGGCAACCAGATCCTCGAGGTCGCGCTTGGAAATGGTTCCGGCTTGAGTTGGACGCCCTGGGACGACGGCCTGGCGGCGAACGGTGAGACGTGGGGCATGTTCGGCACGGACTTCGCCGATGTCGATTGCGACGGCGATCTCGACGTCGGCTCTGTCGGCTTCGGCTGCTGCGCCGGGCTGCATGTTTACCTCAACAACGGCGATGGAACCTGGACGCAGAGTTGGGGTTTCCTGGGCGGCAACTCCGATCAGGATCTCGTCTTCGGTGAGATCAACGGCGACGGGTACGCCGACCTCGTCTCCGGGCATGGCAGCGGCACGGTCTACTTCGGCAACGGCGCCGGCGGATTCACCCTCGCCGACAGCGGCCTGCCTGACGGCCCGCAGCGGTACCGCGTGGCGCTGGGGGATGTCAACGGCGACGGGCGCGATGACCTCGTCTACATCAAGAGCGGCGCCGTCAAGGTCTATGCCTATCAGTCAGACGACGCCTGGCACAATCTGACCGGCAACCTGCCGCAGCCCGGCGGCTACGACTTCGCCCAGATCGCGGATATGGATCTCGACGGGCATGGCGACGTCGTGCTCTTCCGGGCAGGCAACAGCAGCCCTGGTTTCGTGGACGTCTACGGCGGCGACGGCGCCGGCAACTGGACACAGCTCGCCTCGTTCACCACCGCCAACAACGACGACTATGCCGCCTTCCGTGCCGGCGTCGATCTCGATCACAACGGCTTGCCTGATGTCGCTGTTGTGCAGGAGGAGTATGTCGGCGGCCTGCCCATCGCCTGGCGCAATCGTCCGCGCGTCTACGTCGAGACGACGACGCCCTCGACCCCGTCAGTGTTCCACGTCTACCCGCGCGGCGGCGAGACCTTTGTCGCAGGTGCGGTGCACTTCCTGCGCTGGCATGCGGCAGTGCCGGATAGTCTGGGGAATCCGACGGTAACGATCGAGTTGTCAACGACAGGCCCGAGCGGTCCGTTCGTGTTGGTTGCGGCGGACATCCCCAACAGCGGGCGCTATCAATGGACCGTACCCGGCGCAACGTTGAGTTCCGATGATTGCTACCTGCGTTTGACCGTGAATTCAGATCCCTCCGCAAGTGCTGTCACGCCGGGCGCCTTTGGCATTTTCAATCCTGATCCCACGATCCCCGGCGATCTCGATGGTGATGGCGATGTCGATCAGGCGGATCTGGGCATCCTTCTCGCCTCGTACGAGATCGACGACGGCGGCGACATCGACGGCGATGGTGATACCGATCAGTCCGATCTGGGCATGCTGCTTGCGAACTACGGCCAGCCGTGCCCGTGATGTCGATCACTTCCGTGTGACGCGGGCAGGCTGGAATCGACGTATCATGCCCGCATGATTGCGACCGAAGTGACAGCCAAGCGTGCTTCCCAGCGGGGTGAGGCTCGACGTGGAGAAGGAACCGACCTGCGTTTCGCCGCGACCCGAGGGGGAGCACTCTGCGCTGCCGGCCTTGCTGCGATCTTGATGACCGGCTGCCTGGAGCGGGTGATTCACATCACGAGCGAGCCGCCCGGCGCGCTGGTGCATCTGAATGATCAGGAGGTCGGCCGAACGCCCGTCGATGTGCCGTTTCAGGAGTTCGGCACGTACGACGTTCGGCTCACCCTGGATGACTACGAACCGATCCACGAGGGTGCCCGCGCCGACGCCCCGCCGTGGGAATGGCCCGGGTTGGATTTCATCGCGATGATCCTGCCGATTCCGTTCCGGACGGATGTCCGCTGGCACTTCGACCTTGAGCTGGCGGAGAGCGACGTGCAGGCCTTGCTCGACCGCGCGATTGAGCAGCGGAATCAGTTCCACGCCGAGCAGGATGGCGCTGCGGCGCCTTGATCGACCCGGTCGGACTACACGCATAGCACAGCCTTGCCGGCAAGGCGAGGTTCCCGACGATTTGCGAACGGACGCTACTTCTCCGCGACGATGTAAGCGATCCACGACGGGCAAGGCTCGCCCTTGGTCGTGGCGCGGAACACGCCGTTGCCTTCCTCAGTCTTGCGATCTGTTCCTTCCCAATACACGGTCGCGTTCTTGAATCCCGCCTCTTCGAGGATCTCGCGGATCTCGGGCAGCGACCACAGACGCCACGTGTAGGTGAAAGCCCGGCGCATCTTCGAGCCGTCGGGAAATGCGAAGTGGATGTAGCACGTCATCTCGTGCGTGATGGGATTGAACTTCGCTTGGTCCCAGATGTAGTCGAAGCCTTCCTGCTCGCGCGTTTCTTCGCGCAACTCGTGCGACTCCGGTCCGCCGCTGGCATCGAGCATAAACAGGCCGTCATCAGCGAGGGCAGCGTGAACGCGCCGGAAGTAGCGGCACATCAGATCGCGCTCCTGGAAGGTCCAGTAGCTGAAGTTCATGGCGAGCACGATGTCCATCGGGCTGTGCGTTCGCCGAGTCTGGATGGTGAGCACATCGCCCAGCACGAGGTCGATGCGCTCCGACGCTTCGCCGAGCGGCTTGACGTGGTGCATGCGCCCCCACTCGAGCGGCTCGGCGTCGTTGTCCACGGCGACGGCACAGTTGGTCTTGCGCCTCTTGATCCACTCGCAGCTTGTGTTGGCGGTGCCGCAGAAGTCCTCGCGCAGCCAGACCGCCCGCCGACCACGCAGCTTGCGGTACGTCCGGTCCACAAAGTCGATCTCCGCCTCGACGCACTGGACGGACGCCTCGTACAGGATGTGTCTGTTGGCGGTCTTGGCGGTGAGGGCGGACTTCCCAGCCCGGCGACGCTTCTTCTTCGTCGGGCTTTTCGTCGCGGTCGGTACGGCTGGTGCGGTCATCGCGGAGTCACTCCTGGTCACAGGTGGAGCCGGGCTTGGCGGACGACTCATGCGTCCGGGAAGCGGGCAAGATACACTCCCGCCCCTGGGAATGCCGCAGCGCCAGCGCCGGAACATGCCGAAGTTCCATCCCTCGGGGACCGATACAAGGACAACCACCACTCCTGCGAACCGGATGGCAGCACGCGTCGTAGCGAGAGGGATGCTTCCGAAGCGCGATGAAACCGATACGATACCTCCCCCCAAACCCGGCACCCCGCCACAACTCCCCACCAAGGAACATGCTCCCATGAAGCTCACGATGGTCGGCACAGGATACGTCGGACTCGTCACCGGAACGTGCTTTGCCAACACCGGCAACGACGTGACCTGCCTGGACATCGATCAGTCCAAGATCGACATGCTCAACCGCGGCGAAGTCCCCATCTACGAACCGGGACTGGCTGAGCTTATCACGTACAACACACAGCACGGCAGGCTCCACTTCACATCAGACAAGGAACAGGCGTACCGCGATGCGGACATGATCTTCATCTGCGTGGGCACGCCGACCGGCGCCGATGGCGACCCGGACTTGCAGTACGTTTTCGCCGTGGCTGACGACATCGCTGCGATGGTCGAGAAGCTCGGCCCGGACGCTGCGCCCAAGACGGTCGTGGTCAAGTCAACGGTGCCCGTGGGAACGAGCCACGCCGTTCGTGATCGCATTCGATCACAGACAAGCCTGCCGTTCCACATCGCGGACAACCCCGAGTTTCTCAAGGAAGGGGCGGCGATCAACGACTTCAACAAGCCCGATCGCGTCGTCTGCGGCGTCGAGACCGAGGAGGCGGCGGAGCGGATGCGAGAGCTGTACGAGCCGTTCGTCCGTCAGGGCAATCCGATCTTCATCATGGACATTCTCTCGGCTGAGATGGTCAAGTACGCTGCCAACGCGATGCTCGCCACGAAGATTTCGTTCATCAACGAGATTGCGAACCTCTGCGAGGCGTACGGCGCGAACATCAACCGCGTGCGCGAGGGCATGTGTTCGGACCGGCGAATCGGCAACCAGTTCCTGCATCCGGGGCTTGGCTACGGCGGATCGTGCTTCCCCAAGGACACGCTCGCGTGTATCAGCATGGGCAAGAAGAGCGGGCAGCCGACCAAGCTCGCTCAGGCGGTCCACGATGTGAATCAGGACCAGCGAGACAGCTTCTGGAAGAAGATCAACGAGCATTTCCACGGCCAACTCCGCGGCAAGTCGCTTGCGTTCTGGGGTCTGGCGTTCAAGCCGCACACCGATGACATCCGTGAAGCGCCGGCCCTGTCGCTGATCAGCCGAGCGCTGGAGGCGGGGGCGAGCGTGCGGGCGTTCGATCCCGTCGCAGCGGAGAACACCAAGAAAGAACTGCCCGATGTGCGGATCGTTGATGACCAGTACGAGGCGCTGACCAACTGCGACGCTCTGGTCATCTCCACGGATTGGGATGAGTTCAAGCAGCCGGACTTCGATCGGATCGCCGAGGTGCTTCGCGCGAAGGTGATCTTCGACGGGCGGAACCTCTTCCGCCTCGAACAAATGCGCGACCACGGGTTCACGTACCACTCGGTCGGCCGACCGCCCGTGACGTGGTAAGCCCGCGATCCGACCACAAACACCAAAGCCCAGGAAGAGCCTTTCCGGGGCTTTCTTGTTGCTGTGGGGAGGTGGGTCCGAAAAGTCCAGCGACTCGCTCACCATCGTTGATGAGAGGGTGCGTCTCCTCCGCTACGGCGATTCGTCGTCGGCGAAGGCGAGGCGCACGATGCGGAGGTGACCAGGAAAAGTAGCCTGACCCCTTTTCTGGTGGGCGAGGAGGATAACGGGCATGGCGTGGTGGGGCGTCGTGCGAGGGATATAAGGACTGCGCAAGGCAATCGCGCCGGTCTGCTCTGCTTTCAGGTCGCGCAAGAGGAGTAGGTCGGTGGTTGTCAGCAACAGTTTGCCGTCACGCAGCCACGCACCGGCGACGGTCTGGGCATCGACGAGTTGCACGACGCTGCGCTGCGGGTCGAAGCATGCCATGCGCTGTTGCACCGGGTGGAACAGGAGCAGACCGGCGCTTGTGCGAGCGTACTGGCCTGCGGGTTCCTGCGAACCTGCGAAGGCTTGGTACGCGTGGGCTGGATCGCCTTGCGATGCGAGCGTCTGCGCCGCGATCACCTCATGCGCCGTCAGATCACCGGCAAGCCGAAGCGCGAGGACGTTGAGCGCACCGGCCAGCTCGATGCGCAGCACATACAGCAGGTCCGGCCGGCTTCCCCACACGGGCATGAGGTAGCTGCCCTTGTCTGCGGGAATCACATACCGCCCGGCGCCTTGCTGAATCACCAGGTCGAACCCATCCTCGCCGATTGCCCGACGGCACCATGCGATGCGCCCGCTCGGCCCACGATGCGCGAACGCATTGACCGCCTCATCGCGCGCGATCCACGTCAGGTCGCCGGTCTCCCACGTGACCGAGCCGATCCACCGCGATCCGTCCGGTTGCACCGCTTCGACAAGAAACCCCAGGTCATCACAGTTGCGGCCCAGCAACAGACCGGTCGGGGCTTCGCCGACGCGTTCGATCCCCGTGGTTGTGAGTCGATGGAACTCGATCCGTGTTGTATCCGGCACGATCGCCCCGTCGCTCGCCAGCAGCGCGCGCCACGTCGCGGGTCCGCCCGTCTGCGATGCGATGTGCCTGCCGTCGGGGCTGACGATCGGCAACACTTGCCCGTCGTAACGAATCGTCCCAAGCGGCATCAGCGCGAACCGCGCGATGTCGGTGCGAGTCCGCGCGCCGACGGCAGGCTGCACCACACCTTGCGGTACAGGCACGACAAGCTCACCCGCGCCGCGCGGCGAATCATCGACGACGCAACCCGCCAGATCGAGCACGACGATCAGCCACACGAATCGACGCATCGGCCTACTCCGGTTCTCTCACCGGCGTACCCAGCAGAAGATCCTGATCGACCGGGCCTTGCGGCGCATCCTCCATGAGTTCATTCCGCATGTCGTCGAGGCGCTCGCGCATCGGCTCGTTGAGCTCTTCGACCTCGCCGTAGTTCTCCACGACGATCGGCGTGATGAACGCGACAAGCTCGGTGTTCGTCGTACTGCGCGTCGTCGAACGGAAGAGCGCGCCGATCAGCGGCAGATCGCCGAGCAGTGGCACCTTGCGGTTGATGATGTCTTCTTGTGAGCGAAGGATCCCGCTGATGACGACTGTTTGGCCGTCGGCGACGATCAGTTGCGTCGTTGTTTCACGCCGATCGACGATGAATCCGCCGAAGAGCGTCTCGCCTTCTCGGATACTTGAAAGCTCGATGTTCACGCGAAGATCGACGTTGCGCTCGTTGGTGATGCGAGGCCGAACGCGGAGTTGGATGCCGACCGCGCGGTAGTCGAACGAGCTGACGATGTTGCCCGTGTCGGTCGTCTGGGTGTCGGTAACGAACGGGATGTCTTGCCCATCGAAGAAGGATGCTTCCTGGTTGTCGCCCGTGAATATCCTGGGTTCGCTGAGGATTCGGATGGCGGTTTGCTGTGAGAGGGCGTCGAGCAGGATGTTGATGTCGACGTTCGCAGAGAGGACGGATGTGTCGAAGAGCCGGCCGAGCGCATCGTTCTGTGTGATGCCGATATCGCCGGTCGCACCGACGCGGTTGTCCATCGCCGTTGTGCCGAAGATCCCGCTGGAGTTGGACCACCGGATGCCGAGCGCGGTGGCGTCTTCGAGTGTGATCTCAGCGATGACGGCGGAGATGAGCACCTGCCTGCCTGGCTTGTCGAGCATGTCGATGAAGGTGAGAATCGACTCGTGGTATTCGGGCGGGCCGAGGATCATCAGCGCGTTCTGGCGCGAGACGGGGACGATTCGCATCTTTCCGACGAGGTTGCTCGCCGATCGTTCATCGGTTTGCGGGCGACTTCGTTGCCACCAGAACGAGATCGTCTCGGTCGGCGTATCGCTTTCGCTCGTGGATGTCGAACTGCTCGTCGCGAAGGGCGACTCGCCGCTGACGCCTTGGCTGAGCCCTTCTTCGGAACGCTTGACCTGCGCGAGCGTTCCTTCCAGCGAGAGCAGCGCGTTGAGTTGTTCCGCGAGATCCTCAGCGTTGGCGTGCTTCAGCTCGATGAGCTTGGGGAGTCCGGCCGTCTGCGGGCGATCGAGCTGCGAGACCAGTTCGTCGATGACTTTGAGATTCTCAGTGTTTCGGCTGATGACGACGAGACGATTTGATTCTTCAACTGCTTCAAATGTGAACTGCCCGGTCAGTCGGCCGACGGCCTCGGTCCCCGGCTGATTGCGAGTGGCCGGAGACTCCTCGAAGAGACCCGTGAGCAGGTCTTTGATTTTGAGCGGATCGGAGTGCTCCAGGTCATAGATGCGAGGAATGACCGCCTCCTCGGGCAGCGGCAGATCCCATTCGGTGTTGATCTGCACGCGAATCTGCTCGAGGACTTCGCTTTCCGCGATGACGGTGACAGAGTTCTGCTGCACGTTTGCGGTGACGCGGAGGTTCTCGGAGGTCATCGTCGGCCGAGCCGTGCCGGCCTCACCCCGTGCAGGTTGGCTGCCGCCGCTTGATCGACTGCGCGGGTCGTAGCGCTCGACCATCATGCGCATGTACCGATCCCGCGATGATGATGCGCCCGCCGACTGCCCGCTGCCCTCCGGGCCATAGAGCGCCTCGATGTTCTCAGCGATGATCTCCGCGTCGGCGTAGCGCAGCCGAAACGTCTCGGTTTCAAGCGACACCGCTGCCGGCTGATCGAGTGCGTCGATCAACTTCTCGATGCGTTGGAGCATCGCGATGCTGCCAAGCACGACGAGTTGGTTGCTCTCCGTGTCGATGAGCAACTTCGCATAGGAAGGCAGCGAATCGGTGAGCAGTTCGCCGACGTTCTCAGCAGATGCACTACGCAGCGCGAAGACCTTGCGGTACATGCTGCCCAGATCACGTCGATGCTCCACGCGTTCGTGGGGGCCGATCACCGGCACATCCTGGCGATCCACTTCGTCGATCAGTCGCAGGCTGATGACTTTGTCCGTCTCGACGACCGCGACATCCGCCTGTTGGAATGCGACAAAAAGCAGATCAAGCGCCTCGTTGCGCGGGATCGGCATGTCGTTGACGACCGTGATCGTCTTGGCGAGGATCGCCTTCTGCGGAATGACAACCTTGCCGGTCGATTCTACGATAAACGGGATCGTCTTTTCGATCGACACGGCGCTGAAGCCCAGCGCCACCGGTTCACCCGAGAGCGGTCGGCGGCCGTTGATCGTCAGCGCGGATGTTTCCTCATCAACTTGGGTAGTCTCGTTCCCGGTTGCGTCATCGGTCTGTCCGAGCGAGGGTGCAGCGCACAACGCCAAGACGCTCGCCGCCATGTAGACACCGCTCGTACCGATGTATCTTATGATTGCATTCAACGCTCACTCCTCGACACTGGTCGGCTCGTCGGCGCCCTGCTCGCGCACGTCATCGGGAACTTCCGTTTCGGTTGTATCCGCGTCATCACCGCTCGCTTGCTCATCCGCCGATTCGTCTGGCAGAAGTGGAATCGCGGACTCGCTGCGGTCAAACAGTGTTGCTTCAAACTCACCGCCGCGCCACCGCAGATGTGCTGACCACGGCGTTCGCACGGACACGACCTCGAGATCGCCCAACGCCTCGCCTGCGGAGATGCGCGTGTCATCGTCGAACCAGACTTCGTTGCCGACCATTGCGATGATGTTCGGCCCGCCGTAGCTCGATGGGACCGAGGAATCCTCCGGTTCATCGCTCGTGACGCGTGGCCGGACGGGTGCCCTCGTAGTCCTCGGCCGGGCCGGTTTGAGGAACAGCGTCCGCCCGTCGCTCATCGCGGCGTAGCGGTCAAGCGACGCTTCGTATGATGCGGCGCCTTGCTCATCCGTCGCTGCGCTTCCGTCGCCCGCCCTCGGCACCGACCACAGTTCGCCGGCAAGATTCGCGAGGCGCACGACGGCGAATGCGATCGTGACGAGTGCGAACAGCGCAGCGATCTTGCCTGCGGTCGGCAGCGTCCGCCAGACGGTCAGCGTCGAGTTGGCTTGGGTGTTCGCAGCCATGTCTCCGGTGTCAACGTACATTTGATGCGCGGTTTATCAGGAATACGACTGATCTGCACCTTGCCGACCGCCGCGACGAGCGGTGATCGCTCCAAATCAGCCAGGACGGCTGTCACCGTCTCGGGAAGCGCGGTGAACTCAATGTCTAGGATGAGGCGTTCGATCTGATGCCTCGGGCCTGCGATTTCGGGAAGCGCGTTTCGGCCGATCACCGCGGGCGGCTTGGACCGGATGACGACATCGGCTACGTCATGGTCGCGCAGCAGGGCGGCGACGGCCTCCTCCATATCGTTGGTTCTCTTCAACGGATCACCGGGCATGGCGGGCACGCCGAGCCGAGCTTCAGCCAGGCGCAGGTGTGTCGCCAGATCGTCGCCGGCTGCGCTCACGCCGATCGCCGACATGAGGCGTGACGACTCAGAGAGCAGCCGGCGATCCGACTCAAGCGCCGCGGTCAGGCGATCCGCCTGGAGATTCAGCCGATTCATCAGCCCCAGCATAGGTTCGACGATCAGGAAGTACGCAGCCATCGCGCTGCCAGCCCAGATGAGCCACCATGCGGCGCGGGGCAGGGGCCTGCGGGGATGCGCGTGCGACGGGTTGCCGGCCGATTCGCCTGTCATCCCGTCCTCCTTGCTCGCTCCGCCTTGATCATCTCGAACTCATCCGCCAGGCGCTGCCGCGTCTGATCGTCGTATGCGCGGCGCGACTTCTCCGTCGCCCATTTGATGAATGCCTTGCGAAGCGCTTCATCATCCATCGCCTTGACATCCTCGATCGTGATCGGCGTTGGCGCCTGGGCAGGTTCGGCGTCACGGACCGCGCGCGGCTGCGCGAGCTGCGATGTTGAACCGCCGTCATCGCGCGTTGTTGCAGCGGCGTTAGCATCCTCGCCTTCATCCGGCCCGGCTGTCGAACCCGGGCCGTACAGTCGATCGGCGAGGCTTGATTCTGCGTAGTCAAACGCGGCATCGGTGACGATGTAGGGATGCACGACGTTGGCGCGCAGCGTGAACTCGACTTTGCCCGTCTCGCCCACATCTCGCCTCGGGAGCTGCACCTCCTCGAAGATCCGCGTCCGTTGCAGGTTGTTTTGGAAGTCAATCACCTCGTCGAGCGAGCCGGCGAAGCCTGACAGTTGAAGCTGCTGCCCGTGGGAAAGCGTAAGGTCATCCAACTCAATGCCGGGCGGCGCCGCGCCGCTGACATCGGCAAGCAGCTTGGACATCGGCCAGCGCTGATCCGCAAGTTCCGTATGCAGAGCCAGCCGCTTGCGAAGCGCACCATGACGTTCCTGGAACGTCGCCAGATCGCCGACGCGGGCATGGAGGACGGCCGTGCGGATCGCTGCGGTCGTGAGCGGGATGATCGCCCACAGGAGCAGGCAGACGATCACGGCGACGGCTGCGCGCCGCGGCGTCGCGAAGAGCGACAGCGTCCTGGTCGCAACGGTCGGGGTGGCATCCACCGGCGCCGCGCGAAGTTGAAAGAGCCCACGCAACGCCGGTTCCTCGGACGCAGCGCCAAGCACAGCGCCGATCGCGATTCCATACGCATCCCACCATGTATCATCCTTCGGCCTACCCGTTACCTCTGCATGGCGCTCAGCGGCATCGCCGGGCAGATACAGCGCGTGTGTTCGACGAGCACACGCGATTGCAGCGGTCTCACCCCACCTCGCCGCGCGATCTTCGGGCAATCCGGCGGCAAGCGCTGATTCGATGACGAATCGTTCAACGGATGCGAACCACGCCTGGTCCGGCCGAGACGCTGCGCGGGCGGCGCGATGATGTTCGCCGCCGAGACTCAGCGCGACCGTCCCTGCTTCGCCGTCGGCATAGAGCGCTGCGTCGTCCGCATGGTCAGCCCCGAGCAGCATCGTCAGCGCCGCGATCTCGCCGGTGTACAGCGCTTCTTCACCAAGCGCGGCGCACAGCGAGTTTTCATCCTTGTCGCGCTGCTCGGGCCATCCAAGCATCATCGCCCGGGCGGACCCGTCAGGCGACATCAGCAAGCCGCCGACTCGTCGATGCGCTGGAATCGTCTCCGGAAGATGCGCTTCGCATTGCAGCACAACTACATCGCGAGGATCATCCTCAGGGGCAACGCTGACGGTCGTCTCACGCAGCACGAGCAGCGAGCTGGGCAGCACGCCAACGACCGCGTCACATTGCGCCGCGCGCAGCGCCTCGCGCAACCGCCCCGGCGCCGATGCATCGAGCGCGACATCCTTCACCTCAACAAGCGACACAGCGGCAAGACGATCACCGCCGCTGCTGCGATCGACGATAACCAGCCGGGCAATCTTGCCTTGCTGATGCGCCGCAGCGAAGCGCTTCGCGCCTCGTCTTGAACCGGGTTGTCGCGGCTTCTTGCTCAACGAACGGAATACTCCACGATCTTCACCGGAAGCGTGCTGCGATCGAGTACGGCAATGATCTCGACCTCAATGCCGGTCGCTTCGTCTCGACCGCGTGAACACACACGATACACATTCCCACGCACACTGAGGAACGTGGCGAGTTCCGCGAGGACGCTGCCGGTGATTCCGGGGATGTCTCGCAGATCGACGATACTCTCGAACCCCTCTCGTCGACGATCCCTGCCGTATACGATCTGATCCGCGAGGGCCGGGCTGAGGTTCGGCAGGTATTCGAAGACCTCGGCGGGGGCCGTGTTGATGTTCAGCTTGCCGGGCACGCGCTGCGTTGAGTCGTCGAACGTCGCCTCGGCGAACAGCGTCCGCAGCTCGCCCTGGGTGAGAGGCCGAACCTGTGAGACAACTTGCGGCGAGACGGACCCGTTGGGCGCTACCCGATCGAGCGAATCACGGAGCAGCCCTTCCATGATGTTGCCCTGATTCGATGCGTAGTTCGAGATCGCGGTCGCCTGATCCTCCTCGATGCGGAGTCGGGTCGCGATCTCTTCAGGCGTTGTGGTTCGCAGGTTGATGCGTTCTTCCCCGCCGTCGGTCAGGCCGCCTTCGACGGAATGAGCTGTCAGGATCGCCGACCAGCCCGCGTCGAGTTCGCCATCCGCGTTATCAGGAGGCCACGTCGTCGAGCCGTCATCTTCGTTCAGATCGAGCCGACCGTTCTGGTTCCAATCCTCGCCTCGGACGAACTCGGGCAGGACGTTGCGGATGAGTTCCAACTCGACGAGCGATCGCACCGGGCCGTTGCGAGGTTCGTACGGGAACGCTGCTGTGAGGTAGTACCCCGCTTCGGCGCCCTGCTCGCGCACATCGTCATCAGCGTCGATCCAGTCGAGAATCGCGTCGGCGACATCCTCGGTCATGTCGGGAAGGAGCAACAGGCCGTCGCGCGTCATTGCGTTGACGTTGAGCTTGGCGTGTGAATCAACTGGTCCGGCAACGAGCGATGCGCCCTCGGAGTAGGCGGCCTGATACGTCGCGCCGCCGAGTTCACCCTCCGCCAGCGATGCGAGGTCGGCGATGAGCGTGATCGGCCCGGTCGGCGTCGGATTCTCGTTCTCCCAGCCGAGTCGGGCGATGATGCGTTCGACGCCGGCGCGCGCCGCCCATCGTGCGCGGACTTGCGCGAGGACTTCGCGCGAACTTGCCGCCTGCCGCAGGGATGACACCTGCACCGATACCACGACAAGACTCAGGAGCGACACCGTCCACAGAACGACCAGGAGCGTGCTGCCTTGTGCGCGCGATCGCCTCATCGCCCACCCTCCTGCGCATCCATTACGCCGAGGCTCTCCAGCGCATCGGACATTTTGTACGGAAGCGGTGTCCGGTCGAAGCTGACGATTCCGCGCCGTTGCACGATCGCGCGTCCGTCATCGGATGTGGCTATCACCGTGATGCGAAGCCCGAGCGGCACGCCGAGGTTGTCGCTGTCCCATGAATCTTGCCACCCGGCGCCGTCGAAGACTGAGAACTCCAGGCCGACGACGTGCTCGGCGATCGGCGACGCCACGCCGCCGCCGTCGTAGATCTCGTCAATCACTGGATCGCGTCGATGCCAGAGCACCGCCGGTCGGCCGGCCTCGCGCTCGATGCGGAACTGCGATTCGTAGTCGCCACCCTCCGCCTGGTCCGAGTCCGGCCGAACCGGGTGCAGGTTCCGCGCAAAGAGCAGCAGTTCATCGTCGGACCATGAGCGTCCCATGTCGTCCGTCGCATCGCCGTCGCGCACCCGAACGAGGACGGCTGACGGCTCCCGGTTTCGCAGGATCGCGGACGCCTCGCGCGTGATTCGCGCCAGGGCGGCGTCGGCCCGACCGTGCGCCTGCTGCCTGCCGCGCGAGATCGTCCGCGCCTCGACGGCCCGGCTGACCGTGTAGGTCGTCGCGCCGGTGAGCAATGCCGCGATGATCCCGGCCACGATCAGCTCGATGAGCGTGAAAGCGCTGCCGTTGCGGCGTTGTCGTGCGTGCCCGGCCATGCTAGCGCTCCACCGTGAATTCGAGAAGGCGATCGACGGGCTGCTCGTCACCGAGGCGAGGCGCGATGAGCGTCTGTGCCGACACGCGGCGCATCTGGTCACCCTCGGGCCAGAGAATCGTCGCCGTCACATGGTACGGCTCACCTTCGGCCGGGGTCACAAGATCGACCTCGTATGAGAACATCTCGTAGGGCGACTCGCATCGACCCTCGAGTGATTGGAACTTCTTGAAGTTCTCCGGATCTTCCACGAGCACTTGGCTGAGCGTTTCATCGAGCAGCATCGCGGCCGTCGCCAGCCGTTCGCTTCGCAGTTGGCTCGTCATTGATTTGCTGATCAATCCGACGAGGATGACCAGCGACACGCCGAGCACCGTCCCGGCGACGAGGACATCCATCAGCGCGAATCCCCGGCGAGGTCGGCGCGTTGTCCATCGCACGGTTCCTACCATGACTGAAGCCCCCGTCCGATGGCGTCGAGGTCGATCGGGTTGAGCGCATCGTCGATCTCTTCACCGAGGCGCACCGACTTCGCAGCGGTCGCATGCGTTTCGAGCATGCACACGACGTCCAGTTTCGGGCCGACCAGATGCAATGACAGTTCCGGGCGAGGCTCCTCGACGGGGAACTCGATCAGCCAACTGCTTTCCTTGATGAGTCGGCCGGCGGCACGGCAGTCGGCGATCTGAACGTCCAATGGGAATTGCACCGCTGTGGAGAGTCGATCCGCCCGCCATTGCGGCCGACCTGTCTGCTCATCCACGCTGAGCGTGACGATCCGCAGAAGGCGTGCGTCGGCGTCGTACTCAAGCCCCAGCGGATGCAGGCTGATCGCGGTCCGGTACGCCAAGACGGTCAGCAGATCGACGGTGGCGTCGTGCGTGATGCGCGCACGGCGGGCGTCGGTTCCCGCCATGCGAGGCACGATGGCCGTGGCGAGCAGGCCGAGCACGATCACGACGATGATCATCTCCATCATCGTGAAGCCGTGCCTGTGTCGCTCTGCCCGTTGATTGGTTTTCACGCTGTGTCCGCACCTTGAACCGCGCCGCAGCGGGGTCGCTGAATCGCCCGCCCGCCCGGGCGCTAGTGGACGATGTCTTTGGCTTCGCCTTCGCCGCCGGGCTCGCCGTCCGATCCGTAGCTGATGACATCAAAATCGAAGTTCTTCTCGCCGGGCACGATCACGATGAATGGGTTGCCCCAGGGGTCGAGCAGGTCTTGGGCGGACTCGATGTACGGGCCGTGCCACTGCTCCTCGGGAACATCGTCGGGGCGCTGCCACAGGAGATCCAGATCGGAGACCGATGAGGCGGTCCAACCCGTGTCGGCGAGGAACAGGTTGAGCTGCCCAGCCAGCGTTGAGGCGCCGAGCTGCGCGACGGCCTGCTTGGACTGACCGATCCGGCTCAGAAGCCGCGGCGCGATCACTGCTGCGAGTACGCCGATGATGATGACGACGACGATCACTTCGATCAGCGTGAACGCCCGCCGCCGTGTGCATATCCTTTTGTTTCGACCTGACATCACCGTCTCCATGTCATCCGCCGGCTACCCGAGCGCCGACTGCAATTCAATCAGTGGAAGAAGTATCGCTGCGAGCACGAAGCCGACGATCGCGGCGAGGATGAGAATCATCACGGGCGGCAACACGGCTGTGAACAGCTTGATCGCTGACTGCGTTCGCCGATCGAATGAATCCGCGGCACGCAGCAGCATTGACTCGAGCCTGCCCGATCGCTCGCCAAGGTCCACGATCTGCACGAGCAGCGATGGAAAGTAACCTGATCGTTCAAGAGGAACCGCGATCGAGTGGCCATGCGCGATCTGATCCTGCACATCGTCGATTACGCGCGCCAGTTCCATGTTGCCGAGCGTGTCGCGTGTGATTCGCAGCGAATCGAGGATTGGAAGCCCCGCGCCGATGAGCGTGCCGAGCAGCCGTGTGAAACGCGCGACAGCGACTTCGCGCAGCAATCGGCCGAGGATCGGGGTGTGCAGCAGCGCGCGATCGAACTTCAGGCGCGGGCCGGGCAGGCTGAGCAGGTGTTTCGCGCCGAGCACGACGCCGAGCAGGGCGACGAGTATGTACAGCCAGTACGACGCCATGACCGAGGCGAATGCCTCGACGATCCGCGTGGGAAGCGGCAGCGATGAGACCTCGCCGGCGACCGCGGTGAGGATCGGCGGAACGATCAGCGTGACGACGATTACCACCGCTGCGATGACCACGCCGAGCACGATGAGCGGATAAAGCGTCGCGGAGAGGATGGATCGGCGAAGCTCGATGTCGCGGTCAAGCAGGTCGGCGAGTTGGCTGGTGACTTCGGCGAATCGTCCTGACACTTCGCCTGCGTGGATGACGCTCACCGTCATCTGGGTGAACGGCTTGCCCCACGAACCCGCGGCGTCGGCCAGGCTTTGACCCGACTCGACGCCCGTGATCAGGTGGTCGAGCATCGCTTTTTGACGGGCTGACCTCGGCTGATGTGCGATTGACTGGAGCGCCTTGAGCAGCGGCAACCCGGCTTCCACAGCGGTGGACATCTCGCGCACGAAGCTCGCAAGCTCCAACCCACTCATCGCCCGACCACCCCCACCCCCACGAGTGACGGCAACGCGCGTCTGACTGGCCCCCCGTGGCGAGCGAGGCACATCGCGTCCGCCGGTCGCCATGACAACCTTTGTCGCGGTTTCACCACGCTGTGCGAGCAGGCGGACCACCTCCGATCGGCTTGCCGCGGTCATGGTCCCGCTTGCAGGCGATCCTCCCGCGGTCCTGGCGTGGTACTCGAATCGAGCCATCGGATGCTGCTACTCCTGTGTGTCCTGCGTTGCTCGAAGCACTTCCTCGATGGTCGTCAGCCCCGCCGCCGCCTTGCGAAGTCCGTCGGTGCGCATCGACACGTGATCCGCGGATGCGGCATCGCGCAGTGCTTTCTCGCCGCCTCGCTCGCTGGTGACAGCGCGCATCGCAGGCGTGACGCGAAGCAGTTCGAAGTACCCGATCCTGCCGTGCGTCCCGAGGTTGGCGCACGCATCACAGCCGTGCCCGACGAACGACATCTCACCTGGGAAGAGCGAAAGCTCCTGGTCCGTCAACCTGCGTTTCGCCCGGTCGTCGATCGGCGACTGCTCGGCGCAGTGCATGCAGACCCGCCTGCCGAGGCGTTGCGCGAGGATGCCCTCGGTCACGCTGCTGACAAGGAACGGCTCAGCGCCCATATCAAACAGCCGGCCGATCGCCGCTGTGGCGTTGTTGGTATGCAGTGTCGAGAAAATGAGGTGCCCGGTCAGTGCGGCGCGGATGGCGATCTCGGCCGTCTCGCCGTCGCGGATCTCGCCAACCATGATGATGTCCGGGTCTTGACGAAGAATGCTGCGCAAGCCGCTGGCGAATGAAAGACCTCGTTTGGGGTTCACCGGGATCTGGTTGATTCCCGACAGTTCGTATTCCACGGGATCTTCGATCGTGATGATCTTGGCTGCGGGCGTGTAGATCCGTTGCAGGCAGGCGTACAGCGTCGTCGTCTTGCCCGACCCGGTCGGCCCGGTGACAAGGATCATCCCGTGCGGCGCGTCGAGCATACGGTCCATTACGGCGCGGTCGCCGTCGCTCATGCCGAGCGATTCGAGGTTCAGCGAGATGGACTGCTTGTCGAGGATTCGCATGACGACCGACTCGCCGTAGAGCGTGGGGACGGTTGAGACGCGCAAGTCGACCTTGCGACCCTCGAAACGCAGCGTGATGTGCCCATCCTGCGGGACGTAGCGTTCGGCGATGTTCATCCCCGCCATGATCTTGATTCGGCTGGTGATGGCGGGCTGAAGATGCTTGGGTGGGGAGGATTGCTCGTAGAGCACGCCGTCCACGCGGTACTTGACGGTCAGCTCTTTCTCGAACGGTTCGATGTGGACATCCGACGCCCGGCTGCGGATCGCTTCGAGGAGGAGCAGGTTGACGAGGTTGATGAGGCTCGGCTGCTCGGCCATGCGGTGCAGGTCGTCGGTGTCGATCGCGTCGAGATTGTGCTCGATCGTCGCGGACTGATCGCCCGTGCCGTCCAGGTCCGCTGCCATGCGTGCTGCCGTGGTTCCGTAACAGTCGCGCATGAGCTGTTCGAGAGGTTCGGCATCGATGCCGACGCGCTGTACGACGCAACCGAGCAGTGAGGAAAGCTCGTCGATCGCGGCGAGGTCCAGTGGGTCCGCCATCCCCACCAGCAGACCCCCACGATCCTCACGACCGCCCTCATCACCTGCGCTCAGCACGCGCAGCGGCACGACGCCCAGTCGCGCGGCGACCTCAGCGGACACGAATCGCACCGCCTCGGCGTCAGGCTCGGGCGGGTCGGTGAGCCAGTCGATTCCCAGAAGCTCACACCGGGCTCGTCGGCCGTTGGATGTCGGTTCCGTCATGCCCTCTCCAGGTGATCCATCCCCCGATTATCGTGATACCGCCTTGCGGCGTCCCCGTAGCATGACAGTTTCACGGCATCGTGCAACGACCGAGGTCCATGTGACCGACGGGGACGCGCCGATCGCGCTCCGCTGTGCGTTGCGGCTCAACGGGGCAGAGACCATGACGTGCGTCCGCGTCAGTCGCCTGGCCGTGAACGGCCTGGCCGCTCACGTCGGTTGCCATCGCCGGGCCTGTTCTGGCGATCACGATCGTCGCGCCTGTCCAGTTCGTTGAGAAGGTCGGCGGGCAGTTCTTGGATCTGTTCATCCGTCAGCAGGCTGCGAATGCTCCGTAGCGTTCGAATCTCGATCTGGCGGATCTCCTGGCGAAGCTGCCGGCGCTCATCCATCTCTCCCGCACCGCTCATGTCACGGCGTTCCCAGCGTGGCGTGTCAGTCGCTTCCTCCCGCTCGATGAGCTTGACCGCTTTCATTCGTTTCACCTCGCGGTCACGCTCAAAGCTCGCCATCAGCGCATCGACGGTGGAGCCTTGCTCGGCATCCAGACTCTCCAACGACTGCACGAGGGGGGCGATGCGATCGACAGCCGATCGTTCAAAAACCCGTGGATAGCTCTTTTCGAGCACCTGCCTGGCAAAGATGGATGCCTGCTCGTCGGGCAGAAGCGCCTCGATCTGGCGGGCGTATCGCTTGTTCACTTTCTGGACGATGCGTCGGGCGGCGGTGACTCGTCGGTATACCTCGCTCGCCGCGACGAAGTCCTGGTTCATCAGAAGCTCGGGCAGCCTGGGTTCCTCGACCTCGACGACCGCTTCACGTTCGACGAGCGCCCGGTCCAGGTCAAGTTCGTAGTCGCCCAGCGGCTCGACGAGCGTCATTGCCGCTTCCTGGGAAAGGTCCAGCTTCTCGACGAGGTCGATGATGTTCAGCGTTTCGCCGCTCAGTCGGCCTCGCGGCAGCACCTTCAGACGGCGGCGATTGCGTTCCATGATCGGCCAGCGCTGTGCCTGCGTCTCATCCAGCAGCAGTTGGATGTCGTCGAGCAAGGCGGCTTCGAGCGTCCGCTTCTCGCCTCGCCATGCTGCGTGCAGGGCAGCCAGTTCCGCGAATCGGCTGCGATCCCGACTCTCGCGGATCTCGTCGCGGAGCGTTTCCCACTCGGTGCGTCGCTCGCGGGCGGTCTCGGTGAACTCGTCGAGGTACGTCTCAAGCATGGCGTCGGCTGCTGCCTGCTGATCGTCATCCATGCCGAGCGTCCGAGCCATCTCGTCGATCTCGCGCGAGGTCACATCAGGCAGGAACAGCCTGGTCATCCACTCCTCGCCGCCACCGCCACGACCGCCGCCGGGTCGTCCCCCGCCTCCGGGCTGCGCTGTGGCCGGCATCGCGGCGATCAGGAGTCCAGTTGCGAGAACACAGCCCCGCATGAGTCGGCCAAGCCTGCGTAGTTGCGATTCCATCGGGCGAGTCTCCTGTTTCGCCACCCGAGTCAGGCGGCATGTCGACCATCATCACCCCACCGTAGTACCACGTACAACCCCCGCGACGATTGCATGACATATCGGGGTTCCTCGATTCAGCTCACTCCGCTGCCATGAGGGCGCCCACACGATCGACTACGTGTTCCCACCCGTGATCGCCTGCCCGCAACTCCAGCAGATCTCGAAGTTGCCCGGCACCTGCTCGCCGCAATGCGGACAAGTGACGTCGGGTATCGACGCTGTCAACTCCGTGCCGCATTCCGGGCATTGCGTTGGGCCGGCGTGTCCGCAGAGGTCGTAGCCGCATCGCGGGCACGCAGAGTGCGTTGTGTCTTGCTGCAATGAGCGAAGAATGTCGTTCGCCTTCGCCAGATCATCGTCATTCTCGATCCAGATGGTCGCGTTGCGAGGTCCGCCGCCGTAGAGCTGTGCCACGTTATGGCCGGTTGTGACTGTCGCCTTGATCGATTGTTCCTCGAGCCGGCTCATCAGCGCATCCACCAGGGGAGATTCCAGCATCACCGTCAGCTTCTTCATCCGCGATGCTCCTCGACGGCTACACGACGATGTTGACCATCTTGTCGGGCACGGCGACGACCTTTCTCACGGTCTTTCCTTCGAGGAATTCACAGATGCGCGGGTGCGACATCGCTGCCTCCTCCAGTTCGGCTGCGTCGGTGCCCGGCGCGACCTGGAGCTTGGCGCGAACTTTCCCCTTCACCATCACCGGGATCTCGATCTGATCCTCGACGAGCAGCGCCGCCTCAGCGACCGGGAACGGCTCGTGCGTAATGGATGAATCGTGCCCGAGCTTGGCCCATAGTTCTTCCGCGATGTGCGGGGCGAACGGTGCGAGCATTGTGACCATCGCCTCGGCTGCCTCGCGCGGCGTGCGGTCAAGCGCGGTCAGCTTGTTGTTCAGCTCGATCATCTTGGCGATGGCGGTGTTGAAGCCAAGCGCTTCCATGTCATCGTGGACGCCGGCGATGGTCTTGTGCACCGCGCGGCGCAAGGCGTCGCTTGCCGGTTCGTCGGTGATGTTCACCTCGCCGGTTTCCTCGTTGACGATGGTGCGCCAGACGCGCTGCAGGAAGCGATGCACGCCGATGATGTCGCGCGTGCTCCAGGGTTTGGATGCTTCGAGTGGTCCCATGTACATTTCGTACAGGCGGAGCGTGTCGGCGCCGTATTCGTGGAAGATGTCATCGGGCGTGGCCACGTTCTTGAGGCTTTTGCCCATCTTCCCATATTCCTGCGTGACGGGCTTGCCATGATGGAAGAATTGGCCGTCGCGCTCCTCGACTTCGCTCGCCTCGACGTACATGCCGCGTTCGTCGGTGTATGCATGCGCCTGGACGTATCCCTGGTTGAAGAGACACTGGAACGGCTCGGGCGTGGAGACGTGGCCCAGGTCGTAGAGGACCTTGTGCCAGAACCGTGCGTAGAGCAGGTGCAGAACAGCGTGTTCGACGCCGCCGACGTAGAGATCGACGCCGCCGAGCTTGCACGTCTGCGGATCGTATGACGTGGGCATCTCACCCGACTTGCTCGGCGTGAGCATCCAGTAGCGCTCCGCCTTGCGTCCGACGAGCCGGTCGTTGTTGTCAGGGTCCAGATAGCGCAGGTAATACCAGCACGAGCCGGCCCAGTTGGGCATCGTGCTCAACTCGCGCGTATACGTCTTCCCGTCGATTACGACGTGTGTCCATTCCTCAGCCCGGCCGAGCGGCGTGGTCACCGGCGCATCGGGATCGTCACTTGTCCGAGGCGTGTAATCATCGAGTTCGGGCAGTTCGACGGGCAGGTCCGACTCGTCAAGTGCGATGGGCCTGCCTGTGTCGTCGTAGACGATGGGGAACGGCTCGCCCCAGTAGCGTTGCCGGCTGAAGAGCCAATCGCGCAGGCGGTAGTTCACCGCGCCCGTGCCGAGGCCCTGCTGTTGAAGGTAGGTCGTCATCACCTGACCGGCTTCATCGGTGCGCAGCCCGTCGATCACCGGCGAGTTGATCGCGCTGCCGTGCTCGCTGAAGGCCTCGTTCAGTTCGTACAGCCCGCCGTGCTCGTGCGTGTGTTCGGCGCTGTAGCGGTAGATGCTCTCCAAGACGGTGAGATTCGAGAGATCGACCAAGCCGTCGTCCGTGCGGACGGCGGGCGCGACGTTCGCCTCAAGCCACATCGCGTCGGGCATGACGACGGGAATGATCGGCAGGTCGAACTGTGTGGCAAACTGGAAGTCCCTTTCATCATGTGCAGGCACCGCCATGATCGCGCCCGTGCCGTATCCCATCAGCACGTAGTCGGCGATGAAGATCGGGATGCGCTCGTGATTAACGGGGTTGACGGCGAACGCGCCGATGAAGACGCCCGTCTTCTCGTTGCTTTCCTCCTGGCGCTCGACGTCGGTCTTGGCGGCGGCGTAGCGCCGGTAGGCGGCGACAAGCTCGCGAGGCGAGGGATCGCGCGTGGGCCGATCGGGGAATGAGCCTTTCCACCTCGGATTTGTCCCGTCAGGCCAGGCGTCGGCGACGAGACGATCGACAAGCGGGTGCTCCGGCGCGAAGACCATGTACGTCGCGCCGTAGAGCGTGTCCGGCCGAGTCGTGAAGACGCGGATCGCCATATCCTCAGGCGGCGCGTCAGGCGTCCACCCTGCCTTCTTGCGAACTGCGAACCACCGCGATGGATCATCATCCAGGGAAGAGAGCGCGAGGAAGTCCACCTCAGCGCCTTCGCTTCGGCCGATCCAGTTGCGCTGCATGATCTTGATCGGTTCGGGCCAGTCCAGGTCGTCCATGTCACGGAGCAGCCGTTCGCAGTAGGTGGTGATGCGCATCACCCACTGCCGCAGCAGCCGCTTGTGGACGGGGAAGTTGCCTCGCTCGCTTCTGCCCTCCGCCGTGACCTCTTCGTTGGCCAGGACGGTTCCCAGGCCGGGGCACCAGTTGACGGGCATCTCGGCGACTTGTGCGAGGCGATAGCTGTCCACGATGTCGGCACGCACTGGTTCAGGCAGATCCGCCCAAGGTGTTCCAGCAGGGTTGAACTGGGCATGGGCTGGGGAATGATCGCCGGACTCGAGATCGTCGATCAGTTCGCGGATCGGTCGGGCCTTATCGCGATCCGTGTCATACCAAGCGTTGAAGATCTGGAGGAAGATCCACTGTGTCCAGCGGTAGTAGTCCACATCCGTGGTGGCGAAGCTGCGGTGCGGGTCGTGCGCCAGGCCGAGCCGTCGCATTTGCACGCGCATCGTGGCGATGTTGCTCTCTGTCGTGATGCGGGGATGCTGCCCGGTCTGGACCGCGTATTGCTCAGCGGGCAGCCCAAATGCGTCGTATCCCATCGTGTGGAGCACGTTCCATCCCGTCATGCGGAGGTAGCGCGCGTAAATATCGGTGGCGATGTACCCAAGCGGATGCCCGACGTGCAGCCCGGCCCCTGACGGGTAGGGGAACATGTCAAGGATGAACTTCTTGGGTTTGGCTGAATCGAAGCCCTTATCGCCGGGGTTGGGCGTGTGGAACGTCCGGTGCTGTTCCCAGTGGTCCTGCCACCTCGCTTCGATTCGACCGGCGAGTTCGGCTGTGTACCGATGCGGCGTGGGGGCTGTCGGTTGGGTTCTGCTCGTGGAAGTCTGGTCAGTCATGGTCCTTGCCGCCTCTCGGTCGTGGGTCAGGGACTCGGGCGAAACACGTAAAAAGCCCCGCACTGCGAGGCTTTGTTGGGGTCACACTGGGGCCGCGCAGCGCTACATCGCTTCGATCGTAAGCTGAAGCAGCGGCGAGCGCTAGTTGGCCATCATCTCATACATCATCGCGCGTATCCTAGTCATCGGCTGGAAGGTGAGCAAGCTCCAGCCCGGTCCCGGACAAGGCTCCCGCAGTGGCACCCGACTCAGCGGGCGGAGGATTGGCTCAGGTGCTTCTTGACTTCGCCCACCAGGTAGAACGATCCGGTCACGCAGATCAGATCCTCTCGGCTCGCCGCACGAGTTGCGAGCGTGAGCGCTTCGTGAATCGAATCCGCCACCTGCGTCATCTTGCCGCTCTGCTCGGCGAATCGACGCTGGAGATCTTCAGCGTACATTGACCGCGGGTTGCTCTTGGCGCGGACGAAGATGATCTTGTCGGCGCCCAATGAGATCGCTTTGAGCATGTCATCGACATCTTTGTCTTCGGCGCATCCGAAGATCATGATGAGCGAGTCATACGGGACATAAGCTCCCATGGCTCGGATCAGCGCCGTGACCGAGGCGGTGTTGTGTGCGCCATCCACGAGGATCTGTGGGTCCTTCCACACGATGTCCATTCGGCCGGCCAGCTTCGTTTCCTCCAGGCCGTGGATGACATCGTTGTCCTCCATGTGCAGACCTCTGGTCCGAAGCTTGTCCAGCAGGGCGAGCGCGAGGCCGCAGTTGAGCGACTGGTGCTCACCGGGAAGCGGGCAGGCGAGGTGCTCGAATTTGGATGTTTCCGTCGTTACGCATACCCGTGTGTGCGGGCCGATGTCCGCGGTGGTTTCGAAACGCGAGGAGAAATCGATGTCCTTGCCGCAGATCTCAAACGTCGTGCCGATCTCCTCCGCGACCTCTCTGAAGACTTCTTCAGCCTCGACCGGCTGACGCACGGAGACGACGGGCACGCCGGGCTTGAAGGCCCCGGCCTTCTCTCTTGCGATCTTCTCGATCGTGTCACCGAGAATGTGCGTGTGGTCATGACTGATGGCCGTGACGGCGGTCACGATCGGTGTGATGACGCTGGTGCAGTCCAGTCTTCCGCCCAGGCCCGCCTCGATCACCGCGATGTCCACCGCCTGATCAGCGAAATAGCAGAACGCGATGCCCGTCATCAACTCAAAGAAGCTCGGAGCCTCGATCTCGTCCTTGACCGACTCAGCCGCCGCCCCGACGCGGTTCATGAGTTGCGTGAACTCGCTCTGTGGGATCCAGGCATCGTTGATGCAGATGCGCTCGCGCAGGTCCACGAGGTGCGGGCTGGTGTATGAACCGACGACGTAACCGCACGCCTTCAGCGAGGAGGTGAGCATCGCGACGGTCGATCCCTTGCCTTTTGTGCCGACGATGTGAACGGCTCGGATCGAGTCCTGCGGGTCACCCAAGGCTTCGCAGAGGGCCTTCATCCGTTCGAGCTTGAACATGCGCGTGTTCAGGCGGATCATCCGCATGCGTTCGTGGTTCACGTGGTTGAAGAGATAGCGGACGGCGGAGGCATAGGTTCGGAGCCGTGGCGCCGCTGGCTTCTTGGAGGCCGGGCCGGTCTTGGCGGGGCTGCGTTTGCGAGAGCGCGGTTTGGAGGAGGTTTCGCTCATAGTCCAGCTACCGTACCATGTCCGAGCGGGCGATGCAATTTGCGCGACGCAACTCCTTGTGATTCAACAAGTTGCGCGGCAACGCGGTGTCGCCAGCCAGGATGGCTGAAACGGCGAGTGGTGCCGTTTTCTCAGGCCTGGACATGCACCGCGAGAGGAGGCACACCCATGGACGATGCGGATATGCAGGCCATGAGCTTGGAAAGTTGGCGGGTACTGCGGATCATGAGCGAACTCGTGGAGGGGTTCGAGGTCATGAGCACGCTTCCGCCTGCCGTCACGATCTTCGGATCATCCCGCACGCCGGAGAGGCATGAGCACTACGAACTGGCTCGGACGACGGCCAGCAAGATCGCTCAGCGAGGTTATGCCGTCATCACGGGCGGCGGACCCGGCATCATGGAGGCTGCCAATCGCGGAGCGAGCGAGGCGGACGGGGTCTCGGTCGGCCTGAACATCTCCCTGCCCCACGAGCAGGCGCCAAATGACTACCAATCGCTTGAGCTTCACTTCCACTACTTCTTCTGCAGGAAAGTCATGCTCGTGAAGTATGCCCGGGCGCTCGTCATCTTCCCCGGCGGCTTCGGCACGATGGATGAGTTCTTCGAGTCGCTCACGCTCATCCAGACGCTCAAGATCGACCCATTCCCCGTCATCTGCGTCGGCACCGAGTTCTGGGGCGGGCTTGTGGACTGGATGAAACAGGCGATGTGTGATCGGTTCAAGACGATCGACGCGGACGATCTGGAGCTTTTTCACATCACGGATGATGTGGATGACATCGTGAAGATCGTGCATGACGCGGTCCAGGGCCGATGTGAGTGGCCCGCCCGTTTCCCCGCCCGCATCGCTGGTGCTGAAGGCGAACCCACCGGCGAGGGGACGCGAATCGGCGCGACGCCCCGCAGAATCATGCAGCCCAAGAAGCCCCGCCCCGGCGACCCGGCAGTGTGATGCGGCTCGCAGCCGACTACTCAGGCTCGATCAACATCGCGCCGCAGCCAGGCGTGACGTGGTGAACCGTGGGTGTGCTTCCGTGACGCTCGCGGTAGCCGTCTTGGAGATAGTTGGTGAGTTCACCGGCGATGTCCGGCGGGCACAACGTGACGGTGCATCCGCCGAAGCCTGCGCCGGTGAGACGCGAGCCGTAGACGTGACCCGTGAAGTGCTCCGCCAATTCGACGAGTGTGTCCAGTTCCGGGCAACTGACCTCGTACTGATCGCGCAGACTCGCGTGTGACTGGTGCATCAGTCGGCCGAAGGCGGGCAAATCGCCTGCCTTGAGGGCATCGACCGCCATATCCACGCGGGCGTTCTCGCCGATGACGTGCCAGGCGCGGCTGAAGAGGATCGGATCAAGCGAGTTCTTATGCGAGAGCAGGTCGCTGACAGTCGCCTTGCGCAGTGAATCAACACCAAGCGCCTGGGCTGCCTGCTCACACTCCCGCCTGCGATCCGCATAGGCGGATTGCGCCAGGTCATGCTTGACGCCCGTATCGGCAACGAGAATGGCGAGCGTGTCCGGGTCGGGGAGCGGGATGTGCGTGACGTCACCGGTCTGGAAGTCGATGAGCGCCGCACATCCTTCCCGCGCACAGGACGAGACGAGCTGATCCATCAGGCCGCATGGCACGCCGACGAAGTCGTTCTCCGCGCGTTGGCATCGTCTGGCTAGCTCGATGCGTTCCATCGCCTCGCCGGTCAGCCCCAGCAGCGCGGTGGCGAAGGCGACTTCGAGCGCTGCGGATGAGGACAGGCCCGCGCCGATCGGCACCGATGATGTCATCACGGCGAGGGTGTTCACGCCATCGTCGGGCATCATCTTCTTGGCCACGCCCAGCAAGTAGTTGGCCCAGGCTGGCGCATCACGGTGCGTCGGTTTCGTGAGATCGACGCTGACGGACTCGCCGACATCCATCGCGATGAGCGTCGAAGTCGGCTCATCGGTCGGGGCTGCGGCGATGACGGTGTGACGGTCGATCGCGATCGGCAGCGACCAGCCGAGGTTGTAGTCGGTGTGTTCACCGATGAGGTTGACGCGCCCCGGCGCTGCGGCGAGCACGGTGGGTTGCTTGTCGAAGGAGACGGCGAAGTGCTCTTTGGCGCGTGTCAACAGCGCATCAAGCGTGGGAACCGGCATGGGTGCTGACGGTAGCAGTGGGGCACGTATGCGTAAAGCGGTCAACGCGCCCCGGCGGGACTGTTCGGATTCCCACTGTGCGAGGGGCGGTATGATGGCTGATTGCCGCGCGCGGACCACTGCGGCGCGGGTGAAAGAGACGGGAGGCGACGATCTCAACGCTACAGGATGCGAAGTTGACCGAGCCCAGCGCGCGTTCCCCAATGATGGAACTGTTCGTCATCGCTGCGCCCATCGTGCTGGGTATGACCAGCTACACCGTGATGCACATGGTCGATGCCTACATGGTGTCCAAGCTCGGCCCGACGGAAATCGCGGCGCAAGGCAACGGCGGCATGGTCGCGTTCGTCCCGATGTCCATCGTCATGGGGCTGCTCGGCGTCATCAACACCTACGTCAGTCAGCATCTCGGCGCCAAGCGGCTGCGCGAAGCGCCCAAGTACGGCTGGGCGGGGCTATGGATGTCCGTCGCCGCCGCGCTCGTGCTGATGCCGTACATGCTCATCCTGCCCTATGCGTACCGCCTCATGGGTCATCAGGGCGAACTGCTCGAGATGGAGACGGCATACGGCTCGATCCTGCTCGGCGGGGCGGTCTTCACACTCGGCGCACGCGGCGTCAGCCACTTTTTCTACGGGTTGCATCGGCCGAAGGTCGTCCTGCTCGCCACCGTGACGGGCAACGGCATCAACGTCTTCGTCAACTACATCCTGATCTTCGGCGCACTCGGGTTCCCCAAGCTCGGCCTGCCTGGCGCGGCGATCGGCACCGTCGTCGGCACGGCGGTCGAACTGGCCATCCCGCTGGCTGTCTTTCTTGGACCGCGGATGAACCGTGAACTCGGCACACGCGCCGCATGGCGCCCTGATTGGCGGGCCATCCGTGACGTCTTCAAGATCGGTTGGCCCGCATCGCTCCAGTTCGGCAACGAGATGCTCTGCTGGATGATCTTCATGACATGGCTCGTCGGGATGTTCGGCGAACTGCACAACGCGATGGGGTGGGTCGCCCTGCGCTACATGCACCTCTCCTTCATGCCCGCCGTCGGCATCTCGTTCGCATTGACCGCCATCGTCGGTAAGTACCTCGGCGCCGGTGATCCGAAGACGGCTGAAGCCCGCGCCTGGTTGGGCGTGCGAGTCACCGTCGTCTACATGGGATTCTGCGCCGCGCTGTTCGTGATCCTGCGCCACCAGATGATCAGCCTGTTCATCGACAGCGATGCAGATCCCGCCGATGCGGCTGAGATGCTTCGGATCGGCAGCGGATTGTTGATTTGTGCAGCCGTGTTCCAGGTCTTTGATGCGGTCGGCATCACGATGTCCGGTGCACTGCGCGGGGCGGGCGACACCGTCTGGCCTGGGATCGCGGCGGCTGTGACAAGCTGGGTGTGCATCGTCGGCCTGGGGATCGTGATGATCGCGTACTTCCCACAGTTTGAGTCGCTCGGCCCGTGGATGGGGGCGGCGGTGTACATCATCGTGCTCAGCCTGCTTCTGCTCTGGCGCTTCCTCGCCGGGCCTTGGCGGGGCATGAAGCTGCTCAGGGATGAGCCGCCCCGGCCGTCAATCGGCCTGGATGGCGCCGAGGCGCCCGAGGAGCTGGGCGTCGAGACGGTTCCGGCGGGCAGCGACTGAGCAGGGCAGCCCACCTCGCGAATCCGGCCCGATACGTGCCGCTCCGGGTTCTCCTGACCAACCCATACCTTCCGATCACGGCTGGGCGTTTGTTTGCCGCCCTCGATTCTCCTACGATACCCCATTCACGCTTGGCACAGGCCAGGAGCAGCCGCAGGTACGCGCTTGGAGCTAACGCATGTCGCAGAACCCGATGGACGTCCTGATCGGAACAAGTGAGACGAGCATCCGCGACCCGGAGGATGCCAAGGCCCACCACGAAGCAGGGAAAGAGGCGGAGGAACGCTACGAGCGGGAAGAGGCGATCACGCACTACCGCAAAGCTGCCAACGCCGATCCGGACAACGCCCAGTACCTGTTCCGGCTCGCGTATTGCCTGAACCTCGTCGGCGAAGAGGATGAAGCGATCAGCCTCTACGAGAAGTGCTGTCTCTCCTCGCCCGCACCGGTCAACGCCCTGCTCAACCTCGCGGTCATGTATGAGGACCGCGGTGAGTTTGGACTCGCGGAGAAATGTGTCCGGCAGGTCCTTGACACCAACCCGCTGCACGAGCGAGCTCGCCTGTACTGGCGCGACATCACCGCTTCCGAGCACATGTTCTATGATGAGGAGCAGGAGCGCAACCTCCTCAAGCACAACGCGCTGCTCGATACGCCGGTCACGGATTTCGAGCTTTCCGTCCGGGCACGCAACTGCCTCAAGAAGATGAACATCCGCACGCTCGGCGACCTGTTGCGGATCACCGAGGCGGAGTTGCTCGGCTACAAGAACTTCGGCGAGACGAGCCTGACCGAGATCAAGCAGATGCTCTCCGCCAAGGCGCTGCACCTCGGGCAAGGGCTGGAAGAGCAGCACCGTCAGATCCGTCGCGAAGTCTTCGAGAAGTTCAAGGGGACGGGCAAGGAAGGCATGCTCAACAAGTCCGTCGCCGAGATGGAGCTTTCCGTCCGTGCCCGCAAAGCCCTCTCGATGCTGACCATCCGCACCTACGGTGATCTGGCGTCATGCACCGAAGCGGAACTGATGGGCGTCAAGAACTTCGGCCAAACGAGCCTGCTGGAGATCAAGGAGAAGCTCGGCATCGTCGGCCTGAGCCTCCGCGAGCTGGAACTCGGGTGATACCGGTGTCTGGAGAGGAGGTTGGCAAGGCGCACCAACGCGAATGGCGGTGTCAGCCTGTGGGTTGCCGGTGCCGGTGCTTACGTCGAATCATCGGGCGGTTCATCGTCGGGGTGGTGGAAGCGGGCGCGGGCTCTTCGTTTGGCTTCGAGCAGACTGGATGTCGTGTCGGAAGCGTCGCGCGGTTCATCATCCTGCTCCGGGGAATCAGTTGGCTGCGTCGGCGCGGCGGGTCCGTGCTGAAGTTGGCGCAGCGCATCTAGGACATCACGGGCTGACGGTTTTCCGGTCGCGGGCGTCTCTTCGCCTTTCCGTTGACGTTTGGGGATCTTCATGACGCCGCCGTCGCCTTTGAGCTTGTCCACGTCTTGTGCGAGCGAATCCCGCTGCGACTCAGCTTGGTCGCTTCGCGTGCGCAGTGCGCCAAGCGTTGCCGTCGCTTCGTGACCGCGCGATCGCACCGATTCCGCTGCGCGCCGCGTGAACTCGATCGCCGCCGCCTTGCTCACATAACGATCCCACGCAACACGTCGAGTCCCGATGTCCAGCAGCAGCAATCCCAGGCACCACCACATGAGTGACATCCAGATCGGCTGCGATGCATACACCGGCGCGCGCGTGCTCCGGTCATATAGTCCGGCGGAATACGGATCGTCGAGCGCGAGCAGTCGCCCGCCTGTCATGTCGGATATACGTTTGAGCAGCGCTTCATTGGATTGCAGTCGGCCATACTCCGGCCCGATCGCTCGGTTCGCGCCGCCGACGATCGGCGCCATGCGCACGTTGCCCTTTCGGGGTGTGAGCGCGACGACATAGTTGCCCGCATCCTCGGCGCGCGTCGTCGCTTCATACGTGCCGGGCCCGGTCTGGTTGAGCGTCACGCGCACCGGGTCGCCCGTCGGCGGATAGACGAATCCCGGAACAGTCAGCAAATCAAGCGGCGTCCCTTGCCGATCCGCAGCGTCGAGGCGGATGTGCAGCAGGCCGTCCGTGATCTCCACGCGCAGTTCCGAGTCGCCGGATGCGGCAGGCCTGGCGATGACGCGCGCGATCTGGCCCCACACTTTTTGATACGCCTCGCCCTGGATCCACCGGCTCGCCCATTCGCCATCAGCAGTCGATGTGAACGCTGCGACCTGACCCAACTCGACGTTCCAATGCGCAAGAACCGGCGACCCGTCCGGGTGAACCGCAGCCAGCGTGACGGTTTCATCCTCCCTCGCCTGTGTGAGCACCAGGCCGTCGAGCGTCGGCAGCGTCGATAGCCCGGTCGTGAGAGGCGACCCGCTTGGCAGCAGCGCCGGCTTGAACGGGATCTCACGCACCAGAGGCTTGCGAACCACACGTACATCCTTGATGAAGATGCGAGGCAAGAGCGCCGGCTGATGCACGCGATAGAACTTTCCATCTCCGTAATCCGCGATGTCGCGCAGCGTCGCATCATCCGCATCATCGCCGACCGCAATGGTGGAGACGGTGATGTGATCGTTGCGCATCTGCTTCGCAAGTTCGGTGAAAGGTCCGGGCATTGATCGGCCGTCGCTGAGCAGGATGACGTGCTTGACCTGCGCTTCGCAGTCGCGGAGGCTCTCATGCGCCATAGCGAGCGCGGGATACATGCGAGTGCCTCCGCTTGGTGCGATGCTTCGGACGAGATGCGATATCTGCTTGGGGTCGGCGTTCTTGGTAAGCGGCACGACCTCGCGCGCCGTGTTGTTGAAGGTGATGACCGTGACGAGGTCGGTCTTATCGAGCGTCTCGATCGCCAGCGCCGCGCCTTCGTTGGCGATCTGCTGTTGCGTCTCGCCCGTTCCGAAGACGGTATGGAACATCGAACTGCTGTTGTCGAGGATGAAGGCGACGGCGGCGGTGGGAATGATGAGCTGTTCAGGCAGATCAAGCTTCACGGGAAGGATCGGTTCCAGGGGTGTACCTTTCCATCCACCTGCCCCTAATGAGTCAACGCCGCCGACCATCACCAGTCCGCCGCCGAGCTTCGAGACGTATTCCGCGATGGCGCGCTGCTTGGCGGGCGGAATCTGCTCGGCAGGTACGTTGTTCAAGATGATGAGGTCATACTTGTGAAGCGAGAGCAAGTCGCGCGGCAGGCTGCTCGCTGGGAATCGCTGCGTGTTGATCGCCAAGCGACGCAGCGTGTTCTCAAGCGTACCGCCGGTGGGATTCTCGTTGTTATCAACGATGAGGACCGAGCCTTTGCCGGGCGACACGGTGAACGCCTCACCGCGGTTGTTGCCGACGAGCGTGTCAGCCGTGGCCGTGGTCGCTTCGAAGAACGCCTCAAAGCGGTGGACGACGCTGAGTGAGAGCGGGACCTCGACCAGTTCGACGTTTCGTCCGGGCCTGAGCCGGATGCGTCGGCCGGTGCCGGTGCGTTGACCGTTGAGATCGACGGGTCTGCCTTCTCGTGTCACTTGCAGGATGCCAGTCGTCTCATCCGTGCTGCTGAGCGTGATGCGCAATGTGATCGTTGATTCGCTCGGCGCGGTCGGTGGTGCATCGACCGACTCGACGATCACCTCGCGCCTGACCTGGTATGGCAACGGAAGTACATCGATCGGCGTGCGGGCAGCGTAGGATTCGTCCGCTGGTGATCGCGTGCGTGATGCAAGCGCACCACCCGCTGCCTCGACAGCCGCTGCGACAGCATCACCCGTTGTCTCGTTGCCATCCGTGGCGAGGATGATGCGCCTGGTCGCGTCGGGTGGGAACATGGCGGCGGCGAGCCTGATTGCCTGCTCGATGTTCGTGCCATCCACGAGTCGAATATCCAGTTGATCGTCGGCATACTCGCCTGCGGTCGGCGCAGCGACGGCGAACGTCGTCCCGTCGAAGACGATCAGGCCGAACCGATCATCCGGCCCGCGATCAGCGACCGCCTTGCGAAACCACCAGCGGAGGTACGCAAGTGATGAGTCGCCGTACCCTTCTTCGGGCACGTGCGGCAGTCGGACGAAGTCACGCACTGAGCCGGAGACGTCGATCACGCCGATGACCGTCGCCTTGTTCGTTTCCCTCACCAGAGCGGTGCCGGCGAGCATCATGGACAGAAGCGTCAGGACGGCGAGGCGCGCGACGATCGCTGACCATCGGCGAAGCGGCCGCATGTGCAGGCTCCTCAGCCCGAGCCAGATCATCGGGACGCCGATGAGTACCACGAGCAGCATCATGGGCTCGTCAAAGCGCATATTCACTCCGAGTCCGTCCCGGATGCATCCGGCTCAGCGTCACCGGACTCAGCCGCCTCATTGTCGGAATCCCCGTCATCCTCGATAAGTTCCATCGCTCGCAGGAAGTAGCGTCGGACGGCCTCTCTGGCCCTTGGCGGCAACGGTGTCTCCTCGATGGCGCGCTCTGCCGCCTCACGGGCCTGCTCGAACTGACGCGCGATATCCGCTGGGCTGCCCGTGACCGTGCCTCGCACCGCGTCCTCACCTTCCTGCTCGCTGTGCGGGCTGGTCCACTCATCGACCACACGAAGCTCATCGCCCTGCTCCGGCCGGCGGATGTCGAGCGCCTCCGTTTCGTATTCGTCGGAACGGTCCAGCAGCCTTGACCATTGCTGCCGTTGCTGTTGTTCTTCGGGTGACAGGCCGTCGAGCAGGTCGGTTGACTTCTCACGGATGTCCTCAGCCGCTTGCCTTTGGCGTTCGGTTCGCGCTCGGCGTTCGTGCAAGCGTTTCAGATGGTCTTCGAGCTGTCGAGACCACCGGTCGGGTTGAGATCCAGGGTCGGTGCCGGTGCCGGGCGTGGGATCGGTGTCAGTTCCGGGGGGCGGGGGATGGGAATCAGGTGCGGTCGGGTCGGGGGCATCGCTCGGCGCAGGCATGGGTGTTGAGTCGGGGTCGCCATCCGGGGTGGGTTTTTCGCCCGGCGTGGGCATGGGTGTTGAGTCGGGGTCGCCATCCGGGGTGGGTTTTTCGCCCGGCGTGGGCATGGGTGTTGAGTCGGGGCCACCCTCCGGCGCGGGTTCTTCGCTCGGTGTATCGGGCGGGTCGGCTGGCGTGTCTGGTGCTTCGGTGCCGGGCTCGGGGTCTGGTTGGGACGGCGGCTGCTCACCGGGATCGGGTGGCGGCGTGGTGGAGTCCGGCGTCGGAGGCTCGTCGGTGTCCGGGGCCGGCTGACCTTCGCTGGGTTCAGTGTCTGGTGAGGGCGTCGGTTCGGTCCCGGCGGGGGGCGATGTGGGGGTTGGGGGTGGTGTGGGGGTGGGGGTGCCGGTCGGGTCATCTTGGGCCGGCTGATCCTCATCGTGCGTCTCAACCGGTCCTGGTTCGGTTTCGGGAGGGGACTCGGGCTGATCAGTTGGCTGCGGGACGGCATCCGAGTCCGGTGTCGCGCTCGGCTCGGTTGCCTCGGACTCGTCTGATCGCGGCGCTTGCTCTTCAGCCTCCGTGTCTTCAGCCTGCTCGGTCTGTTGTGGCGCACCTTCACTTGCGCCTGGCGCAGGTTCCGTCGGTTCCGTCGGTGATGTGTCACTCGGCCGGTCCGGCTCGGGCGTGGTCGTCGGCTGCTCCTGCGGCTCGGCTGGCTGCTCCTCTTCGCTCGGTGGGGCGGGCGGCGTCGGCGACTCGTCGGCAGGTGGCGGCTCGTCCGGGGGCTGCTCCAACTCGTCGGCTGCGCGTTCGAGCGTGTCGGCGAGATCGCGTAGCTCGTCGTCGGCCGACGCCTCCGCCTGCGCCTGTTCTCGACGGTCGATCGTCTCACGCGCCAGTCGGTCGGCTGCGGCGGGGTCGAATCCTCGCTCCTCCAACTCACGGCGAAGCTCCTCGGCATCATCGAGTTGCGAGAGCTGCCGGGCATCCGGCTCCGACAGGCCCTGCTCGGTCAACTCGCGTGCCGCTTCACTGGATTCCCCGCCCGGCTGCGCCTCGCCCGGCTCTGGCGCCTCCGCACGATCCTGAAGATGTTTGGAAAGCGAGCGAAGCTGGTCGGCCGCCTGCCGGCGCTGCGCTTCATCCATCTTCTCCACATCGCGCGAGAGCTGATCGAGCGACTCGATCGCATTCTCGTAATCGTTGCCGGATAGCGCGTCGGCAAACGACTCGGCAGGTCCATCTTCAGGTTTTGGCAGGGCACGGAACTCGTCAGCGATCGCGTCAAGCTCACGCTGCTCATCGCGCGCCTGCTCGTCGATTCGATCGGCCAACTCATCGAATCGGCCGGCAGCCTCGGTCCGCAGCGCATCGCTCGTCCGTGCAGCGTCGAGCTGCGCAAGCATGTTATCGAGGCGCGCCAGTTCATCTTCGACCCCGGCGGCAAGCTCCGCTGAATCCAGCGTCTCGCGCACGTCATGGATCGTTGACGCCACCTCTTCTCTCGCCTGGCGATCCTGCGCCTCTGCCTGCGCCAAGTCGCCGTCGCTCGGCGTTGACGCATGAAGCAGGTCAAGGGAGGGCATCAGCCACGCGGAGAGGCCGACGATCAGCGCCATGCCGGTCGCGTACGACCATCGCCCGCTCAGTGTGATCGGGAGAGCCTGTGCGACATGGACGGTTGGTGCGAGCTTCTCAGCCCGACGCTGTGTGAGTTCACGGAACGCAATGCGCATCGCCCCGTGACGTTGGTTGTCTGCTGTGTGTGATTCCGCCGCCGCCGACCCGAGCGCATCGTGCAATCGCAGCGCATGATCGACACGGGCGAGGGCCTGGATCGTGGTCGGCCGAGCGAGCATCGCCAAGGTGGCTGCGATCGCCAACCCCACGCCGACTGGAAGTGCGATCAGCAGCCAGGCGGAGGCGTCAAGCCCCAGCAGCCGATCCAGGGCAACCAGCACGAAGCTCACCGTCAGCGCGATGATGGTCATTCCCCCCGCACGTCGCTGGAGTGAATCCAGGATGATGCGTCGTCGAGCTGCCCGCGCGATGCGATCGATGCCGGTCATGGCAACCCATTCTACGCGCCCGCTTCAGACGGAACCCGGAAGTGATCGAGATCGTCTGATGGGGAAAGCTGCGGCAGGTCGCGGATGCTACCGAGCCAGGGCCAACGCGCCCATGGGATCCCACGGGGGCAGGACGATCGGGTCAAGATCGAGGGCCTGCTGCAGATCCGCGGGCAGGTACTTCTTTGGGGCTCCGATCTCGAACATGTACTGCTCGAACCATGAGTCGTTCATAACGTAGAAGCCCTTCTTGCCGGACTCGTCGCCCCAACTGTTCTCGACGCGCCAGCGACGGGCCTTTCCATCGACGACATCAACGCCCGTGAAGAGCATGGCGTGCGTCATGAGCGTGTGGTGGTATTCGAGCCGGCCCGGCTTGTCGAGGTCGAACTGCGCGCCATAGACCGCACCGTATTCATAGAGATCGGCATCCCACACGCCGAGGTCGCGTTGCATCATCTTGCCCACATCGCAGCCGAACCACACCGGCTCGCCATCCGTGATGATGCGCGTGGCGACATCCTTCATCACGTCGATGTCAACATTGAGGTATTTCACGATGTCGCCGCCGACGACATTGCCGAGATGTTGCACGGTGAACGTCCTGCCGGTCGGGCTTGACGGCCGTGGATCATGCACAAGACAGACGTAGTCATCGAGCGGAAGCGAGATGTATTTCTCCGCGAACTGCTTCGGCGTCATCATGCCGTCACGGTGGAACTTCTTGTCCTTGTCGTTCCACTGCCAGTCGAACTCGGTCGGCGGCGTTCCGAGGTGGATGTAGAGCATGCGGTGGATGACGCGCATGATGTCGTGCTTGGCGCTGCGTGTTTCGTCAACGGATGCTCCGCCTGCCCGCAGGTTACGAAGCGTCCGGGCGCCTTCGCGCAGGCGCGCGAGCAACATGTTGTTCATTCGCGCGGTGTTGGATGAGCTTTGCGTCTCGGGCATGAACGCCTTGGGGACCAGGCCGTGCTTCTTGACGATGTTGATGAACATATTCCATTGGCCGCCGTCGTCGAGCGGACGATCAAGCAGGTGGGCGACGACGCGGTCATCGACGGGCTTATCCGCGGTCTCGATGATGGTTTCGAGGAAGTAGTTCGCGCGTTCGAGCTTGTCCCAGAAGAGCGTATAGCTCTGGCTGAACTCGAACTCCTTGAGATTCATCTTCTTCATCGCACCGACGCGGAAGAGGTTCAGACCGGCGAACATCCAGCATCGGCCGGACTTCTGCTGATCGGTGACAGTCCAGTCGTCGAGGACGTGTGAGAAGGTATGGTCGGTGCTGACGACGACGGAGCGGTTGAGCGCGACATCGTCGAGGGGAACCTTTGTGACGGCGTTCTGGGCGATTTTGCCGGCCGGGTCGGCATCGAATGCCTCACGCAGGTGAGCGAGAAGGTCCGCGCCGAGATCAGCGGAGCGGATGTCGGAGGCAGGGGCTTGGGCGGTCACGGAGGTCGTCTGCGTGGCGGTCATCGAACGGTTCCTCTCAGGGATGGGGTGACTCGGCGTCCGGTTCATCGGCGATTCGGTCGGCGGAGGGCCAACCGTGGGGGTCAGCGGTGGGGGGAAGCGCAGGAGCTCCACGAATACTGTAGCGGTCGGTTCGGGCGCGTGCAGCCGAGCATTCGGCCGGATCACATGGAGCCTGATTGATTGACATCGGCTGTTACGGCGTCGGCAACCTGGGGCGAGGCGATGGTGCACTCGATGATGCGCCGCATGAGCCTGCGTTCCATGAGCGGGTCGCGCGAGATCGGCTCCCAGTAGATCGGCTGCATGTGTCTGTCCTCGAGGGCCGGGTCACGGGCGTGCGTGCTTAGTCGCCGGGTCGTCGTCTCGACTCGCCAGAGCGGCTTGTGGGCGCGGTCGACAAACACCGTGACGCGCAAGTCGAGCAATCCCTCGGGCTGCTCAAACGTCGGCGGCAGGGGGTTGACCGTCACCTGCGTCATCGCGGCGAGCGTCTCGGCATCCGGCGTTTCCGGCAGGTCCGCAGGCTCGACGGTGACTCGCACGCGTCGTCGCTGCTGGTTGACCGTGCTCTCCCATGTCTGGGCGAGGTTCGAGTTGTCCAGCTTGAAGAACTCCAGCAGCGTCGGCGACGTCTTCGGCTTGCTCGTGAATACGCCCAGTCGAGGGTCGTTGCGATCGACCTGGAACCCTTCAGCCCGCATCGCCTCAATGACGGCTGCACTGATTTGCTCGTATCGTCGGCCTTCAAACGTGAACACATCCGGTGGATTGCTATGGCACCCCAAAGCACTCAGCGCGAACAGCACCACCGCGGCAACGCGCATGTGTGACTTGACGAAGCCAGCGTGTGACCCGACATGCAGCATGTGCGGAAGTTTACCCGACTGCTTCGCCGCTTGCCCACTGCGGAAAGATGCAAGGGGAGCGGGCGGTCTACTACAGGTACGTGTGGAAACCGGCTGTCGTATCGAGCGGGTCGGCGGGTTCGCGCATCGCCAGGGGCGGCGCGAGCAACTCCGCCATGACAAGTGCCTGACGGATGGACTGCGCGTCAAACCGCAGCCGTTCGACGCCGATCCCGTGACGATAAACCACGTAGTGTTCATCGACGGAGTTGAGTCGCACGTGCAGGCCTTGCATCTGCTGCTCGGAGGGCTTCGCGCGGACCGGGCGCTTCGGTGCCCTGGCATCTTGCCTTCGCGTGCGCTGCTTGTCACGCTGCCGGGTGCTCTCCGCCACATGGAGATCATCCACCGCCTGGCCCTGGCGGAAGCCGCCTCGCACAGCGACCGGCCTGATCCGTTGAGGCGTCGGCGGCGCGGCAGGCTGCGGCGTGGTCGGCCGGCGCACCGGCGCTTGACCAGCGCTTGCCTGCATCTGTTGACGACGACGCAACTCCTCCATCACGATCCGGCGACGCTGCGCCAAGTCCCCACGCGCCGGTCGGCCAGGCTGCGCCTGTGACTCAGCGGGCGGCTGCACAGCTTCGACCGCGTCGCGCGACGGGTCTCGACCGGCGCGAATCATCCGGATCTCGCCAGCATCCTGCTTCGCCTGTCGCTCCATCTCCTCACGCTTGGCCTGCGCGGACTGCGCCAGCTTGCTCAGCAGCTTCGCCGCGAGCGGCAGCCCGAGAAACAGCAGCAGTGGTAACCACGATTGCCAAGGCATACCGCCATGATACCGTGGCTCCGGGCTGGGGGCGAACGACTGTGAACGGTGAACGTGTCAGGTCTGCGCGTCCGCGACCGGTTCAGCCAACGAATCGTCGACAAAATGTACGCCGAAGACCGGGCCGAGGCGCTGCGGCGTCAGGATGTCATCGGCCTCACCTTCCGCCACGACGCGACCCGCATCGAGCAGAACCGCTCGGTCCGCCCATCGCCTTGCACGTTGCAGGTCATGCACGACCAGCCCCACGGCGACGCCCGCCTGCGACAGTTCCCGGAAGACCGCCATCGCCGACACCTCGTGACGGATGTCCATCGCGGATGTCGGTTCGTCGGCCAGCACGACCGCGTCGGCTTCGCCGCCGTGGATCTGCGTCAGCGCGCGTGCGAGTGTGACGCGCTGCTGTTCGCCGACGGAGAGTTCGCCGTAGATGAGCCGTTCCATGCCGAGCAGACCCGCCCGGCGAACGGCTTGGCGCACCGCCTGCGCATTATCGCGAAGTGCGTACCGGCCAAGCTCGACGATCGCCTGCACGGTGAAGGCACCGGCCACGCTCGGCCGCTGCGGGATGTACGCGATGCGCGCCACGCGCCTGCGCGTCGCAAGCTGCTCGACAGGCTCACCATCGAGTAGCACCGCTCCACCTGTGCGGCGCACACCCGCTCCGCGCGGCGCTACGACCGTCCGAAACAGCGTCGTCTTGCCCGAACCGTTCGGTCCGACAATCGCGGTGATGGCTCCGGCGTGGAGCGAGCACGTCACACCGCAGAGGACCTCGCCCCGGCCGTACGACGCCGACACGTTGTCGAACCGCAGCCGTGTCACGTACCCGCCCTCCATCGGCTGCGGAGAATCCAGATGAAGATCGGCCCGCCGATCAGCGCGGTGAAGATGCCGATCGGGAGCCTGCCGCCCGCGACGCGGAAGCTGCTCACCAGGGCATCCGCGCCGACGATCAGCGCCGCACCGAGCAAGGCGCTTCCGATCACCAGCGAGCGATGTCCCGGACCGGACAGCAATCGCACCACATGCGGGCAGATCAGCCCGACGAAAGCGATCGGCCCGGCGAGCACCACGGCCCCGGCTGTGAGAGCGCCGGCGAGCAGCAGCAAGACCGGCCGGAGAACGGGCAGCGGAACCCCGATGCTGATCGCTTCATCATCCCCAAGTGCGGCGCCATCCAGCGCAGGCCCCAACCATGTGGCAACGATCGTCCCGAGCGCCGTCCCACCCGCGATCAAGCCGATCACGGCCCACGAACGATCCTCGCTCACCCGCCCCATCATCCAGCGTGTGAGCGTCGCCATTTCGTCGGCGGGCAGCAGGTGCAACACGAGCAGCGTCCCGGCCCCGAAGATCGCGGAGACGACCACGCCGACCAGGATAAGCCCGATCGGATCGAGCTGTCCACGTCGCCTGCCGAACGCGAAGACCAGCCCCAGGCTCGCCATCGCGCCGACGAGCGCAGGCCCCCAGTTCGGCGCGTAACGGATTGAATCCATACCCAATCGAAATCCAACGTACACGGCGAGCACGACGCCGAAGCCTGCTCCGCTCGCCAGCCCGAGAATGAACGGCGACGCCAGCGGGTTTCGCAAGAGCGCCTGGAGCAGCACACCACTCACGGCCAGCGCCGCACCGATCGCCACGCCCGATGTGAGCCGCGCCGCTCGCAACTCCAGGATGTCCGTGCCCGGCCAACCGATCGTAGAGCCTGCGATGAGCCGACACAGACAGACCAAGACCAGCACGATCACGAGCGACGCGATGACGGTCACGACGCGTGCTCTCATGGCGCGACCTCATCCGCCTCATGAAGCTCCGCGAGCCGGGCTTCCAACTCGTCCGCTACTTCAAGCAGCGATGTGGATGGCAAGAGCGCGAGCGGATGCCGCAAGGCCGTGATCCGACCGGACCGCACAGCCCGGATGTTCAGCCTGCCGACCGGCCCGGCGAGCAGCTCAATCGGCGTCGATTCATCGGCCGACCGGACAATCACGATCGTGTCCGGGTCGAGGTTGATGACATCTTCGAGCGAAAGCTGCGGGTAGTCGCCCACCGTCTGCGCATTCGCCCCGCCGAGTCGGGTAACGACCTGCGCCAGGAACGTCTCCGGGCCGAACGCCGTCGGCGGATCAACCGCGAAGAGGAGCAGGATTCGCCCCGCCTGCCGCACCGCATCGCGCGGCTGAAGGTGATCGACGAGCGCCTCAGCCAGTGCATCCGCCCGCGCAGCCGTCTGCTCACCATGCGCCCGGCCGGCCTGTGTGTCGGGGAAGCTCAGGTACTGAGGCAGCACCTTGACCACTGCTTGAACATCATCGATCGTGTCGATGTCGAAGCTGCGGATGTGCCACCCATACTCAGCAGCGAGCGTCCTCAATCGCGCCGGGATCGGACGCTCGCCGTACTGGAGCAGCACATCCGTCGGCTCAAGCTCGATGAGCAGTTCGTAGTCGATCTCCGTCTGATCGCCGACCTTGGGAACATCCGCAGGCAGCACCATGTCCCACTGATGCCTGCCCACGATGTGGTCCTCCAGCCCCAGATCAGCGAGCATTCGTGCAATCGCCGGGCTGAGCGCGACGATGCGCGGGGCGTCCGTTGATGGCTCGGGAGCGCTTCGCTCGCACGATACGCTCGTAATAGCGAGCGGCGCCAGGATGAGCAATACAGGGAGCCACAGTCTCATGATGCCCCCATCGTACCCGACAGGTGATGGGTGACGCTGGAGACTGAGTTGCACGCCCACGCGGTGCCTCGATCGAACCAGGCCCGGCTTGCGGGAATTCGCCGGCCGCATATGATTGCCACGCAGTGAAACCCCGGGGCCGGCCCAGCTTCACGCCGCCCGCCCGGCGACCTTGGCACACTCGATACCGCCTTGACGCGATGTGACGCCGCTCGGAAAGCAGAGCCTTTGCAGACAAGAACCAACCAGCGGGAATGCAAGCACGTCCTGCATGACGACATGGTTCGCATCGCGGCGCACGATGTTCCGCCGATCGAACATGAGGCTGAGCATGCCGACGCGGGCATCGAGTGGTGGTTTGCGCAAGGATGCTATGAGGGACCGGGCCTCCCGCAGCGCCGGTTCATGTGCAGTTTCTTCCGCCATGCGCTGGCGCCAATCGACGGTGAGCAGATGGTGAAGAGCACTTCGCTCTCGCTCGCCGTGCTCGAGGCGGGCAGCGACAGGCATTCACTCCGCAGCCTGATCGAGCCGACGCTTCTGCAGCATCTACTGGACTGGAGGAAGCGGTTTCACGAATCGGATCTCGACCGCAACGTCATCGATGCCTATGTACACGAGGCTGTGACGTATGGGCCACCCAGCCCGATCCGGATGAGCGATGCTCCGGTTTTGCTCACTGCCGATCCGTTCTCCATCACGTGGGACGACCACTCGCTGCACCAGGACGGCGCGGGCTTCCGCCTCGCCTTCACGGAACCGGACGGCGAGCGGCGATGCCAATTCACGCTCGACCCGTTGCGCCCGCGACTGCACATGACAGGCCTGGGCGAGCCTGCGATCGAACCAGTCGTCTACTCCACCTGCCCGACGCTCGAACTCACGGGTGACGTCGACGGCATCCCCGTCACAGGCAGGGCGTGGTTCGACCACCAGTGGGGCAGATCGGGTTGGTTGCTGAAACAGCGCAGCGGCGGCAAGGTGCTCGGCTGGACGTGGTGCGGCATCAACCTCGACGACGGCTCAGACTGGATCATCACGATCTTCCGCGACATGGCGGACCGTCGCTGCGCCGTCGATCAGTTCGCTGTGATCTGCGCCGATGACCGGGCGCCTCGATTCACTCGGGAGGTCCGCGCGGAAGCGATCCGGCACTGGGAAAGCCCAAGGACGCGCATCGTCTACCCAATCGCCTGGCGTTTCACGATCCCTGATGCGGATGCTGAACTGATCATCGAGCCGATCGCTGACGATCAGGAACTTCCCACGTTCGGCGCCATGCGCGCCACATGGGAAGGTGCCGCCGTCGTTCACGGCACCGTCGCAGGCAGGCCCGTCACCGGGACCGCTCGCCTGGAACTGCACGGCTACGGCTACATCCTCGACTTCCAGCAGTACGTCGATCAGATGGTCGCCCGCGTCGATCAGCGCATCGAGACGTTCCTGCCCAGGACGATCGATCAGTCCAAGGCGTTGGAATACCTCGGCGAACCAACGTGGAGCCACGAACCCGCTGCGTATACCGAGACGATCGCCGCCCCGATGTGGGATCTGATGTCGCGCAAGGGCAAGCACTGGCGGCCGATCTTGGGACTGCTCATGCTCGAAGCGCTCGGCGTGAAAATCGAGCCGTACGAAGAGCTTTTCTGCGTCGTGCCCGAACTGTGCCACACCGCGGCGCTCGTCGTCGATGATGTGGAAGATGACTCAACCATTCGGCGCGGCGATGCGTGTCTGCACCTGCGCTACGGCATGGATGTCGCCATCAACGCTGCGAACACCGTCTACTTCCTGCCCTTCCTGCTCGTCGGCAACCACCCACACCTCACGGAACGCCAGCGCGTCGACACGTATCGACTCATGGTCCGCTTCTTCGTGCGCTCCCACTTCGGCCAAAGTACGGACATCTACTGGTCGCGCAACATGACCGGCGAGAACCTGTCGCGCTGGCTCACCGATTCGGCGCCCGCGAAGCTGTTTCAGATGTATGCGTACAAGACCGCGGCGGGCGTCGAGGGGTTGACCGAACTCGCGTGCATCATTGCCGGGTCGGATGAAGCCACACGGCACGCTTGCGCCTCGTACGCGCGCAGTGTGGGTGTCGCGTTCCAGATCATCGACGATGCGAACGATTTCAGCGACTCGCCGAGACGGAGGAAACCGATCGGAGAGGATCTCGCAGCGGGCAAGCTGACATATGTGATCGTCCGCGCCATGGAGCAGCTCAGCGGCGCCGACGGTGCTCGCCTGCGAACGATCCTCTCGACGCGGGAGTTGCGGGCCGATCCATCAGCGTGTGTGGAGGGGATTGACCTGGTCCGCCGATCCGGCGTGATCGCTCGTTGCCGGGAAGAAGCCCACGCGATGGTTGAGGATGCGTGGAAGGTGCTCTCGCGTCACATTCCGCCATCGGAGCCGAAGACGATGTTGCGTGCGTTGTGCAGCGACCTGGTGAACCTCGCGCACGACGCATGAAGGTGGTGTACCAGGGGGCGACCACCGGTCGCGGCGTTGCAGTGGCTCCGATATACTGGGTGCAGGTTGATTCATGCGGGCGTAGCTCAATGGTAGAGCGCCAGCCTTCCAAGCTGGATGTTGACGGTTCGAGTCCGTTCGCCCGCTTTGCTTGTAGGGAATCGCATCGGCTCTGCATCCATTCTCGCCCGCGTTGCTGTGTGCCGTTATCGGTTGGCGTCGTCCGCAGCGCGTATAGGTCAACAACGCGGCCTTCGGCACTCTCAGTGACGATCCGCGCCAGGTGTCCGTGGATGAAGCCCATGCCGATCACAAACAAACCGCGGCCGACATGCAGAAGCATGCCGGCCGCGGCTTCGTAACGGTGCTGACGTTTTCCGCCGAGCGCTAGTCAGCCATGTATGCTGACTCGCCGTGCAAGCTCGCGTCCAAACCGCTTTCCTCTTCTTCCTTGGTCACGCGTACGGTGATAAACATGTTAATCACGGCCAGCATGGCCCACGTGAACAGGAAGCAGTAAAGGCCCACGATCAGCACGACGATGGTCTGCGTGAGGATGAATCCGCCGCGTCCGCCGGCGAGCGCCAAACTGTCCGCAACCATCGGATTCACGGCGGCTGACCCGAAGAGCCCGAGCATGATGACCCCGATGACGCCGCCGACGCCGTGGACACCCCAGACATCCAGCGCATCGTCCCAGTTGAGTTTGTTCTTCAGCGCCACGGCGCCGTAGCACACCGCGCCCGCCGCGATGCCTATGATCATGGCGTAGAACGGCGTGACGAAGCCGGCTGCGGGGGTGATGGTGGCCAGCCCGGCCACCGCACCGGTCAGCAATCCCACGAACTTAGGTTTCCGTTCCAGTATCCAGGCCAGCGCCAGCCAGGTAGTCGCTGCGAACGAGGCGGCGATGTCGGTGTTGAGGAACGCCGTCGCGGTGATCGTGTCGACCTCCAGCTCACTGCCCGCATTGAAGCCATACCAACCGAACCAGAGCAGACCGGTGCCCAACGCGACGAGTGGAATGCTGTGCGGCCCCGAGTCGGCGCTACGACGCTTGCCCACGAAGAGCACCGAGGCCAGGGCGGCCATGCCCGCACTCGCGTGCACGACGATGCCGCCGGCGAAGTCCAGCACGCCGAAGTTGGTCGCCAGAAGGCCGCCGCCCCAGACCATGTGCACGAGCGGGAAGTACACGAAGAACAGCCAGAGCGTGAGGAAGACCATGTACGCGCTGAACCGAACGCGGTTCGCGAACGCACCCGTGATTAGCGCGGGCGTGATGATCGCGAACATCATTTGGTAGGCCACAAACACATAGAGCGGAATGGCGTCGCTGAAGGGCGTGTTCAGGTCGGTTCCCTTCAGGAACGCGAGTTTGAAGTTACCGATCAGCCCGAAGAAGTCGGTCCCCTCCCCCATCGTGCCGCTGAAGCACAGCGAGTACCCGCAGATAAACCAGATGACGGTCGTCCAGGCGAGCGAAACGAAGCTCTGCGTCATGATCGTCAGCGTGTGCTTGCGCCCGACGAGGCCGCCGTAGAAGAACGCCAGCCCGGGCGTCATCAGCATGACGAGGCTTGTCGCCACGAGCATGAAGCCCGTGCTACCGGTGTCAAAAGTTGCCAATGCAACCATGGGTATCTCCTTGTTTTGATCGGGTATAGCTGGGGGCAATCACCTATCTAGGTCCCCTGGCTCTCTCTTTCGGTCTTCTTGCTCGTCTTGAGGCCGTCTTCGTGGTCGGCCGACCGGATGAGGGGCGGAGTTGTCGGCCCAGTTCTTGTCCGAGTTTACCGACCTTGCCGTCCGATGCCAAGGTACGACCAGTATGAGTGCCGCGACGCAGGCACCCCATGCCGGCGTCATCGGCGGTCTCGACCGATGGTTTGAGACGGGTGCGCGCGAGGTGTGTGGGGGGGTGGGGGTGGGTCAGGCGGGCTGGGTCGACTTGTCGTCTTCGGGTGTGGTCGAGCCAACGGCTGATGACGATCGCTCCATACACGTTGCGGCGATGAGCTTGTCGCTCTGACGCAGACGAACGACGCGCACGCCTTGCGTTGCTCGGCCGATCACGCTGATGGAATCGAGCGGAATGCGCGTCAGCTTCCCATCCTGGCTGACGAGCATCACGTCGGCATCATCGAACGACGCCATTGCCGCGACGACTTGGCCGTTGCGCTGTGTGGTTCTGATGTCGATTCGCCCCTTACCGCCTCGCGATTGCGTTCTCGGCGGGCCGGTCTCGCTCTGGACGAGGTACTCCCGCAGCGGCGTCTGCTTGCCGTAGCCGTTCTCGGTGAGCGTCACGAGGTTGACCGCATGCGCCGCGGTCTCCTGCTCGTCGATGCGAACCAGGCCGACGACCTCATCGCCGTCGCCGAGCGCGATTCCGCGGACACCCGCGGCGCTACGGCCCATGACACGGACATCATCTTCGCCGAACCGGATCGCCATGCCTCGCCTTGTCGCGAGCAACAGGTCATCGCTGCCGGTCGTGAGCGTCACATCCAGAAGCTGATCACCTTCGCGCAGGTTGATCGCGATGATGCCGCTGACGTTCACATTGCGGTAGTCCTTGAGCAGCGTCCGCTTCACGCGCCCGCCCGTCGTCGCGAAGGTCAGGAAGCTCTCGCTCTTCTCGAAGTCCTTGATTGGAAGGAAGGCGCGCACCGTTTCGCCTTCACGAAGCTTGAGCAGGTTGACAATCGCCCGACCCATGCTTGTTCGGCTCATCTGCGGGACTTGGTACACCTTGATCTTGAACACCCTGCCCGTGTTCGTGAAGCAGAGCAGATCATCGTGCGTCGAGGCGACGAAGATGTACTCGATGAAGTCATCTTCCTTCAGGTTGAACGTGTTGACACCCATACCTCCGCGGTTTTGCGTGCGATACGTGTCGGGCGTCAGGCGCATCACATACGCATGGTGCGTGATGATGACGGCCATCTCCTCTTCCTGAATGAGATCCGCGATGTCCAGATCATCCGCCTGGACGCCGATTTCGGTCAGGCGATCCGTGCCATACCGGGTCGCCAGTTCTCGCAGGTCCTCTCGGATGATGTCGAGCACTCGCTCATGCTCGTCGAGGATCGCTTCATATCCTTCCATCTCTTCGACCACCTGCGTGTAGTCGCGCGCGAGTTTCTCGATTTCGAGTCCGACGAGTTGGATGAGCTGCATACGGCCGATCGCCTCAGCCTGCACGCGCGTCAGCGCGACGCCGCCCTGAGCATCGAACCCGGCGACGTGCTCTTTGAGACGTTGCGGAACGCGAGGCGCATACGGATGATCCGGCGGCAGGCGGAACCGTCGTTCCGTGAGTTTCTCGATGGCGTCGGCGCGCGTCTGCGAACTACGAATCAGGCGGATCACCTCGTCGATGTCGAAGACCGCGTAGATGAGCGCTTCGAGGATGTGCGCTTTCTTCTGGGCTTCCTTGAGCAGGTGTTGCGTGCGTCTGCGGATGACGATGATGCGGTGGTCGACGTACCCTTGCATCAGCGCCTTGAGACCCAATGTTCTCGGCTGACGGTTCACGAGCGCCACGTTCATAATGCTGAACGTTGATTGCAGCGGCGTGTATTCGTAGAGCTGCTTCTCGACGACATCCGGATCCCCGGCGCGCTTCAGCTCGATCACGATGCGCGTGCGCGCCTTTCTACCCGACTCGTTGCGAACCGAGGAGATGTCGCGGATCTTGCCGTCACGCACCGCGGAGACGATCTTTTCGATGATCGTCCGTTGCACGATGCCATACGGGATCTCGTCGATCACGAGTTGCAGCCGGCCGGTCTTGAACTGCTCTTGGTGCAACCGACCGCGCACGGTGAGTTTGCTTCGGCCGGTCGCGTATCCTTGCGCGATGCCATGCCTGCCGCAGATCACGCCGCCGGTGGGGAAGTCCGGCCCCGGGACGATCTCCATCAGTTCCATCAGGCCGATGTCCGGGTTGTCGATGACAGCGATGATGCCGTTGCAGATTTCCCGGAGGTTGTGAGGCGGCATGGAAGATGCCATGCCCACGGCGATGCCCTGCGCGCCGTTGACGAGCAGGTTCGGGAGCTTGGCCGGGAGCACCGTCGGTTCATCGAGCCTGCCGTCGTAGTTCGGCTGCATGTCGACGGTGTCGAGCTTGAGATCCTGCATCATCTCGACGGCGACGGCGGTCATGCGTGCTTCGGTGTACCGCATCGCCGCGGGCGGATCGCCGTCGATCGAGCCGAAGTTCCCCTGCTTGTCGATGAGCGGGCAGCGCAGGCTCCAATCCTGGCCCATGCGGACGAGCGTCGGGTAGATCACCGATTCGCCGTGCGGGTGGTAGTTGCCGGATGTGTCGCCCGCGACCTTGGCGCACTTGATGTGCCTTCGGCCGGGCGTGAGGTTCAGGTCGTTCATCGCCACGAGGATTCGCCGTTGCGAAGGTTTGAGCCCGTCACGGATGTCCGGGAGCGCCCGGTCCATGATCGTGCTCATCGCGTAGGTGAGGTACGAATCCTGCAGTTCACGCTCGATGCGCTGCTCGGCGATCAGGCCGTCCGGCGAACCGTTGGATCCGTCGCCAGCCGTCGCATGGGGAGTTGCCGTGTCATGTGTCATCTGGACTGCCGTGTTCGGTCGTTGCTGGTCAAAACAGTGATTCTACCAGAAACGGGCCGTTTCTGCGGTGAAACGGGGCGTCTTGAGGCGGTTGGGCGAGCCGCCGCGTCCACGCGAGCGGATGCTGCGGCGGTTGCAGGCGCGTGGATGTTGCATGATGGACGTACCGCTGGCGGGGACGCCGCGGCTCGCTGACTGGCGAAGACGCCGCGGCTCGCTGCTACTTGCGCTGCAGGAGCGTGAGGTACTCGACATTGCCTGGGCCGTGATGCCGCTTGCCGCCGCCTCGAATCGGACTGGTGACAACGCCCAGGGATGTCAGACCCACGCCCGCCAGCGCATCCAGAACACGGCGCAGGACCGATTCGGCTGCGTGGTCCGGCAGGATGCCCTTGACCAGATCCCGCTCCTGCGGCCCGCCTTTCGCCTCATAGTGCGGCTTGACCAGTGTGATGATCCGCCCATCCTCCGTCAGCCACGGCAGCGCAGCGGGCAGGCAGTGACGCTGCGTCGTCCATCCCATGTCAATCACGACCAGATCGACCGGCTGTTCGATTGGCGGGACGTGCAAGACGTTTGTCCGCTCCATCACCGTCACGCGCGGGTCGGTCCGCAGGCGGTAGTCCAAGATCCCGTAGGCGGTGTCGATCGCGACGACGTGTGCGGCGCCGCGCTGGAGCAGGCAATCCGTGAACCCGCCGACGCTGCACCCGAAGTCGGCGCATCGCAAGCCTGCCACGTCGACATCGAACGCTTGCAACGCGTGGTCGAGCTTGAGTCCGCCGCGCGACACAAACGGGTGATCCGACGGCTGGGCGTGGTCGTGCGTCGTGTGCATCTCACGTGGGGTCGGAGCCGGGCGGAGGGCTTGCATCGTCCTGGTCAGTCCAGGGAGGAACGACGCCGACCACCGCGATGCCCAGTTCATCGGCACGTTTGAGCGCATCCGGTTTGTCGATGATGATGACATCTCCGGCAGCGACGGCGATGCACCGTCCGCCCGCGCGCTGGACGTTTTCCACGGTCTGAACGCCAATGGCGGGCACATCCGCCCGGAGGTCGTGGCCGCGCTTGGCACCCTTGAGCAGCGTCCATCCCTTCTTCGGGCACAGGTCGCCCGTCCGCTGGATCATGCGGTCGGTGCCCTCGATCGCTTCGACCGCGATGACGTCACCGTCGCAGACCGTCATCGCTTGGCCGAAGTCATTGCTCAGTGCGGCGCAGAGGAGCGGCCAACCGAACTCGATGTCGCGCTGCTGACGGTCCGTGGGACGTCTCGCGGTCATCAAGCCGGGCGATGCCATGTGTTCGGGTATATGTCGGGTCGAGTCGATCAGCGTCACTCCCAGGTTGTCGAGCGCATCCGCCACCGCGCTAAGCAGTGGGGCGGATCGCCGGTCCTTGTGGAGCCGACGGTACCAGATCATGGCGGCGCGCCAATCGGGCATCTGCCGAAACGCGATCAGCGGGTCGTACATCCGCGTCTTGCCGACCCGGCCGACGAGGATTGCCTGCGACACGCCGCACCTGCGCAGCAGTCGAGCCCATCGGCCGATTTGCAGGAAGCCCGCTGTGTGGAACGTGTCGCAATGCGTGGGAAGCGCCGGGTCGAAGAACCCCGCCAAGCCTACGGAATGCACGGTGTGGCCGTGACGCTTCATGCCGTCCGCGACGAGGATGGGGAGCCTGCCGCCGCCCGCGATCAGGCCGATCGGGCTGGGCGCCGCTCCCGCAGTGTCTCCTTGGCGCGGTCCTTCCATCACGCCTCCCTCGCAACGCCGGATGGCATCATGCTGTCATCCGGCTGCATCCGCCCGTCACCGCGCAGCAGCGCCTCGATCGCCTCGGCAGGCTTCTCGCACACGAGGAACAGCGACCGCATCGCGGCCTTGGCGAATCCCTCCTCGATCATGTGGTCGATCATCGCCAGCATGGGGTCGAAGTAACCCGCTGTGTTGACCATGACGATCGGCTTGGTGTGCTCGCCGACGAGCCTGCGGACGGTGATCTCGAAGAACTCCTCGATGGTGCCCCACCCGCCGGGCAGGACGATGATCGCATCGCCCCGTGACTCCATGAGGAGCTTGCGCTCGCGCATCGTGTCGACCACGATGGTCTCGTCGCAGCGGGTATGAAGTTGCTCCGCATCGATGAGGCGCTGCGTGATGACACCGATGATGCGCCCACCCTTGCGTTGCGTGGACCGGGCCAGCACGCCCATCAGACCGACCGACCCGGCGCCGTACACGAGCGTCAGCCCCTCTTGCGACAGGCAGTCGCCAAGCTCTTCCGCAGCAGCGCGATAGGCTGGGGCGAGCCGATCGCTCGATGAGCAGAAGACCGTGATGGACTCGATCGGTGTGGGCACGGCCCGGCATGGTACCGGGGTCCGCGTGTGAATCACAGACGACGCCGGTGCGATCGGAATCCCGCACTTATCCCGAGGCAGCCCGGTTCGCCTCACGACCCCCGTGACCCCCACGACCCTCCTGTCCTCCGCGACCTCGCGCCCCGGCCTTGGGCGTGACGTGGTCGGCAGGTGTCTTGATGTCTTCCGCCTTCATGAAGCGGTAGACATCGCCGAGCGTCTTGAAGAAGGTGTCGAAGTCCTCCGACCAGACGTTGACGGACGCTTCGAAGGTTCCGCCATCCTTGCGTCGGACGAGTTGTTTGAGTTCCAGGACGGGGTTGCCGTTGCTCGCCTGCTGCACCTCGATCGCATAGCGGTGCGTTCCTTTTGAGGCGAAGTCGAATCGCTTGATAACCGTCCGCGCCGGCTTGCCCGCATCCTTCCGTTCGCCGCCCATGATGTGCTCCCTTCGGTATACCGACCAGATTCCGAACGACAGCTCAGGATACGGCAGTCCTCGCGGCCTCGCAACCCAGTTCCGGGTTTTGTTCGGATTCGCTTCAGGCGATTCGGCCGTCGGCGAGGTGGACGCTGCGGTCGGCGCGGGTGGCGACCGCTTCATCATGCGTCACCATGACGATCGTTTGACCTCTAGCGTGCAGATCGCTGAGAACATCGAGGATCGACTCGCCGGTCTGCTGGTCGAGGTTGCCCGTCGGCTCGTCGGCAAGCAGCAGTGGAGGGTCGTTGATGAGCGACCGAGCGATGGCGACGCGCTGACGCTCGCCGCCGGACAGTTCGCGCGGCCGATGCTTGAGGCGGTCGTTGAGCTCGAACAGTTCGAGCAACTCGTGCGCCCGCCGTTTGCGGTCGGTTGAGAGCCTGCCTCGAACCATCGCGCCGATGAGCGTGTTCTCCAGCACCGTCAGCTCGGGGAGCAGGTGATAGAACTGGAAGACGAAACCGACATCGCGGTTGCGGTAACGGTTGAGCCGACGCGCGCCCACCCCGGTCACCTCTTCGTCGCGGAAGAGAATCGTCCCGCCATTGCGGTCCGGCCGATCGAGCCCGCCGAGCAGGTGCAAAAGCGTCGACTTGCCGCTGCCTGATTTGCCGAGCACCGCGACCCACTCGCCCTGGGCGACGCGAAGGTCGAGGCTGCGCAGGACGGGCACATCGACTCGGCCGAGCCTGTAGGTCTTCTTCAACTTGGTCGTGGAAAGCAGTATCACACGCACACTCACTCGAATCGCAATGCCTGGACGGGATCAAGACTCGCCGCTTTCACCGCAGGAAGCAGCGCCCCGAAGATGCTGAACAGGATGCCGCCCGCCATGACGGCACACGCCTCGACGACATCGACCTCACCGGGTATTCGCGCGAACTGGTACACCTCGGCTGTCCAGATGTACATGCCGGTCGCTTGGCCGACGAACTCATGCAGTTCGTTGATGTTGCGAACGAAGATCGTCGCGAGGATCGCGCCCGCGATGGAGCCGATGACGCCGATCGTCAGGCCGTAGCGCAGGAAGATCCATGCGACGCCCGCGCGTGATGCGCCGATCGCTCGCAGGATGCCGATGTCTTTGACCTTCTCGCTGACGATCGACCAGAAGATCGCGAAGACGAGGAAGACGGCGGTGAAGCTGATGAAAATGAACATTGTGAGCATCAGCGTGCGTTGCGTCTGAATCGCAGAGATGAGCGGTCCGACTTGCTGCCGCCACGTCATCACATGGACGAATGCCGGGTTGGGCATCTCGTCGTGTGTCTGCGCGAAGCGGGCGTAATGCGCCGCAACGAGATCGCGCAGCACATCCGCCTGCGTGCCCGGCGCCGCCTTGACGAGAATCGTCGTGATCCGCGCAGGGTCCGTCGCCACGATCTCCGGCAGGTCGAATACTCTCGGAACGCCATCCGTCCAGACCGCTTCGGGGTGTGTGTCGTCGGCTGCGCTTCGGTTCGCTTCGTGGAAGTGCATCAGCTTCTGAAGCCAGGCGAGCGGGACGAACACGCGCCGCGTATCCGCTTCGTATACCTGGCTGCGAAACTCGTTCGCGACCCTGATCTGTCTGCGGTCGGGCGTCATGGTCCCGCCCTGCTTATCAACCGGCAGAATCCCAAGCGTCACCGTCTCGCCGAGTATCGGCAGGCGAGGGATGTACGACCCGTCACGCTGGAGTTTGTTGTACCGCGAAACCTCGATGCCCATGACCATTGCGGGTACACGCTCATCGCCGATGCGCAGTGACAGCGACTCCCCCGCCCTGCGAGTCGCTTCGGTCAGGCCGACGCGGTAGTCGATCCGCAGCGCTTCCTCGATGGCATCGTCGAGCTTTTCAAACATCGCCCAGTCAGGCGGGTCTCGCAGGTCGATCCGCTCGGCCAAGCGTCCCGCTCGTTCGGCTGCGTCGGCGCGATCGCGGAACATCTCCACGACATCGAACTTGTCGTGCGTCATGCCCAACTCGTCTGCGCGCCGCGCCGCCTGGGTGAACTTCTCAGCCGCCTCCCGTTCTCGTTCGACGACCTGCGACCGCCACAGGTCTGCTGTGCGCTGCGCGTCGGTCCCTTCACGACCAAACACCGCGTACGCGGAGGATTGTGCATCTTCGAGCAACTGCTCAGCGGACCGCACGAGCGATCGCATCTGTGCATCCATCGGCGGATCAGGCGGCACCCAGAACAGCGCATCGGCATACCCCGTCACCGCGTGGTAGCGCACCGGGTCGATCCCCACCACCTGCACCGGCTGGAGTTGCCCGGTGGGAAACGACAGCAGGCCGAACGTCTCAAGCTGGGGCGCCGCAGCCTCGATCTCGGGTAGCGCGGCGAGTTCGTCACACAGCGTCTCGTAGTGCGGCATCCCCTGCGTTTGTGGCGGGTAGATCGACACATCGCCAAGGAATGTCCGCCCGGCGTCGGTGACCAGCCCGAGCCAGCCGGTCATCACCGACCAGATGATGATGATCATCGCGGTGCAGAGCATCACCGCCATCGACGCGAGCAAAGGCATGACGCGCCTGGTCAGGTATCTGCGTGTGAGAAGGGATGCGTACAAGCGTCGCTCCGTCGTATCGGGGCGGTCAGTTCATCCGTCGGCCCGAGGGTCCGGGCGAAGCATCGGAAACAGAATCACATCGCGGATCGACCGGCAGTTCGTCAGCAGCATAACCAGCCGATCCACGCCCAGCCCCATCCCGCCCGCCGGGGGCATCCCGACCTTGAGCGCGTCGATGAAGTCAGCATCGAAGTTGCGGAACGTCGATTCCTCGTCGTCGATGCCATCGAACTGCTGGCGAAAGGCCGCTGCCTGCACATCCGGATCGTTCAGTTCCGTGTATCCCGTGCCCAGTTCCATCCCGCCGATCAAGAGTTCCCATCGCTCGGCGATCGCCGGATCGGCGGGGTTGGGCCGGGTCAGAGGCGAGAGCGCGGCGGGGTAATCGCGCACAAACGTCGGTCGGGCAGGGTCCAGCGACTTCTCCGCCACTTCCTCGAACAGCTCGCTGATCACCAGCGCATCCGCCAAGCCTTCGTGCTTGAGGCCGCGCGCCTTCGCATTGGCCCGTGCGCGATCCATGTCGGTTATCGGATAGCCCAGCGCTTGCTCGAAGAGCGTGCTGTAGGTGGTCTGGTCGAACGGCTCGGCGTAGTCGATGGTGAGGTCGCCGAAGGGGAGCGTCGCGCTGCCTGCCTGCTGCGCCACGAGGCGCGCCGAGGCGCGGATGAGCGATTCGGTCAACTCCAGCATCGTCTCGCAGTTGCCGAACGCCTCGTAGACCTCGACGGTCGTGAATTCAGGATTGTGGCGACGATCGAGCCCTTCGTTGCGGAAGTTCCGGCCGATCTCGAATATGCGAGGCATGCCGCCGACAAGCAGTCGCTTCAGGTAAAGCTCAGGCGCGATGCGAAGGAACAGATCCAGGTTGAGTGCGTTCATATGCGTGGTGAACGGCCGAGCCGCGGCGCCGCCCGCCATCGTGTGCATCATCGGCGTCTCGACCTCCAGGTAGTCCTGCTCGGTCAGAAGATGCCTCAGCCCGCTGACGATGGCTGATCGCATCTGGAAGACGCGCAGCGTCTCGGGGCTGGCGGCGAGGTCCACATGCCGTCTGCGGTAGCGAAGCTCCGGGTCGGAGAGGCCCGACCACTTCTCAGGCGGCGGCGTGAGGCTCTTGCACGCGATCGTCACATCCTCCGCCCATACCGTGACTTCGTCCGTGTTGGTTTTCATCACCGGCCCGGACGCCACGAGGATGTCGCCCAGGTCGCACAGCTTTGCCTGCGCGAACGCGGTTGCATCCGTATCCCGTTTGGACACCGCAACCTGCAAGTCTCCGCTGTGATCGCGCAGCTTGAGCCACTGAAGACGACCGTTGTCACGATGCAGCACAACCCGTCCGGCGATCCTCACCCTCGGTCGATCATCCACGATCTCCGCCGCCGAGTCTTCCTTTACCGCTGCGATCGAGGCCTTGTGAGCGTCGTGCGCGCGTTCATCGAAGATCGCCTTTGCATCGGCGAGGGTTGACAGCCCGTCAGTCCGCTGCCCGAACGGGTTGATCCCCAGCTCGTTACGCAGCCGGTCGAGCTTTGTCCGTCGGTCCGCTTCCAGCGAGTGCGTCGTCGTCTCGTTCATGGGGCAGATCATAGCCGCAAAGCGTCCGCCGCCTCCCCGGCGCGCGACGCCTGAAGGAATGCCATTCCCAAGGTCCGCTGACTCGGATCACGGCCCACACGGTGCAGGTGATCTGTCCGTACCCAATTCCGATCGAATGACCTGCGTCGAACGGATGCGCTGGGTCACTTGGCCTTGGGCGATGCTGCGGCCTTCATCTTGGCCTTGCCGCGGCGTGTCAGCTCGGTCGAGGATCCGCCATCGCAGAGCGGCGCGTTGGAGCCCGGCACGTTCAATAGGTCAGCGAAGGTCACGCTTCCGAAAACGTTACGGACGGCGGTGACGGCCTCGTCAATCTTCTCATGCAGCGGGCAGAGCCTCCGTCCGTGGGCCTCGATGTTCAGTGGGCAGCAGTCCAGCCGCTCGAGCGGGCCGATCACCTGCAGGACATCCAGGAGAAACACCTCCTCGGGGGGTTTGCTCAGGCGATACCCACCACCCACGCCTCGCCGACCCGCAATCAGTCCGGCCTGCGAAAGCTGCTGGAGGATCTTCGCGAGGTAATCGGGGGGGACGTGCGTGGCCTCCGCGAGCGATGCGGCGGAAACGAGCCGATCCGGTGTCAGCGCCAGCCAGCTCATTGCCCGCAGCGCGTATTCAGCAGTGTTGGAGAGCATGGGGATCCTCGGTCCGGGAGGGTTGTTGTGCCAACTCTATCAGGGGCGGTCAGGGAATGAAACAGAAAACCAGACGTGATAATAGGACATGTCGAGGTGGCGTGACGGATGATTCTCCGACTTCCGCAAACAACGTGGGCACAAGCGCCGGCGACGGTCGCCTCCCATCCGCTTGACGCTCGACAGCAGCTTGCAGGCCCTGCCGACCCACACCCATGCCTTGCCGATCCCGTGATGGCGCAATGAGTTACGTGCCGTGATGGGCGGTCCGTCTGCCCGCTCGATCACACCGTTCACCCCCGGGGCAACCCCGCATCGGTCAGTCCTTCGGGGCGATGGCGCTTCACGATGTTGAGTCGATCGGGTCGCATGCCGCTTGCGAGGATATCCGCCGCCTGGTCCAGCGGCGATGGGAATTGGACCGATGAGGCCCTTGTGAGCATGTGTCTCAGCGCGTCGAGCCGACCGGCTTGCGGGGTACCGCTCCGATCAGGCTGAATCTCCCGCCTGGGATCGCCGACATCCGTGAAGTCGTGTGATTCCCTCCAACACCGAAGTGGCGCATCAAACATGAGCAACTTGATCAAACGCATCGGCATCCTCACCGGAGGAGGCGACTGCCCCGGACTCAACGCTGTCATCAGGGCCGTCGCCAAGTCCGCCATCATGCAGCACGGACTCCAGGTCTTCGGCATCGAAGACGGCTTCCTCGGCCTCGTCCAGAACCGGATCTCCGAACTCACCACAGATGACGTCTCAGGCATCCTCACACGCGGCGGCACGATCCTCGGCACCAGCAACAAGTGCGACCCCTCACAGTACGTCGTCGGGACCGGCGATGACGGCCAACCCATCTTCCGGGATGTCACCGACCGGTGCCTCGAACACATCGCCTATCACAAGCTCGACGCGATCATCTGCATCGGCGGGGATGGCACCATGTCCGGAGCCAAGAACTTCGTCGAGCACGGCGTCAACTGTATCGGCGTCCCCAAAACCATCGACAACGATCTCGTCGGCACCGACATCACCTTCGGCTTCATGACGGCTGTGTACATCGCCACCGATGCGCTCGACCGCATTCACACGACCGCTGCGAGCCACCACCGCGCGATGGTCGTCGAGGTCATGGGGCGGAACGCCGGCTGGATCGCACTGCACGCGGGCGTCGCCTCGGGGTCGGATGTGATCCTCATCCCGGAGATCCCCTACGACCTGGGACGGATTTGCGAGTTCATCCAGGAACGCTCCGCCCACGGCAAACGCTTCTCGATCATCTGTATCAGCGAAGGGGCGCGGCCCAAAGATGGCGGGCAGGTCGTCGCCAAGGTCGATCCGACCAGCCCCGACCCGATCCGTTTGGGTGGCATTGGTGAGCAACTCGCTGACGATATCACGCAGCGCACGGGCATTGAGACGCGAACGACGGTGCTCGGCCATGTTCAGCGAGGCGGTACGCCATTGCCCGCCGATCGAATCCTCGCCACGCGCTTCGGTTGCCACGCGGTCGAGCTGATCGTTCGTGGTGAACGCAATCGGCTGGTCGTCATGCGGAACCACGAGGTCACCGACACGGAGATCGGCGAGGCGGCGGACAAGCAGCGGACGGTCCCGCCCGACGACCCGCTCATCCGCGCCGCCGAGTCCGTCGGCACCTTCTTCGGCATCTGACCGGAATCGCGGCGGTCCGTGCCACCGGGCTGCGGCCGGCCCATCCCAAACACGTGCCGTCGACCATGTACTCATCCCCTTGTATGTTCCAGTCTGCTCATTGTTGTGCTCTGATGGAGACGGGATGATTTCAATACGCGAATTGCAGCCTGAAGATGACTTGACTGCCATCCTCACGCTGTGCAAAGACTTCTTCTCTGAATACGAGGGTTATCACAAAGAGTTCTTCGACACCGATGACCTGAGCGATGCTGATATCTCCGGCCGGTTCCTGCAGTCCATGGAATCAGACAGCAGCGCTACGATCATTGCCCTTGTTGATGACGCGATTGTCGGCTACGCCTCCGTCGCCGTGCGCGAGCAACCCCGTTTCTACAGAATCAAGAAGGTCGGCGCCGTTTCCGGCCTTATGGTGGCGAAGGAGCATCGGCGCCAGGGCATAGCGACCCGGCTGCTCGCAGAGGCGAAAGCCTACTTCCAGCGGAATGGAATCAGGTACTTCACAGTCTACACGGCAGTCGCCAATCAAGCGGCGATTACGTTCTACGAGCAGAACGGCATGGCAGCACTCCACACAGCATTCATTGGAGAAACGTGAAGCACATCACCAGATTGCAGCGAGCTGGAACGTGCCGTTCCGGGCTTCCCAGCACACCCGTGGTGTGCATCGCCTGATCGTCATGCAAACCCGACCCGGCACGGGCCGGCTTGCTTGTGCGCGGTCTCGTTCGTCGTCGCGAGAGACCCGGACGTGCGGCCGCTGACGGCGATGTTCAGTCCGGCGCGGGTTGCGCGCGTCGGAAATCAAGGTGAAACGCTGCACGGGCCGAGTAATCACAGTAGATTGGCGATGCGCGGCGCGCCTGCCGGAGGATCCTGCGGCGCTGCTCGCACAACGTGCACGCCATGGAAGGCAGCAGATGACAACGCTTTTCGCCCCGCCCCCTGCCCGGATATCGACGCGGGAGACTCCGCCCGCCGACGGCCCGCCCGAGGCGACCCAACACGAACCGGACGCTATGCCCGAGGCCCAGACGCCCAAGAAACCGACACGCCGCCGCGCCACCGCTGAGTCCATGGCCAAGAAGCAGCGTGACATCTCCGTCTCCGAGTTCTTCGCGAAGAACCGGCACCTGCTCGGCTTCGACAACCCTCGCAAGGCGATGCTCACGACCGTCAAGGAAGCGGTGGACAACGCGCTGGACGCTTGTGAGGAAGCGGGTATTCTCGCCGACCTCTTCATCGGCATCGAAGAACTCGCGGAGACACGCTTCCGACTCACCGTCCGTGACAACGGGCCTGGCATCGTCCGCAAGCAGATCGACAACATCTTCGGCAAGCTGCTCTACGGCTCGAAGTTCCACCGTCTGAAGATGTCACGCGGCCAGCAGGGCATCGGCATCTCCGCAGCCGGGATGTACGGCCTGATGACGACGGGCAAGCCGGTACTCATCATCTCCAAGACGGGCAAGCGCAAGCCCGCGCATGAAGTCCTGCTCAAGATCGACACGCGTAAGAACCGTCCCGTCATCGTCGCCGAAGCGGAGCATCCCGAGGATGACCAGCTTTTCGCCGAGGGCCACGGCACGCAGATCGTCATCGAGTTCGAGGGCAGATACAACAAGGGCAGACAGTCCGTCGATGAGTACCTTGAACAGACGGCGATCGCCAATCCGCACACCCGCATCATCTACGACCCGCCCGTCGGAGATCGCGTCGAGTTCCCGCGCGCGGTCGATGAGCTTCCGCCTGAAACCAAGGAAATCAAACCACATCCCAAGGGCATTGAGTTGGGCACGCTCATCACGATGCTCGAACGCACCAGAGCGACCAAGCTCGGCGGGTTCCTCAAGGATGACTTCTGCCGAGTCGGCCCGCGCGTCGCGGCGGAGATCACCAAGAAAGCAGGTCTGACGCCGCAGAGTTTCGTCAGCCGAGTCGGGCATGTCGAGGCTGAGAAGCTGTACAAGGCGATTCAAGACACGCGCATCATGGCGCCGCCGACTGATTGCCTCGCGCCGATCGGGACAAAGACGCTCCTGGCAGGCCTGCTCAAGGAGGTCAAGGCTGAGTTCTACGCGGCATCCAGCAGATCGCCCACCGTCTACCGAGGCAACCCCTTCTTGATCGAAGTCGGCATCGCGTACGGCGGCGACTTGCCCGCGGACAAATCCGCCAAGGTCATGCGCTTCGCCAATCGTGTGCCGCTGCTTTATCAGCAGTCCGGCTGTGCTGCGTTCAAGTCCGTCGTCGAGACCGCATGGCGAGGGTACGGCCTGACGCAGCCGCGCGGCGCGCTGCCCGTCGCACCGCTGGTCGTCGTCATTCACATGGCGTCTGTCTGGGTTCCATTCACGAGCGAGTCGAAGGAGGCGGTCGCGGACTACGACGAGATCCGCAAGGAAATGCGCCTGGCGCTGCAGGAATGCGGCAGAAAGCTGGCGACGTACGTCCGCAGGCGTCAACGAATGAAGCGAGAAGGCGAGCGACGGGCTGCGTTTGAGCGGTACATCGGTGAGATCGCCAAGGCGTGCCACGACATCACTGGGACGGACCCCGCTGCGCTGTACGAAGCGCTCCAGAAGACTGCGACACGGCGGACCGCCGAGACCGACCAACTTCTCGATGAGGAAGGCAAGGTCATCTCCAACGGAAACGGCAGGCTCGATCACGATGACAGCGTCGTCATCCGCGACGATCTCGCCTCGCCGATTAACGGGACGGACTCCGGCGACGGGCGCGATGAGACGCTCTTCGGCGAGACGCGCCGGGCTGTGTGGAAGAAGACCAAGAAGAAGGTCCGCAAGAAGGTGAAGAAGAAAGTCACGAAGAAACTGCGGCAAAACCGCTGACCATTCGTAACCAAGCCCACATCCCACGAACCGGAACCGCGACGATCATGGCCAAACAGGCGACACGCAAGAAGACCGGCAAGCGCACGACCAAACGCACCGTTGCGCGAGCCGCCGCCGCAGCCCCGCGCAGCGCCGCATCGAAGAAGCGCGATGAGCGAACCGTCGGCAAGATCACGGAGATGACGGAAGGCATCGTTCGCGCGGGCCTGGCGCACCGCGACCCGTTCCTTGACATCCCGACGCGCGCGTCGAGCAACGTCAAGTACAACAAGTCGCGCAAGATCCTCGAAATGGGGTCGGCGAAGCAGCGGCGCAACCTCTTCAATCTCGGCCAATCGAAGAAGTTCATGCAGATGCTGCTCGTCGCAAGCGGATGCAAGGAGCTCTGCGAGCAGGGCAAAACGCTCAGCCTCCGCGGTATGTACTACCGCAAGCTGCACACGATCCCCGGCACGAAGGAGAAGACGTTTGCCGGCCAGGACGATTCCGATGCGGTCCTGGAGGATCTGGAGGTGACGGCTGACGCGCTGCGCGAGGAACTGCACGTCTTCGCCAAGAAGCGAGGCACGATGGTCGGCAACATCACGGTCGTGGACAACGGCGACGAGATCGACTGCCGACACATGGGTTCGGGCGGGTATGCGATTCCGAGCATCGTCGAGCCGGAGACGATCCGGTTCAAGAAGTGTGAGGCGGAGTTCGTCCTGCACGTCGAGAAGGACACGGTGTGGAGCAGGTTCAACGAAGACCGATTCTGGGAGACGCACAACTGCATCCTGACGGAAGGTTCAGGCCAACCGACGCGCGGCGTGCGCCGGCTCTTGCACCGACTTAACAAGGAACTGGGCCTGCCGATCTACTGCCTGCTCGACTGCGATCCGTGGGGGCACTACATCTACTCCGTCATCAAGCAAGGCTCGATCAGCCTGGCGTTCGAGAGCAAGCGCATGGCGGTGCCTGACGCGAAGTTCCTCGGCATCCAGGCGTGCGACCACGATCGCTGCGGGCTGACCGACGATGTGCAGATCGAGCTGAGTCAGCGCGATGTCGTGCGAGCCAAGCAGATTGCCGCGTATCCGTGGTTCCAGGACAAGAAGCGCTGGCAGAAGGAGATCAAGCAGATGCTGCGTAACGGCTTCAAGATGGAGGTCGAAGCGCTCATCTCCAAGGACATCTCCTACGTGACGGAGGTGTACGTCCCCGAGCGCCTCGCCGCCCACGACTGGCTGGATTAGGCGCCGCTGTGCAACCCCGCCCGCCTGGCGTTAGCCGGGCTGCCGCATAGCCCGACGACTTGTGTGTGGGCCTTGGGCATTCCCGCTGGCGGGCATTCGTTGTGCGGTGAGTGTGCTCTCTGCTGTGATTCCTTGACTTTGCTCTGGCGGATTGCCCCTAACCGGGTTAGATTAGAGACTGATTTGTTCTCCACATGATGGCTCACCGGGGTGGGAGGACTTGAGATGATGCCAGACAAGAGCGATGCGTTGAGCATTCCTTCGGCTGACTCCAGGCCGGTCGCGATCCCGCCTCCGCGACGAATCCTCGTGGCGGATGACGAGCACCTCGTCGCGGAGGTCATCAGCAAATCGCTCGTCTCGCTTGACTACGAGGTCATCGGCCCCGTCGCCAACGGCGCACAGGCGATCAAGCTCGCCCGACAGGTGCAGCCCGACATGGCGATTCTCGACATCCGAATGCCCGAGGTGGACGGCCTGGCCGCCGCCCAGGTGCTCATCCGCGAGATGAACATCGCCATCCTCATGATCACCGCCTACTCCGACGAGGCCTATCTCCGCGACACGTGCGAGATCGGAATCCACGGCTACGTGCTCAAACCCACAAGCACCGAGCAGCTTCGGGTCGCGATCACCATGGCCTGGGCTCGATACCAGCAGCACATGGGTCTGAGCACCGAGGTATCACGCCTCCAGAGCAGCCTCAGTGCCCGCAAGGCGATCGAAAAGGCGAAGTGGGTTCTTGTCGAGCGGTGCAGCATCTCCGAGGATGAGGCCCATCGCAGGCTCCAGAAGCAGGCCCGCGACAAACGCCGGTCGATGGCCGAGGTTGCTGAGTCCATCCTGGAGAGTTATTCGCTGCTGAGCTGCGAGTTGGATCGGCCGACCCCGTCCGAGCCGACCTGATCCCCGCACGTGCCGCAGCCGATCGGCTGGGAGTTGTCCCGCAAAATCCGCAGTTGCCGCCGTTTTTCGCTGGTCATCGACCGACCGGCTGGTATGCTCAAGTACGATAAGGCAGGCCATGATCGCCGCCATGTCAACGCCCCAGGGCGGGTGGTCTCGCGGATCGGCAGCATCCCCCCATGCGGGCGGGTGAGCGAGTTCGTGGGATGCAAGGACGCACGAGAGACAACTAGATGCCCACGACAGCTTGGGCTGCAAAACACAGCAGGTTTGTTGTGTCCCGTTGATTGACGAGCGTTCGGAGGAGGTGCTCTGCGGTCCGGAGATGCGCATCCTGCTGTTCTTATGCGGGGATCGACACACGACACACAAGGACACGCTGGGGTTGATGAGCGATGGTCGCGCCATCGCATCGCGCTCGTCCGGTTTTCCTCTGATTCGTTCCGGTAAGTCGCGATCCTGCTCACGGATGGACCCGAAACGTCCGATTTCTCCTCTTGAGTTATCTTCTCCGGCTCAAGCCGGGCATCCACCTCGTCCGATAAAGGGTCGGTCGCGGAGCGCACCTTCGGACTCAAGACGAGTCTGGCAGAGATGGATCACATCCATCGGAGTTGATACATCATCGTGGTTGCCGTCGGCGGAGCCGGCCCACCGTGTTATGACCGGTATCTCGTCCCTTGCTGCTGCGGAGGCTGCAACATGATTCGCCCGCAACCAAACCGATCCGTTTCCGCCCCTCTCGTCACCTCCATCACGCTCGCAGCCATGCTGACAGCCGGCTGCGCCACGCCGCCGCAGACCGCATCCGCCCCCGCTGACGAAGCATGGATCGAATTCCCGGCTGTCGAGTGGACCGACGGCACGACGCTCAGCACGTCAGGCGAGTTCACACCCCAGGCTGACGGCAGCGACCTGTCATTCTCCGGTATGGAGGTCTTCCAGCCGCACATGACCGGGTGGAGCGTCTTCGGAGAGCTGCAACCTGACAAGCTCCCCGACATCTTCGTCGAGGCGGAACTCGATGGCGAAGACAACCTCACACGCATCACATTCAGCCCCGTCGGCGGCGACTTCGACCCGCACATCTCGTCCGACGGGCAGCACATGGTCTTCTCCTCGACCCAGCATCACCGCACTGCCGATGTCTATCTCAAGTCGGTCGACGGCCGATCCGTCACCCAGCTCACCGCCGACCCGGCGCAGGATGTCATGCCCGTCTTCAGCCCGGACGGCAGGCGCATCGCGTTCGCCTCGGACCGCTCAGGCAACTGGGACATCTGGGTCATGTCCACGACCGGCGGCCAGCCGATGCAGGTCACAGCCGACGGCAGCCAGGAACTGCACCCATCCTGGTCGCCCGACGGCTCCAAGCTCGTCTACAGCAGGCTCAGCATGCAGACCGGCCGATGGGAACTGTGGATCGCGGGCCTGGATGACGGCGGTCGCCAGTTCATCTGCTACGGCCTGTTCCCGGAATGGTCGCCCAACCCCGCCTTCTCTCGCATCACATTCCAGCGCGCTCGCGAGCGCGACAGCAGGCTCTTCGGCGTCTGGACCGTCGACTACATCAACGGCGAGGCGATGAATCCGACGGAGGTCGCTGCATCCACAAATGCGGCGCTGGTCAACCCGACGTGGAACCTCGACGGATCCCGCATCGTCTTCGCCGCCGTCCTCGAACCCGCGGGCGATCGCCAGGATGTCCTGCCCGAGGTCGCCGACCTGTGGATGGTGAAGGCGAACGGCATGGACCGCGTCAACCTGACGAACGGTCGGTTCGCATGCCTCATGCCGACCTGGGCGGGCGATGGCAAGGTCTACTTCGTCTCCAACCGGGAAGGCGTCGACAACATCTGGTCGATCGGCCCGACACGAGGCCTACTCGCCAGCGCGACGATCCAGTTTGACGAGACGACCCGCACCGCTGACACCACGCCGACCGACATGGCGAATACGCCGAGCACCGCAGCCGTCCCAACTGAGACGGCAGTTATCGGCCAAGAGTGAAGTTACCTGCTCGATGGTCCGACATAACTGTTGGACCATCGTTTCGACCGTTCCCGCCGGGCGGGAACACCGTCGGTCCACCATCCGCGGGCGGAGATCCGCGTTGTGAGGCAGGACGCCATGACAAGTGCACAGTTCCATGTTCATCGCGCCGCAGCGCATGGGAAAGCTGTGAAGCGCTCGCTCATCATCTGGGCGCTCGCGCTGAGCTGCACCGCCGCGCTGCCCGGCTGCCGGACGCCCTATCCTGACAAGCTCGTCAGTCCCTACCTCGACGAACAGGTCTGGGCCGTCGCCCCGTTGCGAAATGAGTCCGGCACGTCGCTCGCCGACGGCATCATCCTCGCCGACCGGCTCACGCACGCGCTCGACGCCTCCGTCCAGGGCATCTACACCGTCCCGGTCAATCGCGTTCTCTCGGCCATGACTGCCTTGGATGTCTCCACCATCGACTCACCCGAGCAGGCGCTCGTCCTCTGTCGAACGATGGGGATCGACGGCTTGGTCGTCGGGACCGTCACCGCGTATGACCCGTACGACCCACCCGTGTACGGCGTGAACGTCACTCTGTACGTGACGGCCCAGCCGGCTGGATCAATGGGCAGCTTCGACCCGCACAAGGACTTGATCGGTTCGCATACCGATCTCACACTTCGGCAAGTCCAGGCTGCCAATCAGCCGACCAGCGCTTCCATCCACATGAATGCAGCGGCGGAGGATGTCCGCGCTGCTGTGCGGTTCTACGCCCAGGGCAGGTGCGATCCGAAGACAGCCCTGGGGTGGGAGCGATACCTCAAGAGCATGGAGCTGTACACGCAGTTCGTCAGCCATCGGCTCGTATCCGAGCTGCTCGATCGTGAGCGGATGCGACTGAGCCGAATCGCGGCTGAACCATAGTACCCGACGCTGCGCCGATCCCTACTCGGCCGGTTCCGGGCTGAGAGAAGGGTTTTCAGCGGATGCGCAGCCTATCATGAACAAGACAGGGATCGCATCACAGGTCGGGCACCGACGTGGCGCCAGTTCCGCACCCGCGGGATGTGTCGCATCACGCCGTCCAGCCCGGGCCGTGACGTGTGAGCGCCTCCGCCGAACGCCTGTGTGATGACACCATGCATGCTCCCTTGCGAGGGAGTGCAGGAGCGATGTTGCGATGACTAGCCTCCCATTCATTGACGCCTTCTTGTCTTATCTCGTCGACGAACGGCACTTCAGCCCGTACACCGCGCGATGCTACGGAGCCGACCTGCGCCAGTACATCGCATACCTTGCGGATGAGTTCGACATCACGCCCGATCCGGAGGTCGAGGCCACCGAGTGCAGGCGACGGCTCGGCGAAGAACCCGGACTCGCGGGCAGCGACAGCGGCGTGATCGCGACGATCTCGCCCCAGCCGCTCACCAAGCTCATCTGCGAACTCGACGCCGACGGCATCCGCGGCTTCCTGAGCTTCCTCAGCGAGCAGAACTACTCCTCATCGACGCTCGCACGCAAGATCGCCACGCTCCGGTCCTTCTACAAGTGGGCGCTGCGCCGCAATGCCGTCGCCGCCAACCCGATGATCCTCATTCGCACGCCGAGGCAGACCAAACGCCTTCCGAAGGCCATCACCGTCGAGCAGGTCGAACACCTCCTCTCCGCACCCGACGACACGACCACGCTCGGGGCGCGTGACCGCGCCATGCTCGAAACGCTCTACAGCACGGGAATCCGCGTGAGCGAACTGGTCGGCCTGAACCTCGAAGACATGGATGAGACCGGCGAAGCGCTCCGAGTCCAAGGCAAGGGTCGGCGCGAACGACTCGTCCCGCTCGGCTCGCACGCACTCGCCGCACTGCGACACTACATCACCGTCATCCAGGCGGATGCGCATTTCCAGGGCGTATGGGAAACCCATGCCGACGGCTCGCCCAGGCCGCTCTTTGTCAACAAGCACGGCAGACGACTCAGCTCACGATCCGTCCGCCGGAAGCTTGACAAGTACCTCCGCATCATTGGGCTGGACCCGGGCATCAGCCCGCACACGTTGCGTCACAGCTTCGCCACGCACCTGCTCGACAACGGGGCTGACCTCCGCAGCGTGCAGGAGTTGCTCGGCCACCAGTCGCTCTCGACGACGCAGGTGTACACGCACCTGACGACGCAGCGGATGCGGGACAGTTACGACGACGCCCACCCCCGAGCCGAGGCAGGTTGACGGCGGCGAAAACGTCCGGATCTTCCCGTGCAGCCGATCGCCGCAGCCGCTAGAATGCGGCATCACGAGAGTGATTTGGGGATTGGTGTAATTGGTAGCACGAGTGATTCTGGTTCATTTAGTCCAGGTTCGAGTCCTGGATCCCCAGCTTCCTCCAAGCCCGCCCGCAAGGCCGGGCTTTTTTGTTGGGTTCCACGCCCCCCGACCACATAGCGATGTGGCTTCGCCGTGCCAGCCCACATCCAACGCCCTGGCACCCGGCAATCCGCCCGCGGTGACCGGGGAGAATCGTGATAAAGCTAAGAAGTGGGCTGACCTTCTTTCCCCCCTTCTCCATCCGGCACGGCGTCTGTATGCTCACATTTGGCATGACCTCTGAATCGAAACCACCAGATGAGATCCAAGAACGCCCGCCATCGGCTGTGGAACGAAGTAGCCTGTCCCGCGACTTCCATGGATCCTATCTCGTCAACCAGGCTGCTCTTGAGGTGATGGAGAGAATCCTCCGGGAGGAGATCACGAGCGACTGCCTCGCGAGTGGTGCGGCGGAGCAAGTACAGGTCTTCTACTTACGCACGAAGCCCAACGTGCTTCCGTCCGTGGCCGGGGTCGGGGAACTAAGGAACCCGAAGGGCGACCCAATCGCCGCAGTTAGCATCAACGTGACGTCTGCGTCAGATGCGGTTCGGCTGACCTATGATGCAACTGGGAGCGTGCATTGCGCAGCAGTGTTGATTCGTGCTGAGTCCGGCGATGCAGAGCTTCTATCGCGGGTGCATAACAGCATTGTGCATGAACTTCGGAATACACGTCAGTTGTACTCCGTGATTCGATGCCCCAGTGATCGCCTACTTGGCTTCCTCGGCCGACATCATCGGCTAGCGATCACCCTGTGGAGCAGCCTCCTTCTCCTGACCATTCTTGGTGCAGTGGTGCCACGCATCCTCGCGTGGAGGCAGAGCGTGCAGTGGGAGCAAACGGCACAGGCGGCGCTTGTGGCGTATGAGGACTTGAAGGCCATCAGCCCAGAGGCGGCGAGCCCACTAGACGATAGCGCCCACGAGTTAGAAACTCAGTTGGATGCTTCGAGGATGTCTCCGCCTCATGCGGGTCTGTTATCGTGGATCCCTCTGGTGATGGCTCTCGTCGCTGGGTGCTTTGTATCGCAGATCTACGATTATGTTTTTCCGCGAGTGACGTTCTTGATTGGCGACGGTGCTGAGCGGTACCGGCAACAGGTCTGGGCCCGTCGATTCCTCCTTGGGAGCGTGCTGCTCTGTGGTGTTTTGCTTCGGTGGGTGATACCAGCGGCGTTCGCGTTGTGGCAATAGGCATGTGTGGCGTAGACGGCTTGCTGCCGGGGTCGTCGCGCGGCATCACTCGCCCATGTGGGCGGGCAGGTAGTAGTCCTGCACGTAGTCCGCGACCATGCGATGCGAACTGAACTTGGCGGGGATGGACCGCATCGACGCCCTCATCATGGTGATCCAGCGCCGGGGCAGGCCGGCCGGTCCGCGATCGAAGAACTTCGGGATGATGTCATTTTCAAGCAGTTCGTACATGCACTGCGCATCATGCGCGTCCTGCGCACCGCGGGAATGGAGCGGTTGTCCGTTGCCGATGGCCCAGCCGTTGCGTTTGTTGTAGCCCTCCGGCCACCAGCCGTCGAGAATGGAGCAGTTGATTCCGCCGTGCAGCGGCGGCTTCATACCGCTCGTGCCTGACGCTTCCATCGGCCTGATGGGGTTGTTGAGCCAGACATCGCAGCCGGCGGTGAGAATGCGCCCGATGTGCATGTCGTAGTCTTCGATGAGCACCACGCGCCCGCGGAAGCCCGCCGACTTGGCGTTGCGATAGATGCGTTGGATGAACGCCTTGCCCTGCGGATCGAGCGGATGCGCCTTGCCCGCGAAGACGAGTTGCACGGGCCGATCGGGATCACCCATGATGCGTGCGAGCCGTTCCTTGTCACGGAAGATGAGCGGAGCGCGCTTGTACGTCGCGAATCTGCGGGCGAAACCGATCGTCAGCGCATCCTCACGGAACGTGCGGTGGGCGTGAATCAGCTCGTCGATCGGTCCGCTGCGCCTCGCAATCTGGTCGGCGAGGCGCGAGCGGATAAACGTAACGAGCTTGGCGCGCAGGACGTTGCGCAAGGCCCACAATTCGTCCGGCGGGATGCGATCCACGTTCGCCCACCAGTCCTCATCGGGGAATGCGCCGACCCACGTCGGGCGGAGATACTTGCGGTAGATCGGCGTCGCCTCCGGCGCGAGCCATGTCTGCACATGGATGCCGTTGGTGACGTGTCGGATGGGGACGTGCGAAGGATCGTTCGTGCCGTACACGCGCAGCCACATCTTGCGCGACGTTTCGCCGTGCAGTTTCGCCACGCCGTTGCAGTGTTCAGCGAGCTTGAGCGCCAGGACGGGCATGCAGAACGGCTCGTTGGGATCGTCGGGGTTCTCGCGTCCATAAGCGAGCAGATCGCGCCGCGCAAGGCCGAGATCCCGGCCGATCGGTTGAAGGTGCTTCCACGCAAGCGCCGGCTCAAAGCGATCGTTGCCTGCCGGGACGGGCGTGTGTGTTGTGAAGACGGTGGTCTCGCGGACGAAGTCGATGGCATCGTCGAGGGAAGCGCCGAGCGAGGTGAGTCGTCGCAGTCGTTGCAGTGTGCAGAACGCAGCGTGTCCCTCGTTGAGATGGTAGACGGTGGGTTCGATGCCGAGCGTTTCGAGCGCGATGCGTCCGCCGACGCCGAGGATGATCTCCTGTTGGATGCGGTACTCGCCGCCTTCGCCGTAGAGGAACTGCGTGATGTGTCGATCGCGTGGCCGATTGTGCGGGATGTCGGTGTCGAGCAGGAAGAGTTCGACGCGGCCGACGAGCATGCGCCAGATCCTGGCCTTGACGGTTCGCGCCATGTAGGGGATGTCAATGACGACGCCGGTGTCGGAGACGGGCCAGTCGCGGAAGTCGTATTCGGGGTAGGCGATCTGCGTGGAGCCGTCGGGCGCAAGGTGTTGCCGATAGTACCCGTGTCGGTAGATGAGTCCGACGGCGGTGAGCGGGATGCCCAGGTCCGATGCGCTCTTGAGGTGATCGCCCGCAAGGACGCCCAGCCCGCCCGCGTACATCTGCATGCACTCGTGAACCGCGTATTCAGCGCAGAAGTAGGCGACGTGCAGGCGCTTCTCGCGCCGGCTCGCCGTCTGGTCGAACCACGTCTTCGTCTTCAGGTACCGCGCAAGCTGCATCTCGCAGTCGGCGAGGTTGGCTGTGAACGCAGCGTCGGCTTCAAGCTGCGCGCGCCTTTCGTGAGTAACGGAGGCGATGGTCGTGATCGGGTTGTGATTCGTCGCTCGCCACTCACCGGGATCGACAGCCTGAAAAAGACGCTGCGCATCGGTGTTCCACGTCCACCAGAGGTTGCGCGCGAGCTGCTGGAGACGGTTCACGATGTCGCCGGTCGGTTGGCGGACCGATCGCGCGGAGCGGTATTGTCGTTTGGGCACGATGCACTCTCCGGGTGAATGGAACGACAAGAAGTATATCGGCGAGGCGCACGCACGTGGCCGGCGTCGTGTCAGCGAATCACAGCGAGGCGCCAGCTCCGGTTCTCGAGCACGATGTCCATCATGGTCACAGCGAGGTGCTCGCTCGCTTGGCCGTCCACCCGCAGGCGCATGCGCCTCGGCCCGATCGATCGCATCGAGCCGCGCTGACCGCGGATGAGATTGAACATGCGATAGACATCGCCTTCGTTCGCGACGAGCCACTGGACCGCTTCGATGGGATCACGCCCGACGCTCCGGTATTCCGCCTTGGTCTCCTCGCTGATGACCTGATCGAGCAACAGATCGTGTCGGCGGTTCTGGAGCGCCCATGCGATCACGTTCATCACCTGCATGGGGTCGGATGTGGCGAGCGTGATGGCCCCATCCTCGGCTTCGTGCATCCACGGATGGACCGGCCGAGCGGTTGCGGCGGGGGTCGGCGCGGTCTGAGTCGTACATGCGGTCGCAGCGAGGGTTGCGATGAGTACGATCGCCGTCGACACAGAGCGAGGGATCACAAGCTCCTCCTACGTCGTTACGGCGATGGGCGTCGGGTCCGCGGCGCCTGTCTTCCACATGTCGTGAAGCACGTACTCGTCACGCGGTTTGGGATGATCCGTCCGCATGTGCACGCCGCGCGATTCACAGCGCCACAGCGCCGAGCGCGTGATCATCGCTCCGAGCAGGAGCATGTTCTGCGTTTCCCAGCCGGCCGGTTCGTCGAAGATTTTGTCCAGCGTGTAGCGCGCCCAGAAGTCGCACATGTCGAGCACGTCGGCGAGCTTGGCGCCGTGGCGCTCGATGCCGACGTTGCGCCACATGACGGATCGCAGGCTCTGGCGAACGTCGGCGAGGTCGAGTTCGCCGTGCTCGCTGATGGGGATATCGCTGATGACGGCGGTAGGTGCGGGCCGGGCCGGAACGCCCCAGCCGTTGGTCGGTTCCTGCATTTCGCGGGCGGTTGCTCCGGCGACGGCGCCGCAGACGAGGCTCTCGCTGAGGCTGTTGCTCGCGAGCCGATTCGCGCCGTGCAGGCCGGTGCATGCGACCTCGCCGCAGGCGTACAGGCCCGGCAGATCGGAGCGCGCGTACCGGTCAACCCAAATGCCGCCGACCATGAAATGCGCTGCGGGGTGAACGGGGATCAGGTCCACGCCCGGCTTGATGCCAAACTGTTCCAGCACGTCGGAAATGGCGGGGAATCGTTGGACAAAGCGCGCCAGGCCGATGGGTCTGACGTCGAGGAACACGTGTGTCTCGCCTGTTTTCGCAATGTGGCGCATAATCGCTCGGCTGACGACATCGCGCGGGGCGAGTTCAGCCAGCTTGTGTTCATCGACCATGAAACGATAGCCGGAGCGGTCGACCAGATGAGCGCCCTCGCCTCGCACCGCCTCGCTGATGAGCGATCGGCTGCCTCCCGCGACGTACAGCGTGGTCGGGTGGAATTGCACCATCGCCAAGTCGGCGAGCGATGCGCCGGCTCGGTGCGCCATCGCCAGGCCGTCACCCGTGGCGACGTTGGGATTCGTGGTCTCGCGGAAGATCTGGCCCACCCCACCCGTGGCGATGATCGTCGCCTTCGCCCAGATCATCTGCAAGCCGTGCGTCGGATGGTGCGTCACCGCTCCCATGACGGGGCCGTTGCCGTTGGTCTGTGGCGTGATGAGATCGAGGGCGAAACATTCGCAGAAGACGCGGATGCGCTCGTGCTGGGTGATCCGTTCGCCGAGACAGCGGACGAGTTCCTTGCCCGTGGCGTCGCCATCCGCGTGGAGGATGCGGCGATGGCTGTGCGCTCCTTCCAGGCCGAACGAGAGTTCGCCGTTTTCCTCGCGGTCAAAACGCATTCCCCAGTTGATGAGTTCGTGGACTCGATCGGGGATGCCGCCGAGGATGTGGCGGACGGCAGCAAGGTCGCACAGCCCCGCGCCGCCTGCGATCGTGTCGTTCATGTGTGAGTCGAGCGAGTCGTCATCCGTGAGCACCGCCGCCATGCCGCCCTGCGCGCGAGCGGTGTTGGATTGCTCAAGCTCCTGCTTGCAGAGGATGATGACATCGCCGTGCTCCGCCGCTGCGATCGCCGCCCTCGCCCCTGCGACGCCCGCCCCGATGACGAGCGTGTCCGTGAAGATCTGAGGCAACAGCGTCGAGCGGAACGGGATCAGATATCGACGGTCATTGAACAGCGCGTGCATGGCTGCATTGTAGGCGATTCACTCGCCGCCGCCGCTCGCGGCTTCGCGCCCGCGTCGCATCCTCCCACCCCGCCGCCTAGCATGAGCACGCCATGCTTGCCATCGGCGACGTTCATCTCGAGACGAACCTGCTGCTCGCCCCGATCGCGGGTCACTGCGATCTGGCGTTCCGCCTCGTCTGCCGTTCGCTCGGCGGGCTGGGGCTGACATGCACAGAGCTGCTCCATCCACGCGGTCTGCTCGACGAGTCCGCAGGCAGCCTGGTGCTCGCGCGGATCGACGAGCGAGAGCACCCGGTCGCCATGCAACTGTACGGGTGTGATCCGGCGCTTCTGGCAGACGGGGCAAAATGGGCGGTTGACCACGGCGCCGATCTCGTCGATCTGAACATGGGTTGTCCCGTCGAGAAGGTCACCGGGAGGAACGGCGGGGCGGCGCTGTTGCGCAGTCCCCGCCTCGCCCGCCGCATCGTCGAGACTGTCCGTGCCGCGGTCGATGTGCCCGTCACGGTGAAGATGCGCCTGGGCTGGGATGCCGGCAGCCTGGTCGCTCCCGGGTTCGCGCGCGACTTCGAGAAGACGGGCATCGACGCTGTGATCGTGCATGGCAGAACCGCGGAGCAGCGCTTCAGCGGGCATGTCGATCTGGTGGGCATCCGTCACGTCGTCGAAGCGACGGAGCGCATCCCGGTCATCGGCAACGGCGACATCAAGTCAGCGGATGATGCGCAGCACATGATCGACGCAACGGGCTGCGCGGGGATCATGATCGGGCGCGCCGCGATCGGCAGACCGTGGATCTTCCGCGAACTTCACGCTGAACTAACCGGCACGGCGCTGGAGCCGCTCACCGTGCGCGACAAGTTGCTCGCCATCAGGCAGCACGTGGAGAACATGACGACACTACGCGGCGAACGCCGTGCGCTGGCCGTGATCCGCCAGCGCATCAGCCGGTATGGCGCATCGCTCGGCCACGTCAAGACGCTCAAGGAGACGATCCGCTGCGCGCCGAACATCGAAACGGTCCTCGCCTCGCTCGACGTGATGATTGACGATCCGGTGAACTCGCAGCGGACCATTGTTCATCCCGGGATGTGATAAGGTGGACACGCGAGGACTTCCATGACCGCCCCCACGAGCATCCCGACGCTGGACATCCACTGCGGCGACAACCTCCCCATCATCGAGGGCTTTGCTGACGAGTCCTTCGATCTGATCTACATCGATCCTCCGTTCAACACGGGACGGGTGCAGGCTCGCACGCAGATCCGCACCGTCCGCGATGAGGCCGGCGATCGCGAGGGTTTCAAGGGGCATCGCTACCGAACCGTTCGAGTCGGGACCAAGGCGTTCGCTGACAGCTTCGATGACTTCATGGGCTTCATCGAGCCGCGCCTGGTGGAGGCGAAGCGACTGCTCAAACCCGATGGCAGCTTTTTCCTCCACATCGACCCTCGAGAAGTTCACTACTGCAAAGTGCTCTTGGATGCGATCTTCGGGCGGGATTCGTTTATCAATGAAATCGTCTGGGCGTACGACTACGGGGCGCGCACGCGGAAGCGATGGTCGACCAAGCACGACAACATCCTTTGGTATGTAAAAACGCCGGACCGGTACACATATCGCTACGACGACATCGACCGCATCCCATACATGGCTCCCAGCTTGGTGACGAAGGAGAAGGCGGCGCGCGGCAAGACGCCCACCGACACGTGGTGGCACACGATCGTCAGTCCGAACGGCAAGGAGAAGACCGGCTACCCGACACAGAAACCGTTGGGCATCATCAATCGGATCGTGCGGGTCCACAGCAATCCGGGAGATCGGCTCCTCGACTTCTTCGCGGGCAGCGGCACGATCGGCGAAGCCGCGATCCGCAACGGCCGAAGCGCCGTGCTCGTGGACAACAACGAGGAAGCGATGCGCGTGATGGCGAAGCGCCTCGCGTTCGCCAAGCCGACATTCCACGGTTGGGTGTTTAGCTCCGAGGTCGTGGGGGCATCACGTTAAGCAGTGTGATGATCTGATTGACGGTGAGCTGTTCGGGACGCTGCGCGGGGTCGATATCCGCGGGGAAATGCACATCTCGCCCGAGGATTGAGCCGAGCTGCTTGCGTCGCTTGGAGAAGAGGCGCTGCAGAAGCTGCGAGAGAGCGATGGGGTCGAAGGGCGCAATAGCCGGGCTGCTACGCAGCCCAGGCCCGGCGTCGAACGATCGGCGCCGGATTGCGAGCATGCTGCTCGTCACCTTCGGCTGCGGCCAGAAGCAGGAGGGAGGGCAGTCGGCGATGCGCTGAACGGTTGCGAGCGCCTGCACGAGAACGCTGAGCGTGCCGTACTCCTTGCCGCCCGGTTGCGCGGTGATGCGGTCGGCGACCTCCTTCTGGATCGTGATGAACATGCCGATGCAAGCTGGGTGGTGAACGAGCAGCGTGGCGAGCAGCGGGCTGGCTGCCTGGTACGGCAGGTTGGCGACGAGCGTGAAGCAATGTTCGCCACCCGCATCGCGCAGCGCATCGAGCATCTCGTCGGCAAGGGCGTGCTTGGATGCGAGGCAGTCGCCGACAACGAGCGTCAGCGCATCGCAACCGACCAACCGGTCGCGGACGATCTGCGCCAGACGCTGGTCAATCTCGCATGCGACGACATGGGCGCCGGCATCGAGCAGAGCCTCGGTGAGCGTGCCCGTACCAGGCCCGACTTCGAGCACGACGTCGCCGGGCGTGATATCCGCAGCATCGACGAGCTTGCGGAGCAGGTTGTGATCGTGCAGGAAGTTCTGCCCGAGCCGATGCCTGGGATGCAGCCCGCGGTCGGCGAGCAGCGACTTGATCTCGGTGAGCGTCTGCATCGGTCAGGACCGCGCCTGCGCGTCGGCTGTAATGTCATAGCCGAACGTTTGCATCAGCGCACCCGCACGTTCGTAGAACAGATCTAGATCATCCCGGCTGAGCTGCTCGCGCCATCGGCCGATGGACTTGGCGGACATGCGCTGCGTGGCCTCGGGATTCTGCGGGAACTTCGCCGCATCGCGCGACCCCCCTTTGACCTCATGGAAAGCGAGCACACGCGGATCCCACGGCTCGTCAAGGAAATCAAACAGCCTGCGAAGCACCGGTTCGCTGTCGAGTACGAGGTCTTCGTAACGCAGTTCGAAACAACGCGGATCGTCGCGCAGCGGCAGGCCGAGGCTGACCTGTGCAATCCACGTGTCGATGCACTGGTCGATCGGGTTGTTCGTCTCGATGGGTACGATCTTGCCGTCAACGACCTTGTGGCGAGGATGCGTTCGCAGCGAGCAGATGGTGTCGCGCCCGTCGCGGATGGCATGGATGAATCGCGCGTTCGGGAAGTGCTTGAAGATGAAGTTGACGTGCTGGATATTCTCCGGCGTCTTCTCCGCCCAGCGGGCTTTGCCGGCGGCATCGCAGTACGCAGCGAAGAGCTCGTCGATGAACCGCGCCTGTGACTCGCCCCGCTTCTGCATGGAAGCGACATCGGCCTCGGGCAGGTCAAGGAGCGACGCCAGGCGCTTGGGATTGCGCAGCCCGGTGCGGAACACAGCCGTCTCCGGTCCGGCGGCGATGCTCGGGTGCGTGTCGAGGATGACGCGGATGAGCGTGGTGCCGCTGCGCGGACAGCCGCCGATGATGATCGGGCCGGCCTGTGAGATGTAGTCGCCGCCGCGCCACCGCGCGTTGCGCGCATCCTTGCGTGCGCGTTTCGCCTGACGGATCAGTTGGATCGGGCTGGGCATGGCGCGAATCAGCGAGGCTCAACGCTCGAAGTAGCCGATGAGCGTGAAGAGGCGATTCTGATTGAGGACCGGGATGCTCGTGGCGCTGGCGGTGTTGAACAGGTTGTCGTATCGGTCGGCTGCGCGCTTCCGCCGCTGCCACTCGGCGATGAGCGGGAACGGCTGGTGGGGGCCGGGCGTTGGGCCGACGATCGGCTTCGCGCCGAGGACGAGGAAGTCAACATTGTCCTCGATCGACTCGACGATCTTTCCACCCCATTGCTCAAGGAGCGACTTGATGTCGTCCGCTTCACGGCTGCTGGGCCGGCCGTCGAAGTCGGTGTCGAACTCGCCGTAGACAAGGAAGCGGTAGCGCTTGTTGGGGTCATATGCGGGGTTGGCGCAGACATCGGTGTCGAGGATCGGGTCGGCGACGTTGGCGCGGATGATGCGCGCGGTGCACGTCTGCTCCTCAATGCTGATGACTTCGATGCTGGCCTTGCCGCGAAGCAGCCTCTGGCTGTCCGCATCGTGGATGAGGGCGGCGCTGGCGTAGACCTCGAAGTTCATCCCGAGGACGATGTTGTGACGCCTGCCCTTGTCGAGGATGACGGTTTGCGAGGCCGGGTTCGTGCCGATGACGGTCGCGTCCACAAGCGCCGATTCATCCTGCGGGCCGACAGTCGCGCTGGCGGCCTCCTTGCGCAGCTCGGTGATCTGGCCCGTCTGGACGATGATCTGTTCGTTGAGGTTCTCGATGTCAGCCTGGAGCGCCGCGATCTCGTTCTCGTAGTCCTCGCTGATGACATCCACACGACCCTGCATCTGATCGATCGTGTCGCGCACCTGGGCGTCATATTGCTTGACATCATCGACGTATCGGCCGACGAGCTGCTGCTGTGACGCGACCTCATCGCGGCGCCGTGCGTCGAGCGCTTCGTAGCGGTCGGCATCCTCCTCAGCCCGTCGATGCGCCTCGTCAATCGCAGCCTGGAGATCAGCTTGGGTCTGTTCGGACTCGGTGATCGTCCGTCGCTGTTCGCGGATGAAGCGGATCACAACGCCTTGGTCGGCGCCGGGCACTTGGGCAAGCTCCGTCTGGAGCTGGCTGAACGTCATGTTCCGATCGCCGCCGACGAGCTGCATCGTGCTGCCCAACTGGTCAGCGAGGTATCCGACGAGGCTGGTGCCTCGCTGTTCGCCCGCCCGTGTCATGAGCGGCTGGATCCTCGGGTTGTTGATGCGCTCGTTGTCTCGGATGATCTCGCTGTAATCGACATTGGCATCGGTCAGCCGCTGATTAGTGTCCTTGTACTTGCCGTAGAACACCACGGAAAGGACAAAAAGCCCCAGCGTCAGGATGCTGAGCAGGGCGATGGCGACACCTGCGCCGACGCTCGTACTGGAACGCAATGCCATACTGTGAACCTCCTCGCGTGGGTCATCATTGGTCAGCCGCCGCAGTCCAGTGACACCCGCATGGGCCGACCTGCGGGACGAACGGGGACTTGGCGGTCAACGTAGGGGGGGCAGTGTCCCGAAACGCGCTCGCCCGGTCAACCGCCGTGCACCACCGCATTCGCCGAGGCCCGGCGTGTGGTTCCCGTCCGGCAGCCGATTTGGTGCGTTGGCGCCAGTTGAACGACTCGCCGGGGATGGCAAGCCGAAGATGGATGTCGGTCGATATGAGGCTTCGGCACGGATGTTCCTCGCCTGCTCATGCGCCGCCGGGTATCCAGCCCCGCAGCAGCCAGGCGAGTCCGAGAAACGTCAGGAAGCTGATGCTGTCGGTCATCATGGTCAGGAAGATCGTCGAGGCGGTGGCAGGGTCGAAGCCGAGCCGGTTCATCAGGAGCGGGATGCCCGTCCCGACCAGGCAGCCGACGGTCAGCGCCCCGGTCATGGCGACGCCGGCGACGATGCCGAGCTGCCAACTTGCCTCCGGCCAGACCGCGTGCGCTGCGAAAATCATCAAGGCGACGATCCCGCCCACGAACAGCCCCGTAATAAACCCCAGCGCCATTTCCCTGCCGAGTAACGGCCAAACACGCTCGGACCTCACCTCGCCGAGCACCAGACCGCGAAACGTGACGGCGAGCGATTGCTGCCCCGCATTGCCCGCCTGGTTCGCGATGACCGGCATGAGCACCGCCAGAATCGCGAGTTGCCCGATCAGATCGCTGAACTGCAGGACGACGATCGCCGCGACAAAGGATGTGACGAGATTGACCATCAGCCACGGGAATCGGCCGGTCAGCTTCTGCCACAGCCCCGTGTAGACCGCCTCGCCCGCCGCGGCGCCGACCATCTTCTGCGTGTCCTCCGTGTTCTCCTCGCGGATGATGTCGATGACGTCATCGACGGTGATGATGCCCACGAGCCGATCGTCATCGGAGAGCACGGGCAGGACGATGTGGTCGTGCCGATCGAACTCGGTGGCGACATCCTCCTGGTCGAGCGAGGCGCGGATCGCATCGACCTCCGTGTCCATGATCTCATCGATGCGAGCAGCGCGGTTGGCCAGGAGCAGGTCAAGGAGGCTGACGACGCCGACGAGGTGCTCGCCGTCGCTGGTTACGAAGATGTACGTCGTGTCGTCGTCGAGATGCTCACTCTCACGGAGCGCTGCGATCGCGTCAGTGACGATCTCACTGTCGCGCACGGAGACGAACTCCGTGGTCATGATGCCGCCTGCCGTGTCCGCGTCGTATGTGGCGAGCGTGATGAGCGCCTCAGCGACATCGCGGGGCAGGTGAGGCATGACAGCGTCGATGAGCTCCTGATCCAGCTCCTGCAGCAGGTCGGCAGCATCGTCGGGGTCCATCAAGCCCAGGTATTTCGCAGCGTCAGCCGGGGCGAGATCCTCGACCGCCATCGCGGCGACGGGCGGCACCATCTCCGACAGCGCCAGAGCCGCCGCCTCATCCTCCATCAGGTCGAGCACCTCGGACCGTTCCTCCGGCTCAAGGCGTTCCAGCGTGTCCGCCGCATCGACCGGCTCCTGCTGCGACACCTCAGGCGCCAGCGCGCTGACATCGATCGTGTGTTCGAGGATTTCCTCCACACGCTCGTCATGAGGGTCCGGCAGATCCGGGTCGATGATCTTGTGCTCGTCAGTCACGCGGGCATTCTACCGGGGCGTCCGCAGCGCGTGAGCACGGCGTGTGTCGCACGTCTTCGCACAGATGGCCGCAACGGCCCGGTTCTCGCAGCCTTGACGCCTGCCCCTGCCCGCGTACACTGAGTTGCAAGGTTACAGACCGGGAGGACTGACCGATGCCCATCGCTTACGCCCTCTTCGAGAACAACATCACCTCCGGCCCAGACGACTACGCAGCCATGGTCCAGATCAGCGGCAGTGCCGACGGCGACGATCTCGTCCAGGACATCGTCGGCCAGGGCTCGACGGTGAACAAGCCGGACATCTTGGCAGTGACCGCCGCCCTCAAGCTGGCCTGCCAGCGGCGGGTCGACCAGGGCATTTTGGATAACTTATGCGGTGGTGTAAGCCCAGCAAAACCCGGTCCCAAGCTGAGATCGACTCCCGCGCCTTACTTGGCGCAGGCGCCCGCACTCAAGCTGGGAGTCGGCGTCGACCTCAACAGGTATCGGGACCGCGTAAGCTGCTTACTCGGTCCCGATACCGTGCTTACTCGGCCCCGACCTCACCGAGGTCCGGACCGTACCTTACCGGGATGGGCGCTCGACCTCACCGAGGCGCGGACGCTATCTCACTGAGGGGGGCGGACGTATCTCCAAGAGATGGCGGTAAGACCGAGCAATATATGCTCCGCTGGGTCGCCAGGACCAGCAAGAAGGGACTCTGGAGCGAAACCGCCAGCGCGACGATCGGGGTGTGAGCATAATCGCGAATTCGCAATAGCGAGTAGAACGGCCGTGTGGAGCAATAGGTAACTTAACGAGGTTCGGAGATGTCGAAAACCCGCTCGGCGCATCACACGATTGCTGGATATCACTACCAGTTCGACAAGTCCATCCTCGAAATCCTGCGAGCAAGGCCAACGGCGCGCATTGCGCTTGAAAACATCGAGGATGTCGACGTCGAAGGCGAGTGCATTCAGTGCAAGTACCATGCGGCACAGCGGTATCAGCCGTCAGCGATTAGGAAGCCGCTGCTAGCATTCCTGAAGCACTACCGGGACGACGGTGGCCAGCACCGGTATACGCTCTACGCCCACTTTCGCGACCCAGGAAACTTCAAGCCCATTGGCTTTCCTGAACTGAAGGCGATCCTCGGCAAGGAGAGGACGGCCTTGAAACTCAGCGACCGCAAGCTCAGACTCTTCTTGAAGGACCATTTCCGCTACGAGGATGCCGACGACATCGACACCCAGCAGCAAGCCGTCCTTGCAGAGCTTGGTAGCGTCATGAGTGCCCCGCGCGCCGACTGCGAGCAGTATTACTATGGTAACGCGCTGCACGAGGTTTTCCGGCTCGCCCGTCAAGCCGACGTCAAGAGTCGCACAACGACGCGCCGAGGTTTTGTCGCGGCAATCGATAAGAAGCGGGTGATCTTCCGGCGATGGCTCGCAGAAATGAGGGGGCAGAAGAACTACGTCAAACACGTTCGTGAAAGCCTGAAGGCAGCGGACGCGCTCAGGTCCAACAAGAGGCGGTTCGTTTATTTGACGGACGATTTCGCGTCAAACCTCCGAACCGTGGATATCGCGACATTCTGTCGAAAGCTAGCCGATCAGTATTTCGAGCTTGGCAAGGTGCTCTATGATGCGGAGCCCGTGACTGTTATCATCGAACGCCCGCTGGAACAAATAAAGGACGTGCAGCAACGACTGCTCGCTGCGGGCATACGACTCAATACCGGCTACGAAGGGATCGCGTTCCAGCCTGCCTTGTTCAACGAACGGCCGATCATCAACAAGAAGGCTGACCATGGTGGCAAGGCCACTGACAAGGTGTCGAACGCTTCCTACCGCATTGCCGTAATTGGCGCCGACACCTACAAGGCACACGCAACGCAAATCGATTCGCCCGACACGTTCATCATTGCTGGGGATTCGCACGCGACGAATCTCGCAGCCCCCAAAGATGCGCAGGTCTTTCGAATCACTGACACGGACAGTCTGGGTTCCCTGGCCAGGATACTCGCTCAATAGGAGGCAACATGTCAGCATCCGATCTCAGCGACATCTGCAAGGTGATCAGCGTTTCGCAGAATCTGATCCAGATCGAAATCCTCGATCCTGCGGAACTGAAGAAGCAACCCGAACAGCGACTGACAATCGGCACATATCTTAAAATCGCCGATGACGACGGCCTCGCGGTTATTGCCATCGTCCAGGCATATCGCATCAAGGATCCGGCCTCTTCGGACGCACAGGCTGAGCCGTCGACACCATCGTTCGTCATGGACGCGTATCCGTTGGGCTACCTCGACAAGGACGGTAAGTTCCAACGTGGCGGACAGCAGATTGCGATTCCTCCGACACACGTGTCGATCGCGGATAGCGATACGCTCGCCGCGCTGTACTCCTCGACCAAACCGGAAGGCGCGCTCTCAATCGGCACTCTGGCCCACGATCAATCCGTCGAAGTTCCGATCGACGGGGACGTGTTCTTCGGCAAGCACATAGCGGTTGTTGGGTCCACCGGTTCGGGGAAATCCTGCGCCGTCGCGAAGATCGTACAGGAGGGCCGTCGGCAATCCGACGATCAAGAAACACGCGCCGTCCTGAACAATGCCCACGTGATCGTGTTCGACCTCCACGGCGAATACGCCACAGCGTTCCCGGGCGCGCGCGTGTTGGACGTCAAAACGCTGAAAGTGCCCTACTGGCTCATGACGGCCGAGGAACTGGAGGAGATCTTCATTGAAAGCCGCGAGGAAAGCTCGCACAACCAAGTGTCGCAGTTCAGACACGCCGTTCAAGCTAACAAACGCAAACACAACTCCTGCATTCACGTGTCCTACGACTCGGCGGTCTATTTCAGCATTGAGGAGGTTTATAATTACATATGTAATATGAACGCCGAGGTCATCGGCAGGACAGAAGGTGAGGGTGTTCCGAAGCTCGCCGATGGAACCCTCGTGTCGAAAAGAGAAGATGTCTACTTCCACAAACAGCATGCGTTCGTGGTTCAGAGCACCTCTAAGAACGAGAAAGCCACCAAAGGTCCGTTCATGGGTGACTTCGACAGATTCGTTCTGCGCCTACGCACGACACTTGACAGCGAGAGACTCGCCTTCTTGTTCAAGCCCGAGAAGGCCGCCGGAAAGCCGTACAAGACAGAAGACATGAAAGAGCTGATCGAAGGGATCGTGGGGTATGGCGAGAAGAAGGGCAATATCACGATCATCGACCTTCACGGTGTTCCGTTCGAGGTGCACAGCCTCGTCGTCTCACTGCTGAGCCGCATCATCTTTCAGGTCGGCTTCTATCGGAAGCGTAAGCCCAAGGAAACCGAGGTGGCTTTCCTCATCGTTTATGAGGAGGCGCACAACTACGTACCAAACAGCCCACTTGCGAGATTCCGCTCGGTCACGCGATCGATCGAGCGAATCGCCAAGGAGGGCCGAAAATACGGCGTGTCACTGATGATCGTCAGCCAGCGACCATCAGAGATTTCCGAGACGGTCTTCTCGCAGTGCAACAGCTTCGTGGTCATGCGCTTGACGAATCCGACGGATCAAAACTACGTCAGGCGGTTGCTACCGGACGCGATCGGAGGACTTACAGAGGCGCTACCAACGCTCGCGCAGCGCGAGGCACTTGTGCTCGGCGAGTGTATCCAGGTGCCCACGCTGCTCCGTGTTGCCGAGATCACCGACACGCCACACTCCCACGACATCGCGGTTCTCCAGGAGTGGCGCAAGGACTGGGCTGACCTACCCTTTGGAAGCGTGCTCGACGGTATGAAGCGGCACTGACCGGTCCTTTCCATCCAGCCGCCTAAGGTGCGTCCCTTGACGCACCATTCAATGTACGCCTGGAATCGGTGCGTCCGGGACGCACATTCTCTTGCTGACGTACGTCAAGCCGGCCCGGCAAAACGAGATTCTCACGGCGATGAAGGGCTACAAGGACTACAGCGTGGCCTTCGCTCGGAGCCTGATCCTCACAAGACGCCACCACCTTTGCGTGCGACGCGGAAGGGGCCGGGTGCCACTGCTCTTGAGCAGTGGCTGGGGTTTGGCACTTTTCGGTTCGGGTGTGATGCCACCCATCTGCCTCTGTGCCTTTCTGCCTCTGCCCCTTTGTGCCTTCCGTCCCTCCGATCACGCGCCGGGGCGGGTCAGGACGGACCATGCCATGTAGCCGGCGTAGATCGCCAGCAGCACTGAACCCTCCAGCCTGCTGATGTTCTGGCTCTTCGTTCGACTCATCGGCCAGATCAGGACGCTGAGCAGAAGCATGACCGCAAGCGTGATGCCGCCCCGGTCCGGCAGCGCGACCGGCCGAATGGTCGTCGTGACGCCCATGACCATCAGGATGTTGAAGAGGTTGGAGCCGATGATGTTGCCGACCGCGATGTCCGTCTGGCGTCTGCGGATGGCGGCGAGCGATGTGGCAAGCTCGGGCAGGCTGGTGGCGAGGGCGACGACCGTCAGGCCGATCAGATCCTGCCCCATGCCCAGCGCAGCAGCGAGGTCCGCAGCGCCCCTGCCCGCCAGATCGCCGCCGAGCAGAAGCAGCCCGAGCCCGACGATGAAGAAAACCCCTGCCAGCGCCAGCGAGCCGACGCGATCGCGCTCGCCCGCCTCGCGCATCTCATCCTGTGCCGTCACCTCGCTGGTTCGCTGGTCGAATCGGCTGCCTCGCAGCCCCACGCGAAGTTGGTACGCGAAGAACATGACGAACAGGAGCAACAGCGCCATGCCCTCAGCGTGGTCGAAGCTGCCGAACAGGGCGCTGGGACCGTCATCCGACGGGCTGACAAGACGCAGCCAGGCGACGGCGAAGATGCACAGGAGGACCGACGCGCCGATCATCATCGGGAGTTCGCGCCGAATAAGTTGCGAATGCACGGTCAGCGGGCGGATCAGCGCGGTCAGCCCGAGGATCAGGCCGATGTTCGCGATGTTCGAGCCGACGATGTTGCCGAAACACAGGTCGGTCTGATCGCGCGCTGCGGCGATGGTGTTGAGCGCCAGTTCCGGGGCGCTGGTGCCGAAAGCGACGACCGTCAGTCCGATCAGCAGCGGGCTGACGCCGAACCGGTCGGCGAAGGTGACCGCCCCGCGCACGAGCAGCTCGCCGCCCGTGAGCAGCAGGACGATACCGCCCATGAGAACCAGCAGGGAGAGGGTAATCGTCATCGGAGTTCAGAGCGTAGCAGCTTCGCATCCGCTCGGCGGTTCGGGTGGGATCAGACGGAGAGGTCGGGCGCTTCGTCGAGCTTCCCTGCGTACCGCGCGCGGATCGGCTCGACAATCTCCATGACGAACTCGTCGACCTGCTCGGGCGCCCTGCCGACGTACGCCCCCGGATCGAGCGTCTCGTCGAAGTTCACACCCGCCATGAGCGGATCGCGCGCGAGCCGATCGAGCAGGTCGTTGGGTAGTCCCTCCTCCTTCACGCGCTTCGCCGCCGCCTGCGCGTGCTGACGGATCGCCTCGTGGACAGCCTGCCGATCCCGCCCGAGCTTGACCGCCTCCATCATCAGGTTCTCGCTCGCCATGAACGGCAGCTCGGCCAGCAGGTTCGCGCGGATGACCTGCTGATGCACGACCAGCCCAGCCGTGACGTTTCGGCAGATGTCCAGCACGCCATCGAGCGCGAGAAACGACTCAGGCAGGCTGAGCCGACGGTTCGCCGAGTCGTCGAGCGTCCGTTCGAGCCATTGCGTCGCAGCCGTGTCGTAGGCGTTGTGCACCAAGCTGATGACGAATCGGCACAGTCCCGTCGCCCGCTCGCAGCGCATCGGATTGCGCTTGTAGGGCATCGCGCTCGACCCGACCTGTTCCGCCTCGAACGGCTCCTCGATCTCCTTGCGATGCGCGAGCAGCCGAATGTCGCTGCACATCCGGTGAATCGCAGCAGCCAGGCAGGCGCAGTCGCTCAGGATCATCGCATCGACGACGCGCGGGTATGTCTGCCCCGTCGCTGCGTAGGATCGCTCGAAGCCGAAGCGTTCGCAGAGCATCGCGTCGAGCTTTTTGACCTTGTCGTGATCGCCGTCGAAGAGATGCAGGAAGCTCGCCGCCGTGCCCGTCGTGCCCTTGATGCCGCGGAACTGGAGATCTGCCCGAGTGCGCTCGATGCGTTCCAGGCAGAGCACCAGATCCTGTGCCCACATCGTCGCCCGTTTGCCCACGGTGGTCGGCTGGGCGGGCTGAAAGTGCGTGAAGGCCAGCGTCGCCGTGTCACGGTGCCGGGTTGCGAAGTCCGTGAGCTGAATGATCACCGCCGCCGTCTTCGCTGCGATGATGTCCAGCGAGTCGCGGAGCAGGATCAGGTCCGTGTTGCAGCCGACGAACTGGCTCGTCGCCCCGAGATGAACAATCGGCCGAGCGGTCGGCGCGACATCACCGAGCGCCTGGATGTGCGCCATGACATCGTGTCGCAGCCGTTTCTCGTAGTCGCCCGCCGCGTCGAAGTCGATGTCATCGAGGTGTGCCCGCAGTTCGTCGATCTGCTCATCGGTGATGGGCAGCCCGAGCGTCTGCTGCGACTTAGCCAGCGCCAGCCAGAGTGTGCGCCACGTCGAGAACTTCCGCCGCGGCGACCAGACAGCGAGCATTTCAGCCGACGCATTGCGGGTCACCAACGGACTGCGATAGCGATCATGTGCATCCATGCCCTCATGATACGTCAGGCAGCCGGGTTGCTACGCAGCCCCGGTCCGGCGACGTGACCGCTGAGCCCACAACGGCCTGGACATGGATGGTGGCGAGCCCGCTGCGACCCCCGGCTTGCATCGGCGATGCAAAATGTGGATACTACGCGACCCGGCGGCGGGACCCGAACAACCCTAGGACAAGATCGAGACAACGCATGGCTCATTCGCTCTCCGCAAAGAAACGCATCCGACAGAACGTCAAGAACCAGGCTCGCAACCGCTGGCGGAAGATCACCATGCGCACCGCGATCAAATCGTGCCTGCAAGCGATCTCACACGGAACCGACGACGAAGCGCGGACCTCGTTCCGCACCGCATGCTCGATCATCGACAAAACCGCTTCCAAGCGCGTCATCCATCGCAACATGGCGGCACGCACCAAGTCACGCCTCTCCGCGAGGCTGAAGGCGAAAACGCAAGTGACGGCATAGCACCGATCCTCGGGTTGACTTCCTCCATTTGTGGATCCACACGTATCAGGGCGATGCCTGCGCGCGGGTGCGGTATGCTCTGCGATGAGTCCGAAGCTCGCGATGGTCGATTCCTCCGATTCAGCTTTGCGATCTCCCCATGACGCCCACCGGCCGGTGTCGCTGCGCATGTACGCAGCGGCGTCGAAGCGGCCCATGTACGTGCTCGCGTTTCTGCTGCCGCTGCTGATCGTGTACGAGCTGGGATCGCATCGCTACCTCGTCGGCGAGGTCGGCGCCTCCATGCAGCCGATCAGCGCGTGCCAGATGCTCGCGGACTTCTTCGGCTGGTTCGGCGTCACGGGGCTGTACCTGCCCGGCATCGCGCTGATCGCGGTGCTGCTCACGTGGCATGTGTGCGCTCGGCACACGTGGCGTGTTCGCCCGGCCGTCGTGCTGCTCATGTGGGTCGAGTCGATCGCGCTGGCACTGCCGCTCTTGGTGCTCAGCCAACTCATCGCGCGTGCGTCGGCGGGCGATGCGGCGCTTGTCGGCCCTGGACTGACGTGGGCGGAGTACACGTGGCAGCAGCGGCTGTTCGTCGCATTGGGCGCGGGCCTGTATGAGGAGTTGCTCTTCCGGATGGTCACGATCGGAGCGATCCTGCTGATCGTCGTCGATCTGTTTCGCGCCAGGCCGTGGCTCGGCAACACGATCGCGGTGCTGTTCTCAGCGGTGCTGTTCGCGATGTATCACCATCCGCACGGTGACGGCGGGGCGCTCGACTGGCTCGCGCTGAGCTTCTATGTCGCATCGGGGCTGTACCTCGGGAGCGTCTTTCTGTTGCGAGGGTTCGGGGTCGTCGTCGCGGTGCACGCGGTGTACGACGCGGTCGTGCTCGTGGTGTTGCCTGCGTTGACGACAGGACGGTGAGGGGATACCCGGAGCTTCGGTCGCCGAGGTAACCTGCGCACCGGTGTGGGGGTTGGGTCCGCCGTTGGTCCGCCAGGGGCGGACTTCGCTCAAGGTCGTGGGGATCACGTTGCGGGGAAGCGGTGGTGGGCCTTGGTGGTGATGAGCGCACCGGCCACGGCGAGATAGCCTGCCATGGGCTGGTCCAGCAGCGCGAGATAGAAGGCGTCGATCAGGCACAACCCGGCGAGGTCGGCGGCGATACGGCGAGCCCGGTTCGGCTCGGCGAGCGTGTGTATTCCGGCCTGGACAGTCCAGCCGACGGCGAGCGCGCCGAGCAGGCCTGCGATGAGCCAGTTGTCGGGCTGGATGGCGATGATGGGGACTGCCGCGATGATCAGGATGCCGACGAGCAATCGATCGCGGAGCGAGGCGTGGTGGCTGGTCGCTGGTGGGGCTGCCAGTGTGCGAAGCGTGACGGTGCAGGCCATCGCAACGGCGAACCACACGACGATGGGCCAGTGCATCGTCTCTGAGCAGGCGGCTGCGGCAATGACGCAGACAAGCCCGCGACATGCGCCGATCGCGGCAGCGGACACAACTAATCTGCGGCGCGCGACCGCGTGCATGACAAGGCCGGCGACGAGCAACTCGCCAAAGATCAGCGCACGGAAGCTCAGGAACGCCAGCACACCCGAGCCTGTGATCATGACGATGACGGCGAACCGCAGCGCTGCCCCCGCGCTGAGTCGGCCGGACGGTATGGGTCGCTCGGGATGCTCGGTGAAGTCGGTCTCGGCCGCGAGCGCCTGCCGGAGCGCCCACCCGCCCATGTGCAGCAGCGAGACGGCGACAGCGGTGATGAGCACCGCGACACCCGTTTGCCAGTCCGGGTCCGTGCCGGGGGGAACCGTCGTCGCGCAGCCGACGAGGACCGCTGTGACGATCGGGGGCAGGTCCGCGATGCGCGACAGCTCGGCATGGTTGCTCAGCATCGTTCGCATCGGCTGCATGGGCTGCGCTCCGTGTGGCTCGCCGGTCATCCGGTGGGGCGAGCGGATCAGAGGATACGGCCGATCGCCGCATTCGGCGCGCCGCGCGTTCCTTCTTCGGAGCGGTCATGTGAGCATGCAATCCAATCCCATGAACTGCGTCGGTACCACCACGTCGCAGTCTCGTCTTGCGTGTGAGGTCGGAGATGGTCCACCCACCGCTGAAACTCGCAAGGAGGTGAGCGTCAGACCGCAGTGGGACCGAACTTGCGCTGGGCGGCACGCAGCCGGCCGACCAGGCCATTGAGCATCTCGAACTCTTGGAAGAGATCGGTAGCGTTCTCCTCGGTGGAGTGGTCGCGGAGACGCGTGTGGTAGCGATCCTCGACGTCGCCGCGCCGGTGCTCCAGCAGGCGGCGGATGACAATGAGATCATCACCCGTCAGCGCGACGGCGACAGTCGGCGGTGAAGCAGCGGGTCGTGATGTGGCGCCATCCGGCAAGATCCGGTTCCTCCTCAGTCGTCAGCGTCCTCCATCGTCTTCTACGTCGCCCAGACGGGGATTCGTAGCGCAATCTCACTTTTTGCGAATTCTCTGTGTCTCTGTCACCCAATCTTCCTCACCGCGTCAGTGATCGCCGTTCGCAGCACGTCTCCCAGCCTTCGCCTCGCTGCGCACCGTCTCATCGGAACGGTTACGCGAGCATGCAATCCAGTCGGTGCATGGGCGTTGGAACGATCAGGTGCGATGATGATCTTGCCACATCCACGCATGTGAGGAGGAGCCCATGCCTTCCAGAACGATCAATGCACGAGGATTCGGGACTTGGACCCCGGTGGTCTGGCTTCTCGCGCTTGCCGGTGTGTGTTCCGCGCAGGCGCCGCCCGAGCTTGCTGAGGAACCGCTCGGCGATGTGGCGCCGATCGAAACGCATCTGGACATCACTTATGTTCAGCAGGACGGCGCGGATGACGCGTTGACGAGCCTTGACATCTACGCCCCAACCATCGGCGAAGATCACCCGGTCCTCGTGTACATCCACGGCGGCGCGTGGCGGATCGGCGACAAGGTGCGCGTGGGAGCCAAGCCCGCAGCCTTCGTCGGCGAGGGGTACGTCTTCATCTCGATCAACTACCGGTTGTCCCCAGCCGTGGCGCATCCCGAGCACGTCAGGGATGTCGCAGCCGCCGTTGCGTGGACGCATGCGAATGTCGCTCAGTACGGCGGTGATCCTGATCGGATTTACATCATGGGCCATTCGGCGGGCGCGCATCTCGCAGCGCTTGTCGCCACGGATGACCGGCGGCTCGCCGAATGGGATCTGCCGCTCACCACCATCAAGGGTGTCGTGCTGCTCGACGGGGCGGCCTACGACATCGCAGGCATGGCGGACATGAGAGGCGGTCCGCTCCCCATGCCGTGCCGGGCCGCGTTCGGGTCGGATCGAGAAGGCTGGGATGATGCATCGCCCATCAACCACGTCGATCGGGGAAAGGGCATTGCGCCCTTCCTGCTTTTCCATGCCGGCGATCGAGTTCTGTCGAGACAGGAAACCAGACGTCTGGCCCGGGCTTTGCGCCGCGCGGGTGTGCGGGCCGATGTCATCCATGCGCCGGACAAGACGCACGCGACGCTCAACCGCGAGTTTGGAGAGGCGGGCGATGTGCCGACGCGGCGGGTGCTGACGTTTCTGGCCGGGTTTCCCGAGCAGGCGGAACCGGGCGACGAAGCGGGAGCCTCCAGCGGTGAGCGTCCCGAATCCGAGGAGCAGCAGCGAGACGAGCCCGCTGGGTGAGAGGCTCACCGCTTCGACAACCCTCACACCTCATCAACCGCGACTTTGCGATTGCCCTGGGGGGATCGCTGAGCCGCGAGGCCTGTGCGCTCCCCATCGGATAGACTGATGTCAATGGATGATGTCACGCGCGCGACGTTGCTGCTGCGCCTCAAAGACCAGACGGATCAGGTGAGCTGGGCGGAATTCGACGCGCGCTATCATCGGCTGCTGTACGGCTACGCCAGGGCGAAGGGGGCGTCGCACGACGATGCGGAAGAGGTCGTGCAGGAGGTGGAGTTCGCGATCTTCAAGTCGATCGGGAACTTCGACTACGACGTAAGCAAGGGCAGGTTTCGCGGCTACCTTCGACGGGCCGTCGCCAACGCCCTCAATCGGCGCGCAGCCCGAGCGAAACGCGCGCCGCAGAGCATCGACCCGACTGAGCAAGACTACATCCTCGTCGAGGAAGACCAGCAGGATGAGGTCTGGGAGCAGCAGTGGCGCCACCATCGCATCCGCCAGGCAATGGAGCGCATCGCGGAGAGCGTGGATGCCAAGACGATCGAAGCGTTCACCATGCACGTGCTCGATGAGCAGCCTGTCGAAACGGTGTGCGAGAAGATGAACATCACGCACGACAACCTGTATCAGATCAAGCACCGCCTGATGGATCGGCTGCGCATCGAACTGGAAGAGATCAACGAAGAGTTGTGACTGGCGCTTCAGCATGCAGCGACGTTGCGAGAGACCCCCAACCTTGAGCGCAGCGAAATCCGCCTCCGGCGCGGTTGAGCGCAGCGAAATCCGCCTCTGGCGGACCCACGCCCCCACGCCGGATTACGGTGGATCAGGATGAGTCAACCGTTGAGCGAGCAGGATCATCCGCATCGAAGCGCTGACGAGGCTGATGCCGACGCAGCAGTGATGCGCTCGCTCGAAGCTGAACTGCGAGAAGCGATGGGGCGGAGCGGCATCGAGCCGGCCGGTGATTCGCTCACGCATGCGCATCGCACGGATGATCGTGAGCAGGCGATAGGCCCACCCAAGCCGGGCGATCGCATCGGCGATTTCGAGTTGCTCACCGAGCTTGGGCGCGGCGGCATGGGCGTCGTCTTTCGCGCCAAGCAGGTCTCGCTCAACCGTATGGTCGCGCTGAAACTGCTCGCAGCGGACTTCACCGAGCAGCCCGATCGGCTCATGCGCTTCCGCAACGAATGCCTGGCGGTGGCGAAGCTGAGTCACCCGAGCATCGTGCCGATCTACGCGCAAGGACAGCACGGCTCGCTCTTGTACTACGCGATGGAACTCGTCGAGGGTAAATCGCTCGATCATTTGCCTGCACAGGGCGATGCGCAGCGGCCCGGCGGCAAGGGTGAACCGGATATGAGCCGCGAGTGGGCGGACCGTTTCGCCGACATCGCCGAGGCCTTGCACCACGCACACAGGAACAACGTCTACCACCGCGATGTCAAGCCCGCCAATCTGATCCTCGATCCGGAGAACAGGCTCCACATCCTCGACTTCGGCGTCGCGCGCATCGTCGATGTGCCCGGCCTGACCATCACGGGACAGATGGTCGGCACGCCCGGCTACCTCGCGCCGGAGCAGGTCGGCGCCGCGGTCGGATCATCGGCTGGGGATATCACGCAACGAACGGCGCGCGCCGCCTTTCACGGAAGCGCGGGCGATCATCGTTCGGATATCTACGCGCTCGGCGTCACGCTGTACGAAATCCTGACCGGCGAACTCCCGCACCGCGCCGAGGGCATGGCGGAACTGCTGCGCCAAATCGCTGAGCAAGACCCCGCCCCGCCCCGACGAATCAATCCGGCGATCAGCCGGGACATGGAGGCGGTCATCCTTCGCGCGATCCGCAAGGACCCGGACAAGAGGTTCCAATCCGCGGCTGAGCTTGCCCAGGAGCTTCGTAACATCGCTGTCGGCGCGCCGGTCAAGACACGATCGCCGGGGCTGATCGAGCGTGCCGTGCGATGGGCAACCGTGCATCAGGCGATGGCCACGCTTGCCGTCGCGTCGGTCGTGCTCACCTGCGCGCTCGTCGTGACCAGCCAGTACGTGCTCCTCGCAGCCGGGCTGGCGCTCCTCCTGTTCGGCGGCTGGTGGCTGAATCGCCTGCGGCGCAGCGAGGCACGACGCCTCGTCGCCCATGCGCTCGACCTGCTCTTGCACGAGACGTACATCGAGCTGGAACCGGTTCGGCCGCTGCTCGCTCGCGCGCAACTGCTCGGATGCGACTCGACGGACTTCCATGTTGCCAGGGCCATCACGCGCATCAGCAGGACGCCCGAGCAGGCGGCCGATGAGCTGCGAGCCGTGCTCTCCCGTCAGCCGAATCACCACAAAGCGATGTACCTGCTTGCGTGGATCACGCGCATGGAGGGTGACGAGGCCGATGCCGAACGCTGGCTGGCGAGGGCCGATGAGATCGGCAAGCCGGCCGGTGCGGAGGAGTACTTCCTGCGCGGCATCGCAGCGCTGCAGATTCACATCGAAGAGGCGATGGGCAACCTTCGGCAGGCGATCGCACTTCGGCCGGACTTCACACAGGCGCTGCTTCACCTCGGTCGGGCGCTGAACCAGTGGCTCTACTACAACCGCAAGCTCGATCACCTGTCCGAACAGACGACGTGCCTGGAATCGCTGTGCCTGCTTCGGCCGGACCGGGCGTACCCGCGCTACCTGCTCTCGCTTGCGTACCGACTCGCAGCCGAGACGCACGAGCGTCTTGCCGACGCGCGGGCGACGGATCAGACGCCGGGCGAAGAGCATCGTGCCGAGGCCAGGCGGCTGTGGGCCAAAGCGTACGAGTCGGCGAAGCACGCCCAGCGAATCGCACCCACCACCGGACGCGGATACGCAGCCGAGGCGGAGTACTTCGAAAAGCAAGGCGACCACTACGCAGCAATCTCCGCATGGGACAGCGCGTTCCGCTACGAAACCGCCCGGCAGACCCGTATGGAAGTGCACGAGTACCGCTTCCGATTGGAGTGGTGGACGGGCCAGCTCGACCGCGCGATGTGGGATCTCGAAGCGCTGCACATGCTCGCCCCGGAAGACCCCTTCATGGCGGCGATGTACCCAGCCCTCGTGTGGCGCGAGTGGGATCAGCCCGCCAAGGCAAATGAGCAACTCGCCGCGTACGAATCGTCGCACGGGACGTCTGGTGATGAAGCCGCACGGGTGCTGATGGCGACGCGGCTGCTGCTCGGCGAACCCGTGGAGGACCAGCTCGTGTCGTTTGACCCACTGACGACCGCACCCACATCGCTCGATTCGCCTTCGCCGTCCGATCTGTTCTTTGCCGGCGTGACAGCCGCAGCGCGGGGTGATCGGGACCAGGCGCTGCTCTGGCTCGACGCTGCAGTGGCGACGTACGACAACGAGCACTACACGTTTCACGCCCTGGCCCTGGCGACGAAGCTGCGTCTCGCCCCGGATTGGCCCGGGTAGCCGAGCCGGTGTTGGCAATGTCAATGCGGTTCGCTACACTCCCGGACCGCCGATCGGGCCTCCCCGCCCATACTTCGGCCGATGTGGTGAATCCGACCGGCCCCGCGTGAGGGTCGTGTTCGGGTCAAGGAGTTGATGATGCACTATCCCCGCCGAGTGAGCAACGTCAAAAGACGCCGGAAGTTCGGATTCCGCGCCCGCATGCGTACGCGCAACGGCAGGAAGATCATCAACGCTCGACGCCGCCTCGGCCGGAAGGCGAGCATCCTCGCGTCGTAGGTGACACTGCGGGCCGCGCATCACGCTCACCAGTAGCGCGAGCTGTAGACCACCGCAGCGAACAACAGGCTGAATGAACCGCACACGATCCCGAAGTAGCACAGGCGAGCGCCTGTGAGGTGCGGCCTGCGCTTCAGGTCGCGCAAGCCGAGGATGCCCGTGACGATCGCCGCGATGCCGGGAACAACGATCACGCAGTCCGGCAGGCTGATGAAACCGAGGAACGCCGACGCGAGCGCCAGCCCGCTCCTCGCATGACACCACGCGCGAAAGCGATCAGCCCGTTGCCGGTGTTGCTCGCTCTCTCTACCGAACATCTCAGCACCTCGCTCCGCGATCGTCCGATCAGCCCGCCTGGAAACCAGCCGTCTCGATCGCCTGACGCAACGGCGCAACCAGGTGCGGCAACACGCGATCCTCCACCAACTGCTCCGCCTGCCTGCGCACCGATTCAAACGTCTCTGCCAGATCCTCACGCCGATCCACCGCACCGTACTTCCGCACCGTGAGATACACGCTGATCGGCTCGGGGTGGTACTCCCCTGCACGCACATCACGGGTCGGCGTCCGCGTCTTTACCTCGAAGTACGCTTGCAGATCGCACGCCGCATCGAGGCTCATCCCGATGAACGGCTGCACGTCGATCGGCTGCGTCTCGCTCGTGTCCAGCAATCGCCCCACGGGTGTGTCGCGCATGAGCGCCTCGTACACGATCGCGTCGTGATTGCCCCTCGCCTCCAGATCAAACCCGAAAACCAGTTCCACGTAGTCCACATCAAGCGGGCTGATCGACAGGAAGTACGGGCAAATCTCAAGCAGCAGCAGGTGCAAGCCGTAGGCGTCATCCAGGCTGTCCGGGTTGACGTACCCGCTCTTGACGCACGTCTCACGCAGGCCGACCCACGCATATTGGCCGCCCACGACGGGGCTTTCCAGCGACAGTTCGCCGTCGTATCGCCGGAAGCGGTCCATGGATGGGATGGTCTTGCGAATGCGGTCAAAGAGGTCCAGGACCGTCTCGCGCGCGGTCGGCAGGTCCATCTTAAGCGCGAACTTCTGGTTGATGTAGAAGTCGCTGCACAGTGCGCCGTAACTGGTCGCCATGGTCACAAGTCCTCGATCGGCGCCGCATCGCACCGCACCGCCCAGCATAGCATCGGTCGAGCAAGTCCGGTGAACCCGACGGAAACCCCACGCGCCGCTTCCCCAAAGCCGCAGGAACTTGTACCTGCGGGAACCTACCACCTGCACGACGCACACGCGCCCGACTTCGCAACACAGAGTCCGCCGCGCATCGCTTCGCGTTCGCGTGTAGCCGCGACGCGCAGCGGAGCGCTGACCGTTCCTGTCATCACGCGCTCGACTACGCAACGGAGAGCGCCAGACTCTGTGAGTCCGGTGCACCCCCGAACAGCAACACGCTCACACGCGTTCGCAATCGCGCACACCTGCACGATGCGCATCCACCTTAATTCAGCCCGTTCCGCGCCACTTGACGGGGTGTGCCTCAACCGCACAATCAGCTGTCAGATGGCACTCCCCAAAGGCATGTCGCTCGCTCAACTCGTGCTGATCGGCAGCACGATCGTGCTGTCGTGGCTCGGCATGCAAGTGGTTCACGAACTTGGGCACGTCCTGGGCGCGCTCGCAACCGGTGGCCGTATCTCTGCGGTGGTCCTGAATCCCCTGGAGTTTTCTCGCACAGACCTTGCCGTCAATCCTCATCCGCTTGTCGTTGCATGGTGCGGCGCAGTGTTGGGCTCAGCGATTCCTGCGCTGATTGCGGTCGCTTGTCGGTTTCTTCACGCCCAGGGTCTCTATGTCGTGCTCTTCTTCACGGGCTTCTGCCTCATCGTCAACGGGCTCTACCTCGGTGTCGGCTCGTTCATGCATGCAGGTGATGCAGGCGACCTGCTCTGTTACGGAGCGGCCCCATGGCAGCTATGGTTATTCGGCGCCATCACCGTGCCGCCTGGATTCATCCTATGGAACGGCCTCGGTCCTTCATTCGGCCTCGCTTCCAGTCATGGTCGCGTCAACGCTCGTGTGGCTTACACCACAGCAGCGATTGCGGGTCTGTTGCTCATCGCTGAGTTCGCATACACATGGGCCTGACGAATCGTGCGTCATCCGTTCACGTGCGCCATCACCCGGGCAGAGACAAGCAACAGGCACCCGACTTCGCAACGGAGAGAGCCGGACTCTGTGAGTCCGGTGCACCCCCGAATTGCAACACGCACACGGTTGCACGATGCGCGTCCATCTAATGTACTTATCCCCTCCCTCCCCCGCTGAAGGAGAGGTTCATTCCGAGATCTCCCGCATGTGCTCGGGAAGTTCGAATAGGACAGTACCGGCTAATCCATCAGCATCGACGTGTATGCCGAGATTGGCAACAAGGACCGCGATGATTACCGAGGCACCCATACGAAAGCTGATCTTGCTCACATCAAGATCGTCTGTCGCCTCGTCGGGTCGTTCACCTGTGAAAAACACCACTCCGGTGTCGGTTGTCGCCGCACTCAATTGTCCCCAGTCGTGGAACTGGCGCTTGGGCACCCGGAGCTTCGCTACCATGGCAGGGAACGGCTCCTCATGAAGCGTGTGGCTGTCAATCGAATGCGCGAATGTGTTCCGCAGTTTTCGGATCACCTGCAGGTCGTGATACACATCGCTGTCGATCCAATCGGCGCAAAACACGGCATTCAACTTCGCAGAGACGGTCGCGAAAGGACCGTTGAAGGAGAAAAGGGCATGGCGAGCCTCCGAATTCCCCTTGGAGAACTCCTGAGCGAGTTTGATTCTGAGAAAGTGGGCGATCCAGGACGCCACCAGGATAACGCATGCCCGATCAGATTCCTCGGAAAGCGCATCGGAAACCCGTTCTAGAAAGTCGATTGAGATGCAATCGTCCTTGGCCATGATCTTATCCGTTTGACTTCTATGTATATGGTTTCCAAATATACCCGCTTTCGGGTCTTGCTTCCAGCTAACACGCCGCCGCCGAGTTCAGGCAAAGTGCTCTCAAGCAACTCCGGTGGCGCACTCTCAATTCGCTACTCAGCGCTTGGTTCGGAGTCTTCAGGGACAATCGTTCCCGCCGCGACAGCAGCAGAAGCTCGCACATGGATGTCACCAGTCTGGGTCCACACGAAAATGTCCTCCTCCTGAAGCTGGCTGCGGTCTACGGCCAGTATGCCCCCAGAGCCATCGGGTCGGAGCCATGGCGCCACTTGCTCGCGTGCCGGACGACAACGAATGCAGAGAGCGTTCTTGAGTTGAGGTGACATGCGGGTTTCTGGCGTGGGCCGCCCGAACTTGGCTGGATGTTGCTCAAAAACACGGCGTCCGACGGCATCGAGTGCATGCCACAGCTTGCCTTGTTCTGGCGTGTCGAGTGTGAACTCCTGGTCGCACATGGGCTAACTCCTTCTCTTCTCCGAACGTCTGAGCTAACCGTCTTTCAAAACTGGGTTTTCCGGAAGTTGTGTGGGCGAGGACCACCCTCGCTTTGCGGGCATTGTACGCGTAAGCCCATCGGGGCGGGACGAAGTCGTGTGACCATCCTCGCCAAGTGCCGACCAAGGCTGGGGCCAGACGGGTCGGCCAGCTGTCCTGCCTGCAGCCTTGTCTTCCTCGCCAGCACGTCGCCAAGAGCGACCGAAGCTTTGGACATCCCCACAGCCTTGAGCACAGCCAAATCCGCCTCCGGCGAACCCACGATCACCGCGTCCGCCGCGCGGGTCCAATCCGCACCCACGCTGTTCCCCTAATCGCTAACCCGCTGGCCGCCGCCGCCGAGCCGTGTCGCACAATCATTGAGAATGCAAGTCACCTCACCGGCGCGAGTCAATGCTGTATTTACCCCCTTGCCGCCTCGGACATCAACCAGAGGAGCCTGCCACCTTGTCCGCCGCCGATTCGAACAGGCGCTGGTCTACGATCTGCCCTACGCATTCGCGAGCCCTGGGACGAGGACATGTCGATCGCGGCTAGCCAACGCCATAGCGGGCTCGATCCTCGAAGTTGCTCCGGTCGCAGCCTCCTCCAGTCGGCACTGCACGAATCTCACAGCCTGCCAGAGCGATGACATTTGGGCATCAGAAGATCCGAGATGCCGTTCTAGACGTTCTAACCACTGGCCGGCGACGCGCACGGACACTTGTATTGCAGTCTCATAGCTAAGGGGCGCAAGGTCACCGTTCATTGTCGCGCTGTTGGCCCGGTTGCTTTGATAACGTGAGGCCGACACTCGTCGCGCTACTTCGAGCATATTCCAGCGATCACAGGCGCGCACGGGGATTTGCCATTCTCGGTCGGAGGCAGATGTTATCGGGTTATCGTCAAGATCGTCAACCACTTGATACAGCACTCCCAAAAGACGAGCGGCTCTCCGGATAGGACGGAGCTTCTCGCGCGAGTGCCCGACCTCGTGGAACGGTGTGGTCGCGACCACATCGAAAAGTGACCCAACTCGCCGAGACATAAGCGAACAGTATCTCCCGAACGATGGATGCAGTCCTGCGTCGGCGAGATCGAACGATTCCGAGGAGATCATCTGGTTGTACGCAGCAAGGAGATATGTACTGGAGTTGGCAAGCGCCTGTCCCACGAGGTAATGTGACAACAACGCTGCAGTCTCGGAGCCATATGCCGCCCAAACAGTCGGGTGGTTGCTGCGGGTTGTCGCGCTATCGATCATGTCATCGATGACGAGGCTCGAACGATGAAGCAGTTCGATGGACAACGCAAGATGGCGCATTGGCGCAGCGCCTATTTCGCGGCAAAGTGCAAGGAGGATAGCCGGACGAATTCGGGATCCAGGGAAGAGAGCCAGTCGGGCAGCTGGCAGAAGTGGGCGAGGCACGCGATTGTCGAGACACCAATCCTCAAGGAGAGTATCAGCAAGTCGCGCAGACGATGTCAGTCCCTGGGGAAGGCGACTATGCCAATGATGATCCGCCTGCTGCGAGGAGTTCGAAGATAGGGTGGGCGGCGGCTGCATCTGCCGTTACTCCTTGTTGTGTGTGGCACGCAGTGTCACGAAGGCCGCGATGAGGATCGAGGCTCCCACGGTGATGTACTTGAGCACCGTTAGAAAGCCGGGCGAAAGCGCCGAAAGCCAATTGCGCTCCCAACAGCCTGAGAGGGCATACATGGCGAATATGATGAGAGCAAATCGAATGATATCGAGGGGGCGACGCAGGAATGCGAGGATTACAGCGACTGAACTTAAGAACAACGGGACGAGTGGGCTGTTGTCAGCACCACCTGAAACGGAGCACAGGACACAGTTGAATAATGGCACTGCCCAGATGAATGCGGACAGCACGAGAAGCACGCCGTTTCTCGTGGTGCTGGTAGGCCGGCGGGCCAGGAGACAATAGCCAGCACCGGTCAGAAGGAGAAGACACAGGGCGATCGCGACGCCTGCGAAGAGTAGAGCGCCGGGCGGAAGGGGAACCTCCTCGTCCGAGTTGTAATACCAAAAGCAGCCCATAGCTAAGGCGGCAAGAATGTAGAATACGTTACTGACGACGCCAGCATAGATACCGTGCCTGGTGCGGTAGAGACGTCTGGGATGTGTGTCCGGGACCATGATCACCTCCCAGGCCACGGTCTGGAGCGGCCTCTCTGGGCCAGCAGAGGACGTCATACGGGCTAGGCCTTGTTATCCGCTGGGGTCCTTTCGGAAGCAAGCCCACTCTCCAGCCCACCAGAGTGAAGCAGTTTGGGCATGGGATTGTCTTGCATTGGTCAGGGCATTGTCAAGTTCTGTCGGGGTTGTCCGTCTACCGAGGCCGCAGCCAGCACAGAGGGGAAAGAGGGGGGACAAGTACATGATTGACGGTTGCTGAGCGGAAAGCAGACACCACGTGCGGCCGGCCCGGAGACAGACAGGTCAAGGACCGGCCTCGGCTTGGCTGCATTGTACGTGACGCCCATCGAGGCGGGTCGAAGTCGTGTGACCATCCTCGCCAAGGGTCGGCCGAGGTGTGGACGGAACGGGCGTGCCAGCCGGCTCGTGCCGAGCCGGGCTCGCGCGACGACCAGGGGATGCACGTCGCGGGCGATGGAGGTGGTGGGGGTGTGAGTGTGCGGGGGGATGAGAAAAAGCCCAGGGAAAGCTTTCCCTGGGCTTTGGGAATCGGTTGATCGAAATCCGCCCGTGGCGGACCAACGGCGACCCCCACGCACCGCACGCATCGCACGCGACATGCGCGCCACTGCGGTCCTCGCGGCTCTTCGTCGCACATCCTCGCCGATGCGCGCGCGATCTCGAGCGAGCCTCAAAATGTCGCTCAAAACCGACGCAAAACGGGCTGAAACTGATCCAAAACGCGCCGAAACTCGCTGAAACCGGCTGAAACTCGCCCAAAACTCTAGTCCGATAACACAAAACCGAGCGATCCGTGCGCATTTGGGGCCAAGATGCCCGCCGTGGTGCGCGCGCTGAGTGTAGAACCGAAGTCGATCGGCTGGATCTGGCGGACAAAACCGACGCAGCGAGTCAGCTTTGATGTGCACTGGATAGACTCCCCGGGCGCATGTCTGCCATCACTTTTGACATCCTGCACCGCTCCCGGATGACCGCTGCCCGCACCGGACGGGTGACGACGCTGCACGGGTCGTTCGAGACGCCCGCGTTCATGCCGGTCGGCACGCAGGGGACCGTCAAGGGGCTGCTGCCCGCACTGGTTCGCCGGACGGGCAGTGAGATTCTCCTGGGCAATACGTACCACCTGATGCTCCGCCCCGGCTCGGAACTGATCGGCACGCTCGGTGGGCTACACCGCTTTATGGGGTGGCCAGGGCCGATTTTGACGGATTCGGGCGGGTATCAGGCCTTCTCGATGGCCGACATTAACGCGGTGGATGATGAGGGTGTGACGTTCAGGTCGATCGTCGACGGGTCGGCGGTTTGGCTGACACCCAAGCGCGCGATGGCTGTGCAGCACCAGCTCGGTGCGGACATCATCATGGCGCTGGATGACTGCCCGCCTGCGGTGGACCCGAAGCTCTTCAGCGAGACGCGCAAGCGTCTCTCCGGTCAGGCAAAGCGTGCTCAGCAGCGAGGTTACGACCACTCAGAGCGGCTTGACGAGGCGAACGAACGGACGGTCCGCTGGCTGGAGCAGTGCAAGGCAGCCCACAACCGGACCGAGAGCCAAGCGCTCTTCGGCATCATCCAGGGTGGGGCGGATCTGGATCGACGCACGTGGTCGGCGCAGCGGATTTGTGCGATCGACCTGCCCGGCTACGCGATCGGCGGCGTCGCGGTCGGCGAAGGCCCTGAGGACATCGCCCGGGTGGTTCAGCACACAGCCCCGCTGATGCCGGAGGAAAAGCCGCGGTATCTGATGGGCGTGGGGTATGAGCGGGATCTCGTGACGGCGGTACAGGCGGGTGTGGACATGTTCGACTGCGTGCTGCCGACGCGCAACGGCAGGAACGCCAATGCTTTCACGCCGACGGGGCAGATTCGTCTGCGTAACACCGCGTTTGCCGACGACCCCCGGCCGATCGACGAGTCGTGCGACTGCCCGGCTTGCCGACCAAGCGAGCACGGGTGGGGTGGGGCTGCGGCGAGCCGTGCGTACCTGCGTCATCTGTTCCAGAGCAGGGAGATGTTAGGCCCGATTCTCGTGAGCCTGCACAACATCCGGCACTTCCAGCGTCTGATGTTGGACATCCGGTGCGCAATCCATGATGATACGTGGTCAGCGCTGGCCGACCGTTGGCCGGTGATTCGCGGTGTGCGCCGCGAGTCAGGCCCGGACGGTGAGGGTGCTGGTGTGCGCTTGGCGCCAACGTGAGTCATTCCCGCAGCCGATCAACGGGACGGTCTGCGTCCCGGAAGTTTCATTCCCGCAAGGATACGCAACGATCATGGGCAATTTGCAGATCAACCATCCCTACGTGGTGCTGGCGCAGGACGGCGTCGGCACGCCGCCACCCCCCGGCGAGACCGTGCCCGGCGAGCTTCAGCAGGACCCCGGAGCAGCGGGCGCGCCGGGTGGAACCGGCGGCGGCGCCCGCAGCCCGTTCGGCAGCATGATCCTCATCGTTCCGATCATTCTGATCGTGATGCTGATGATCTTCAGCTCCTCCGGGCAGAAGAAGGAGAAGAGGCGTCGCGCTGCGATGCTCGCGGCGATCAGCAAGCACGACAAGGTGCAGACCGTCGGGGGCGTGATCGGCTCGGTCGTCGAGGTGAAAGATGCGGAGATCGTGTTGAAGGTCGATGAGGCGACGAACACGAAGATGCGTTTCGCGCGGTCGGCGATCCAGCGCATTTTGACTGACAATACGCCGGTTGAGGTGAAGTAGCGGTCAAGCCCACCGATGCCTTCGCCGCCTGATTGCGACGAGCCTGCCCGCCGTACGCACTGCCACCCCCACGCTGCACGGACTGCTCCGGTATGAAAATAACCTTCTTCAAAGCCGCCATCGTTCTGGTCGTCCTGCTTCTCTGTCTGTATGCGATCTTCCCCCCGCAGGAGAGGTTGCGTCTGGGCAAGGATCTCGCGGGCGGCACGAGCCTGGTCTACGTCGTCAACATCGATCCGAAGGATGACCCGCGGGAAGTCATGCCGCAGATCATCGACGTGCTCCAACAGCGGATCAACCCGACGGGCACGCTCGACATCACGATGACGCCGATGGGGGGAGGCAGGCTTGAGATCACGATGCCGCTGCCTTCCGCGGATGTGCTGGCGCTCCGCGACGGCTACCGGCAGGAGCTTGAGGCGCTCATCACATCGGCTGTGACTGACTTCGAGCTGGAACAGGTTCTGGCAGCATCCGAGCAACGGCGAGCGGACCTGATCAGCGAGTTCTCGGAAGGCTCACCTGAGATTGAAGGCTTATTCAACGAGGTGGTGGGAGCGCAGCAGGACACAGCCGAGGTGATTGCCGTTGCTGAGGCTGTTGAGTTGGGCGACCCGCAGTACGACGCGCTCGAAGAAGCAGCGGCGTGGAAGATGATCGAGGAGGAACAGGCCCGCGAGAAAGCCGTTTCGACGCACATCGACCGTCTGCAGGTGGAGCAGGTGCTCGAGGCATCGACGGAAGCGCAGCAGATCAAGGACGACCAGAGCCGGTGGATTCCGCTGCCGTCGCGGCGAGAGCAGGGCATTATCCAGCTCAAGGCGTCCCACGCATCGCAGGCGGAAGCGATCGATCGCGTTGCTGCGGCGCACGAGACATACAAGGCGGACCGCAAGACGCTGGACGACCCGGCGGATTTGATGCGGCTGTTGCGTGGCGCCGGCGTGCTCACACTGCACATCGCCGTCGCGACGGACGAGCGCACTGACATCGCGCAGTTGCGCGAGGAGTTGCGTGAACGAGGCCCGACGAACATCTCCAGCCCGGATGTCGCATGGTTTAAGATCAACAAGATCGAGAACTGGTACGAGCGGCAGGCTGAGAAGAGGATGATCGACGCGGACGCCGCGAGCTATTTCGCGGAGCGCTATGGCACGCAGGCGGGCGGGCTTGTGGCGGAAGCGTTCGGCGGCGACGTCTATCTGCTCATGTGGATGACCACCGACATGAGTATGACGTCGGCGAGCGGGGACTGGCGAGTCACCGGCGCGGGCGTCACGAGTGACGATCTCGGCAGGCCGGCCGTCCGATTCAACCTCGACATCGTTGGCGAACGGCTCCTCCGCCAGATGTCCAAGCACAACATCCGGCGGGCCATGGCCGTGGCGCTCGACAAGGAGGTCTACACCGCGCCCACGATCCAGTCGGTGCTCGGCAGCGGTACGCGCATCACTGGAAAGTTCAGCGACCAGGAGATTCGCTACCTCACACGCGTGCTCGGCTCCGGGTCTCTGCAGGCCCGGCTCGGCACGGAACCGATCAGCATCAACACGCTCGGCCCGGCGCTGGGGAAGGACAACCTGCGTCGCGGTCTCGAAGCGGGCATGATCGCCATCATCGCCGTGTGCATCTTCATGGCGCTGTACTACTTCCTCGCCGGTTTCGTGGCTGACTTCGCGCTCCTCTGCAACGCCATCATCATCCTCGGCGTCATGGCGATGAACGAATCGTCGTTCACGCTCCCGGGCATCGCGGGAATCGTGCTCACATTCGGCATGGCGGTCGATGCGAACGTGCTGATCTACGAACGCATCCGCGAGGAGTTGGCTGACGGCGCGGACCTGCGCGCCGCCGTGCGCCTCGGCTTCGAAAAGGCGACGTCCACGATCATCGACGCGAACATCACGAACCTGATCATCTGTTTCGTGCTCGGCTACACGGCGACGACGGAGGTCAAGGGTTTTGCCGTGACGCTGGGTATCGGCATCATCGCCACGCTCTTTTCGTGTCTCTTCGTCACACGAGTGATCTTCAGCTTCTACACGGATATCTTCAAGGTCCGGTCGCTTTCGATGCTGGCGATGGTCCTGCCCGTGATTCAGCGCGTGCTCACACCGAACATCAATTGGCTGAAGCTTCGGCCGATCTTCATCCTCATTTCCGCGGGCTTCCTCGCGCTGGGCTTCGGCATGATCTTCCATCAGGGTGAAGAGATGCTCGACACCGAGTTCCGAGGCGGCACGGCTGTCACGCTCCGACTGAAGAGCAATCGCGTCGAGCAGCCGGACGGCTCGTTCGCACTCGTCCCGGTCACGATGACGCGCCAGGATGTGCAGGATCGGATTCTCCAGATCGCGGATGAGGCGATGGCTGATGATGATCCGGACAACGAAGAGCTGGACAAGCTGCGCGGCTCGCTCGACGTGCTGACGGTCGGCGATACGGATGCGACAGGCGTCATCGCCAACACGTTCCAGATCAAGACAACGGTTGAGAACTTCAACCTGTTGAGCGATGCGCTGATTCTGAAGTTCAAGGATGAACTCGACGAGAAGACCCCTCTTCGCTTCGCGGGGAGCGACATTGCGACGGCGCGCGATGCGCCGTGCTTCCCGATCATGAAGCCGAGGATCGGCGACAACCTGACGGATACGACCAGCCAACACTTCGGCCATGATGTGACGCAGTTCCAGGGCGGTGTGGCGATTCTGCTTGAGGAGATCAGCCCGGCGGTGAACGTGGATAATCTGCGTGAGCGCATCGAGCGCATTCGCAACCAGCCGGACTTCGCCTCCACGAGAGGCCGATCCTACGACGTCGTCGGGTTGGACCTTGCAGCGGATGGCGAAGGGCTGTACCGCTCCGCAGCCATCCTCGTGACGGATGAGAACTTGAGCATCTTCACGGCGGAGGATGAGGTGTGGTGGGCCGGCCTGGCCGAGAGCGAATGGCATCTCACGGTCGAGGCGATGACGCGGACGACAACGCTCGCGGGCGTGCAGTCATTCGATTCCGCCATCGCGCGATCGTTCAAGGCACGCGCTATTGTCTCCGTCGCGCTGAGCTTCGCCGGGATCTTGATCTACATCTGGCTGCGTTTCGGCTCACTGCGGTACTCGCTCGCCGCCATCGTCGCGTTGGTTCACGACGTGCTCGCGGTGATCGGGCTGATTGCGTTCGCCGAGATCATCTTCCACAGCATGCCCGCCGTCGCCAATGCGTTGCAGATCGAGCCGTTCAAGATCGACCTCGGGCTTGTCGCGGCGCTGCTCACGATCATCGGGTATTCGCTCAACGACACGATCGTTATCCTCGACCGCATCCGTGAGAACCGAGGCAAGCTTGCATACGCATCCGCTGCGGTCATCAACAGGTCGATTAACCAGACGATCAGCCGAACGTTGATCACGTCGGGTACGACGTTCGTCGCGGTCTTGACGCTGTACATCATCGGTGGAACGGGTATCCGGTCGTTCAGCTACGCGCTGCTGTGCGGTGTCGTCGTGGGTACGTACTCGTCGATTGCCGTCGCTGCACCGCTCGTCTACTCGCGCAAGGCGGATCGACAGGAGGCGCGGCGTGCAGGCGGCGCGCTGTTGGAGGATGACCGGGAAGCTGCGTTCGCACCGGCTACGGACTAGACGCCGGACAGGTTAGGTTCATCATGCGGAGCCGACCCAAGGCCATCCTGGGCGGAATCATCCTTGTCGGGATCGTTCTGCTGATGTACCACTTCTCGCCGTTCGCCGGACGGGAAGCGGGCGTCAGCAGTGATGCCGATGCCGTCGTCCCGCGTGATGCTCAACCCGCTGATCCGTTGTCGGGAATTATCGATCCGCTCATGGCCGAGCATGATGGCGTCGACGCCCCGCGCGAGGATGACTTCCCGCTGCCGCCTGGATTCACGCTGCACGTCGTGGCACGGGGCGAGACGATGGAATCCATCGCTGAGCACACCTACGGCAGCACGTCAAAGTGGGAAGTGATCGCCCACGAGAACCCGTTGGTCGATCCGGTCAAGCTTCGGCCGGGCACGAAGCTGCGTCTTCCGCCGCTGGACTACGAGCGACCGGGCGGGTATGAGCCGGTCGAGCAGCTTCCGCAGCAGGAGACGATCCACGTTGTCCGCAAGAATGAGACGCTCGGGCATATCGCGCTTCGGTACTATGGCAAAGCGAGCAAATGGCCGGTGATCCTGGCGGCGAATCGCGACAAGATCAACAAAGCTGAGGATGTCCGGCCGGGGATGCGCCTGGTGATCCCGCCGGATTTCGATTGACCCCAACGACCCTCACGACCCACGCAACCCCCCCACACGCCGACATGATGCATGATGAGTCGAATGCGAATGTCCCAACCGCTCGAGTCGATGTCGTCATCTTCGGTGGCGGGTGTGCCGGCTTGTGGCTTGTTAATCGGCTGACTTCGGCGGGTTACAGCACGGTGCTGCTCGAAGCCGATGCGCTGGGTACGGGCCAGACGATCTGGTCGCAGGGCATCATTCACGGCGGCATGAAGTATGCGCTCACCGGTGAGATGACGCGCGCCGCCCGCATGATTGCGGAGATGCCCGGTGTGTGGCGCGACTGCCTGAATGGTGGGGGGGAGATCGACCTGACTGCGGCACAGGTTCTCTCCGACCACCAGTACCTGTGGACGTCGAAAGGAATCGCCTCGAAGCTCGGCGCATTCGCCGCGAGCAAGGTGCTGCGCGCAGCGCCCCGGCCTGTCGATTCGGCTGCACGGCCTGCGCCGTTCGATGATGCCCCGCCGGGCGTGTCGATCTACCGCATGGATGAACCGGTGCTTGCGATGGCGCTGCTTCTCGAAGCGCTGCGCCGTCCCTGCGCTCAGGTGCTGCTCAAGATCGATGAGCCCGACGGCGTGCAGTTTGAGCAGGCATCCGACGGTTTGGTTCGCGCGATCGAGTTGCGAGATGAGGCCGGCCGATCGCTTCGGATCGTGACGTCGTGCGTCGTGCTCACCGCCGGTGCTGGAAACGAATCGCTCTGCCGATTACTCGGCGTCGATGGCGAGGTGATGCAGCGCAGGCCGCTGCACCAAGTTCTGGTCAAGGGGCGGCTCCCGATGCTCTTTGGGCATTGCATCGGCGGGCTTTCCGACAAACCGCGTCTGACGATCACGAGCGTCCAGGCGAGGGATGGCGAAACGGTGTGGAACGTCGGCGGTGAGCTGGCGGAGGTCGGTATCGCGCGTTCGCCGAACGAGCAGTGTGATGCATGTCGGCGTGAGTTGCAGCGATCGCTGCCTTGGGTTGATTTCGAGTCCATCAGGTTGTCGAGCGGCATGGTTGATCGCGCCGAGCCGAGACAGCCCGGCGGGCGGCGGCCGGATGTGCCGTTTGCGAAGCGGGCCTGCAACGTCATCACCGCTTGGCCGACGAAGCTCGCCTTCGCGCCGCGTCTGGCCGGTGATGTCGTCAAGATGATCGAGTCTGCCGGGATCAAGCCAACAGCGCCCGATCTGGAAGCTGCCAAGGACTGGCCCGTGCCGTCGGTCGCCGTCCCGCCCTGGGAGGAGTTTGATCGAGAATGGACCTGAAACCGCTTGGAAACACAGGTATTCACGTCTCGCCGATCGGGTTGGGTACGGTCAAGATCGGCCGCAACCGTGGTGTGAAGTACCCCCAGCCGTATGACCTGCCGTCGGATGAAATGGTTCGCCAACTGCTCGACACCGCGATTGATCTCGGCGTGAACCTGATCGACACAGCGCCCGCATACGGAACGAGCGAAGAGCGCCTCGGCCCGATGCTCGCCCGCGATCGCGACAGATGGGTCATCGTCGCGAAGGTCGGCGAGGAGTTCGTCGACGGCGAATCCCGCTTCGACTTCACGCCCAAGGCTGTCATCGCGAGCGTTCAGCGCAGTCTGAAACGACTGCGTACCGATCGGCTCGACTGCGTGCTCGTTCATTCCGACGGCAGCGACGAGCACATCGTCAAGAACCTCGGCACGCTTGACGCCCTCGCCGAGCTGAAAGCCCGCGGCGACATCCGCAGCTTCGGCATGTCCACGAAGACGACGAGCGGCGCGCTGCTTGCTGCTGAGCGCTGTGATGTGCTCATGCTCACATACAACCCGGTGATGACGGATGACGCACCCGCAATTGACGAAGCGGCGCGTCGCAACATCGGCGTTCTCATCAAAAAGGCCTTCGCCAGCGGTCACCTCACCGAGAAAAAAGGGTCTGACCCCCTTCTCTCGGCGGGCGATGATCCGGTCCTGGCTGTGCTGCGTTTTGTCTTCCGCAGGCCCGGCGTGACAAGCGTCATCGCCGGCACGATCAACCCCGACCACCTGCGCCACAACGTCGAAGCAGCGAGGAGCATTCTCGAATCGTGACTCGGCGGCGTCGCTACAGCTATGCGGAACATCGAATGGACCCGATCCAAAGATGAAAGGCCCCAGCAACATGAAACGCTCGTACACAATCGTGTTCGTGATCTCGGTGGTCCTCCTGCCCTTGCTGCCGCTGCTGGCGATGCTGCCGATCATCAACAGCATCAACCCGATGCAGATTGGCTTCATCACTGACATCACCATCGCCAACCGGACGGAGGAGACGATCAAGGTCACGCCTATCGGGGCGACCGGCCGGGAGGCAAAGCGTCAGCCGCTACCGATCTATGCGACAAGAGCGCCTGCCACCTGCTCCAGACAACTCGGCGGCTTCATCGTCGAGCCCGGCGAAGCAACGGTCATTCTCTATGACTGGGATGATGTCAACTTCTCCGAGATCGTCGTGGAGACGGAGAGCGGGGATCTCTTCCAACTCATGGTCGATCCGACGCCTGAGAAGAACCAATACCACGCGCCAACCGTGAAGTCCTTTGTGATCTCAGATCTTGGCGCTCTCTCGCCCATCTCTGCGGAAGTCCTCCCTGCGTACGAGGAAGCCAAAGATGAGTTCTCGCTGTGGCGGAGCTACTACAGCTTGATGTGGCCGATTCTGGTTCTCGCAGCCGTCCCCTGGTCCGTCTTCATCTTCCTGCTCGTCCGTCGGCGCACATGGCAGGGCAGACCGCACGGAGACGAGACGGCGCCAGAAGCGCGAGCAGCGATCCGTGCCCACGCGACGAATCATGCGGGTTCGTGAACTGCACGCGCCTCACCACGGGCGGGGACGCCACAGCTCGCGCAGAGGAACGCGGTAGACCGCGTCGCTTCGTAAGGCATCGTGTGGCGACCGCACTTGACATCTCTTCGGACGAGCGCGTGACGATAGTGCGGCTGCAAGCGGCAAGCACTACTGAGCATCCCTCGCTTCCGCTGTTTCACGCTGAAGTCGTTCCTCTTCGGCTGCGATGATCACAGCGGCAAGCCGGGGGAAGTCACGATCCGGCCGGATGTTCCCCTCGGGGAGCGTCAGATCTCGACGGATCGCTTCCTCTTCCCAGATGTTGGGCTCAATCTCGACCTCGGCAAGTCGCGACCAATCTCGCCCATCGATGTCACGGAGGGAAGGCAGCATCCAGATGACAGGCGCCGACTCCTCATCACGATCCTCGTCGAGTTCCACGAGCCAGGACCGGAGTACTTCCCCGTCTATCCCACTATGCACAAGGCGCAGGCGAAGCGTATATGTTCTCCCATCCCACCACTTGTCACGAACGGCGTCAACGGCTTGATGCGTGCGCATCGGTTCGACAGCACCGAGCCGCGTCAGCTCATCCCGCAGCGCAACTGTGAGCGCCTCGTCGTAGTGATCGGCATTCTCGCGCAACACCTCACCTGCAAGCTGGATACCGACCATATGGGAAGGCGGATCGTCGTAGGAGAATGCTGATTGTCTCTCCGAGATAGGGGGCAGCGCGCGATACCAGTACCAGGTGATGATCTCGTGCCAGGTGCTCATCAGGTAAGCAAGGCGCTGACTCAGCCGGATGGCGAGTTCGTGCTCAGCAATCGCTCGGTCTTCCGGCGACATGGCGCACCACTCATCCGGGTACTGAAAGAAGATGTGATAGAGGCTGGGTTCAGCGCTGACGAGGATGACGCCAGCCCGCTGCTCCTGCAAGGCTTGGTGGATGTGTATGAAGACATAGCGCGTGAGGTCCGCAGAGTTGCGGATGTGAGCGATGTCGAGAAAGCCGCCGCGCTGCGTGTAGACGATGCCCCGGCTGACCTCACCGGGCCAGAAGGGCGCGAAACCGGCTTCGTAGACATGTCTACCGAGGTCGCTCGGGTCGACGGCCTTCACGGGAAGCAGGGGCCGGGGATAGGGAAGCGACCCGATGCGCAGTAGCGGGGCCGTCTCCTCGATCGGTACCGCGCCTCGGTGCCGGCCCAAGCGAGCCAAGGGTCCAAGTGTGGGGTAACAGCCCGCCTGGATCAGCAAGAGCATCCACGCCAGCACTGAGGCCCATCGGAATTGCAGCCCATCCCACTTCATACCACCCATAGGAATAACATGATCGCCGGCCACAGCCTAGTTGGCGAGACCGTCTCACCGCGGTATGCAGCACGCGTCTTCCGCGCCTCGGGTGAGAGATACCGGTTTCGCTCGCTCGCGGGAACCGGTCGGCGTGTCGTGCGTCTGACCGCCCTGACGGCTGAAGAAATGACAACCGACGGTAGGCAGGCCCGTCCCGGTCGTTGACCGGATCGGCGTCGCCTCGCCCACATCGGACCTGACGAACTCTCATGGAAGGAGCCACGCCCATGACAACCAACCCCCAGTATCTCCGAGTCGCAGCGCTGATCGCCATCCTTGCCGGCTCGTGCATTGGCGCAGCGCCTGATCCCGCAACGCAGAATGCCGATCAGTCGGTTGAGCCGATGCCCGTCACGCTCGTCACACCAGACGCACCGATCGCAGTCGCGCAGCCTCGCGTGCAAGTCTGCTTTGTGCTCGACACGACTGGTTCGATGAGCGGCTTGATCGAAGGGGCCAAGCGCAAGATCTGGTCGATCGCCAACCAGATCATCGAGGCTGAGCCGACGCCCCGGCTTGAGATCTCGCTGCTCGCCTACCGTGATCGCGGCGATGAGTATGTGACTGCGGTCTTTGATCTCACGAGCGACATGGATGCTGTGTACGGCACACTTACGGGCTTCACTGCGGACGGCGGCGGCGACGGCCCGGAGTCCGTCAACCAGGCTTTGCGGGAAGCGGTTGAGAAGATCGCGTGGGACGATGGCGAGAGCACGCTGCGGCTCATCTTCCTCGTTGGTGACGCTCCGCCTCACATGGATTACCCCGATGATGTGAAGTACCACGACACGTGCGGCGCAGCCCGGTCCAGTGACATCATCATCAACACCGTGCAATGCGGGACGATGGCTGGCACCGGCGAGATCTGGCGTGAGATCGCACAAGCGACCGGCGGGTCATACGCAGCGATTGAGCAGAGCGGCGGCATGACCGCCATCTCGACGCCGATGGATGCGGAACTCGCCGAGTTGAATGTCGCGATCGGCGAGACGATCATCGCATACGGCACCACCGAGATGCGCCGCGGCGTGATGGCCAAGCAGACGGCATCCGAAGAAGCAGCGCCGGAAGTCGCTCCCGCTCGCCTCGTCTACAACGCCGCGACCGACTGCATTGTGCAGGGGGGCGGCGACCTCATTGACGCCATCGACCGGGAGCTGATCACGCTGGATAAGGTGGAGGCTGATGAACTTCCCGAGGAGCTTCAGGGGATGAATCCGGGCGAGTTGCAGGCCCACATCGAAGCGAAGCGTGCCCGGCGCACGGCGATCCAGGCGCGCATCAGCGAACTGCTCAACGCGCGACGGGTGTACATCGACAAGGAGCATAAGCGGCTGGCTGAGGAGGGCACCGGCGACTCCTTCGATGCAAAGATCCTGGAGATCCTCCACGAACAGGCAGCGAGCAAGGGAATGACCTACGAGACCAAAGAGTAGCCGGACTTGCCGCAGCGCGCAGATCGAGCGCCGCGCAGCGTCAGTCGCGGGCTTCGAGGACGGCCATGAAGGCTTCCTGTGGGACATTGACGTTGCCGACCGTCTTCATCCGCTTCTTGCCCGCCTTCTGCTTTTCGAGCAGCTTGCGCTTGCGCGTCACGTCGCCACCGTAGCACTTCGCGGTGACGTTCTTGCGAACCGCCTTGATCGTTTCGCGCGCGATGATCTTGCCGCCGATCACGACTTGGAGGGGCACCTCGAACTGATGACGGGGAATGGCGCGCCGCAGCTTGATGAGCAGCGTCCTGCCTCGCTGCACGGCATCCTCGCGATGACAGATCAAAGACAATGCGGGCACGAGTTGGCCGTTCACGAGGATGTCGACCTTCGCCAGCTCGCCTGTCTGGAAGCCGACCATGTCGTAGTCCATCGTGCCGTAGCCCCGCGTCATGGACTTCAGCTTGTCATAGAAGTCGTAGATGATTTCGGCGAGCGGCAGGTCGTAGTCGAGGATCTGCCGCGTATCCGAAAGGTACTGCTGATTCTTGAAGACGCCGCGCCGGTTGCCGCAGAGCGCCATGACATCGCCGATCGACTCATTGGGAACGATCATCTCGACCTTGACGATCGGCTCGCGCAGCTCGGTGTAGAGACTCGGGTCGGGAAGCTCAGCCGGGTTGTGGATGTCGATCACATCGCCGTTGCGCATCTTAACCTGATAGGTGACGGTCGGCGCGGTCTGGATGATCTCGACATCGCCCTCGCGCTCCAGGCGTTCCTGCACGATCTCCATGTGGAGCAGGCCGAGGAACCCGCAGCGGAAACCGAAGCCGAGCGCATCGTTGTGCTCGGCCTGGTAGGTGAAGCTGGAGTCGTTGAGTCGCAGCTTCTCGACTGCTTCACGGAGTTGCTCGAACTCGCGCCCCTTCCCACCTTCCGCGGATGTGGCGGGGTAGAAGTCGCAAAAGACCATCTGCATGGGTTCTTGATAGCCCGGCAAGGCCTGTTCCGCCCGGCTGTGATCGAGCGTGACGGTATCGCCGACGCGGACATCGCTGAGCGTCTTGATGGAAGCGACCATGTAGCCTGCTTCGCCCGTGCCGAGTGTGTCAACCTTGGCCGGTTTCGGCGTGTACTTGCCCAGTTCGGTGATGATGAACGTGCGCCCCGTTCCCATCATGCGGATCTTGTCGCCGGTCTTGATCCTGCCGTCGAAGATGCGCAGATAGACGATGACGCCGCGGTAGTCGTCGTAGACGGAGTCGAAGATGAGTGCGCGCAGCTTGTCGGTGACTTGCTCGCGCGGCGTGGGGAGCGTGTCACAGATGTGGTAGAGCAGTTCGTCAATGCCTTGTCCGGTCTTGGCGGAGACGTAGATGCAATCTTCCGCAGGCAGGCCGAGCACCTGCTCGATCTCCATCGCGACCTCATCGGGATGGGCGTGGGGCAGGTCGATCTTGTTAATGACGGGGATGAGTTCCAGATCCTGTTCGACGGCGAGGTATGCGTTGGCGACAGTCTGGGCCTCGACGCCTTGGCTCGCATCAACGACGAGCAACGCCCCCTCACAGGCGGTGAGCGCCCGGCTGACCTCGTAGGTGAAATCCACGTGGCCGGGCGTGTCGATGAAGTTGAGCATGAACCGCTCGCCTTCGTGTGTGTGGTGGACGGTGACAGCGGACGCCTTGATCGTGATCCCGCGTTCACGTTCCAGGTCCATCGAGTCGAGCAGTTGCTCGCGCGCTTCTCGCTGGGAGACGGCGTGCGTGGCCTGGAGCAACCGGTCGGCGAGCGTGGACTTGCCGTGGTCGATGTGGGCGATGATGGAGAAGTTGCGGATCTGCATGCGCCGCCGATGGTAACGGAAACAGGCGCGTCGTTCGGCGAAGCCGGTTGTTTTGGGGGCGAGGAGGTAGGCCGGGGTGCGGGCGCTACTCGGTGCCGTCCGCGACGACGATCCAGGGGTCGCCGATCGCGCCGGGCGGGTTATCCGGGTCGTAGAGAGCCGTCTCACCGTCGTAGGTGTTGAAGGCGAGCAGGTAGCCCGGGGGCATGCGGGGGATCTCACCGGCCTGGAACATCCCACTGGTGAATTCGACAGGCCATCGCCCGCTCTCGCTCTTGTAAAGGTCGGCAGCGCTGCGGATGGACCGCTCGGTCATCACGGCTGCACTCCGACCCGCAGTGTCGACGTTTCGATTCACCAAAGGCAGGACGAGCGAGGCGAGAATCGCGAGCACCGCGACCACGATCATCAGTTCAACCAAGGTGAACCCACGACGCATCGACGCTGTGGAGCCCCATCGCCCCGCGATATCGGACTGGCCACGTGGATCAGAGCAGATGCCAGCGTACCTCATGCGTCAGCCATCGGACGCTCGCGGCACGTGCTTAAGCGTGATGTCGGTCCGGTGAGAGGGAGGCTGCCAGGCCGGCTCTACATCCGTCTCAACCCCTCACGACGGAGAATGACCTCAAGCGTCTGGATCACCAGATCGATTTCCCGGTCCGTGAGCTGGCTGTGGAACGGCAGGGCGAGCGTACGCTGGCTGACCGACTCGCAGACGGGCAGGTGCGGGGGTGCGTCGCACAGGAGTTCACGATAGAGCGGCTGATGATGGATCGGCGGGAAGTAGTTGGCGGCCCCGATGTCGTGGCGACGCATGTCCGCGATGATCCGGTCGCGCTCCTGGGCGGTGAAGTCGCTGGCGAGGCGGACGACGAAGACGAACCACGACATGCGCGTGTACGGCGAGATGGTGGGCATGATGATGTCGGAGTTGCCGATGAGCCGCTCGAAGTAGCGGCGAGCGACGCGCTCGCGCCCTTCGAGGATGACATCGAGGCGGCGCATCTGGCCGACGCCCAGCGCCGCGTGAATCTCGCTCATCCGGTAGTTGTAGCCGAGGCGAACATGTTCAAGCCACGCGCCGGTCGGATTGCGCCAACTGACATCCTTGGCGCCGCGACCCTGGTTGCGAAGCGATCGGCAGATATCGGCGAGCCGATCGTCGTCGGTGACGATCATGCCGCCTTCGCCTGTCGTGATCTGCTTGTTGGGGTAGAAGCTGAAGACGCCGACTCGGCCGAACGATCCGATCGGGCGTCCCTTGAGGCTGCCCCCGAGCCCTTCGCAGCAGTCCTCGATGAGCGGGATCTCGTGTTTGCCTGCGATGGCGGCGATGGTGTCCATCTGCGCTGGGTTGCCGAACGCCTCGACGGCGAGGATGGCCTTGGTCCGTGGCGTGACCGCCTGCTCGATCTTGTGTGGGTCCATGTTGAGCGACACGCGGTCGATGTCAACAAAGACGGGCGTGGCGCCAACGTAGAGGATGGCGTTGGCTGTGGCGATGAAGGAGAAGGGTGTCGTGATGACCTCATCACCCGGACCGATCCCCAGCGCCAGGAGCGCCATATGCAGCCCGGCCGTCCCGCTGCTCACGGCGATGCCGTACTCGCAGCCTGCCCGGTCCGCGACGAGTTGCTCGAATCGCTCCTGCATCGGGCCGAGTGCGAGCCTGCCGCTTCGAAGCACCGCCGCGACGAGTTCGATCTCCAGTTCGGTGACATCCGGCCTGCTCAGTGGGATTTCATCGCTTGCCATGTGCGTTCCAATGTCGATGTGCAAACGTGCGCCGGGCCGTTTCCAAGCATCGTAGTGCTTTGCACAAAGTGTACCCGGCTCACCGGCCCGTTGCCGCAGGTGGGTGGTGTGATGTGCCGCCTCGCCTATGCCCGACCGGCATGGTTGAGGATCTCGCGTTTGAGTTCGTCGGCGAGCGCCTCGATGGGCACATTCGCACCGTCGCGGCCGCTGTACACCTGCGCTCCCTCCTTGATGAGTCTTGCGACGCGCTGGCAGGCGGTCACGATCGTCGAGTGGTTCGGCCGGCTCATGCGGTCGGCGAGTTCCGGGAAGCTGAGCGTCGTCAGATCCCGAGCGAGGTAGGCGGCAAGCGACCGGGCAGCCACAACCCTGCGGTGTCGGCTGCGCCCAAGCACATCGCTGATATCCACGTGGAGCCGGTCGCAGACGCGCTCGATGATGTCATCGACGCGGATCGGCTTGCGCGGTGCCGTGTTCGACCCGTCAAACGCGCGGTGATAGCAGTGCATCCCCACCTGAGCGGGCGCAAACGTCGAACCGGCGGAGGGTCCGAGCAGGCGATGAACCGCCTCGAGCTTCATCAGCGCGCCTTCCAGCTCACGAGGGGAGTTGGTGAAGCGGCGAGCGAGCGCGGCGACGACCGGGCGATCAAGCCGAAGCCCGCGCCGGTCGGCGAAGACCGAGATCAATTCCTCGCGCATTGACACATCCGGCCGGTCGATCTGAACGACCATCCCCGACATGAAGTGCGAGACCAGTCGATCGGTGAATCGCCGGATCTGATGCGGGTGCTCGTCGGATGCGAGGATCAGACGTGCGCCGTTCAGGTCGATCGCCTTGAGCGTGTGCAGGAGTTCTGCTTGCGTGGCGTGCTTGTTGGAGAGGAAGTGCACATCGTCGATGCAGAGCAGATCGAGCTTGCGGAGCCTGCGACGGAAGGCCTCGATGCGCCCCGTCTTGAGCGCTGCGATGTAGTCGTTGGTGAACTGTTCGCCGGTCGTGTACCAGCGTTTGAGGTGCGTCTGCCGGTCGCGGTGCCGATGCAGGATGCCGTGCATCAGATGTGTCTTGCCGACGCCGCACGTGCCGTAGACGAACAGGGGATTCAGATCGCGCGCGGTCTGGGATTCGGCCGCCTGGATGGCGGCGCGGTGTGCAAGCCTGTTGGTCTGCCCGAGGACGAATGTGTCGAGGCGGTAACGATGATCGGGCTGGGCCTGGGGCGCTCGCCTCGGCGGGGCGTCGGTTGGGCTGTGCGGCCGGTGTGCGCGTGCGCGATCGTCACCGCGGGCGGCGGGTGCGGGACGCGTGTCATCGCCTTTGCGGGCAGGCCGCTCGGCTTCATGGTCGGCGGCGTGTCGGCGGGTGTGCTCGCGCGAAACGGGAGCATCCGACTCGGAGGGATGCACGCGTATCTGGAGTTGTACAGCATTTCCCGTCTCATCCTGTGCGGCGCGACGGATGACGTCGCCGAAGTGACGACCGATCCAGTCGGCCAAGAAGCTGTCTCGCACGTGCAGATTGAGCGTGTCGCCGTCGAGGCGCAGCCCCGCCGAATCGCCGAAGAGCCGGCCGTATCGGTTGCGCCCGACCTGCTCAGCCAGACGCTCAGAGATTCGCTCGCACACGGAGCTGTTGGAGTCAGTCGTGGACACCATCTTTCCTTCCCAGTACGACCCGAACGGCATCGGGAGCCAAACCGCAGCAATACCATGCGCGAGCGGAGATCCGCGTTGCGCCCACATCCGGCATCAAGCGGCATGAGCTACTGCCGGGTCGGTGGTATCCAGTGGCGGGCCAGTGGAGGGAAGAAAGTGAATCGACTGCGGTTGTCGAGGCGTGCTGGTACTCGTCCAGGCATTGTCAGCTCCCGCGGAAGTGAGAGATAAGCAGGAAAGCGCCCGGGCGTCCGTTGCCTTGTGCCGAAGCGCGCCGTCGCGCATCGCGTGTCTCAGTTCATCCATGAGCCGGCTTGGATCGTACACCGGAATAGACGCCCGATAAGGGCCTTTTTTGCGCCGACATGTCCCCGCGTTCGTCGGCCCTTGTCAAGAAAGGGTTTGGAGCGCGCAAAGATTCTATCCACCATGCCCGCGACCAAGTGGGGCCAAAATGTGGACAGAGAACGCATCACCGAATCCGGTCAGCGGAACTACTTCGTTAGGAAAACTTGCGAACATCGCGCGTCAGGGCGATGCGCCGGCCGACGCGCGCGAAGCCGAACTCGCGGTACATCGCCAGTGCGGGCTCGTTGACCTCATCCACAGCCAGACTGATCGTCTTGGCGTCCCGACCGGCGAGTTGCCGCATCGCATGGCGCATCAGCGCCCGGCCAAGCCCCATGCGGCGGATGGCCGGCGACAGGCCGATGTAGACCAGCTCGATTGTCTCTCGTTCGGGAATCGGGCTGAAGAGCAGCACGCCGGCCGGCTTGTCGTGATGACACACAAGCGTCCACAACTCGGGGATGAAAAGCCCGGTCTCACGGTGACCGACCAGGACATCCTCCGTCCGGCGCAGCCCGCAGAGGCCCGGACAGTCGAGCGTGGCCTCATAACTCGCCTCGAGTGCTTGACAGAACCGTTGCTCCTGACCGGTCCGCCAGCCCTCGATCGTGATCCCCTCGGGCCAGTCCGGGGCCGGGCAGGTCGGCCGACCGGGGAGCGGGCACTCCAGGTAGCTGAGCGTTGCGAGCCTGCTGAAGTCCCCTGCCAGGAACACCTGCACCTGCTTCTTGTCGTGTGGTTCGACCAGCGCCTGCGCCAAGTCCGCCTGCCCGGGAGAACGCGAAGCGCGTTCAACTGCCGCAGCTGCGCACTGCCGGGTTCGCACATCCGTTGCTTGACTCACAAACAACATGACCGTTCGCCCGGGCGATGGGATGGCCAGCGCGGATGCGATCATCACGTCGGATGCGTCGACGACCGCCCAGATGTTGGAAAGGTCCAGCGATTTGGTGTCGGCGAACTCGAGGAAGCTGCGGATGTGCTCACCGTCAGGCGGCTGGTCGGGTGCGACGATCAGCCCAACGGCTGGATGCAGCCACTGCCCGGTCGCCTGGAGCAGACGGGCACCGGCGGGAAGGGGCGGAGTGGGGGTGGCGGGGGTCGTGGGGTTGGATGTATCGGCGGCCGTCATTTCGTATCACCGTGAGCGGCAAAGCAGCACTCTTGGAACTTGGTTCTTGCGGCGGGCAGGTGGGGGTTGTGTTCTTGGCGGGTGTTGATGATTGACGGGCACTGATCGGCTCGTAGAATACTCGTTTCCCGCCCGACGAGTCCCCGTAACGCTGGAAAGGCCCCCGTGCGAGCCATCACCCACCGGACGACCATCGTGTGCTGCACGCTCATGGCAGCGTTGGCGGCTGTGCAATGCCCCGCCTACCCGATTCCCGACCCCGTCGCCACGCGGTGGGAGTTCGCATGTGACATCGGCGAACTTCGGATCGCTACATTGCCGACCGGCGAAGACGGCGAGCGCGAAGCGTATTGGTACTTCACCTACACCGTCACGAACGAAACCGACAAGGACCTTCAGTACGCGCCGTCGTTTGTGATGTACGACAGCGAGGGCGATCTTCGGCAGAGCGGTGCCCCCGCCGAGGCGACGCGAGGAATCCTGGCCCTGCTCGATGACCCGCTGGTCGAGGATGAACTGTCGATCGGCGGCACGCTCCTGCAAGGCGAGGCCAACGCCAAGTCGGGCGTCGTGATCTGGCCTGTGGCCTCCGCTGCGGTGGACCGCATCACGATCTTCGTCGGCAACATCTCCGGCGAGGCGGTGATCGAGACCGACCCGGCCACGAACGAGCCGGTCGTCCTGCGGAAGACGCTGGCCGTCAGCTACGAGACGCCCGGTGAGGTCATCCAGCTTCTCGCGGTGGGAGCGATCAGCGAGCCGGATGACCTCCTCTGGATCATGCGATAGATCCCTGCTACACTTCTCGCCCGCGCTGGAGCGAGAGGCGCTCTTCGGGCGGTGTTGCACACCCACGCTGGTGCCTGATCCAACCGAACAGGCGGGATTGACCGAGATACATCCGCTGCGAGAGTACGACTGATGGCACATAAAAAGGGACAAGGCTCCACACGCAACGGTCGCGACTCCAACCCGCAGTACCGCGGGATCAAGCGCTACGGCGGCGAAACCGTCGTCGCGGGCAATATCCTCGTTCGCCAGACCGGCACGCACTACCGGCCGGGTTTCCAGGTGGGCAGGGGCAGGGATGACACGCTCTTCGCACTCTGCGACGGCGAGGTGCTCTTCCAGAACAACCGTGTGAGCATCGTGCCCGCCGACGCCGACATGCCGCGTCCGCACTGGCTCGTCCCACGCGAGAAGGCCACCGCCTGACCCCCCGGTCCTCACGCTCTTCCCAGCCACAGTTTCATGCACAACTCATCAGTGGGAGGCGACAGCCGCTTCGCCACGCGATGCCTGTTCAGGGCTGCGCTGCGCGACGGTCGAGATCCGTCCCCAGGACGACCGTTTCGAGGCGATCGCACATGTGCTGCAGGCGAGATTGGCGCAAGAGAAAGCCGGGCTGCGCCTGTGAGACGTCGCCCGGCGGATGAAATTCCCTGAGCGGGTGGCGTTAGTTCACCGCAACCAGTAGTTGGTGCTCGGGCTGCTCCTGATCTGGCTGAACTCGAGAGAGGAAGTTCTCTTCCAGGTCGATGCGGACCTTCTCAAGCGCCTTGTTCTGGATTTGGCGGACACGCTCCTTGGTGACGCCGATGATCTGGCCGACCTGCTCAAGCGTCATGGCAGGCTTGTCATTGCCGCTCTTCAGGCCGAAGCGGTGTTCGATCACGATCTGCTCGATGTCGGTCAGATCGCAGCGGTTGGTCCGTACGATCTCGCCGACGCGGGCTGCCGAGTCCTGCTCAATGTCGCGCCTGCGCGTTTCGAGGTTGTCGGATCGCTCCATGAGCGGGTCGAAGTCAGCGGGGAAACGCTGGCGGTACTTGCTCAGCTTCATGCCCTGTCTGCTGAATGCCTTGAGAATCGCTCGGCAGGCATACGTCGAGAACTTGAACCCGCGGTCGGCGTCGAACTTGTCGATCGCCCGGAGCAGGGCCATGTTCCCTTCGCTGATGAGGTCCGCGAAGTCCACCTCGCTCATCCGTGTGCGCTTGGCCATCGCCAAAACGAGCGCGAGGTTCGTCTCCGCGATCTGCTCGCGCAGCGCACCGGCCCGACGATGCCAGTGGAGCATTTCCTCAGCCTGATCGGCGGCAGGCTCGCGCTTCGCCGGGGAATCCTCCATCATGCCGAGCTGGTTCTGGATCTCTCGGATGCGGTAACGGGCGTAGTTGAACTGGCGGAACAGGATGCCCTCTTCATTGGCGGTGAGAAGCACGCTGGCGCGACGCTGCAGATCGCGCGACCGCGATGAGCCGGGATCATCCATCAGCGGGTGATACCAGGTCGTGTCCGGCTTGGGGATCGACGGTGCCCGGCCGAAGATCACATCCTCGGCGTCCGGCTTCGCGTATGCGGGACTGTCGATGTACCCGACGGGCGTCGTGACCAGTCGCTTGAGCGTTCGCTCGTCAGCGGGGTTGAGGCGCAGGCGATCAGCGCCGCGCCTCCCGGCACGCAAGCTCATCCGATTCCTCGAACGAACCTGGTCGAGCGGTGAGAAGTTGGCCGTTCTTCGGTTCATGGTGCGTCGTGGCTCCGTTACCGGCGTATCGGCTCGGCGGTTCGTCCCGCATACCAACGTGGCGGGTGTGTCCGCCTCCTTGCACTGATGCGGGCGAACTCGCCGCAGCCGCACTTCAGTGTTGTTCCCAAGAGAAGTACTCCTCTCTCAGGTTATTGTTCCCTCTTATTAGAATGATTCTAAGAAAAAATCGGAATTTGTAAAGCTTTTCTTCGTTTTTCGCCTGTGAGAGGATGTCAGCTCTGCTTTCATGCATACCCAAACAGTATGCGAGCGATCGGCTCCACGCCATGTTCCTGAGGGTGCGTGCAGCGTCGCGGCGGATCGGGCTGTCACCCCGGCCAAGTTGTCGCTTGTTTGGTGCATTCGAGTTGCACGCTCGTTCGTCATCCTTTCGTCGCAGATCTACACTGTGTCGTTCCGTTGGCCTGGAGGTCTTCTGATGCGAAGTCACAGTATCGCACTTGCCGTCGCCATCCTCTCAACTGCCATCGCCGGCTGTGGGCCGGCGGAGCCTGCGTTCGACGAGCAGGCGTGGTACCTCGACCGGCACGTCGATCCCGATCCGACGGCATGGGTCGTCGGCTCGTGGGTCTATCCGCACTGGGCCGGTCGGGAGATGCTGATCGTGTACGGGGATGGCGCGTACGAATGGGAGCGGTCGCGACCGGGCGAGGAGCCGGAGCGGGATGCGGGAACGTGGCAAGGAGACCGCACCGGGATCACGCTGACAAGTGAAGCCGACCTGACGGGCGGGCTCGGCGGGCCACCCGCTGAGCTTCGCCGTGTGCCCACAGCGCAGGGCGAGCGTCTGCTGCCGCTGGGGATTCTGTCCCGATGGCAGGCCCGCGGCTTTCAGCCTGGCGATGCCCCGGGAACAGGCCGATCGTTCGCGCGCGTCGCGGAGTAGGCTTCATCACCGGCACGAGCTTGCAGCACAAAAGACGAAGTCCGTGAAAAAGAATCGCAGCGTGCGCACGGGCTTTTTGGCGTGGTCGTTCTGGGGGCGATCCCTGATTGCAGTACAGCAAGCTGGTTCGCGCTCACTGCGTGCTTGGTTCATGCGCATGCGTCGTGGTATGCGGTGTCAAAACCGGTCGGTTTTGGCGTGTTTTGGAGCGGTTTCGCGCGGTTTTGGATCAGTTTCGGTCAGTTTTGCTGCGGTTTTGGCCGGTTTTGGAGCGTCCGGTTTTTGGTTATTGCGCACGCTGATTGACATCGCAATCGCGGGTTATTCAGCGCGGCACGCGTTTTGCTAACGGTCGCGCGAAGCCGCAAAGCGGCGTTGCGCGTGTCGTGTAGGGGTGATCTGATATCCTGTGTGTGTGGGTGTCAACCACTCCATTGCGAAGCTCGTGGACTGTGCTCGTGACAGTGTCACTGTGAGCGCGGCGGGTATCACCATCGTGCCTGCGGCGGTTGGGGCGGGGGCAGGTGTGCCGATTGTTGCGGCGTTGATCTGTGCGCTGGCGGGGACGGCAGCGGCATCCGTCTGGCGCACGTGGGCACGCAAGAACGACCTGGATGCGGTCACGAAGCGCCTTGATGAGCTTTCATCGCGCCGGCGTGGTGAGGTCATCGCGCTTGGGGATCTCGCTCGTGAACTCGGCGTTGGTACAGACACCAAGGACTCGCCGATCGTCATGCTCGCGGAACTGCTTGCGGCGAAGAGCGACGGCATCGCAGAGGCGCTTCGGAATGAGGATGACCGGACGTACCTCGCCATCGCCGACTACATCACCCATCGCTACGAGCGGTTCGCTGCGCTGCCGGAGCACATCCGCATCGGGCTGACGGAGCTGCGCAGCATTCGTGAGGCGGTCGATGCGTTGCAGTACAAGCGAGACCGCGACCTCGACGACGACCTCGCCACATTGCTGGAGCGGACGGAGCGCAGGCCCAACCTCGGGCTGGACATCTGGGATCCCGCAGAGACGCCGGGCAACCCGTTCCTGTACAGCGTTCGGCGTGTGCCGCTCCTGGGTCGATCCAGTGAGATGGCCAGTTTGGAGGCGTTTCTGGATGCGCCCGAGGAGGTCCTGTGGTGGTTGTGGACGGGATCGGCGGGTGCCGGCAAGACGCGCCTGGCGCACGAGCTTTGCCTGCGCGCTCGCAGGTTCAAGAACGACACATCGCCCAACGGCTGGTGCACGGGGTTTCTCTCGACGACGGAGCCATTCAACGAGTGGGAGCGCTGGGATCTGGAGCGCCCGACACTTGTCATCGTCGACTACACCCAATCTCGGGCATCGGTGGTCGGCGAGATGATCCGCCGAACTCGCGAGAGCGCCGGCGTGAAGGGGTGCCGCGTCCGGTTCCTCCTCCTTGAGCGAGATGCGGGCGAGTGGGTGAAACGGGATCTGATCGGTACGAGCGATCGCCGAGAGGCGCTTCACCGGACACGGCACGGACGGTATGGCGCATCAGGTGGGCACGTCGCGCTCGAACCGCTCCACGATGATGCGCTGTGGAACTGCTTTGGGTGGGTGCTCGACGCACGTGGGCGACCGACAGAGCACTCAGAGGAGTTGCTCGATCGGATCAAGACGATCGACCCGGAGTGCCGGCCGTTGTACGCGGCGCTGATCGCAGATGTGTACGCGGACTGTCTGGAGCGTGGCGAGACGCCGGATGTGGCGTCATGGACGCAAGGGAACATTGTTGATGACCTCCTGAAACGGGAGGTGAGCGCCTGGCGTGAGCGTGAGCCTCGCATCAACGAGAAGCATGCGAATCTTCTGATGCTCGCCACGATGGTGCGTGGGGTTCACAAGGGGCAGGCGTACCTGACGGATGCGGAACTTGCCGGGGTTATTCCGCAGCAGGGTGACAGCAAGCAGACGCAGCGTGATCGGCTCATCGCGTTCGCGGGTCGGCGTGAGGATCAGCGAGGCGGAGCGTTCTGGATGTCGCCGATCGAGCCGGATGTCTTCGGCGAGGCGTTTGTCCTGGGTCGGCTCGCCGGTGAGCGGCGCTTCACGATCGACTACGGTGAATCGGATGACTTGAGGGATGCCGCGCGCCGTCTCGTTGAGCAGGCGTGGCGGCACGAGGGACAGATGATGGGTGAGTTCGTGCTGCGCTGCGCGCGGGACTTCCCGAAGCACGAGAGTCTGTCGGTGCTGCTAGAGAATCCGCCCGGCGGAGAGAGCGCTCCGATGCCGCAGGGTGGTCTGTGGCGTGATTCGGACGGTTGGGAACCGATTGACGCGTGGGCGTACACGGTTGCCAGCGTGATGCAGCTACTGATTACCTCCGCACTTGACGACGATGGCGAGGCGATGACCAAGACGCTGCTGACGCTGCTTCGCGACGCGATCCAGGGGCGTGCAGAGAGCGGCACGGCGCGCCCCGAGCGTTTGGTTCAGGCGCTGGCGGGGGCGCTCTACAACCGTGGTGTGAGGTACGGCATGCTCACATCGCCGCAGACGCAGAAAGCGATCGCGGACTACACGGCGGTCATCAAGATGGAGGATGCGCCAGCGGATCTGAAGGCGGAGGCGCTTTTCAACCGTGGTGTGAGCTACGGCATGCTCACACCGCCGAAGATGAAAAAGGCGATCACGGACTACACGGCGGTCATCGAGATGAAGGATGCGCCAGCGGATCTGAAGGCGCAGGCGTTTCTTGCCCGTGGCGTGAGGTACGGCATGCTCACACCGCCGCAGACACAGAAGGCGATCGCGGACTACACGGCGGTCATCGAGATGAAGGATGCGCCAGCGGAGCAGAAAGCGCTGGCGCACATCGGGCGAGGAGCAGCAGTCGCTGTTGGGTTTGACCAATGCGCGCCTGCCGCAGTCGATTTCGCTGCAGCGCTTCTCATCGCGTATGGTGCAGATGTCGCTGAGGAGACAAGGCAGGTGGTGTGGGAGGGCACCGCTGCGTTCTGCTCTGACCGGACCGGCACGCGCGACCAGGCGGCGGCGCTTGTCGAGGATGTGCGAAGGCTCGATCAGGAGGAGGCATCGATCAAGGCATGGACGCTCGCCGTGCTCGGGGACGCGTGCGGCCGGAGCGAACGGAAGGAGTCAGCGCGGGTTCTTCTGGAGGCGGCGCGAGACATGTTTGCGTCACTTGGGGATCAGGAGAATGCGGAAGCGGCTCAGAGGCTGCTGAATGATCTGGATGCGGACTGATCGGGCGCGTTCCCGCAGGAACGAGTTCCTGCGGCTTGGGGGGAGTGAGCGTGGGTGTGAATGTGTGCTACGGCGCCGTCAGCCTCCGGTGCCGTAGTTGGCGAGGAGGATGCCGAGGTCGGATTGATCGGTATCACCGTCGTCGAGGTCATCCAAGCCGCATCGGATGTGCACAGGCTTGGGCGCACTCATCCGTCGGCCAGCGTGGCATGCCTCGTGCGGAAACCCACTTCGGCACCCTCAATCGCCAGTATGACTCAGCATCCCACGTGAGGCAAGGTTTTTTCGGGCTTTCGTCGAGCGCGTCAGTCGGGGCGGAGACGCGGAGCCTGCGTCGCCTTTGGTGACCTGCGCATCGGCTTGGGGGAGGTGGAAGTGGGGGGAAACGTCCGGTATCGCGGGATTTTCGTACGTTGAGGGGGAGATTATCCCTAGAATGAGGGAAGTCAGGCGATCCGCTGGCGGCTTGCTACGGATATGCTCTGTGAACGCCGATTCCGGCGATGTGGCCCGTTCGGGCACACGATGAGAGCGAAGAGAGGAAAACAGCAATGACGACTCCCGCGAAGAAGGGCTGGCTCTGTGGATTTATCGTGTTTCTGCTTGCCGCGGCTGCGTGCATCACGGCTCGGCCGGTAGCGGCGCAGCTCACCGATGAGGATATCGAGCGGCTGCGCAAACAGGGTGAAGAGGAGGGTTGGACGTTCACCGTGGGGCACAACGACGCGACGGGGTATGCGCTTGAGGACCTCGCCGGCGCCGTTGAGCCGGTGGACTGGCGCGATCCGGATCGGTTCGACGATCTGATGCCCTTGCGCGGGTTGCCGGACTACTTCGACTGGCGTGATGTGGACGGCGTGACGCCGATTCGCAATCAAGGCGGGTGCGGGAGTTGCTGGGCGTTCGGCGCTGTCGGCGCATTCGAGGCGGTGATCAAGATCGCGGACGGCCTCGATGTGGATCTGTCCGAGCAGTGGCTTGTGAGCTGCACGTATGCAGGCAGTTGCAGCGGCGGATGGCACGACGAGGCGTGCGAGTACATGGAGATCGGCGGATACACCGATCCGTGCGGACACAATGGAGCGGTGCTGGAGGAGTACTACGGTTACTTAGCGAGCGATGCGCCGTGTGAGTGTCCCTACCCGCACGACTACTGGATGGATTCCTGGTTGTTCGTCGGCCCGCATTGGGGCACGCCGACCGTGGAGCAGATGAAGCAGGCGATTCTCGATCACGGGCCGATCGCGGTGTGCGTTCGTGTGACCGAAGCGTTCCAGGCGTACAGCGGTGGCATCTTCAACGCCTGTTCGACCGGGTCGGTCAACCACGTCGTCGTCCTGACGGGTTGGGATGACGATCAGGGCAGCAATGGCATCTGGTTCATGAGGAACAGTTGGGGCGGCTGGGGTGAGAGCGGCTACATGCGAATCCCGTACGGCTGCTCGGAGATCGGTTACGCGGCGTTGTATGTGAACTACAGCGGTGGTGAGGGTCTGGTCGTTCAGCCCACCACCGCCGCCTTTGAACCGTTGGGTGATGAAGGTGGGCCGTTCTCGCCTGAGAGCAAGACGTACACGCTTTACAACGTCGGCGACACGGGCTTCACATACGAGGTCACCAAGACGCAGCCGTGGCTCACGCTCACCGGCGCGACGGGATACCTCGAGGCTCACGATTCGACCGACGTCACCGTTTCCGTCAATTCGGCCACAAACGCGCTGCCCGAGGGTGACTACTTCGACACGCTGTCGTTCACGAGCAGCACGTCCATCGGCGACACGACGCGCGATGTCGCGTTGACGGTCGGCATCCAGCGTTTGATCTACAGTTGGGGCCTGTCAACCGATCCCGGCTGGACCACTGAGGGCGATTGGGCGTTTGGCCAACCGACGGGTGACGGCGGGCAGTACGGCTCGCCCGATCCGACGAGAGGGTACCTCGGCCTGAACGTATACGGCTACAACCTCAACGGCGACTACCCGAACGGTCTGTCGGAACAGCACCTGACCACCACTGCGATCGACTGCTCCGAGTACCACGACGTCACGCTTAAGTTCCGGCGGTGGCTCGGTGTTGAAGATCCGGGCGACGACCATGCCTACGTGCGCGTCAGCAACAACGGCGTGAACTGGACGACCGTCTGGGAGAACGATGACGAGATCACTGACAGCACTTGGCAGCGCATCGAGTTGGATATCTCCGCCGTCGCGGATCATCAGTCCACCGTGTATGTCCGCTGGACGATGGGAACGACCGACAACCTCCGGCGGTATTGCGGCTGGAACATCGACAACATCGAGATCTGGGCGCTGGGTGGTTCGCCGCCCGTCCCCAGCATCGACCATCAGCTTGTCGAAGTGCCGATCAGCGCTGCGGCAATCGCCGACGATCCAGCACTGGCGCATGCTCAGACGTTCGACCTGCAAGTGATGATGACCGATGACGACGATTGGACATCGACCGACGCGGTTGCAAGCATCGATGGATCGTTCTATCAGCATCCGACGTATGACATGGACACGCCGCAGCCGACGTGGTGGGCGGCGCACCCGTCGATCGAGTTCGACAGTTTCTTCAGCGCGTACGACTTCAGCATGCCCAGTTTCGCCGAGATGCCGAGCGTCACGAACGACTCGATGAGCGCCGTGTGGTTCGATACGGAGAACATCGGGAATGGGACGTACACGGTCGGCCGATTCACGGTCACATCGGGAACGATGTTGAGCGTCACTGGCACGTCAACGGCACACCACACCGGCGGCGAACTGCACGAATTCAGCCTCGATGTGAATGTTGACTTCGAGCAGGACTGCCCGGGCGACCTCAACGGCGATGGGCAGCGCGACCAAGCGGACCTAGGCATCCTGCTCGCGTCATACGAGCTTGATGCGGGCGGCGACATCGACGGTGACGGCGACACGGATCAAGCGGACCTCGGCGCGCTGCTTGCCGTGTATGACGTGCCGTGCCCGTAGGAATGCTCGTCTTGTGAATGATCAGAATCTGCTGCAACACGACGCCCCGTTCGATTGGACGGGGCGTTTTTCATGGAGTGGGTCGGCGGAACGCCCCAACCGGGCCGGCGTGCTCGTGCGGATAGGATAACGACCGATCAACCGGCGCCGATATGACAGATTTTCAGGCATATCGGCGGGTTCGGAGTAGAATGAAAGCAAGGCAGCCACGCGGTTCTCGCTGGTGGCAGCCATCACGGCGGCGGCGGCGACGACGCCACGCTCCCGGGAGGCGCTGGCTGGTGCAGTCCGAGAGCGGCCGCAAGTCTCGGGTTCCCGAGCAGCACGAAGGAGACTGAATGTGCAGTACACGACCATGAACAGGATCGGTTGTCGCTTAGCGGGCGCCGTTCGCGCGGTCCTCGCTCCGGCGGTGATCATGACGGCATCATTCGCCGCGGCCCCAACTGCGGCGCAACTTACCGATGCGGACATCGATGCGCTGCGCAAGCAGGGCGAGTCGGCAGGCTGGACGTTCACCGTCGGGCCGAGCGAAGCGACGGGTCGGTCGATCGGTGAGTTATGCGGAACCGTCGAGCCGCCGAATTGGCGAGAGGAGGGTCGTTTCGATCCGTGCATGCCGACGCGCGGCCTGCCTCCGTACTTCGACTGGCGCGATCAAGGCCAACTCACGATCCGGAACCAGGGCAGCTGCGGGAGCTGCTGGGCGTTCGGTGCGGTCGGGGCTGTCGAGTATGCCATTCTGTACGCGGACGGCGGAGAAGTGGATTTGTCCGAGCAGTGGATTGTAAGCTGCAACCAGGATGGGTGGGGGTGTGGCGGCGGCTGGCATTACGATGCGCTGAGCATGATGGCGACCGGTGGGAAGACTGATCCGTGCAGCGACAACGGCGCGGTGCTCGAGCAGCACTTCATGTATGAGGCGGAAGACCTGCCGTGTAACTGCCCGTACATCCATTCCTACTGGCTTGACAACTGGGCGTTCGTCGGCGACCAGTCGAGCACGCCGAACGTCGGCCAACTCAAGCAGGCGATCTACGACCACGGCCCGATCGCAGTCTGCGTCTACGTGAACAGCGCGTTTCAGGCGTACACCGGCGGCGTGTTTAACGCATGCGAGAACGAGTGGATCAACCATGTCGTCGTGCTGACCGGTTGGGATGACAGTCAGGGATCAAGCGGCGTGTGGTTTCTGCGCAACTCCTGGGGACCCAGTTGGGGTGAAGACGGCGGCTACATGCGCATCGAGTACGAATGCTCGGACATCGGCTACGCCGCGTGTTATGTGGAGTACTCGCCGACGATCCGCATCGAGATCAGTCTGCCCGACGGCCCGCCGGAGGCCCTGACGCCCGGAGAACCCACTACGATCACAGTGCGGATCGACGAAATTGGCGACACCTACATTCCGGAAACGGGAGCAGTAACGTACCGTTATGATGGTGGGATGTGGCTGAGCGAGCCGTTCACATCGTTGGGCGGCGGGCTGTACGAGGCGCTGCTGCCGGCCGCCTCATGCGATGACGGCCCGGAGTTCTACTTCAGTGCGGAAGGGGCAAGCTGCGGCGTGGTGTACGACCCCGCCGGAGCGCCCGCCGAGACGTACGCCGCGCTTGTTGGAGAATTGATCACCGTGTTTGCTAACGACTTCGAGACCGACCTGGGCTGGAGTGTCAGCGGCGACGCCTCGGCCGGCCAGTGGGAGCGGGGCATCCCGGCCGGGGGCGGCGACCGCGGCGACCCGCCGACCGACTACGACGGGTCCGCGCGCTGCTACCTCACCGGAAACGCCTATGGTGACTCTGATGTGGACGGCGGGTACACCTATCTCGCATCGCCGACGATCGATCTCAGCGAGGGCGATGCGGAGATCCGCTACGCGCTGTGGTATACGAATCACTTCGGCAATGATCCGCACAACGACCTTTTCAAGACATATGTTTCGAACGACGACGGTGCATCCTGGGTGCTTGCGGAAACCGTCGGGCCGGGCACGTCCAGCGGTTGGGTCGTGCATTCGTTCCTCGCCGCGGACTTCGTGACACCGACGGCCCAGGTCAGAGTGCGCTTTGAAGCATCGGATCTGGAAGATGGTTCGGTGGTTGAGGCGGGCGTCGACGCGTTCGAAGTACGGCGCATTTCGTGTGAGGATATGGATTGTCCCGGCGACCTGAACGGCGACGGGCAGCGCGATCAAGCGGACCTAGGTATCCTGCTTGCGTCATACGAGCTTGATGCGGGCGGCGACATCGACGGTGACGGCGACACGGATCAAGCGGACCTCGGCGCGCTGCTTGCCGTGTATGACGTGCCGTGCCCGTGACATTCCGCGCGCGGCTGGATGCCTGATGACATAACGACACGACACACGCCCCACGGATCGGAGTGGGGCGTTTTCGTGTGGCGGCGGATGCAGCCGATCACCTTGGCGGGTTCGTTGTGCTGTGGCGTCCTTCACCGATTTGCGCATTTTGCCTTGCACGGGGAAGGTGCGCGGTCACAATGGACATGGATACGCTCCACCCTGATGTGGAATTCGGAGGTAGAGTGCGTCGATCGCCTTTCGGCGAAGCGGCGTTGTTGCATACGTGACCGAGGGCGCGAGGCCATCTCGCCGATCTCACGAATGAGCTAAATGGAGGAAAGACATGAAGTTACATCACACGCGAACCGCTGTGATGCTCGTCTGTGCGAGCGCTGCGGTGATTGGAACAGCGACGTTCGGACTCGCTGCGGACCCAAGCCAGGGGGCTGAGGCGAGTCGTGAGGCGGTGAGCGGCGCACCTGTGTCGGACGCGATCGGCGGTGATTCGGTCCGGACGCGTGCAAATGAGGTTGAGACGCTGTCGCTGCTTGATCCATCCAGGATCAGCGCCGACGACCGCTGGCAGTTGCCGCCGGGTGTGGAGATCTGCGAGTACAGCGTGAGGAAACCGACTCGTTCATCCGTAGCGAGCACGAGCGCTTTTCCGTGGGATGACAGCGAGACGATCCCGGCGCGCTCCATGGGCACGCAAACGCGCGAAACCGACGGGCAGCAGGCTGCGTTTGAGCCTGTTCCCCTGCACACACGACTGGCGGACATCGATCCGTCGATCCGCTTCTCCGCGATCCTCAAGATCGACCTGGGCGCATCACCGACTGCCGGTCAGGAGGACACGGCGAACTACATTGAGACGCTGTGGAACGGCGGCGCCTTCGACGACGCGGTCTCCCTGCTCTCGGCGCTCGAAGCGGAGGGCGCTGTCGCCGGGATGGGCATCACATGGCGCGACCCGGACAACCCCGGCCAGTTCGGTCTGCGCGGTACGGATGTGCGGATCGGCGGGACTCGAACCGGGGCCTTCCTGACGGTCGTCGACTACGACGCCGCCTCGGGGAACTGCTTCGTCGTCGCGTCGTGGCCCCAGTATTGGACGATGAACATCTCGTACGACGACGGCACATCATGGGCGGAGACGTTTACCTACTACAGCGGCCCCGGCCTGGTGGACATCGACGCGGCCGTCATGGGCGCCCATATCTACGTCGGCTATGTCCATGTCGACATGGAGGACATCGCCAGAATCCGTCGCTGCTCGGTCTCCAACGGGGTGATCGACGGCGTCTACAACTACAAGACCGTGGCGGATGTCAGCCCGGAGACGATCACCGACATCGCCCTGGAGACGAACGTCGATGATTACGACAATCGTGTCTACTACCTCTTCCGGAAGAGCAATGGCGCGCTTCAGCTCTTCTACGGCAGGGCGGATGAGAATGTGTCGATCTTCCACGAGAATTCTCCGGCTGTGACGGATGCGGCGGGCGGCATCGACCTGCACTGGAACGACAACCCCACAACCTGGTTCTTGTTCCTCTCCTATATCGGTACGGATGGGTACGTCCATGTGGAGCGCATCTACTCCGTCTGGGAGGAGTGCGGGTCGTTCACGTTCTCAGGCTACAACACGCGAACAGCCATCAGCGCATACGCGGATGCCGTCTTTGTCGCATATGAGCACATGTACACCGAGGATTATGGGATCAGGTATAAGATCAGCTATGATGGCGGCGAAGGCACCTGGTTCCAAGGCGACATCGCGATTCCCGATGTTGCCGGAGAGTTCTACGCCATGGCGGACGCTACGGCGCGCGGCGGGGGCGGGATCGCGCTGATGTATCAGCAGGAGCTGGGCGCTGTGGACCCGGTCTTCGTCAGGTACCGATCGTCATACACGAGTGCGAACTGGGATGCCCCGGTTCAGATCAACGACTACGACGTGGCCGGTGACTCATGGACCGCGATCAACTGGCTGCCGCCGCTGATGGGCGGGTCGGGTGCATACGGGTACGGCATGACTTACATTGACGGACTGGGCGATCGCATCCCGTGGTTCGACCGGATCGACGGCGCGAATGCCCAGGAGGGTGACAACTGCGACGTCCCGATTGAGATCACGTTGCCCGCGGCCTTGCCGTACTATGACGTGAATACGACCTGCGGCCGACTGGATGACTACAACAACTCGTGCATGGGTTACTACGACGGCGGTGAGGATATCATCTATGAACTCACCGTGACGTCGACCGTGACAGTGGACATCACGCTCGACGCGGATACGGACTGGGCAGGCGTCGGCGTGTTCTCACAGTGCCCGACCGGGCCGGACGGCTGCGTCGCGACGGCGACGAGCAGCGCTGACCCCGATGTGATCACGGGGTTGGAACTCACACCGGGCACGTACTACATCATGGTGGATACGTGGCCGTCGCCGGACTGCTGTGACTTCGTGTTGATCATTGAGACTACCTTTATCTTTGATGAGGACTGCCCCGGTAACTCGATGTTCAGTCAACTCCCGGATAGCCCCATCGATGCCTGGACTGCCGGGAACAGCGATGTGGGAGAGGGATACACGCGGTTCGACAACTACATCGTCGGTCAGGACATCGGCAGCATTCAGTGGTGGGGGCTCAACGCATTCCTGGATACCGGGGGATGGGAGGAGTGCGTTGAGAACCCGATGGAGTTCGAGATCGGCTTCTACTACGACGACGGCGGGCAGCCGGGCGCGTTGGCGTGTGAGTACACCGTCGTCGCTACCGGTGTGGACACGGGCTATACGTACGGGACCGGCCTCGACTTCACGCTCTTTCGGTACACAGTCGATCTCGATGCGCCATGCACACTCCACAACGGCTGGGTGTCGGTTCGCGGCATCAGCGATCCGGTGGACTGCTGGTTCATGTGGATGAGCTCCGATGACGGCGACGGCACATCATGGTTCGACGACAACGGCGCGGGGTTCGTACAGGACTACGACTTGTCGGTCTGCCTGTCACCGGCGCCGTGCTTTGTCGAGTGCCCGCCCGACGCGTTCGACGAGCCTGAGCCTTGTGGTGATGACACCAACGGCGGGTGCAACATGGCGACGCCGCAGTTCACGTCGATCGATTTCGGTGAGACGGTCTGTGGCACAGCGTGGTACAACAGCAGCACGCGAGACACGGACTGGTACGAAGTCGTGCTCACAGAGCCTGCGGAACTGACATGGACCGTTGAGGCTGAGTTCGATGTGCTCATGGGCGTTATCGCCTATATACCGGGCAGCGAGGGGTCGGGCGATTGCGCTGACATCACAGGCTCCGTGGATCCATACCTGCTTCTCAGTCCGTGCGACGAGGACACCGTCACGAGTGCGACGCTGCCGGCCGGCACGTACTGGCTGTTTGTCGCGCCGCAGTTCACATCGCTGATCAACTGCGGTGAGAACGACGCATACGTCGCAACACTCACTGGCGGGCCGACGGAGTGCGTCGGTGACATGGATGGTGACTGGGACCGTGACCAGAACGATCTGGGCATCCTGCTCGCATCCTATGACATGTGCGAAGGCGACCCGTACTACGCCCCCGCTGCCGACCTCGACGGTGACGGCTGTGTCACCCAGTTCGACTTGGGCATCTTCCTCGCGGTGTACGAGATCCCCTGCCCGTAACCGGAGCCGGTAGGCTGCTCACAATCATGCACACCACGCCCCGCCCTCACACGGCGGGGCGTTTTCGTATCGAGCTGCGTCGATTCACCGCGGACTTGCCGAATCCGCCGATCCGCAGTTCCTTTCGGCACGATATGGGGCATAATGGGGTTGGACGGCGCTCGTTCGTCCAGACGACGCCTCACGATCAGCCCGGCGTCGCAGTCCTGTCACCTGTTGGAGGATGAAACGATGTACCCCGTTCCCTGCCGCTTCACTCGACTCGCCTCGCTCGCAGCCGCAGCGCTGTGCGCCACAGCCTTCGCCGACCCGCCCGCATCGTTTGATCTGCGCGATGTCGCCGGCGAGGACTACGTCACATCCGTCAAGAGCCAGCAGGGCGGCACGTGTTGGACGCACGGCATCATGGCGGCGATCGAAGGCAACCTGCTCATGACCGGCGTATGGACCGCCGCAGGCGAGTCCGGCGAACCCAACCTGGCGG
>JAGLTS010000023.1 GCA_023135165.1 Phycisphaerales bacterium | reverse complement strand
TGGCGGAGTACCACCTCGACTGGTGGAACGGGTTCAACGAGCACAACAACGACGACCGCGACCCGCCGAGCGGCGCGGGGCTTGAAGTGCACATGGGAGGCGACTACCTCGTCGGCGGCGCATACATCACGCGAGGCGAGGGCGCGGTGCGCGATATCGACGGCCAGTCCTACGACACGCCGCCATTGCGTTCAGATCCAAGCTATCACTATTTCTATCCGAGAGAGATCGAGTGGTTCACCGCCAAGCCGGACCTATCGAACATCGACACGATCAAGAACAAGATCATGACCCAAGGCGTCATGGGGACGTGCCTGGCCTACGATGGCGCCTTCATGTCCGGGTACGTGCACTATCAGCCGCCGAGCAGCACGATGCCTCCCAACCACGCGGTCGCGATCGTCGGTTGGGATGACAACAAGGCGACGCAGGCCCCGCAAGACGGCGCGTGGCTCATCAAGAACAGTTGGGGCTCCGGCTGGGGCGAAGCGGGCTTCTTCTGGATCTCGTACTACGACAAGTGGTGCTGCCAGGAGGAATTCATGGGGGCGATCTCGTACAGGGATGTCGAACCGTTCGCCTACGACCACACCTACTACCATGACTACCACGGCTGGCGCGACACGATGACGGATGCGTCGGAGGCGTTCAACGCCTTCATCGCCGCCGGCAGCGAGTTGATCGAGTCCGTGAGCTTCTTCACCGCAGCGGACAGCGTGTCGTACACGGTCACGATCTATGACCGTTTCGAGGGCGGCGAGCTTCTCGATGAACTGACATCGCAGGCGGGAAGCTGCGAGTACCGCGGGTTCCACACGATCGACCTGACGACGCCCATTGCGCTGACCGAAGGGGATGACTTCTACGTGTATCTGACGCTCTCGATCGGCGGGCAGCCATACGACCGCACGTCGGATGTGCCCGTGCTGCTCGGTGCGTCGTACCGTGTGATTGTGGACTCCGCATCCAACCCCGGCGAGAGCTACTACCGCAGCGGCGGCGTGTGGCTGGATCTCTATGACTTCAACGACACCGCGAACTTCTGCATCAAGGCGCTCACCGTCGATGCAGGCCTCAGCGTGTCACCCGCGGATGAGTTTCACCCCGAGGGGCCGGCGGGCGGACCGTTCACGCCAACGAGCACCGACTACCATCTCGGGTGCAGGAGCGACAGCGCGATTGACTACGAAGTCGTGATCGATCCGCCTGTCACGTGGCTCGCACTGACGGGCGATACGTCGGGTACGCTCGCGCCGGATGGAACAGCGGATGTCACCGTCCAACTCACCGGCGCTGCGGCAGGGCTGGGCGAAGGCGCTCATCTCGCGAGCATCACGTTCACGAATCTGACCGATCACCTCGGCGACACGACGCGGGACGTTGCGCTGCTCGTCGGCGATCCGACGGTTCAACAGCAGTGGTTGCTCGATATCGACCCCGGTTGGACGGCGGAAGGCGACTGGGCGTTCGGCCAACCCACCGGCGGCGGCGGTAGCCAAGGTGGGCCTGACCCGACTTCCGGATACACCGGCGACAACGTCTACGGCTACAACCTCTCAGGCGACTACCCCAACGACCTCGGCGAGCGGCACCTCACAACGGATGCCATCGACTGCACCGATCTCTACGGCGTTCATCTCAACTTCCAGCGCTGGCTCGGCGTCGAGCAGCCGATCTACGACCACGCATACATCCGTGTGAGCAGCGACGGCACGGACTGGACGACAGTGTGGGAGAACGACGCGGAGGTCGCCGACACTTCCTGGCAGCAGATGAACCTGGACATCTCAACCATCGCGGATGACGAGCCGACCGTCTACGTTCGCTGGACGATGGGTACGACCGATGGTGGATGGACGTACTGCGGCTGGAACATCGACGACGTCGAGATTTGGGCGTTGCCGCCCGGCGAACCGGACTGCCCCGGCGACCTGGATGGCGACTTGGATGTCGATCAGGCGGACTTGGGCATCCTGCTCTCCTGCTACGAGATCAACGACTGCGGCGACATCGACGGCGACGGCGACACGGATCAGGCGGATCTGGGCATCCTGCTCGCGCACTACGGCGAAACGTGTTTGTAGGGTGAGTAGTGGGTGCTGACGTATTCAGCAGCGAGGTGTGTGCTGTTAGCGATCGTCGTTTTGGGTGGGAGCGTTTCGCGCCGCTGCGGTTTGTCCAAAGCGCTGGCGGCGGAGCATATCGAGGCGCAGTTCGATTCGGCGCACTGTGAGCGGGTCGTGCGCTGCACGAAGGCTCCCTCGCACGCCCGCTGCGCCGAGACGGTCGATGAACTCGCCGCTCTGGTGCAGCAGCTTGAGCCGGCCGTCGGTGATTGTCCCTTGGAACTGTGACCGGCCCGCTGAGACGGCGGGCATGATGAAGAGTCCTCCGCCGTACTCGCCGGCTGCGGTCGGCGTGAAGATCATGTGACGTATTGTGGCGTTGCAGGCGGTCGAGGCGATCGGTGTTCGGCCAGCATGGGGGCTGAGGAACATGTGCACGTGCACGATCTGGCCTGACTCGTTCTCCAGCGAATGACTGTGGTCCACCAGACGCCACGCCTCGATGTCGCTCAGGTACACATCCACCGTATTGTCATCCGCGATTCGCGAGATGACGGTTTTCCATTGCGGCGAGACCGATTGACCCGGATGGCTGAGCGAGTACATCCGCAGCGAGGCGCTTGTCTGGCACCCGGTGGTCAGCGAGAATATCGCGGCGCACGTCATCATGCTGAGCGTCACGAGTATGCGCGACATGTGATTCATGATGCGGGCATCCGTCGCGCATCGCTCGTGCTGTCGGCGGCGGCGGAGTCCGACCGCCCGACTGCATCGTCGTCGTCGGTGTGGGTTGGATGCTCGTGGTGAGGCAGGTCGATGCCCAGGCACGCGCACGCATCGCGCTCGAAGATCGCCTGGAGATGTGTCCGCGGCACGGTTGGGAGCTGTGTGCCGGCTGCGCACCCGTTGGTCGAGAAGAGCCGCTCGATGCAGTGCTCGGGCGTGTCGTGCGGATATCCCGAGCCGAAGAGCAGCTTTTCGGTGACGCCAAGTTCGTGTGCCGTCAGCAGGGCACCGTGCAACTGCCACGGTCTGCTCACGACGCTGGCGATCGACGCGTAGACATGGCGGTGCTTGCCGATGACGATCAGCGTTTCGTCGATCCATGGAAAGCCCATCGAACCGATGAGCAGGTGCAGGTTGGGGAACTGGCGTGCCACGGCGTCCAGCGAGCTGGGGCGGGCGAACTCCAGTACAGCACCGCTGGTCATTGGACCGGGCGAACCGAACAGGATCGGCAACTCGCGCCGCTGACACTCGTCGTATACACATTCCGCGCGTGTGTCGGTCGGCGCGTAGCCTTGATCGCCGGGACACAGAACAACACCCGTCGCGCCCAGGTCGATCGCATGGTCGAGATCGTCGAGCACCTGTGTGCGGCACGGGTCAAGGCCTGCGAAGCCGAGGCGCGCATCGGGCTTGCGGTTGACGAAGTCGGCGATCCACTCGGCTGGGATGTGAGCCCCGGTCCGTTCGCATCGGTAGCCGGCGACGATCGACATCGTCACGCAGTCCATCGCCGACTCGTACGCCTCGGGCGTGGATCGTCGGAAGGTGTCCCCGTGCGGCGCCTCGCGGAGGCGGCGCAGCGATTCCTCGCCGAGTTGGTCCGGGTGGGACCACAGTGTGGTTTGGACGTCAACGGTCATGGTCGCTTCTCCGCCCCTGGAATGGGTGGGGCATCACAGCAGGTCCAACTACATAGTGTAGTGATGCTGTCGGCATCGACAAATTGGGGGTGTCGGCGGCAGTTTCGGCCGATAAAGGGGGTTTGACACCGGTCTGTGGGAGCAAGACGGGGCGGGGCGGCGGAGGGGGACCGGGCCGTCCCACATCCTGACACGGTTTGCCGCAGGTTCTGTGTCTGCGGGATTGCGAGTACGCATGAGTTCATTCCCCGTCATCTCAGGCCGAGGCAGTCCTACGACCGCGACCGATCTGAAGCGCCGCGTTGTGTACAGCGTGCTGCTTCTGGTGCTGGTCGTCGTGGTGGGAGCGGCTGGCTTCGATTGGCTCGGGGGAGACAAGGTGGACTTCTGGCCGGACGGCCTGTGGGACACGTTCAACATCATCAGCACCGTGGGCAGCCTGCCGGACCTGAGGCCGGTTGAGCAGGGTTGGGCGATGTTCGTCATCATCGTCGGGCTGAGTTCGTTCCTGTACCTGTATGGCAACCTGCTGACGCTTCTGTTCAGCGGCGAGGTCATGCGCGTGTTTGAGAGGCGAAAGATGGAACGCCTGATCGAGTCGCTGTCGAACCACGTCGTGCTGTGCGGTTTTGGCAACACGGGTCGCGTGATCGCCGCCCAGTTGGCGGGCAAGAACGTGCCGTTTGTCGTTGTCGATCAGAAGGAGGAGGCGGTCGATGATGCGGCGGAGAAGGGGTACATGAGCATGCTGGGGGATTGCACGCAGGATGCGGTGCTGTCGGAGGCCGGGTTGGAGCGATCCCGCGCGCTTGTGGCGACGCTGGATTGCGACGCATCGAACGTGTTCGTCACGTTGACCGCACGCGGGCTGAATCCGAAGCTGCACATCGTCGCGAGGGCCGAGGAAGAAACGACGATCAGCAAGCTGGAGCGGGCCGGCGCCAATCGCGTGGCGGTGCCAGGCCGAATCGCCGCCATGCAGATGAGTCACATGCTGCTCAAGCCTGCCGTGACGGATTTCATCATCGACGCGATGCGCGGGACGGAGTTCGAGATGCGACAGCTTGCCGCCGCGGACTTCCCGTGGATGGTCGGCAAGACGCTGGTCGAGTTGAACCTGCCGCGCGAGCACCAGATCATCGTCATCGCTCGCTATCACGCGCCGGAGGGTGGGCAGCGAGCGGCGTACACGTTCAACCCGTCGCCTGATGTTCGCCTGAGCGAGGATGACACGCTCGTCGTCGTCTGTCAGCCTGAGGCATATGAACGGCTCGTGAAGCCCGACGCGTCTTGATCGTGGGAACGGGCTGTGCGCGACGGCGGGTCGTCGTATCATCCGCGTATGGAGCAGGCTGCGCAATTGCTCATCAGTTCCGCCGATGCCGCGTTCGTCGAGATCGTGACGGATGCGTTCGGGGCCGATGTTGACCAAGTTGGGCTCGGTGAGGACTGGCCGGGGCTGCTGCGCCACATCGATCCGCATAGGTGGCAACTGCTCGTGCTGGATGTCGATCCCGGCGACGATCGGTGGCACGACTGGATCCCGCTCATCAAGCCTGCGGAGAACCGCCTCATCGCCGTGATGATTACCGCATCGCGCGAAGCGGAACATGCCGTCAGTGCGACTCGGCACGGGTTCTGGGACTACCTCGTCAAGCCCGTGGAGCGTACCCGCCTGCGCGAGGTCATCGCGGATGCGCGCAGTGTCCTCGATCAGTCCGCCCATTTCGACGCGGCTGAACCCGAAGAGACGGGCGATGCGTCGCGGTCGAGACCGCATCGAAGCCGGCTCCTCGGCCAGTCGCCCGCGATGCAGGAGGTGTACAAGCAGATCGGCATGATCGCGCCGCTGGATGTCGATGTGCTCGTGACCGGCGAGTCGGGCACGGGCAAGGAACTCGTCTGCCGGGCGCTGCATTATCACAGTCCCAAGAAGGATGGGCCGTTCATCGCGATCAACTGCGCCGCCGTACCCGAGTCGCTGCTCGAATCGGAGTTGTTCGGCCACGAGAAAGGGGCGTTCACAGGCGCCGATGCGCAGCGGATCGGCCGATTCGAACAGGCGGCGGGCGGCACGATCCTGCTCGACGAGATCGGCGACATGAGCCCGACGCTCCAAGCAAAACTGCTTCGGCTCATACAAGACCGCACGTTCTACCGCGTCGGCGGCAGCGAACTCATCCGTAGCGACGCCCGTGTCATCGCCGCGACGAACCAGGTGCTCGAAAAGCGAATCGAGCAGGGGCTCTTCCGTCAGGATCTGTACTACCGGCTCAGCGTCGTTGCGATCCACCTGCCCCCGCTGCGCGACCGCGAGGTCGATGCGATCCTCATCGCGCACGACATCATCGCACGCCTCAACCGTGAGATCGGCAGGCACATCACATCGTTCCACCCGCGGACCGTGCGTGCGATCCTGCGCTATGCATGGCCGGGCAATGTGCGCGAGCTTGAGAACGTGATGAAGCAGGCGATGGTGATCGCGCACGGGTCGGTGCTGCTGCCATCGTTTCTGCCCGAGCATGTGCAGGCGCATGCGACGGAAACAGGGCGGGGCGGGCGTTCTCGCTTCAAGGTTCCGACGATTCGCCGCGAGCCTGATCCATCCGCAGTGGGCATCCCGATCGCGGGCGGCGAGTTGAGCGACCCGTATCACACGATCGCGCGTCAGTGCCTGGAATGCCATCATCTCGACGCATTCGCCGAAGCCGTCGCCGGGATCGAGCGAGAGATCATCCGTCAAGCGGTGGCGGAGCACGAAGGCAACCTCAGCGCTGCAGCTCGGCACTTGGGCATTACCCGCGTCACGCTTCGCCGAAGAATGGAGCAGTTCAACCTGACGCGCAGCGTCACGCTCGACTGAGCGCGAGCGACAGTATCACGAGTTCTCGCTCACCGCTACAGGTGCGAGTTTCGCAGCATTGCTTGGCGAGGCGAGGTTCCCGTGGCGCGGTGCGTTACTGCTCCTTCGCTTTGCGCCTTCGCCGCAGTTCAGCGTCGATGAAGCCTTGCAGGTCGCCGTTGAGGACGCTCTGCGGGTTGCCGACCTCGTGATTCGTGCGGTGGTCCTTGACGCGGTTGTCGTAGATCACGTAGCTGCGGATCTGTGTGCCCCAGCCTCGCTCGACCGAGCCGCCGGTGACTTTCGCAAGCTCCGCCTCGCGCCTTTCATCTTCAAGCTGTTCGAGTTTCGCCATGAGGATCGCCATGGCCTGACGCCTGTTCTGCTCCTGCTTGCGCTCGTTCGACGCAACGACGATGATGCCCGTCGGCTTGTGGACGAGGCGAATCGCGGTGGCGAGCTTGTTGACGTTCTGCCCGCCCGGGCCTGACGATCGCGCGAAGGCGGTGACCTCCAGGTCGTTCTCATCAATCTCAACCTGCACTTCGTCGAACTCGGGGATGACATCGACGGATGCGAAACTCGTCTGTCGCTTGCCCTGAGCGTTGAACGGACTGACGCGCGCCAGACGGTGCGTGCCTCGCTCACAATTGAGGTAGCCGTACGCCATATCGCCCTTGACATGGAGCGTGATGCCGTCGATGCCGACTTCCGTGCCGAACGTCTTGGCGACCTCCTCGACCTTCCATTGCATCTTCTCGAAGTAGTAGAGATACATGCGCATGAGCATCTCAGCCCAGTCGTTGGCCTCGGTCCCGCCGTCGCCCGCGTTGATGGTGAAGAAGCAGTTGCGGTGGTCGTGCTTGCCGGAGAGCAGGCTCTGGAGTTCGACGCGATCCATCTCACGTTGGAGTTGGTAGAGCTCCTCATCGGTCTCGGTGAGCAGCTCGTCATCGCCCGCCTCCTTGGCGAGTTCGTAGCCGACTTGGGCGTTCTCGAAGCGGTCCTGGAGCTTGCCCAAGGGGGTGATCTGCGCCTTGACGATCTTCAGTTCCGCGACGACCTGCTGCGCCTTCTCCTGGCTGTCCCAGAAGGTGGGAGACTGCATCGCCGTCTCGAGTTCAGCCAGCCTGGCCTTCTTGCCGTCGTAGTTAAAGAGAGTCGCGGATGGTCAAGATCCGCGCCTCCAGGTCGTCGAGGACGGGCTGATGGGCGTCAAAGTGCATGAGGCAGGCCTTTCCTGAAACGAGGTGTGCTGGGCGACGGTAGTGTAGCCGGTCACTTGGGCCACGTCCCCGAGACCGTCCGAGGCCCGATTGGTGATTGGGGATCGTCCCGACGGGCATCGAACGCTAAGATGTGGTCTGTCACCGATTGTGAGGTTGCGAGCCTTGCCGACGACTGAACCTCAACCGGGTCGGACGATGCGGCCGATCGACGCCAAGGAGCCTGATCGCTCCGAGATGCCGGTGCGCCCGTCGGAAGATGCCGAGGCTGCCTTACCCGTCGGCCTGCCCGCCCGACGTCGGGGGCTGGTCGCACGCATCGACGCGTTCGTCAGCAAGCTGAGCACGCGCAACAACTTCTGGCATCGCCTCTGCTCGCTGATCTGGCTGCCGTACGCATTCAAGAGCGGGATCACGATGCGGAAGCTGGATTCGACGACGTTCACCGCGGTGCTCCCGTTTCGGCGGTTCAACCGGAACTGGTACAACGCGATGGCCGGTGCGGCGCTTCTGGCCAACAGCGAAATCGCGGGGGGGATGTTCCTCTTCGAGAAGTGCGGTGGCGACTACACGGTCGTCTGCAAGAACCTGAACTACCGCTTCCTCCGCCCATGCTTCGGGCCTGCCGTGTACCGCGTCGAGTGCAGCGAGGACATCCGCGCGCTGGCGGAGGCGCATCAGGAGTTCAACGCCGACATTGAGCTTGGCATCTTTCAGCATGTGAAGAAGCGAGGCCGGGAGGTGCGCGTCGGGCGATGCGATGTGACGTTCCACTGCACGCCGAAGTCGCACCATCACGAGAAGAAACGGCGCCGCTCCGCGAAGACGAAGAGCAATCGATGAGATCCGCTGGCTGGTCGCTCTTCCTCGCCTGTTCCTGGACGTGGTGCATCGGCATGTACCTGCCCGTCATCGCGATGCGCGAGTACGGCTGGCCGGGACTTGTCATCTTCACTGTGCCCAACGTGATCGGCTGCGCCGCGTTCGGCTACATCCTGAGGAACGGTGATGCGAGCCGACGTTTCATTCGTCAGCATGGCGGCGCGGCGACGGCCTTCTCCACCGTGACGATCGCGTTCCACCTCTTCTTCATTCCCATGCTGCTGCTGATGTGGTTCGGACAGACGAGCCTCGGACACCCCGCGGCGATTCCCATCCTCATCAGTCTCGCGGTCTTCAGCGCGGGCCTGGCGCTCGCGCGTCTATCATCGCGCGCGTGGCTGTGGCTCGCCGCCTTGCTCTACAGCACATCGCTGCTCCTGCTGCTCGCGACGCTGGCGACCGGTGCGTTTCGTTTCCAGATCGACCCGCCTCTGTTCAGCGCGCGCAACCTGCCCTGGCTTGCGATCGCATCCGTCTTCGGCTTTGCGCTTTGTCCTTACCTGGATCTCACATTCCACCGCGCGCTGCGCGAATCGCGCAACCGTGATGTGTTCCTCGGGTTCGGCATCGCATTCGCCGTGATGATTGTGTTCACCGCTGTCTTCGCCGTGACGGGGTTCGATGCGGTGATCCTCGCGCACATCCTGGCGCAAGCAACATTCACGGTCGGGGCGCATCTTCGCGAGTTGCGCGAGCGACGATCGGCGGCAGGCGGACGTTTGCTTCTTGTCGTGCCGCTGGTGGGCGCGCCGCTTGCTTTGCTGCCGTTTGTTGACGGCGAGGTGACGTACCAGGGGTTTATGACGGCGTACGGCTTGATCTTCCCCGCATACGTGTGGATCTTCGCAACGCGCCGACCGCTGATGCGCCTGGGCACGCGCAACGTGCTCATCTGGGCGGCTCTGACCGCTGCGAGCATCCCGGCCCTGTATGTCGCGTTTATCGCGCACATCGCTTGGCCCGTGGCGATCCCGTTCGGCGCGCTCGCCGTATGGACGACGGTCGTCTGGGTCCGTCACTCCGGAGCGGGCGAGGCACGGCCCGTAGCGGAAGTGGCTGACACCGTTTTGTGACGCCACATAGCTCGGCCATCTTGGCCGGGTCTCCCCGCGTTCAGGCCGCGCCACACACGTGATGCGGGGCCGGCGAAGCGGCGCGATCAGCGCAGCTTCACGATGGCCAGGCCGAGCGCTGCGAGGACCATCGTGATGAGCCAGAAGCGCACGACGACCTGCTGTTCGGTCCATCCGACGAGGTGGAAGTGGTGGTGAATCGGTGCGCAACGGAAGACGCGCTTGCCCTTGGTGATCTTGAAGTAACCGACCTGGATGATGACGCTGAGCACCTCGATGACCAGGACGCCGCCGATCACCGCGAGGAGGATCTCGTGTCGGATGGCGACGGCGATGTAGGCGAGCAACCCGCCGAGCGAGAGCGACCCCGCATCGCCCATGAAGACCTGCGCCGGCGCGCAGTTGAACCACAGGAATCCAATGCACGCGCCCGCCATGCCGCCCGCGACGACCGCAAGCTCAGCCGAGCCTGGGATGTAAGGCAGCAAGAGGCGCTGCGCTTCCTCGGGTGTCCCAGCGATGAGGCAGAGCACCGCCATGGCGAAGGCGATGACGCCGACGATGCCGCCCGCAAGCCCATCCATGCCGTCGGTCAGGTTGACCGCGTTACTGGTTGCGGTGACAACGAGGACCGTAATGAGCATGAAGATGGGCAATGGCAGGAAGATTAGCGACGGGTTGATGCCGTCGATGATCCATGTCTTCTGGAATGGCAGGCAGAGGACGTGGGGGAGGTTGTGCAGCTCGTCTTTGTTATGGCCGTGTGTGAAGAGGAAGTAGCCGAGCAGGATCGCCAGGCCGAGCTGGAAGACGAGTTTCTCCCACGTATACAGGCCTTCGCGTCGTCCGGGCGAGCGGCGCGAGGCGGTGAGTTTGAGCCAGTCATCCACGCCGCCGAGCACGGTCAGCCAGAGCAGACAGATCAGCGCCATGTGGATGTAGAAGTTCGTGAGGTCGGCGAGCAAGAGCGTCGAAAAGGCGATGCCCCCGGCGATGAGCAGGCCGCCCATCGTCGGCGTGTTGGCCTTGTTCATCATCAGCTTGTTCAGGTCCGCGTTGTAGAACTCCGGCGCGTCGCCGATCTTCTGCTTCAGAAGCCACCGGATGGTCGGCCGACCCGCGATGATGACGAAGAAAAACGAGACAATTACCGAGGCGACGGTACGGAACGTGATCTGGTCCAGCACCATGAACAGGCTGTCGATGCCCATCGAGTCGAGCTTGTCACGGAAGATGTCCCAGAAGTTGTAGAGCATGAATTCCTAACCGACTCGTCGCATGTCCGTCTTGGCCGTCATCTGGGCGACCTCATGGGCCACTTGCTCAAGCGCGATGCCGCGCGAACCTTTGAGGAGCACCTGATCGCCATCCTCAAGAAGCGCCGCCGCGGTGCGGATGTCATCATCGGATTCAAGACTCGTCAACCGAACGATCCGGACCGCGCCGCCGAAGGCCGCATCGAGTCTGCGGGCGGTGGTATCGACGCAGTCGCCGACCAGAACGAGTAGTTCGACCGCGCATCCGGCGCGGATCATCGCAGCGATGTGGTCGCCGAGTTGGGTGTGTGCCTGCTCGGTCGCGCCGCCGAGTTCGAGCATGTCGCCGAGGATCAGGACGCGTCTGCGGGCGGCGTCGGTGATGGCGGCGAACACGTCGAGCGCTGCGGCCATGGACTGCGGATTGGCGTTGTAGGCGTCGTTGTAGAGCGTGATCGATCCGTGCTGCTCGATTGCGAAGCGCATGTCGTCGGGTTCGAGCAGGGCGATGGCATCAAGGGCGGATCGGTCATCCACCCCGAACTCGCGCGCGACGAGCAGCGCGGCGAGCGCGTTGCAGGCATTGTGGACGCCGGTGAGACGAAGGTGCGCGGTCATTGTGTCATCAATCGCAAACGAGCAAATGCTGCGGTCGTGTGACAACGATGTGAGCCGAAGGTCAGCGTGTTCGGATCGGCCGAACGTGTGTGTGCGAGTCCGCGTGAGTGCGCGATCGCTACGGATCATCGCGGTGAGAATCGGCGCGTCGGCCGTGATGACGGCGATACCGTCTTCAGGGAGGCATCGCAGCAGGTCGAGCTTCTCTCGGCAGACGCCGTCGATGCTGCCCAGGCCCTCCAGGTGCGTTTGCCCGATCGACGTGATGACAGCGATGTCGGGCCTGACGATCCGCCCGAGCGCTGCGATCTCACCTGGTGCGCTACTGCCCACCTCGACGACGGCGTAGGCATCGTCCGGCTGGACGGCGAGGAGCGTGAGCGGCACGCCGATGTGGTTGTTGAAGCTCTTGGGGCTGGCCGACCCGCGATGTCGTTGCGAGAGGGCTGCGTGGATCATGCGCTTGGTCGTCGTCTTCCCATTGGAGCCGGTGACGGCGACGATGCGCGTGCCGGCAAGTGTCTGGCGGTAGGCAGCGGCGAGGTCGCTGAGCGCCCGGACGGTGTCGGCAACAAGCAGGATTCCTGCATCGCTCGGGCTGTGAGCTACGGCGGAAGCGTCATCCGTGATGACGGCGGCTGCTCCCTTGCGGATGGCCTCGTCGATGAACCGGTTGCCGTCGAACCGCTCGCCGCGCAGTGCGATGAACACGTCGCCGGGCTGAAGCGTTCGTGTGTCCGTGCTGACATGTACGGGACTGTTCAGCGGCGCATCACCGGACGGCTGCACCCAGCGCCCCGCCGTGATGCGGGCCACATTCCGTGACTCCCAGAATCGCGGCGGCGTGCTCACGCTGAACTCGCTTCAAACGGGAAGAGCTCGTGATCCAAGTCATCGTGGGAATCGACCGCGTCATCACGCGCGTGAAGCGCCGGCTGGGGAAGCGGAGCGGGCGTGATGCCGATCGACCGCAGCACCGCGCGAGCTTGGATGCGATCATCGAACGGCAGACGCAGTGTGCCGCCCCGGCTGTCCGGGACGATCTGGCAGTCTTCGTGACCCTTGCCCGCGATGACGATGATGTCGCCTGCCTTGGCGGATCGCATGGCGAAGTCAATGGCGTCGGCGCGATCGGTGCGGCGAGTCACGCGGTCACGTTTCGCGTAGGGAACGCCCGTCATGACTTGGTCGATGATTCGCTCGGGCTGTTCGGTGCGGGGGTTGTCGCTCGTGATGACGATGCGGTCGGCGAGGCTGCATGCGACGCGGGCCATGCGCGGGCGCTTGGTCACATCACGGTCGCCGCCGCATCCGAAGACGACGAACAGGTCTCCGCCTGTGGGAACGAGCGGTCGAACGGTGCGGAGAACATTGTCGAGCGCATCGTCCGTATGTGCGTAATCCACGAAGACGGCGAAGGGCGATTCCGGAGTTGTGACAGCCTCAAGCCTGCCGGGCGGCGGCGCACACGTCTCCAGGCCGGCTTGCAGTTGCTCTGCCGACACGCCCATCGCATGCGCCGTGACGGCCGCTTGCAGGATGTTCATCGCGTTGTGGCGTCCGACAAGGGCGACGTGCGCGTCGATGACGCCCCAGGGCCCGGTGAGCGTGAGGTCCACGCCGTCCATCGTCGCATCATGCACAGCCACCGTTGCGTCGATGTCGTCCGGGCCTTGCGATGCGCAGCGTACGACACGCGCCCGGCAGTCGGCGAGCATGCGATGTGCGTGTGGATCGTCGATGTTCACGACCGCAACGGCATCCGGCGGCAGCGCGGCGAAGAAAGTTGCCTTCGTCGCAGCATACGCCTCCATTGTTCCGTGGTAGTCGAGATGGTCACCGGTGAGATTCGTGAAGACGCCCACGTCAAATGCGAGTGCAGCGGCGCGCTTCTGGTCGATCGCGTGGCTGGATACCTCGATCACAGCGGCGCCGCAGCCCGCCTCGACCATCTGCGACAACGTTCGGTTGATCTCCAGGGCGGGCGGGGTGGTCATCTCCGCAGCGGTCAGTTCGCTGCCGTCATCCACAGCCACGGTGCCGATCATGCCGCAGCGGATGCCCGCATGATTGACCACGTGGTGAACCAGATGCGTCACGGTGGTTTTGCCGTTGGTTCCGGTGATGCCGACGAGCGACAGTTCGCGGCTCGGCGAGCCGTAGAACCGGTCGGCAATCGCCGCCGCCGCATTCGGGAGGTCGGATGCGGTCAGAATCGTGATGCGAGGCCGAAGCGAGGTGGGGACTGACGCTGCATCGTCGGTCAGGACGGCCCCGGCTCCAGCGGCGATCGCGTCCGCGATGTACCGCCGACCATCCGCAGCGAGGCCTTTTCGCGCTACGAAAAGCGAGCCGGGCATCACCGTTGTGCTGTCCTCGGTCAGATCACAGATGCGAGCGCTGGGATCGCCGATGCGCTCGATGTCGAGTCCGTGGATCAGTTCGTCGATGGTCATCGCGCCGCACCCTCAGCCGATTGGGGGGATCAGATCGGCAGGTTCATCATCAAGCATATCGGGCGCACACGCTTCATGGTCGCACATTTGGGTGGCTAGGCAGGATCAGCATCGCGTCGCCGAAGCTGTAGAACCGGTACTGCTCCGCAATTGCCTCGTCGTACAGGGTCAGGAGCCGGTCGATTCCTCCGGTAAACAACGCGCCGACCATCGCCAGTAGCGTCGAGCGCGGCAGGTGGAAGTTGGTGAGCAGGCCATCGAAGTGGCGGAACTCGTAGCCCGGCGTGATGAGCAGGCGCGTCTCGGTGTTGATGTCGGATCGACCGTCAAGATTGGGGAGCGATTCGAGGGCGCGGGCGGTCGTCGTACCCACAGCGATGATTCGGCTGCCCGCGAGGCGCGCCTGGCGCAGAGCATGCAACGTCTTCGCCGGGACGTGATAACGCTCCGTGTGCATCGGATGCGACTCGACGTACTCAGTCTGAATGGGCTTGAACGTCCCGGCGCCGACGTGCAGGATGACGTCCGCACGGTCGATGCCATGCTGCCCCAGTTCAGCGAGCAGGCCCGGCGTGAAGTGCAGGCCCGCGGTTGGCGCGGCGACGGCGCCCGCTGCATCGTCGTCGGCGTAGACCGTCTGGTACCAATCGCGGTCGAGGGCGTCGGACCATGTCCGGTGGGCTGCATCGGGCATCCCTCGTTGTCCTCTTGCTCGGGGGATGTACGGCGGCAGCGGCGTCGCGCCGATGCGGTCGAGGATCACAGCAGGCTCGCCCGGTTCGGCGCACTGGATCAACCACTGATCGCCCTGTTTCTCGCGCAGCGTGATCTCCACCGACGGCACGGATTGATCGTGAGGTGAGTGGAGGATGACCGTTATGCCTGCGCGGAGTTTGCCGTTGCTCTTGAGGTAGACGGACCAGTTCCCATCGGCCGTCCCATCAAGGAAGAGCCCCTCGACGCGCCCGCCGGTGTCCTTGCGTCGGCCGATGAATCGCGCGGGGATCACCTTGGTGGTGTTGATGACGAGCAGGTCGCCTGGCCGAAGCAGGGCGGGCAGGTCGGCGACGGTGCGGTGCGTCGGCGGTGCGTCACCTGCGCGATCAACCACCATGAGCTTCGCCGCATCACGCCGGCGCGCAGGTTCGGTTGCGATCAGATCGTCGGGGAGTTCGTATTCCAGGTCGCTGGTTCGCAGCACTGTGGTGTAGGCTCAACGATGAGGGGTTGTGTGGGGACAACGTTTCAGAGGCGCGGGCATGACGCGAACATCGCCTGCCCCTGGCCAGTGTATCGCACCGGCGCTCTTATCGGCTGCGAGGGATGGAGGCGGTTCGGCACGGGTTTCGCCTGCGTTTGTGTGTGCAGATCGACGATGCGCCCAGACCGCTGCCGATGACAGGTGAGCCGACTCGCCGGGCCGATTGCCACCGGCTCTGCGAGGCGGACCGCCAGATCATCGCGCGCGAAGTGGCGGCTCGTCTGCGGCTTGTCCCCGATGCCGACATGTGCCAATGCTCGACCGATGCGACGCAGTGCACACCCCCTTGCCGGATCACCGACAGCGCTCAGCTCCCAGCTTACCCAGGCGACGTGCCGGACCGTCCCAGCTACGCACTCGATCCGCAGCGCGCTCGAGGCAGCTCCGGCGACAGGGCAATGCCCGCGCGCATCATCCGCATCTACCAACCGATCTACATCCCCATCACCGGCAGCGTGATCGACCTTCTGATGTGAACGTCAGTTGACGTCCAATGCATCGCAGGCCTGTGTTGCGCAGCCCCTGGTGTCTGGTCGGCCGCGCTTCTCTTCGGGGTGCGGCTCCAACGGTGACAGTGCGCGGCGGACACAGCTACGCGTCGCGCAGGGCGGCCTGGGCGGCGGCGAGGCGGGCGACGGGGACACGGAAGGGTGAGCAGCTCACGTATGCCAAGCCGACCTTGTGACAGAAGGCGATTGATGCCGGGTCGCCGCCGTGCTCGCCGCAGATGCCGAGCTTGATCTTCGGCCGAGCGTTTCGGCCCTTCTCACAGGCCATCGCAATGAGTTGGCCGACGCCTGCCGTGTCGAGGCTCTGGAACGGGTCTTTTTCAAGTAGCTCGTGTTTTAGGTAATCGGGAAGGAACGTGTTAACGTCGTCGCGGCTGAAGCCGAAGGTCATCTGCGTCAGGTCGTTTGTGCCGAAGCTGAAGAACTCGGCATGGCGGGCGATCTCGTCGGCGGTGAGTGCTGCGCGGGGCACCTCGATCATCGTTCCGATCGGGATGGTGAGCTTGCCCGTGTACTTCTTGGCCTTCTTGACGCTGCGGATCGTCTCTTCGACGAGCGTGCGGAGCAGCTTCAGTTCCGCAGCACTCCCGACAAGCGGGATCATGATCTCGGGCTTGGCGTTGACCTTCTTTTTCTTGCACGCGATCATCGCCTCGACGATGGCGGTGACTTGCATCGTGAGGATTTCGGGGTACGTGACGGCGAGCCGGCACCCGCGGTGGCCGAGCATCGGGTTGGATTCATGGAGCGTCGCCACGCGCTTTCTGATTACAGATTGGCTCACGCCCAGGACATCCGCCAACTCATGCTGTGCCTCGACGGCGTGAGGCAGGAACTCGTGCAGCGGCGGGTCGAGGAAGCGGACCGTGACGGGCAGGCCGTCCATCGCGGTGAAGATGCCGATGAAGTCCTTGCGCTGGAAGGGCAGGAGTTTGCTAAGCGCCTTTTCGCGGGCTTCGAGCGTGTCGGCGATGATCATCTCGCGCATGGCGATGATGCGGTCGGCGTCGAAGAACATGTGCTCGGTCCGGCACAGGCCGATGCCCTGAGCGCCGAACTCGCGAGCGCGCACGGCATCGTCTGGGGTGTCGGCGTTTGTGCGGATGCGCAGGGAGCGGTACTTGTCCGCCCAACGCATGAGCTTGCCGAAGTCGCCGGACAGCGTGGGCGATTCGGTGTCCACGACACCGGCCATGACGTCACCCGTTGACCCGTCGATGGAGATCCGGTCACGGCGTCCGAACGAGTGACCGGCGATGCGGATCGTGCCGGCCTTCTCGTCGATGTCGATGCTGCCCGCGCCCGCGACGCAGCACTTGCCCCAACCACGTGCGACAACGGCGGCGTGAGAGGTCATCCCCCCCGTGCTTGTGAGGATGCCGACGGCTGAGTGCATCCCGTCGATGTCCTCCGGACTGGTCTCCTTGCGGACAAGGAGCACTTTTTCGCCTGCCGTGGTTCGATCGACAGCCTCGTCGGCGCTGAAGGCGAGCATGCCCACGGCAGCGCCCGGTGAAGCGGGCAGACCTCGCGTGAGGATCGTCGCCTTCTTCTTGGCTGCGGGCCTGAAGCTCGGGAGTAGCAGTTGCGTCAGGTCATTCGCCGGGACGCGTAGCACCGCCTCCTTCTCAGTGATGAGCTTCTCCTTGACCATGTCGCAGGCGATCTTCACTGCGGCGGAGCCTGTGCGCTTGCCGGACCGCGTCTGGAGGATGTAGAGCGTGCCTCGTTCGACGGTGAATTCGAGGTCCTGGATATCCCGGTAGTGCTGCTCGAGGATGTTCTTGATGGCGATGAGTTCTTCGTAGTTGCCTCGCCGCCACTTCTTCATCTGCGCGATGGGCTGCGGCGTGCGGATGCCCGCAACAACATCTTCGCCCTGGGCGTTGATGAGGAACTCGCCGTAGAACTCGTTTTTTCCCGTGGCGGGATCGCGTGTGAAAGCGACGCCGGTGCCGCAGTCATCGCCCATGTTGCCGTAGACCATGGCTTGGACGTTGACAGCCGTGCCTCGCAGGCCGGTGATTTCGTTGATTCGTCGGTAGCTGACGGCGCGTGGGGTGTTCCAGCTCTTGAACACAGCCTCGACCGCCGCTTCGAGCTGCCTAAATGGGTCCTGCGGGAAGTTCCTCTTGACGTGGTGCTTGTACACCACTTTGTAGGCGTCGCAAAGCTCGATCATGCCCTTGGCGGGAACATCCGCGTCGTCGGTCACGCCGTACTTCGCCTTGATCCTGTCGAATGCGGTCTCGAAGTGCTCGTGATCGACGCCCATGACCACGTCGCCAAACATGTTGATGAGCCTGCGGTAGGCGTCATAGGCGAAGCGCTCGTTGCCGCTTGCATCGGCGAGCGCCTTGACGGACCGGTCGCTCAGGCCCAGGTTCAAGACGGTGTCCATCATGCCGGGCATGGAGGCGGCGGCGCCGGACCGGACGGAGACGAGCAGGGGGTTCTGCTGGTCGCCGAACTTCTTGCCCGACTCCTTTTCGAGCATCGCCATGTTTCGGCGGATGCTCTCGGTGAGTCCGGCGGGGAGCTTGCGACCTCGCTCGTAGTACACCGCACACGTCTCGGTTGTGATCGTGAAGCCGGGCGGCACGGGCAGGCCGATGGCGGTCATTTCAGCCAAGTTGGCGCCCTTGCCGCCAAGGAGCTCCTTCATGTCGGCCCGGCCTTCGGTCCTGGCGCTGCCGAAGTAGTAGACCATCTTCGTTGATCCGCCATCGGCGCGACCGCCGGTGCGTCGTCCGCCGCCGTGCGATACCTTTTTGCTTGACTTGCGGGCTTGGGTACTTCCCGGCCTGCGACGGGGCGCGGTCGCCATAGTGTGATTCCTCTTCTGCTGGTCTTCCATCGGCCTCATAATGTCGGGCGGTACTCTACACGATCGCGGCATCGGCGTTGACGAACCCCCAGCCGCTGCGTGAAGAGGCGTGAGGCTGTGGGGCGTGGGGGGGTTATGATGTCGTGTTCAATGACACGACCTCGCGTAACACGCAGGCTTCCTTGGCGCGAGTCGCCAGTGCACATCACGCGCGGTTGGCCGATGGATGTGCCGTTGCTCGCGCTGCACTCTGGGCGATTCCACAAGCGATGGGCGCGGTTTACGATCCTCGCAGCGCCGGACGGCGTCTATCGCTACACGGCGGGCGGGCGGTCAACATGGGTTGGCGGATCAAGCCGTGCCTTCTCGCACGATCCGATGGCGGACTTGGCATCGCTCTTGTCACCTCCGACTGACTGCCGCGAGTGCTCCGAGCTGCCGTTCGTCGGCGGCTGGATCGGGTACTTCTCATACGAGCTGGGCAAGGTGATCGAGCCGGCTGCGTCGCGCAGCGAGCATTCGTTGCCGACTGACGACCGGGGCTGGCCGTTGGTCGAACTCGCCCGTTGCAGCGGGGGGCTTGTCTACGATCATCTGCGGTCATCCTGGCACGCGGTCGGGACATGGGCGGATGACCTGCCGGATGCGATCGCTCTCGCGCCGCAGCGGGGTGCGCCGTCGGCCGAGCTTGGGTTCCGCGTGGGCGAGTTCACGTGTCCGATCGAGCGGGCTGACTACGAAGATCGAATCGCGCGTGCGATCGAGTACATCCATGCGGGCGATGTGTTTCAGGTGAACGTCACACGACGGTTGACCGCGCCATTTGCCGGCAACTCGCGCGATCTGTTCCTCGCATCAGTCCAGCACGCCCCGGCGTGGTATGGCGCGTACATGGAACTTGCTCCGAGCGACGGTCGGCGGCGGCGCCTCATGTCCGTCTCGCCGGAGCTGTTTCTTGACTTTGAGCCGAGGCGACGCATCGTCACGACACGGCCGATCAAAGGCACACGCCCGGCCGATGCGGCCCCCGGCGAACTGCGCGCGAGCATCAAGGACACTGCGGAACTGAACATGATCGTGGATCTGATGCGCAACGACTTGGGGCGGGTGTGCGAGTTCGGTTCCGTCGTGGTGACCGACCCTCGCCGAATCGAGATGCACCCGACGGTGCACCACGGCGTGGCGACGATTCAGGGCGTGTTGCGGCCGGGCGCGACGGTGGTTGACCTTCTCACGGCGTCGTTCCCCGGCGGGTCCGTCACCGGTGCGCCGAAGATCCGCGCGATGCAGATCATCGAGAAGCTTGAACCGGTCCGGCGAGGCCCGTACTGCGGGGCGATCGGATTTTTCAGCGACGACGGGCGGATGACGCTGAGCATCGCTATCCGGACATTACTCATCACGGATACGCAGGCCGCCACCAGCAGTGCAGCGCCTGGATGTGCGGACCTGTTTCACGACGCACGTATCGACTATGCGGTGGGGGGCGGCATCGTCGCGGATTCGCGCCCGGCTGCGGAGTACCAGGAGACGCGGGACAAGGCGGCGGTGCTGCACCGGTTTGTCGGGGGCGGAATCGAGCCCGGCGTGCCCCGAGTATGCGGATCAAGCGAGAAAATGGAAGAAAACGCTTGCAACAGCCGGGCACTTCCGCTCGGATAGTGTGATGTTGCTGGCCGCACTCGCGCGGTCGGTGCGGGGCGCCGGTTCTCGGCGCTGTGATGTCGGCCGATCGGGTCGATCCAGTGAGTCTGTTGTTCTGTGGGCTCACATCGTTTTGTGACTGAGATAACCAGGAAGTGCTGCGCGTGCAGGCGTCTGCTTATGACGAGTCGGCGAGCGTCCGGGCCGGGCGAGATGCGGCGAAGCGCGGCACAGCCGGTTCGGCTGTGAGAGGGAGCAGGAAGATGAGGAACATGGTGACAATGGCGGCGGCGCTCGTTCTTGCAGCGGCAGCAGGTGCGCCGGGCGGCGCTCCCTCCGCGGAGAGGGTCATCGAGCTTCCGTTCGTGCCGATCCGGCTCGTCGTGGCGGGTGATCCGGCAGGCACGCCTCCCGACTCGCCGGACAACCGCGTGGACCTGAACCTCCCGTCGAGCGACTGGGCGGGCGTTGCGAGCCTGTTCATCTCACATGACGGGGTGTACGGCTACATCTGCTCCGCGACGCCGATCTCGCCGCATCACATCCTCTCCGCCGGGCACTGCGTCGATGAGGATGACAACGGGACCAATGACTTCGGCACCAACATCTGGATCGTCTTCAACTACGACGGCGACGATAGCCATATCATCTACCCGGACAACGTGGCAGGCGTGTACGTTCACCCGAACTACACGGGTTTCAACAACCCCAACGTCAACGATGATCTGGTCATCATCGAGCTGATCGATCCGCTGCCCGAAGAGATCCCGATCTATCCCGTCTACCGTGGCGAACAGGCGCTGGAGCTGGAGTTCACGACGGTGGGATACGGCCTATCCGGAACCGGTGTGGATGGCTACACGGTGGGCGCGTCGTTCGAGGTGAAGCGCGTCGGCACCAATGTGATCGACGATGCGTATGACGATGACGAAGGCGGTCCGCTGCCGGAGGTCTTCGCATTTGATTTTGACGGCCCGCTTGGCAGTGGGTTCTGGGGCGGGCCGACGCTCGGCAATGACATCGAGCACACGCTCGGCGGCGGCGACTCCGGCGGCCCGAGCTTCGTCGATGTGGACGGCGAGTGGCAGCTCGCGACGGTCAATACGTTCATCTTCGGGTGGAACTACGGCGGGGGCGTCGTGATCTACCCCCCGTACTTCGGTTCAGGCGGCGGCGGCATCTTGGTCAACGCCTACATCGAGTGGATCGACACGTTCATCGATCCCGAGCCGGGCATCCCCGGCGACTTGGATGGCGATGACGATGTCGATCAGTTCGACCTCGGTATCCTCCTGGCGACGTACGGGCTTTTTCCGGGTGACGAGCACTACGACGCGCGAGGCGACATCGACGGGGATGGCGAGATCGGCCAGTTCGACCTGGGTATTCTGCTCGCGAACTACGGGCTGTTGGGCTGATTTGGTGAGCAGTGGGGGACTGGTTCTCGGACTGACTGCGATGTGGGGGCGACTTGTCGCACCAACCGACGATTCAGACGGAACAGCTCCTACACTCGCACACGAATGGTCAGAAGACCGCGGCTGGCGCTCGACGGGGCCGGCAATGGTGCTATGAATAGAGGTGAGAATGCGCGGTCGTCTTCACGTCGGCCGGCATCGCACAACGCAGGATCGGGAGAGCAGAAGATGAGGTGCTGTTGGGTCATCGCGGCAACGGCTGTGCTTGGCGGGAACGCCGTGGCACCCGTCTCGGCTGTGGATGAGGGCATTCATCCCATCATCATGGCGGGCGATCCGAACGGCGAACCACCCGATACACCCGACGATCGCATTGATCCGAATGTGCCGACCTCACGCTACGGCGGCGTCGTCAGCATCCGGACCGGCGTCAATGCCGTCAGCACCGGAACCATCATCTCGCCGTATCACATCCTCTGCGCCGCGCACTCTTTTGACCGCAACAACGACGGCGTCAACGATGTCCGTGCGGACGTCGGCGTCAACATCAACCTGTACGGCGACTTCAGCACCGTCCTCGAACCTCCGTTCATCCGAAGCACGTCGCTGCACCCCGACTTCACCGGCTTCAACAACCCGAGCGCCAACGACGACATCGCCATCATCACACTGCACTGGCCCCTCGCTGATGATGTGCCCATCTACGACCTGTATCGCGAAGCACCGGCTCTGGGCGATCGCCTCGAACTCGTCGGCTACGGCCGAAGCGGGAACGGCGTCTGGGGCTACTCCACCATGGCCAGCTACAACGTCAAGCGATCCGGCGAGAACATCGTCGATCTCTTCTTTCTTGACGACGAAGGGTCCGGCGTGGCGGAGGTCTGGGAGTACGACTTCGACGGCCCGGAAGGCAACGGCACGATGGGCGGGCCGACGCTCGGCAACGACATCGAAACAACCATCGGCGCCGGCGACTCGGGCGGGCCTGGTTTTATCGACGTTGCAGGCGAGCCGCTGCTCTACAGCGTCAACACGTATCGGCGAGACGGCTTCGGTGAGTTCGGAACCGGCGGCGGCGGCATGCTCGTCCCCGCGTACCTCGACTGGATCGACAGCTTCCTCGCCTACTCCGACCCGATCCTCGGTGACCTGAACCTTGACGGCTTCGTGAACGATCTGGACCTGCTCGTCTTCCTGCCGGGGTACGGCGGCGTGATGGGCGAGCCCGGCTACGCGCCCGGCAGCGATCTCAATCGCGACGGTCTCGTGAGCCAGCACGACCTGGGCATCCTGCTGGCGAACTTCACGTACGACAAGAGCGCCGTCCCCGCGCCTGGGACGATCGTCGTATTCGCGTTGGCGCTGCCTTGCCTGTCCCGGCGCAGACAACCTGACATCACGGTGTAGCCGCGACCCAAAGGGGAGCGCTCCCGGCTACGGCTCCCAGACGAACATGTCGACCTGCGAGGGCGGGACGATCTCCGTGTGCCCGTCCACGAAGACGATCACATAGCCGGTGCGGGAGCGAGGCGTGTCATCAAGCAGTTCCGGTCCGCCGGCGAGTGGGCTGCCGATGCGTGCCTCGAAGAACAACACCGTCCGTCCAGGATAGGCGACGGAATCCCACGGGCGGCTATCGAGATGGATGTTCATCGCGAATGCACGGCCCTGCTCCGGCAGGTTCGGCCAGCAGATATAGGTGTCGAAGTCACCGACACTGCCAACGTCACGCAGCACGTTCACCCAGTCGTTCGCGGGCGGAAGCTGACCATGCTCGGAATCGTAGATGAGCGAGGTTTGGGAGATTATCCGAAGTTGCATCTCAGCCCTGACGGCGTGGGCGCTGTCGCGGGCGACGGATAGCGCCGGGAGCATGATGCTGAGCATCAGAGCCCCACTCACCGTGCTGAAGATAGAGATGGACAGACCGGCCACTGCGAAGCCCATGCCGCGCACCCGGCCGGCGCTTGTCGAGATGACGATCAGGGCGATCAGGCCGAGGATTGCGCCGACGACGCCGGCGATCCCCGCGGTACAGAACAAGGAATTGCGCCTTTGTGTTATC
>JAGLTS010000022.1 GCA_023135165.1 Phycisphaerales bacterium | reverse complement strand
CGCCAGCAGCGAGGTCGAGCTTCATAAGCGCGTCCACGGTCTGTGGTGTTGGGTCAACGATATCTAAAACACGCTTGTGCGTGCGGATTTCAAACTGTTCGCGCGATTTCTTGTTAACGTGCGGCGAACGCAAAACGGTGTATTTATCAATTCGTGTAGGATGCGGAATAGGACCGCGAACCTCGGCGCCTGTGCGACGGGCTGTGTTAACGATTTCGCCTGCGGACTGATCCAATACACGATGATCATAAGCCTTCAAACGAATGCGGATGCTTTGATGTTCCATCTGCTTTTAACCTATTCCTAAAATTAACGACCCCCCGGAAATCGGGGGGTCTATTGATTTTTAAGCAATCACCTTAGCTACAACGCCGGCACCAACGGTACGGCCACCTTCGCGGATAGCGAAGCGCAGGCCTTCTTCCATGGCGATCGGGTAGATGAGTTTTATGCCGATCGTTACGTTATCGCCGGGCATAACCATCTCCGCGCCTTCGGGCAGCGTAACCGAACCGGTTACGTCCGTCGTGCGGAAGTAGAACTGCGGCTTGTAGCCGGAGAAGAACGGCGTGTGTCGGCCGCCCTCTTCCTTGGTCAGGACGTAGACCTCACCCTTGAACTTATTGTGGGGCGTGATACTACCGGGCTTCGCGATGACCTGGCCACGCTCGATCTCGTCCTTCTCGACGCCGCGGAGCAGGCAGCCGACGTTATCGCCAGCGAGGCCCTCATCCAGGATCTTGTTGAACATCTCGACGCCGGTGACGACGGTCTTGCGCGTCTCACGGATGCCGACGACCTCGACGGGGTCGCCGGTCTTGACAAGGCCTCGCTCGATTCGGCCGGTGGCGACGGTGCCGCGACCCTTGATCGAGAAGATGTCCTCAACGGACATGAGGAAGGGCTTGTCCTCTTCGCGCTTGGGCTGGGGGAAGTAGTCGTCCAGCGCGGTCATCAGTTCGTCGATGCTCTTGCACCACTCGTCATCCTTGCCCTCGCTCTCCATAGCCTTGAGCGCCGAGCCACGGATGATGGGGATGTCGTCGCCGGGGAAGTCGTACTTGCTGAGCAAGTCGCGAATCTCCAGCTCGACGAGATCGAGAAGCTCCTCATCGTCAACCATGTCCACCTTGTTCATGTAGACGATGATGTGAGGCACTTCGACCTGACGGGCGAGGAGGATGTGCTCGCGCGTCTGCGGCATCGGACCGTCCGACGCGGAGACGACGAGGATGGCCCCGTCCATCTGAGCAGCGCCGGTGATCATGTTCTTGATGTAGTCAGCGTGCCCGGGGCAGTCGACGTGAGCGTAGTGCCGCTTCTCGGTCTCGTACTCCTGGTGGCTGGTGGCGATGGTGATGCCACGTGCCTTTTCCTCGGGCGCATTGTCGATGTCGTCGAAATTAGCGACCTTGGCGAGGCCCTTGAGTGACTGCCGCATGGTCATGGCAGCGGTGAGCGTGGTCTTGCCGTGGTCAACGTGCCCGATCGTGCCGACGTTGATATGGGGCTTATTTCGTTCAAAAACGGCCTTGGCCATTGGAAGCAACCTCCGACGTGGTGTGCGATCGGCCTCTCGTCGAGGCCTGTCGATGTTTGATCTCTACTCAAAAGATCCCGCCGACGATGTACTGCCGCGCGGGACGTGACGCCAACGATAGCAACTCTTCGGCCAAGCCGAAACAGCCACCGATGGGACTTGAACCCATGACCTCACCCTTACCAAGGGTGTGCTCTACCACTGAGCTACGGTGGCAATGCAGACACAAACATCCCCGATACGTCCGTCAGGGCCGGTATGCTACCGGTTCTCCACCCCCCCCACAACCGCACCAAGACGCACCGACATCGGCCTGATTGCCACAGGAATCAAGTTTTCCCACCGCAACGCACGGTACGCACACAGCCATGCGATGTCAAAACGGAGGACTGGCCGGTGTATGCGCAGCATCGTCCTGCGCAGCATCGCGCGTGTGGGAGAGTCGGCGGGAATGCGGGTCATCCAAACGGTAGTGTTCCCTGCCCGTCCCGCTTCCTCGACGCGATGCCGCGCCAGATCTTCGCACCCAAGTCGTGCTTGCTGCAGAAAAGCAGGAGGTAGAGCCGTCTTCCCCCCGGTCCGCTGATTCGCTCTGACTCAAAGTGCTTGTAGCCAAGCGCCCGGATCTGCTGCTCGTACAGTTGGCGGAGCAACTCGGCGCATCGACTGGGTGGTTCGTCGGTGAAAATGCGCCTCCACGCATCCGTGCCGAGCACCTTGTCGAGGTTTGAGTCGGGCTGGTCGTGATAGACGACTTTCCAGTTGCGAAGCGCATCGAGGTGGTCGGGGAAGAAGATGATCAGATCCGTACGGTGCCGTGCGAGCGATCTGATGGTCGTGTAGTGAAGGTGCAGTCCGTACGGATCGAGAAAAGCCAGGTTGAGCACGTCCTTTGCGGGCAGGGCTGCCACAACGTCCCTCACCAACTCATTGGCATCGCCGCAGAGCAGATGCGGCGGCGGTGACTGACGAAACTTCGCAATACGCTGGCGCAGCGCGTCAAAGTGTTTCGGATCACGCTCGACAAGATGGAGTTGAGTGAAGCCGTGCGTTGCCTGCGCCGCGATGAGCGGGGATCCCCACGAGAGGTCTCCGCCTCCCAGCCGTTCGATTCCAGCCCCTGCGAACAGGTCGATGTAGTGCATCTCCGGCCACTTGCGGCGCATCGACGTGGTGAAGGCGTCGATGTACCGCCGGAGGAAATGGTGCTTGTCCGCCGACCATGCGCCGACTTCGGGGATGTACAGTCCATCATCTTCAGGCTGGTTGAGCGGAAACACGGGTGATCCCCCTTGTGTTCGCGATGGGTGGCATTTCATCCCACGTTCGACCGTCCAGGAGCCGGCCGGCCTTCTTCTTGTTCACGCCGCCCCATTGCTTGAAGAAGAACGGCACGCCCCGTGCGACGCAGTGGTCGCGGATCTGCCTGACCCACCGCGGGTCCATCGGGCGCGCGCCCGGGCCGGACTCGCCTCCGACAATCGCCCAGTCGATTCCCTTCAGCGGCATGCGCGCGAGCGGGCCGAGCAACGGTTCGAGCGAGAGGAATCGCACAGCCGCTTGCGTGAGCGTCTGAAGCGCGCGGATACGGTCCACCGTCAGCATGTGTTCGACGCTGGTTCCGATCCAGATGTTGTCCGTCCATGTGAGCTTGTCAGCACACCTGACAGCGACTTCGGGCCGTTTGGTCAAGACCTGGAACGTGTGCTGCGGACACTCGTTCATGACATGGAAGACATCTCGAATGAACGACAATCGCACGCGCTCGTGGAAGAGATCGCTCATCGAGTTGACGAAGATCAGGCGTGGCTTCCGCCAGCGGTACGGCCGATCGAGCATCTCGGGATGCGTCGTCACCGCGAAGCCGTTGCTGTATTGCGGTACGCCCATCGCTTGCAGGCGCCTGCCCATGCGCTCGGCGTAGCAGTTCTTGCAGCCGGCGCTGACCTTTGTGCAACCCGTGACCGGGTTCCACGTCGCCTGTGTCCACTCAATGCTTGATCCGGCTGCCATCGCTCCTCCTAACAGGGACCATACACTATATCCAAGGTCTTGTCATCGACATACCCGCCGGGGCAACACGAATTCCGGTGCTTTGGATCGTCGGCTCTGTCCTCATCGCAGGCGGGCGATCGCGCGGTCGATGCGCTGGCGCTGCTGCGCGTCGGTGATCCGTTGACGCAGCACCGTGAGTAGTGCGATCGCGTCGGCCTTGCGACCCCGGCGGGCGAGTTCGTTGGCGAGCCGAATCGCGTCAAGCTCGGGACGCTTCTCACGCAGGTTCAGTTGCAGCAGAGCCAGATCCGTCTCGCTCGCGGCGTGTAGGTCGCTGCCGAGCTTGGACCAGAGCAGGTCACGAGCCCATCGCGTGCTCGGCGAACGGGCCTGTTCCGCTGTCAGTATCGATGTGGGGGTGGGGGTGATGATGGGTCCGTCGGGAGCGATGATGATGATATACAGGCGGCGGCACATCGCCCGATCGCCCGCACGGAACGCAGCGCCGAGACCCGACCATGCGATCTCACCCATGCGCTGGATCTTGTCCTCCGCCAGAACCGCGGCGAGCAGCTTGACGGCATCGGCATCGCGCCCCAGCAGCGTCAACTCTCGGATCGCCTCAGGGAACTTCCGATCGCGCAGGTGCGCCTCAAGCGTCGTCTGCAGATCAACATATTCGCCATTTAGCGTACTTGCCGGAAGACGATCCAGCCGCGGCGCGAAAACGTGCAGGGGGTCGCCGATGATGTTGATCTTCCACGGCTTGGCTCCGATGTGCCTTGGCGCCGCGCCCCACGGCTCACCGGCGAGAAGCCTGCCCACCAGTTCCGTTGGTGTAACGAACGCGCCCAGGTACGGCTCGTGCACCGAACCGACGTAGCAGTACGCGCCGTGCTCGAGCCACCGCCCGGCGATCGTGTTCGGATCACCCGGGCTATGGGCCGACCAACTGTGGATGATGTGCACGGCAGCGGGCACGTGCAGCGGCGGGATATCGCGCGCCCAGCCCTTCGTGCTTCGCGCCAGATCGAAGTACGGCGCGTTGCCCATTGTGTTGATGTGGATGAACGAGGCCTTCAGCCCGCCTGACGTTCGGCGTCGCCATGCGCTGAGGTCCCCATTCGGCGCAGCGATGATCTGCGTGTCGAATCCCACCTTGGTCAGGAGTTCCGCTGCGGGATTGACGGTGTAGTGCGCCCAAGGCTCGCCATCCGTATAGCCGTCGAAGAGCATGGCGGAGCTTGGCTGAAGGAAGAGCGCGCACATGGCTTGATATGCAGCGCGGGCCGGGCTGTCAGCGAAGATCCAGCCCGTGTAGGCGAAACGAGAGCTATCGTCATGTCGGCCGACGACGTCGGTCAGCGCGAGCGCCGCCTTCTGCTCCGGGATGGGAACCCGGCCGGGCACGTTCAGGCAGATCGTCACAGCGTCGATCGCATCGCCCAGCGAACGCCACGGGTAGTCGAGCGATTCAAGCCCGGCCTGCAGGTCGGTCCGAAGCCGATCGAGATGTTCCGGAGCAATCGCGGTGTTAACGGAGCGCTGCGGGAGGTCGGACCAGATGATTGGTTGCCCACGGCCCGCAGCGAGGGCGAGCGCGGCAGCCCATGCGGGATGCGCATCGGATGTGATGATGACGCCCGGCGGAGCGAATCGACGATCAGCCCAGGAATCGGCGAGCGATTCGACATCCGGCACATCCCATGCCTCACATGCCGCGGCGACGATCGCAGCCCGCAGCGCCTCACCAGGGGCCGGCAGAGATCCGACGGATGCAAGCCGAACGACGCGCTCCGGCCGAAAAGCACGGACAAAACGTGCGATGTCAGCCCGACCTGCATCATTTTCAATCAGCACCGGCCAGCGCGCAGCAGGCGACCACGCAGCGATGGCAGCGATGTACGACGCCTCATCGGGCACCAGGACGACCAGGTCAGTCGTCGGCCAGGCGGTATCCAGGTGACGCACGCGCAAGCCAAGGGCGCGCTCAGGCTGGATCGACGGTGCGGTTTCAGCAGGCGGATCGGGAGGATCACCGGCGGCGACGGCGCAGCAGGCGACAAGGATCGCTGCAGAAAAGCGAAGCGTGCCGGGCAATCGGGCGCAGCGGGTCAGATGCTGATCTCCTGTCCGGTGCTGGCGAGATGAAGCGTCTTCGTGTCGAGGTTGTGATGCGTCTCGATGTACCGGATCGTTCGGAACTTGGACCGCATGAGGATCGACGTGGTGATGGCGTGTCCGCCGGCGTGGCGAATCCCGGGCAAGAGCGGGGAATCGGAGACGCCCGTCGCGCAGAAGAGGATGCGGTCGCCTTTGGCCAGATCGTTCGCACCGTAGATCCGTGTGAAGTCCACCTCGGTGTAACCCTCGCGCTCGATGAGGTGCTTGCGTTCATCGTCATCGCGAGGCCAAACACGGCAAAGCTGTTCGCCGCCGAGGCACTTGATCGACGCGGCGCTGAGGACCGCTTCGGGCGATCCACCGATGCCGAGGTAGAGATCGACCGCTGGCTGAGGGAGGCTGGGTCCGATGGCGGCTGCGACGTCGCCGTCGGTGATGAGGCGGATTCGGCAGCCGGCGGTTCGCAGCGTCTCGATGATCTGGGCGTGGCGAGGCCGATCGAGTACGACGACGACGAGGTCCTTGACGCGCTTGCCGAGCTTAAAGGCGACGATATCGAGGTTCTCTTCGAGCGGCGCTTCGAGCTTCACCTTGCCCGGGCCGTTCGCGACCTTTGGTCCGACCGCGATCTTCTCCATGTAGTAGGCGGGGATGGGCTGGAGCAGGCGTGTGGGGTCGTCGCCGGGCTTATCGCATGTGGCGATGGCCATGACGGAGATCGCGCCAGGCAGGCCCTTGCTCGTGAGCGTCGTCCCGTCGATCGGATCGACAGCCACAGCGATAGGGAAGCGGTCCTTGTCATCTGGCCCGAGCCGTTCGCCGACGAAGATGCCGGGCGCATCGTCCTTGCGCCCCTCCCCGATGGCGACGTGGCCGGTGCAGTCCATGAGCTGGAACATGCCGCGGATGGCGTCGGCGGCAGCGGCGTCGGCAGCGTTCTTATCGCCCTTGCCAAACCACCGCCACGCCTGAAGCGCAGCCGCTTCCGTGCATCGCGTGAGGTCCAGATCGAGCAGACGTTCCGGGTCGAGACGGTACGGCATGACGGCGCCTCCCGTGGCGTTGTGAGGTTCGATGTGCCCACGATCATAACGGATGGGGCACGCTGTCTGTTCGCGCGAAGCTGCAAAGTCCACGCATGGGAAGCAACCCCTTCATTGCCCTGGCAGAAAGGCGCTCACCAGCTCGGCGAACCGTTCCGGCTGATCGTTGAACATGAAATGACCAGCCCCCTCGATCACCTCAACCCTCGCCTGGGGAAGCAGTGAGGCGTATCGGTCGCACACCGCCCTCGGCTGCAAGTCGTCGCTGCCGTGCAGAATCAGCACCGGCGCGTCGATCGCCGACAGCGCATCGCTGTAGTCGTGTCGCCGGCCGAGGCTCAGGTAAATGGCCCAGGCGACCCAGCCGCCGACCCCATCGTCCGTGGATACTGCATCCGCCTCGCCACCGACTGCGATCCGGTAGAAGCGAGCGAATTCCCGCTGCATGTCCGCCAGTTCACCCTCGCTTCGCTGGAAAAGCGCCCTGAAACCGAGGTATTCGCTGGTGAACTGATCGAACTCGCGTGTCATGTCATCCGGCAGACGCTCCCGTATGATCGCAAACAGGTCGCCATCCTTCGGCGGGATGACGATCATGTCCGCCGGGGCGATGAGCACCATGGCTGCGACGTGGTCGGGGAACTCCGCTGCGTACATCGTCGCGATGAATCCGCCGAACGAATGGCCGACGATGATGAGTTTCTCCTGACCGAGGAGGCGTCGGATACGCTCGATGTCCGCGATGTGCGCGCCCATGCCGAGCCCTTGATCGAGTGCCGTCATGTTCTTGTAGAAGTTGTGCGAATCGAAGCGGTCGAAGGGTCGCGTCGAGCTGCCGCAGCCTCGTTGATCGTAGAAGTGGATCTGATGGTGATCCGCCAGGAGCGCCAGCCCGGCCGGTACGCCGCGCGTTGGGAAGCCCGGCCCGCCGTGGATGAACACCACCTGTGCGCCCTCGCCGTGCGAGAAATGGTGCAGGTCAATGTCAGGCTCGACGCGCCAGATCGTCGGATCGCTCAGCTGTGCCGGCGGATCGAGCGGCGCGCGGAGATCGACCCCAGCCCGAACCATTCCGGGGTGGTAGAGCGGCCTCATCATCAGCGACCGAACCCACAATCCCGTCGCCACGATCAGCACGACGATGACGATCGGGACAGCAATCAGCACACGCTTGACGGGTTTGTTCATCGCGTGAGTCTCCCAGGATGTTCAACGGCCAAGCCGACGGCGCATTGTCCCACCCGGCATGCCGCGGACGCAAATGGAACCCACACACTGCTTGCAGCTTCGCGCTGCGATCCTCGGCACAAGGCGGACTACAATCCCGGGCACATGACCACGCCGACTATTCAATCCCCGATACGCACTGTTGCGCTTGTGAGCCTTGGGTGCCCGAAGAACCTTGTCGATTCCGAGAAGATGCTCGGCCTGCTCGCTGAGGCGGGGCTGATCCCCACCGACGACCATGACAGTGCTGATGCGATCGTCATTAACACCTGCGGCTTCCTCGAAGCGGCGAAGGTCGAGTCGATGGATGCGATCAACGAGGCGGTCGAGCGAAAGAGGCACGGGGCTGTCCAGCGGGTCGTCGTTGCTGGTTGCCTCGTGCAACGGCACCGGGCGAGGCTGCTCGACTGGCAGCCGGGCATCGACGCGATCGTCGGCGTGTTCGATCGGGATCGAATCGTACAAGCGGTGCGAGGCGACGGCTCGCAACGGGATGGGCCGGACCGTTGGATCGCTCGCAGCGCTCTGCAGGCTGCCAAGGTGCGAGGGCGCGACGTGACGGGCCTGACCATCCATGGCAAGCGGGGCATCGGCTACTACGAATCCGACGACGCTCGACTGCGACTCACGCCGCGCCACTGGGCGTATCTGCGAATCTCGGAAGGCTGCAACCGGAACTGCGCGTTCTGCACGATCCCCGCCATTCGCGGCGCGATGCGAAGCAAGCCGCTTGATGCAGTCATCGCTGAGGCGCGTGAACTCATCGACGACGGCGCGTTCGAGCTGAACCTCATCGGACAGGATACGACGGCCTATGGCGCCGACATCGGCGACGACGCGGGACTGCCCGGCCTGCTGCGGGCTGTCAACGAAATCCTCGAACCGATCCACGGATGGGGCAGGCTCATGTACGCCTACCCATCCAGCCTGACCGATGAGATGATCGACACGATCGCATCACTTCCAAACATTGTGAAATACGTGGATATCCCGCTCCAGCACATCAGCGACCGCGTGCTCACCGCCATGCGGCGCAACACAAGCCGGACTGCGATCGAGGTGTTGCTCGAGAAGCTCCGCGACCGCGTGCCTGGCATTGCGATCCGCACCACGCTGATCACAGGCTTTCCGGGTGAGACGGATGACGATCACCGCACGCTCATCGAGTTCGTGCGATCGTTCGGCTTCGAGATGATGGGCGTGTTCATCCATTCACCAGAGCAAGGCACGCTATCGGGCGGAATGGAGGATGACCCCGATCTTGCTGTGCCCGAGGATGTGAAGCAGGCTCGCTACGACGAACTGATGCAGGCCCAACAGTCGATCGCCTTCGACCAGGCTGCGTTCATCGCATCGCAGTACGACGAGCACGGCATGGACGGCGCGGTGCATCTTGATGTGCTGATCGACAGCGAAACCCCAACACCCGCCACTACCACCGAGGACGATGCCCGGATCTACGTCGGTCGTGCCTACCACCAGGCGCCGCAGGTCGATTCGGTGACGTACGTTCACAGCGGCGAACCGCTCAGCCCCGGCGAGCTGGTGCGTACGGTCATCACGGGCAGCGACGGGTACGACCTGGTCGGGCATCCGCAGCGGGACATGGAACGGGCCGGTGTGCTGCCGATCCTCCCCTGAGCTTGGTGTATCGGACGCTTGCGGGTTCTCGGACGACAAGGTCCAGGCCGCGTGGTTGACTGACGGGCCGCGATGACATATCGGCATACCCCGATAACATACGCGCCTGCGCGCATGAATCCCTCGAATGCTCAAGTTCTGCCTTGATTCCACGGGTTGAGCGTGTCATGCTTGTTTTGTCGCAAACGCCGGATTTCGCGGACCTCACGTCTTCGAGTGTCCGACACCGGCTGGTGGAGATGAATGTGATCGGCGAAGCACGCCCCGTCGAGTGGTGTGGTGCGTCATCCGTGAGTCTGCAATTCACAGGCAGGCTCGGTTGCGCGCCACGGAACTCGCCGAATGTGGATGCCGGATCGCGATTAATTCCAGGCGCCCCATGTCGGGCGACCATGTAGAGGAGCATGTTGATGAGCACACAGACCCCCCATGCCGGCCGACGGCGCTACGTCCTGACCGCTGCCGCGGCGATCGCCCTCCTGGTGAGCGCTGCGGGTGCGGACATCCCACTGACCAACGGACGATCCATCGAGACGGCTGTGAAATCTCCAACCGAGCTGCGCGATGCGGTTGCCGTGCTTGCCACAACGCCTGATCGCACGCACATCGTCGTGCAGTTTGACGGGCCTGTCTCCCCGGCTGATCGAGCAGCGCTGCATGACGCTGGCCTGTCGCTGTCCAGCTACATCGGCAGCCACGCCTTCATCGCTGTGCTGGCCGATGGTGTGGATGCCCGCGCCGTCTCGAAGGTCGCATCCCTCACCGATGCGCGCTCGTTCGAGGCGACCGCGAAGATGCACCAGGCCTTCCTTGATCGCGACGTTCCCATCTTCGCCGTCACGGACAACGCTGATGCGGACAACCCGACCGTCGCGGCGTACATCATGTTCCACCCGGATGTGGACTTGCACGGCGCTGCAGCGAACCTTGTCGGGCAGCACGATGGCAAGATCATCTCGACGCTCGAATCGATCAACGGCATGGTCATCAACCTGCCGCTCGATGAGATCGACAGCCTCGCCGGCGCGGATGTCGTGCTGTGGATTGAGCCGCCGCTGCCGAAGCTGAGCACGATGAACGACTCCAATCGCGTCATCACGCAGGTCAACGACATCCAGGCGGCGCCGTACGACCTGGACGGGTCGGGCGTGAACGTTCTGGTGTACGACGGCGGCACCGCTCGGGCATCCCACAACGACTTCGGTGGGCGCTGCTACATCCGAGACAGCTCCGGACTGCATTATCACTCGACGCACGTGGCGGGCACGATCGGCGGAAGCGGCGTCGCCAGCGGCGGCACGTACAAGGGCATGGCGCCGGGCGTCACCATCCAGTCATACGGCTTCGAGCAGGAAGGCGGCCTGCAGGAGGGCTTCCTCTACAGCGACCCCGGCGACCTCGAAGAGGATTACGGCGAGGCGATGAACACCTTTGGAGCCGTCATCGCCAATAACTCGATCGGCACGAACACCGCTTCCAACGGATTCCCATGCGACTGGGAGGGCAACTACGGCGTCACGTCGAACCTCATCGACTCGATCGTTCGCGGAAGCCTGGGCGACCCGTACCTGATCGTGTGGGCCAACGGCAACGAGCGAGGCAGCGGACGCTGCGGCACGACGTACCTCACGACCGCACCACCAGCGTGCGCCAAGAACCACATCACCGTCGGCGCGCTCAACTCGAACAACGACTCGATGACCTCCTTCTCAAGCTGGGGCCCAACCGATGATGGCAGAATCAAGCCTGACATCAGCGCGCCCGGCTGCCAGAGCAATGACGACGGCGGGGTGACATCCTGCTACAGCACCAGTGACACCTCGTACGGCACGCTGTGCGGCACCTCGATGGCCAGCCCCACTGTCTGTGGTATCGGAGCGCTGCTGCTCCAGGACTATCGCGCTCAGTTCGGCGGGCCTGACTTCCGCAACTCGACGCTCAAAGTCCTCCTCGCACACACCGCGCACGATCTGGGCACCACCGGACCCGACTACCTGTACGGCTACGGCTCGGTCAGGGCGAAGGATGCGGTGGACTTCCTCCGCACCGGCAACTTCACCGAGCAGGAGCTCAGCCAGGGTGGCGCGTTCACGTTCAACATCGACGTCGCGCCGGGCACACCGGAGCTGAGGATCACGATCGCATGGGATGATGTCCCCGCTGCGCCCCTCGCACCGGTGACGCTCGTCAACGACATCGACCTGAAGGTCTACGATCCGTCGGATACCCGTAAGTACCCGTGGACGCTCAACCCGGCCAACGGCAGCGAGCCCGCGGTGCAGACCGTTGAAGACCATGCCAACAACATCGAGCAGGTCTACGTCGCCAACCCGGCATCGGGTACGTGGCGCATCGAAGTGGTCGCCACCGACATCCCGTCCGGCACACAGATCGTGTCGATCGGCGCAACACCCGATCTGACCGTCGAGGGTTTGTTCATTAGCATGACCAGTTCGATCCCGGACAACGTCGATCCCGCCACCCCCGTCGATGTGGCCGTTGAAGTCACAGCCATCGGCGAAACCATCGTGCCCGGCTCGGTCACGATGCACCACCGTCTCGACGGCGGGACGTACCTGACCACCGGAATGGACTTCGCCGGCGGCGATCTCTACGAAGGAACCCTCCCCGGCGCGATGTGCGACGAAGTGCCCGAGTTCTACTTCAGTGCTGAAGGCACCGTCAGCGGCGTCGTCAACAACCCATTCAACGCGCCCGCATCCGTCTACACGTATGACATCGGTCACCTTGAGATCCTCATCAGCCATGACATGGAGGCTGACGACGGCTGGACGGTCGGCGATGTCGATGACGACGCCACGACCGGTGTGTGGGGCAGAATGGACCCACAGGGCACCACGGCGCAGCCTGAGGATGACCACACGCCGGCGCCTGGAACGGATTGCTGGGTCACCGACGGACGCGCAGGTACCGGCGTCGGCGACTACGACGTCGACGGCGGCAAGACGACGCTCTTCTCGCCCATCTTTGACCTCGTTGGTCAGGCGGACGCGACGATCGGTTACTGGCGCTGGTACAACAACGTTGCGGGCGCCACGCCCAACACCGACATCTTCGTCGTTGACATCTCAAACGACGGCGGGTCGGCGTGGACCAACGTCGAGACCGTCGGCCCGGCGGGCGTCGGAACGTCGGGCGGCTGGTACCACCACGAGTTCCGTCTCGGCGACATCATCCCCCTGCCATCCTCGCAGGTCATGATGCGGTTCATCGCATCGGATGAAGGCGACGGCTCGATCGTCGAGGCAGCCATCGACGATCTCCAGATCGTCGCCTTCGTCTGCGAAGACCCGCAGACCTGCCCCGGTGACCTCAACGGCGACGGCATGCGCGACCAGGCGGACTTGGGCATCCTGCTCGCTGCGTACGGCCACGATGACGGCGGCGACATCGACGGCGACGGCGACACCGACCAGGAAGACCTCGGTCTCCTGCTCAGCGTCTACGACGTGCCTTGCCCATAACATGATCGCTTGAAATCCAACTCACCCCAAAGCCCAGGGAAAGCGTTCCCTGGGCTTTTTCTGATACAACATCACCATGAAACGCACGTACCCGCCTGCGATCTTCGCCATTGGGCGCAACTATGCTGAGCATGCAGCAGAGATGGGTGCTATCGCGCCGACCCGGCCGGTCGTGTTCATGAAGAATCCAGCGTCGGTCATCGGTGACGGTGAGCCGATTCGCATTCCGCCGATCTGCGCCGAACCTGTGCTTGACGACGGCTCGCCGCGTGAGCAGGTGGACTATGAGGGCGAGCTTGCTGTCATCATCGGGCGGACATGCCGAGATGTGCCGGAGAAGGAAGCGCTGGCGGTCATCGAGGGGTACGCCGTCGCCAACGATGTGAGCGCCCGGTGGTGGCAGAAGAAAGGCTCGGGCGGGCAGTTCATTCGCGGCAAGAGCTTCGACACGTTCTGCCCGATGAGCGAGGTCATTCCAGCCGAGGTGGTCGGTGATCCGCAGAGTCTTACCATCACCACGACGGTCTCCGGTGAACTCATGCAGCGGGGTCACACCTCGCAGATGATCTTCACGGTCGGTCATCTCGTCGAGGAGTTGAGCAGGGGGACGACGCTGCTGGCGGAGACGGTGATCCTGACGGGTACGCCGCCGGGCGTCGGGGCAGGCCGAACGCCGCCGAGATTCCTGCGCCACGGCGACACGGTATCAATCACGATCGAGCGCATCGGCACGCTGACCAATCCAGTCATTGTCGCTGCCGACGTTGACGGCTGAGCGTTTCCGGGCTACGAAGTGATGGAGTCGAACGGTTCACAGGAGATGCGGTGATGAAGATCGGAGCAGGGCTCGGTGCCGTACGATCAGCGATTCTCGCACAAGCTGCGCCGGAGCAGGCTCAGGCCGACGCGGGGCAACCGGCACCGGTCATCACGATCTCGCGTGAGGCAGCCGTCTACGCCCCAGCCGTGTCGAGCTTGCTCGTCGAGTTGCTCAACAAGCGTCATCATCTCGACCCGCCGTGGATCGAGTATGACAGGCAGCTTGTCGAGCGCGTCGCTGAGGATCACGACCTTTCACATCAGCTCATCGAAGCCGTTCAGGAGCGAGATCGAAGCTGGATCGAGCACTTCGCAGCGGGCTTGACCGGGTCCGCGCCGCACATGCAGGTGGCGATGAAGATCGCCCAGACGATCCGAGGCCTGGCGCAGGTCGGGCGTGCGGTGATCGTCGGCCGAGGCGGACAGGTCATCCTCCGCGACATGCCGGGCGTCTACCACATTCGGCTCATCGCCCCCGAGCAATGGCGCATCGAAGGGTGGGCAAAGCGGAGCGGGCTTCCCCTGGCGGAGGCTCGGCAGTGGGTCCGCACGACCGACAGCGATCGAGTCAGGTTCGTGAAGAACCACTTCAACTGCGATCCGGCCGATCTGTCGCTGTACCACCTGATCGTCAACATGTCGCAGACGACCGTTGAGCAGGCAGCCAAGACCATCTCTCGCCTCGTGCAGTAAGAACGCACCTCAAACAACAGATCTGAAAGCGAGCCGCGGCGTCAGTGGGGGTCGCCAGTGGCCCCCGCAGCGTGGGCGTGTGGGGGCGTGTGAGGATTACCAGGCGCGGAGTTCGCCGATGAGGGGTTCGACGAGATCCTTCATCGTGACGACGCCGACGGGCAGACCCGCCCGCTCGACGATCGCCATCGATGCGCCGGCTGCGTACATCTCGTCCAGCACGTGCTGCAGCGTGGCCTTCGGTCCGACACGGGCGATGGGGCGGAGGTACTCACGGGCAGGCTCGCCCGGGTGGAGCAGGGCGTCGAGCATGTTCACCACGCCGATGACTCGGCCGGCAGCGTCAACAAGCGCCAGGCGTGTGAAGGCGTCGCGTCGGTTCAAGGCAATCAAGTCGCCGCAACTCGCGCTCTCGGGCAGACGGATGACTCGAGGCCAGGGGGTCATCTCGGTCGCCACGGTGAGATCGCGCACAGCCAAGGCGCGGTCGAGCAGGGCGGTCTGACGCTCGGTGAGGATGCCTGACGTGACGCCTTCCTTGAGCAGCGCAGCCATTTCGCGCCGCTGTGCGGGCAAGCTGGTCGCCCCGATGTCTCCGCCGACAAGCCGCGAGAGCAGTCTGCTGACGATGAGCACCACGGGGAGCAGGCCGACGACCGTGAAAAGTCGCCGCGACCAGATGAGGCCTCCCGTAAGTCGGTATGTCCAGCGATCGGTGTGTGCTCGGAACAAATCCTTGGGAAGCGTCTCGGCAAAAACGAACAGGATTGGTGTGAGCACAAACGCGGTGGCGAGCACGAGTACCCATTCGCTGCCGTCAACAAGCGAGACGAGCGATGCGAACGCAAAGCTCGCGATGTAGGTCATCAGATTGGTGCCGATCAGCAGCATGATGAGCATGCGCGAGGGGTTGTTGATCTCGCGCCGCAATCGCCCGGCTCGCGGTTCACCTTGCTCCGCCCTCAGCCGCAGGCGGACGCGGTTGATCGTGTACACACCCGTCTCAGCGCCGGAGTACAGCCCCGAGCCGACGATGCCGACGAGCAGGACCAGGGCGATGAGAAGTACATCGAGCCACATCACGCGCCACCCCCTTGTTCGGATGATTGATCCGCGCCGATGACCTGCACGACTGCCGAGATGATCCGGACGCCATCCGTCTGTTCGACGCGGAGTTGTACGTTGCCAATCCGAACGCAATCGCCCGGTGCAGGCATCCTGCCGAGCCTGCTGACGATCAGCCCGCCGACTGTTGTGACGTCGGGCGGTGCAGCGTCTCGGCCGAGCACATCGAGCCAATCACGAATGCGCAAGCGTCCCGACACGCGCCAGGCGGCATCGCCGATCGGTTCGACGGCAGGCCCAGCCTCAGCAAGCCCGTCGCCGGCCCCGCGATCCGTGATGAGCGGGCCGATCGCGTGTTCGAGCGCCACCAGCCCAGCGGTGCCGCCGAACTCATCGACCGCGATGGCGATCGATGCGCCGGACTTCCGCAGATAGTCGATCAGCGACTCGATCGTCGCGACCTCCGGCACGAAAAGGATCGGCTCAATCAAGTCGCCGATGCTTGACGCCGGATCATCGTCGCAGGCGAGGTAGTTCTTGACGCGCAGGATGCCGAGCACGTGGTCGATCGTCTGATCGTAGATGGGGATCTTCGTGAAGCGGGTCCGCTCAACAAGCGAGATGACATCCTCGCGCGTCGCGGTGTTGGGCAAGGCCTCTATTTCAGTGCGCGGAACCATGACATCGCGCACCTTGCGTGCGCTCATCCGCACAACCTCGCCGAGCAGGCGCTCCTCGTGGTCGTCGATCACACCTTGCTTGGCACTGAGGCGCAGCAGATCGCCAAGCTCGGCTGCATCAAGCGACCGGGCATGCTCGCTGGGCGCGGTGAGTCGAACCAGAGGCTCAATGACAAGCGAGTTGGCGGCGATGCGCACCGGGCCGATCACGCGGTGCATGGCGTGCAACGGCACAGCGGTGAACGTGATCCAGCGCGTGCGGTCATGGTTGGCGACGAGCTTGGGCAACACTTCGCCGAGCAGAATGATCGCAACGAGCTGCACGGGCGGAAGCGCGACGAGAAACAGTGGGTGGATGTGCTCTTCCCCGAGTTGCATGATGAGCACAGCCGACAGAACAAAGTACAACACATTGACGACCATATTCCCAAGCAAGACGGAAATCAGCAGCATTCTCGGTCGAGCGCGCAGGCGAAGAGCCGCGCGCGCCGCCATCCCGCCTCGTCGCCGAAGTGTGAGTTGTTCGCTTTGCGTCAGCCCGAAAAGCGCCGTCTCGCTGCCCGAGAAAAAGCCCGAAGCGATCAACAGGATCGGCAGGGGAAGAAGCAGGGGTAAGTTCGCAAGCAAGAGGTCCATGAGCACATTCAGCGCCGCCTCGCCGCCCGGCGAGGCTCCGCGTGGTGATCGTACTCCGGATCAAGTTGTTGGATCATGCGCTCGACGTAGCGCAGCGCGTTGAGATGGATTCGGATGTCGCGCGCCGCTTGCCCGGGCAGGGCGTCATCGCCTGTCTGTGCAAACAGCTCGCCGATGCGGGCCAGGCGTTCCGTCCGCGCCTGATCCACCCATGTGCGCCACGCTGCGAGCTTGGCTGGGTCGTCGCGGGCTGCCTCCATCGCTTCGCGGGCTTCCATGGTCTCCATGAGAAACCCATCCGGGAGCGTGTTGTTCTGTTCGCTGGTGGGGCCGCCGAGCAATCGCAGGAGCACGTTGGCGCGCGACTCCGCATCGCGCAGTTCCCGCCGTGCGTCGTTGACACGGGCTGCGAGCCGGGCTGCCTGGGCCTGCTCGGACGGGTCGGTGAGGCGGTCGGGATGCAGGCTCGCCGCCAGTTTGAGGTACGCGCGCTCGATATTGTCATCGGGCAGGTCAAAACGGCGAGGCAGCTTGAGCAACGCGAACGGATCATCCCGCGATGAGGGCTGGGTCCGCCGGGGGCGGATTTCGCTGCGCTCAAGGTTGTGGGGGTTGCTCATGTCACCAATGGTAGCCGCGCCCGCCGGGGCGATCAGTGAACCGGGACGCCGATGATCGACTGGACCAGTGTGTGGCCGGACGTGCGCGCTGTCCGCCGCCGCTCGGTGCTCATCGGCCAGCCCGTCGCCTGGACGAAGTGCTCCTGAAGCCTGCGCGCGATCTCATCAGCCTTGGGTCGGCCTTGGAGCAGTTCGCTCGCCTCGATCACGGGGAGAATGGTGACGATCGGTCGACTGGGCCGAAAGAGGCTCGCCCACGCGGGATCGACCTGAGGCGTCTCTTCGATGATGATCGGCAGGACGGGACAACGAGACTTGGCGATGAGCAGCCCAACACCGGGCCGAAACGGGCGGATCGCGCGTGGTGGACGCTCGATGAACCCCTCAGCAAAGAGACCCAGGACCCCGCCCCCGGCAAGGTGACGCAGGGCCTGGCGAGCGCTGGTGGTGTCCCGACCGAAGCGATTGACCCGAATGACGCGGATGTAGTCCCACACCCTTCCCAGTACGGGCACCGCCATGTCCGACCCCATCATCCACCGAACCTCGAAAGGCAGAACGCGTTGAAGGAGAATCGGATCGATGCCCGCTGTGTGGTTGGGCAGGACGATCAGACCTCGACCGGGCTGAAGGTCGGGAATGTGCTCAGCCCCGCGGATCGTGGGACGGTGCATGATCCGGATGTATGCCCGGCCGCTCCAATACACCAGGCCATAGCCCAGCGTGCCTCGCGGATTGTCGCGGAGGTATGTGGCGATCCGGTGCCAGGCGCGGATCCACACGCTGAGCAGGAACAGCATCATAATGGCGATTGCGAAGTTGGTCATTCGGACGACGGGCATCCTCCCGAAGGGGCGAGATGTGATCCTATTCGTCGCCTTGGCGTGCGAACCGGGCGACTTGGCGTAGAATCGGCAATGATGAGGCTGGTTCTGGACACGATCGGCGGGATTTATGAGCTTATGCGGCTCGCGGTGCTCAGCTTATACCGACCCCACGCCCGATATTGGCAGTGGCGGATCGAAACGGCGTTCGGCCGAGGTTGGCCGGGCCGAATCGAGGCGCTCCTGGCGGTTCTTGAGTACGGCCGATGGATGCACCGAATGCGTCACGGCCGATGATCGTCAGGCCGCACCGGTCTGTGGTAGTATTGGTGGACGGGCACACCCCCTCTTGCCCATTCGGAGGCATGCCGTGACTGACACAAGACCATCACCGTCGCAGACCAAGGGACCTCCTCTCCAATTCGTGTTTGGCCTCGTGATCGGGCTGATCATCGGCCTGTTCGCCGGCGCCATCCTGCCGGAGATGTTCAAGGGGCCGGCTGTGCAACAGACCGACCCTGCGATCACGTCGCCGCGCTCGCACACCGAGGATGAACGGCTCCGCGATCTTGAGCAACCGATCGACGAGCCTGTCGAAGACGCAGCCGAAGTGCTCGATGACGCCGCCGACGAGGCCGCTGACGAGTTGAACGATGTCCAGCTTCCCGACGAGACGCCCGCCGAACTCCCGACGGACGAACCTGCAGGCGGCTGACGCAACGAGGCACAGCAAGCACAGGGGGACCGGACGCTTTCCTGTGTCTGTCCCCCCACATCTCCATCATCTGTTTCCTTCCGAGATAAGAAGGACGACGCAGCGAGCCCTACGTCGATTCCGAAGAGTTCGAGCCGTACCCCGGGCATGCCCGGGGCTATGTGGGCGGCGCTTCATGCGCTGTCGAACTCGAACGACTCGCGGGAGAGATGCGCCGGGGGGCGCATGGCGATGTTAACGATCAGGCCGATCATAAGGTAGCCAGTGACGAGGCTTGACCCGCCGTAACTCACGAACGGGAGCGTCATGCCGGTAATCGGCAGCAGGCCGACGGTCATGCCGATATTGACTGTCGCCTGTGTTGCAAGCATGGCGCCGAAGCCGACGGCGGTAAGTCGGCCGAAGGGATCGCGGCACATCGCTGCGACGCCGAAGGCGGAGAGGGCGAGCGCGCCGTGCAGGCCGATGACGACGCAGCCGCCGACGAAGCCGAAGCGATTGCAGATGACGGCGAAGATCATGTCGTTGTGATCTTCAGGTAGCGCATTGAAGTAGACGGTCGCGCGCGATGTGTGTTCGTCGATGCCCCACACGCGGCCTGCGCCGACGATCGTGCGCGCTTTGTCGCCTTGGTAGTTGATCGTGTCAGCCCCGCTCTCATCGCCGGTGAGCGTGTTGGCCATGGCCTGGATTCGGCGGACCTGATGCTCGCGCAGGAGGGGGTAGCTCGGCTCCGGCCGGGCTGCGAGATACATCGAGGCGCCGACGACGACGGTAACGAACGTGACGCCCATCGCCGCGACAAAGAAAAGGTGACGCAGCTTCGACCCTGCGGCGATAAGCATCGCCATCAACGCGGGGACGAAGAGGCTCGCCGTCCCCAGGTCCGGTTCGACGACGATCAATCCGACGGGGATCGCGGTATAGGCAAAAAGCAACAGCATTCCCAGGAACGTGCGATGGCTGACACGCCGCTGCAAGTGCCATGCGATGGCGAGGACGAAGACGACCTTGACCAACTCGCTCGGCTGAAAGTCGGTGAAGCCGAGGTTGACCCACCGCGTCGCGCCGTTGCGCACCGGAATGACGGACCGCGGCAAGGGTAACAGCACAACGATGAGCAGAAGCAGCACAAGAATCGTGAGCGGGATGACGAAGTCGTTGAGGCGCCTGTAGTGAGGCAATGCGACGACGGCTGCTGCGAACAGCGCCACGGCGAAGAAGACGAGTTGACGTTTGGCGAATGTGTTCAGGCCCGCATCCAGCCCGCCTGTGAGGTTGATTGCATAGATACCGAGGCAGGTCAACGCAACGGCGCACAAGAGCGTGATCCACGCGGGATGACGGAGAAGCACACGGGGCATCGCGCCGGCGCGGATCGTCCGGTACAGGTCGCGCCGGACGCGCAGTTGCAGGCCGGGCCGCAAGTCCGCCGGGACGGGCGCGTGGGCCGGCGCATCTGAGCGGTGACCGTTGTGTTCATTGCGGCGCGGTGTCACACATGCTCCGTGCTAGAGGTACGCCAGTTTGCGCAGTTGCCAAATGATTTGATTTGCGATGGGTCCGGCGACGCGCCCGCCGCTTCCGCCGTACTCGACGAATACCGCGACGGCGAAGCGCGGCTGGGCATCACCCTCCGCTGCGACCAAGCCGACGTACCAGGCGTGATCGCCGCTGCGGAGTATCGTCATCGTGCCGTCGGGTTCGTTTCGGACAAGGCTCGGCGCTTGTGCGGTTCCCGTCTTGGCGCGCATGACGACGCCGGGCACGTTGATGGTCGGCTCCCTGCCCCAGCCTTGGAACGAGAGGTGATGGCTCGTGCCGTAGGATTCCTGCGCCGATTGGCGCATTCCATCAAGCGCCGCTTCGACGGCTTGCGGGTCCAAGTGAAGATCGACAGCGTGGTGCTCAACGAGCAGGTCGGCGCTGCGGACGATCGTCGGCGGAAGGAAGACGCCGCCGCGCGCGAGGGTCGCGTGCGCGTTGGCTGCGTGCATCGGCGTCCACGTCACCGGCCCCTGCCCAATGCCCATCTGGATCGCATCCTGAAGCTGCAGCGCGCGATTGGGGCTTCCGACCTGGCCGGGGTATTGCGCTTCATCCGGCAGACCGAAGATGATCGACCGACCGACGCCGAACCTGCGGTACCACTTGGCAATGCGGCTCGGCCCAAGCTCGCGCGCGACGGTGTAGAAGAAAATGTTGCACGACTCGGCGATCGCCATCGACGGGCCCAGCCCCTTGCCGTACTTCTGGAAGTGCGTCTGGAAGCCGAACTTCGGGCGGTAGATCCAGCAGCGGTAGATGTTGTTTCGGTTGGGAAGGAGGTGGCCGTGGCATTCGACGGTTCGGTCGATATCCCAGACACCCTCCGTGACGCCCATGCACAGGATGAGCGGTTTGATGATCGATCCGGGCGGCAGCGGCATCTGGATCGCACGGCTGACGAGAGGCCGATTCACCTCATCGCTCGTGAAGGCGGTCTGATCTTCGTCGAAGGCGTCACGATCCACCGTCGGGTTCGTCACCATCGCGAGGATCTCGCCGGTCCGGATGTCGAGGACGACTGCGGCTGCGGTGAGTGGCGTGCCGTCAGGGATCGTCGGGTTCTGATGTTCAGCCGTCTGGAGTGAGGCGGAACGGTGCCACGGCTGTGCAACGGTCAGGCCGAACGACGGGTCCATGATCGCCTGGATGGCGGTTTGGAGGTCGATGTCGATGGTGAGCTGCAAGTCCCGGCCTGGCACGGGTGCGATTCGTATCTCCTCACCGGTGTCGCGATGATGACGGAGCAAGCCGCTCGTGCCCCGCAGGCGATCTTCGTAGAACGTCTCAAGTCCGCGGTTGCCGACCGAATCGCCGGCACGATACCCGCGCAGGTTGATCTCGCCCGCATGTGGCCCGGTGCGAAAGCGAGGCGGCTCACGCTCAACATCTTCACGCTCGATGTGATCGCGCATGGAGCCGAGCAGGTGCCAGGCAACGCCCGACACGTCGATGCTGACGGTGTCATCCTGTGTGATCGGATGGGGCAGGTGCGCTCGGCTGAGCGTGACGGTTCGGCGATCCTGCGGATACACCCTCGACCCGGAATCAACGACCTCGACAAGCGGCCTGCCTCTGGAGTCGCGGATCGCATCTGGGCTGTCCGCGAGGCGGCGCAGGGCGAAGGCAGCGGCGTCATCCAGGTTCGCCAGGAGCGTGTGCGCCTCTCGCTGCTCACGGATGGGCACAGCGACATCGCGCAGCATCGGCTCGACGGTGAGCTCTTTGGCGCGGTTCTCCTGGCGAGCACGCTGCAGATTCCTTGCTGAGACGACCGCCCACGTGTGCTGGACCTGCGCGATGATCCGATTCCGCCGCTGGTCGAGTTCCAGATGGCTCGCACCCGTGATGTGGGCGATATCACCCCAGAGCCGTTCAAGGCGACGGCGGCACTGCGGCAGGTAGTCGCGCTCGATGAGGCGATCGCGCTGGGCGGCGGTCAACTCGCGCCAGACATCCTGGTATTCGATGCGTGCGGCGCGGGCTGCGGTGGAGTAGGCCCACTGATCGGTGAGTACGCGGTAGTCGATGTGAAGGGCGTAGCTCGGGGCGTCGGCTGCGAGGACTCGGCCACGCCGGTCGAGGATCCTGCCTCGTGTGGTGGGGATGAGTTGCTGGTTGATGAGCCTGCTCAGCGCGTCATCCCGGAACGCCCCGCCCTGCACGATGGTAAGCGAGAAAAGCTGCGATCCAAGCGCCACCATGCCGATGACCGTGAGCGAAGCGAGCAGCAGCAGGCGACGATGGAACATGCTCGGGATGAGGTTGCCGTCTTTCATGCGGGTCCTGTGCGCGCTCAGCGGGGGAGCCGACACTGTACGCATCGACCGAGGGCGAGCGAAAGGCCCATGTTTTGACGGCGAGCCGGAGCGCCCAGCACCAGTGAGGCGAGCATGAGCATCGCCCGGCTCGCGGGAAGCCCCTCAGTCGCGAACCTGCTTGTCGCGCGTGATCAGCGCATAAGCGTTGTGATTGTGGATCGACTCGAAGTTTTTGCTGCTCACCGCATACCACGTGATACGGTCCTCCCCTTCGAGCCGAACCGCCAGATCGCGCACGATGTCCTCGACGAACTTCGGGTTGTTGAACGCATCCTCGGTCACGAACTTCTCATCGGGACGCTTGAGCACGCTGAAGACCTCGGTGCTGGCGACGGACTCGATGATCTGCACAAGCTCCTCGATCCAGAACATGCCCTTAAAGCGGATCTTGGCTTCGATCTCACAACGCTGGTTGTGGGCTCCGTAGGCGGAGATCTCCTTGGAGCAAGGGCACAGGGTCGTCGCCGGGGCGCGGACACCCATCACGAAGTCAACATCGTCATCCGCCGTCACCTCGAATGTGACCTGGTAATCCATGAGTCCGGGCGTCTTGGTCACGGGCGCGAGCTTCTCGATGAAGTAGGTGAAGGACAGCTCAAGGTGCGCCGTCTCCGCGTCGAGACGGTCCCTGATGGCCCTGCAGATGTCCTTGACGTTGTCCGGCCGAACGCCCTCGCGGTGCTCGTTGAGCACTTCCAGGAACCGGCTCATGTGGGTTCCCTTCTGATCGTGAGGCAGATCGACGTACATGTTCACGCGAGCGACGGTGTGGAACTCGCCCCCGGCCGGGGTGCGCAGCGTGATCGGGTAGGTGATGTCCGTGACGCCCGCCTTGTCGATGGCGATTCGCCGCCGATCGACGGCAGCCTGGACGTCGGGCATCGTGCGCTGCGAGGCGTCGGTCGGCGAGCCGGGGTGGGAGGAAGCGTCGTCCGGGGCGGTTGTGGGCACGTGGGTTCCCTTTCTGCGGAGCAAGCCCAAACGGATGGCGTCCGGGCAGCCCCCCATCGTATGCGGAGGCGGCTGTGTTTTCAGCCTCTCATGTCACGAAAGCAGCCGGTTCAGCCCTGCTCGTGCTCGACCCGTCCGACAAGCGACAAGCCCCAGGCGGAGCCTCCCGGCGCGCCGACGAGCGCCGCAGCGATGTACATCATCGGAAGTGGCCTGCTGAGCGACCAGAGAGTGTTCGCGTTCGACTCAGCGATCGCGTGGTCGCCGGCCAGGATCGCCCCGAGCGCGTGACCGACGACACCGACCGCCACCACCGCCGCCACGAGCGCTACGGTGGACGCTTGCTGTGCGACGACCCGGCCCGCCATGGCTCCGATGATGGCTCCGATCCAGCATGCAGCCGCCGTTTGTCCTTCCAGATCCGATCGGGCCACCAGCCACGTGACCGCAGCGGTGACGACGAACGCTGCGCCGAACCCGATCGCGGACGATTTGGTCAGCGGGTTGCTCAGGTCGCGGCGGGTCCATTCCGGGCTGGCGAGGATGATGACCCACACGCCGGCGCCGATGACGACCCCGAGCAGGAGCGTCTCGATCGAGAGCGCCCACATCGCAGCCGTCGTGCCTGATCCGGTCGCCTGGGCGCACCTGAGTACGTCGTCCATGCGTCCCATGCCCAGCGCCGTCCAGACGAGCGGCAGGCCGGCGACAAAAAGCCCGACGCGAGGCCCGCAGAATCGGGCGGAGACGACGCCGACGAGCATCGCCGCCAGAACCGCCGCCGCTGAGACGATCAGATCCGGGGAGAGCAGCACCGACAGGCCGGGCCCACCGTCACCGGTCGTCATCGCACCCAGCAGCGATCGGCACAACGGGCCTGCGATCACACAGCTTGCGATGATGGCGATCCATCTCTTCCGGGAATGCGTCATGGTTCTGTCATAGCCTCGACGCGCAGCGACGGCAAGCCCACGCGGTCGCAGCCAAGGCCCCAGCGGGTCTTCCAGCCATGTCGTTGTGTGAGGCCGGCCCAGCGCTGCGTACCGGCCCGGTCGCTGCCGAGATGCGCACAGGGGTCAGGCGGGCGCGGCGATGGACCGAAGGTTTCGCGCGGAACTGCGCCGTTTTTTCCAAATGGGGCTTGTCCTGTGTATGTTCCGCGGAGATGGTGATGGTGGAGGATCACCTCCGCCGTTGCATGCACGCCCGCGTCGGGTGTGAGGAGTGCGAACCGATGATGACGCTCGACACGAAAGACGCCGTCGCACGAACCGTCCGCGCCCCGACCGGGCCGAGCCGAACCTGCAAGACATGGCAGGCTGAAGCCGCGATGCGCATGCTCATGAACAACCTCGACCCGGATGTCGCGGAAGACCCCGACAACCTCGTGGTGTACGGCGGGCGAGGCCAGGCGGCGCGCAGTTGGGCTGCCTTTGACGCGATCATCACATCGCTCAAACAACTCGAACCCAACGAGACACTGCTCGTCCAGTCGGGTAAGCCGGTCGGCATCCTCGAAACGCATCCCGACGCGCCGCGAGTGCTCATCGCCAACAGCAACCTCGTCCCGCGATGGGCGACGCAACAACACTTTGACGAGCTCGCCGCCAAGGGCCTGATGATGTACGGCCAGATGACGGCAGGCTCGTGGATCTACATCGGCACGCAGGGCATCCTGCAGGGTACGTATGAGACGTTCGCCGAATGCGCTCGCCAACATTTTCACGACGACATGGCGGGCACGTGGACCGTCACCGGCGGGTGCGGCGGCATGGGCGGCGCGCAGCCGCTCTCCATCACACTCAACGGCGGAGCGTGCCTCATCGCCGACGTTAACCGCACCAAACTTCAAAGGCGTATCGAAACGCGATACCTCGATGAAATCGCTCCGGACATCGATGCGGGAATCGATCGTGTCCTCCACTGCGCTGAACACCGCGAGGGACTCTCCATCGGCGTGGTCTGCAACATCGTCGAACTGCACGACCGCATCCTGCAACGAGAACTCGTCCCCGACATCGTTACTGATCAGACGCCGGCTCACGATGTGCTCAGCTACGTCCCCGAGCAACTCACGCCGCACGAAGCGGAGGAGCTGCGCTCGTTCTATCCCGAGGATTACGAACGCCTCAGCGTCGAGACGATGACCCGGCACACACGGATGATGGTCGAGATGCAGTCGCGCGGCTCGATCGTGTTCGACTACGGCAACAACCTGCGTCAACGCGCGTATGACAACGGTTACTTTGACGCCTTCGCGTTCCCTGGGTTCGTACCGGCATACATTCGGCCGCAGTTCTGTCGCGGCAGAGGCCCGTTCCGTTGGGTGGCGCTGTCGGGCAATCCGAACGACATCCTCGAAACGGACTGGGTGCTGATGGAGTTGTTCCCCAAGGATGAAGCGCTCAAGAAATGGCTGCACGCTGCTGAGGAGCGCGTCGCGCAGCAAGGCTTGCCCGCTCGTATCTGCTGGCTCGGGCAGGGTGAGCGCGCCAAGGCGGGACTTGCATTCAACCAGCTTGTCGCGGATGGGAAGGTCAGCGCGCCGATCGTGATCGGGCGTGACCACCTCGATTGCGGCTCCGTCGCATCGCCCAACCGCGAGACGGAAGGCATGAAGGATGGCACGGATGCGGTCAGCGACTGGGCCATCCTTAACGCGCTCGTCAACACCGCAGCCGGCGCATCATGGGTCAGCTTCCATCACGGCGGCGGCGTGGGCATCGGGTTCAGCCAGCACGCCGGCCAAGTCATCGTCGCGGACGGTACGCCCGAGGCGGCGCAGCGACTACGCCGCGTCCTCACAAACGACCCGGCGATGGGCGTCTTCCGTCACTGCGATGCCGGTTACGACCTCGCACGACAAGTCGCGGATGAACACCACCTCAAGATTCCGATGCGCGATTGGTAGAAGGACGCGCCGGCGCATTCGGGCAGCGAGCAGGCAGACCATGTGTCGCTTATGCTGACGTTGTGAAGACGCTCTACCTCATCGACGGACATGCTGCTTTCTTCCGCGCGTATTACGCCATCCGAAACCGCATGACCAGCCCCGTCACGCGCGAGCCGACTAACGCCACGTACGGCTTCGTGTCGATGCTCATCAAACTCCTGCGCGAGCAGAAGCCCGATTACCTTGCGGTCGTCATCGACGTCGGCGGCGAGCAGGCGACATTCCGCTCTGAGCTGTATCCGGAGTACAAAGCGAACCGCGATGCGCCGCCGGATGATTTCCGCCCGCAGGTCGAGCGATGCCTGGAGATCCTTGAGGCGATGCGCATTCCGGTGCTCGCCGCGCCGGGGTACGAAGCGGATGACGTGATCGCCACGCTCGCCACACGGCTGACCGGTGACGATGCCGACCCCGATCTGCATATACGCATTGTTTCTAAAGATAAGGATCTCATGCAGCTTCTCGGCGAGCGCGTCGACATGTTCGACTCCTCGTCCGATGAGGTGCTCGACGAAGACGCACTCCGTGAAAAGCACGGCCTGGCCCCGGCGCAAGTCGCGGACATGCTCACGCTGGCGGGCGATACGGTCGACAACGTGCCCGGCGTGCCCGGCATCGGCGTCAAGACGGCGGCGAAGCTCATCGCGGAGTTCGGCAGCGTCGATGCACTGCTCGACAACATCGAATCGCTCAAGGGCAAGCGAAAGGAGAACATCCTCGCCGCCCGCGAGAAGCTGCCTCTTTCCAGGCAACTCGTCACGCTGTGCAGAGACGTTCAGATCGACTTCGATCTGGAATCGGCGAGCGCCGACCCGGCGATGATGCCGCTCGGCAACGTCGATCTGATTCTCAAGCAGCTTGGGTTCGGTCGCCATCGCAATGATCTGGCAACTCTCACCGGACAGCCCATGCAAGCTGATGCCGATGCACGCGCGTCCGCGGCTGCGCCGCCCGACAGTCTGTTCGCAGGTGTTGATTGCGCGGAAGCGCCTCAACCCGTTGCCGACGACACGCAGCGCGGAGAGTATGCGTGCATCACAACGACCACGCAGCTCAACTCGCTGGTGCGCGAACTGAAGAAAGCGGAATGGATCGCGGTCGACACGGAGACCGACAGTCTGTCGCCTCGCCGGGCGAACCTGTGCGGTATCAGCGTGTCGGTCAAGCCGATGACCGGTGCGTATATCCCGATCCGTTCACCCGACCCGGCGTTACACCTCGATGCCGAGACGGTCCTGGCAGCCCTGCGCCCGATCCTCGAAGACCCCGACAAACCGAAGGTTGGCCACAACCTGAAGTTTGATCTGCTCATCCTCCGCAACGCGGGCGTCTCAATGCGAGGCGCCCTCTTCGACACGATGGTTGCGAGCTACCTCGTCGATGCATCCCGTTCGAGTCACAAGCTCGACTACCTCGCACTGGGTTTGCTCAACCACCACTGCATTCCGATCACCGACTTGATCGGCACGAAGGGTCGCGGCAAGACGCAGAAGACGTTCGATCAGGTCCCCCTTGATGTCGCAGCGACGTACGCAGCGGAGGATGCGGACATCGCGCTTCGTCTCAAGGAGCACTTTCAGCCGCAACTTCGTGCGATGGGGATCGAAAAACTCTTCCGCGACACCGAGATGCCGCTGGTCGCTGTGCTTGCTGAACTGGAATGGAACGGCATCCGCGTCGACCCGGATGAACTCGATCGTCAGGCGGATCTGCTGAGGGAACGAATCAGCGGCTTGAAGGGTGACATCCAGAACGCTGCGCCTCGGCCGTTCAACCCGGACTCGCCCAAACAGCTTTCGAACATCCTGTTCAGTCCGACCGACGCAGCCGATCCCGGATTGGGGCTTCGGCCCATCAAGAAGACCAAGACGGGCTATTCCACGGATGTCGAAGTGCTTGAAAAGCTCGCAGCCGACCCTGATGTCACATCGCCCATCCCCACGCTGATCGTCGAGTATCGCACGCTCACCAAGCTCGTGAACACGTATCTGACCGCGCTCGCGGCTGCGATTAACCCCGATACCGGCCGTGTGCACGCATCGTTCAACCAGACGGTCGCCGCGACGGGCAGGCTCAGTTCGAGTAAGCCGAATCTTCAGAACATCCCGATCCGAACGGAGATCGGCCGTGAGATCCGCAAGGCGTTCAAGGCTGAGCCGGGCAACACGCTCGTCAGCGCCGATTACTCGCAAATCGAACTGCGCATCCTCGCGCATCTCTCCGGCGATTCTGCACTGATCGACGCATTTCAGCGGGATGTGGACATTCACACAGTCGTCGCTGCGGAGGTCTTCGACACCCCCGTCGACGATGTCACGCGCGAGCAGCGAAGCGGCGCGAAGATGGTGAACTTCGGCATCGTCTACGGCATCACGCCGTTCGGTTTAGCGCGCAGGCTTGGTGCACACCCGGACGGCTCGCCTTGGACCGTTGAAGAAGCGGCGCGGATCATCGACGACTACAAGAAGCGTTTTCCACGCATCGACGAGTTCCTTGGGCGGTGCATCGATCACGCACAGCGCCTCGGCTACGTCGAGACGATGCTCGGCAGGCGGCGGGCCATCCCGCAGATCGCGTCAAACAATCCGCAGCAGCGGGCGCTGGGCGCTCGCATGGCGATCAACAGCGTCGTGCAAGGGTCCGCAGCCGACCTCATCAAGCTCGCGATGATCGACCTGCACCGGTCGCTGCCCGAAGTGTCGCGCGATGCGAAGATGCTCTTGCAGATCCACGATGAGTTGGTGTTCGAGTGTCCTGAGTGTGATACGCAGCGCGTGATGCAGCACGTCGCAGAGCGGATGGAGCAGGTGATGGCGCTGCAGGTTCCGCTGAAGGTGGATGCAGCCGCGGCGGCGACGTGGTTCGAAGGCAAGTAGCGCGCTGCGCGCCTGGGGGCGTGTTGGGCTGGGGCTGACATCTTCAGCGGATCGCGGATTGTGTGCTTGACACGGCGGGGGTTGCCGATACAGTCACGATCCCTGCTGCGGCATGCTGCGGCACAGAATACGGTATTTGTTTGGGGCGGTAGCTCAATTGGATAGAGTACCGGACTGTCGATCCGG
>JAGLTS010000021.1 GCA_023135165.1 Phycisphaerales bacterium | reverse complement strand
CGCCTTCAGACCGAGACTGTGGTACGAGCCCGCGGCGATGGCGACGAAGTCGCTGTTGGGCGTCGGTACGTCGCATTGGCCGTATTGGTTGTATCCCCAGGCCACGATGGAGCCGTCCGCCTTCAGACCGAGACTGTGCGTGTAGAGCGCCGCGATGCCGATGAAATCGGCATTCGGCGTCGGCACGTCGCATTGGCCGTCCCAGTTGTTTCCCCAAGCCACGACGGAGCCGTCCGCCTTCAACCCGAGACTGTGCCAGAGGCCCGCCGCGATGCCGATGAAATCGGCATTCGGCGTTGGCACGTCGCGTTGGCTGTCATCGTTCCCTCCCCAGGCCACGATGGAGCCGTCCGCCTTCAGACCAAGACTGTGGGCCTCGCCCGCCGCGACGGCGACGAAGTCGCCGCTGAGGTCGACGCCGACAACCTGCGAGCCCCAGCCGACGATCGAGCCCGTTTCCTCCGCCAGGAGGTGACGGCCCAAGCCGAGCGTGGCGATGAGCAGCGATGAGACGAACGTCAGAAACCTGCACTTCATCTTGGTTCTCCTTTGCACCTGCTTGATAGGTGCAAGCCGAAGTGCCACCTTGGCGTCGTGCAGACCAAGTCAAGACCCGCAGCCGTAGTCAGCGAGCAGTATGCCGAGGTCGTTCTGATCTGTATCTCCATCGCCGTCGAGATCGCCTGCGTCGTCAACCTCGTATGAGGCAAGGAGAATGCCCAAGTCGGATTGGTCCGTGTCGCCGTCGCCGTCGAGGTCTCCGGGGCAGTCGTGCGGGCCAATGGTCTTGACACCGAGACTGTGGGATCCGCCCGCGGCGACGGCGATGAAATCGCTGTTCGGCGTCGGCACGTCGCATTGGCCGCTGTTGTTGTATCCCCAGGCCACGATGGAGCCGTCCGCCTTCAGACCGAGGCTGTGGTGCGCGCCCCCCGCGACGGCGACGAAGTCGATATTCGGCGTCGGCACGTCGCATTGACCCTCGGTGTTATCTCCCCAGGCCACGATGGAGCCGTCCGACGTCAGACCCAGACTGTGGCGATCGCCCCCCGCGACGGCGAGGAAGTTGCTGTTCGGCGGCGGCACGTCGCATTGGCCGTCGTCGTTCCATCCCCAGGCCACGATGGAGCCGTCCGACTTCAGACCAAGACTGTGGAACGCGCCCGCCGCGATGGCGAGGAAGTCGCTGTTCGGCGTCGGCACGTCGCATTGCCCCGTGTGGTTGTCTCCCCAGGCCACGATGCAGCCGTCCGCCGTCAAACCGAGACTGTGTTCATCGGCCGACGCGACGGCAACGAAGCCGCCGCTCGGCGTCGGCTCGTACTGGTTGTTTCCCCAGGTCACGAGGGAGCCGTCCGCCTTCAACCCGAGACTGTAGTACCCACCCGCCGCGACGGCGATAAAGTCGCTGTTCGGCGTCGGCACGTCGCATTGGCCGTACTCGTTGCTTCCCCATGCCACGATGGAGCCGTCCGCCTTCAGGCCGAGACTGTGGAGCCAGCCCCCCGCCACGGCGACGAAGTCGCTGTTCGGCGTCGGCACGTCGCATTGGCCGTGGCCGTTGTATCCCCAGGCGACGATGGAGCCATCCGCCTTCAGACCGAGACTGTGGTTCCAGCCCGCCGCGACGGCAACGAAGTCGCCGCTGAGGTCGACGCCGACAACCATCAAGCCCCAGCCGACGATCGAGCCCGTCTGCTCCGCCAGAAGGTGACGGTTGGCGCCTAGCGTGGCTATGAGCAGCGATGAGACGAACGTCAGAAACCTGCACTTCATTTTCGTTCTCCCTTTCATCTGCCTGATAGGCGCAAGCCGAAGTGCCACCTTGGCCGACATTCCCCATTTGACCTTCGCCCGGCACCATCGCCGGGCCGTCTTACACCAGTATGCCACCCGCCTCGCGGCAGTCAAAGCCCAATCTGCTCGCTTGTGGACGAGATCTGCGTCCAAACGGGTCGCGACGCCAGCAAAAGGACCGCTCCAGAGGTCCGGGCGTGAGCGTCAACCTTGGAGAAATCCCCAGACTACAGCTTGACAAACAACACAGCCGCTTTTCTGCCTCCGAGGCGGATTGCTGGTCACGACGATGCGGGATGTGCTGCGGCGACTGCGAATAGGTCGTCGGTCTTGTGCTGCAACACGCCGGCAGCGCACATCGACGCTGCGACGATCAGGATGTCATCGTCGTTCGGACCGTGACGGAACATGTCGATCACCCGCCGCACGTACTGCACGCACTCGATCTCCGTGCGCGGTGATGCGGCGATCGTCTCGCGCAGTCGTTTCAGTCCAAATGCACGTCCGAACCGGTCGGCATTCTCGAATGCGCCATCGGTGTATGCGATGACGCAGTCACCGGTGGAGAGCGGAAGTGATTGCTCCTCGGCGTCGAACTGATCGGGCGGGATCGCGCCGAGCAGGAATGTCGTGGAATCCAGTTCATCAAGCCCGCCGGACGCACGGCGCACGAGCGCGGGTGGGTGTCCGCCGCTCGCCCATGCCAGCACGCCCGGCCTGTCACCATCGCCCGGGTCAAGCCGAATGCACAGCGCCGTTGCGAAGACGCTGTGCCTGGAAAGCGTCAACCAGATGTAGCGATTCAGCGCCGTCAGCAGTTCACCGGGATCGAGCTGTCCATCCTGATTCAGATCGGCGGTAGCCAGCCCTTCCGCGTGGAGCCGTTCGATCTCGCCGGCGAGGCGGTTCACGGTGAGCGCTGCGGCGATGCCGTGCCCGGTCACGTCGATGAGCACGACATGGAGTCGGCCGAACTCATCGGTGTGCGTGTGCAGGTAGTCGCCGCCGATCTGTCGCATGGGTTGATACGAGTACGCCAGTCGGATCGCGCCTTGGGTGATCGGCGGAGGAAAGAGCGATTCATGCAAGCGGCGCGCATCGACAAGCTCGCGTTTGATCGTCGAGAACGCCCGCCTGACCATACGGTGATCGAAGCTGCGTTCGAGGCTCTGCATGCGCCACGCACAGATGAGCACGCCCGGCACGGCAACGAGCGGCGCGAAGAAGACATCGGGGAAGACGGCCGATACACCGCCGGTGAAGAGCGCGAGTCCCATCGCCCAGATCCAGAGTTGCGGGGCGAACGCTTGCAGACATTGTCGCACCGTCCACGGGATGAACAGGCACGCGATGGTGTGCGAGAGGAGAATGGCGAACCAGCCCGGCTCGTCCAGCCGAATGACGCCGAGCTTGATCGCCCCGTGGATCACGAGCGTCTGCACGAGCACATCGAGTTGGATGATCCACCACACGGTCTTGAGCAGGTCGCTGCGCGTCCGTGTTCGGCGCAGTGTCCACGCCAGGCCGCAGCCGTACACGATGCACGCGGGGATTGTCGGGATCGCCGTCGCCAGGAGCACTTGGAGAAGGTTCGCCGCCCGGTCGGTGAGCAGCGATTGCAACTGCGCCGCACCGATGACCAAGCCTGCGGACCCGAGCGTGAGCACGATCATCGTGGCGAGGTACCAGAGCAGTCGCGCACGGAACAACTCGGTGAGTTCCTCTTCGTACTCGTGCTCGAACTCGGGCGTGATGCGCTGCACCGGATGCCTCGCTGCTCTGAGGATGCGACCGGGCGTCAGGATACCGCAGCGGCGCGGCTGGGGCGCGGGTGATGGGGGTGATGGGGGTTCTTGGCGGGTGCGCGAAGCCGCGAGCTGCTAGATCTGCACGATATTGAGGTATGGGAGGGCGGGCGTGTCCTGGAAGACGGCGTCATCCTTGAATGTGTAGCGGTCGCCTTCGAGCGTCATGGTTGCTTTGGTGACGGTTGTCGCTGCAAGGGCGAGCGTGGCGTCGGGGAGCACCTCTTGCAAGCCGAGGTTCCCGAATCGCTGTGCGGCGAGGGTCGCGCCGCGCGTCGCGCCCTTGACCTTGAGCTTGGAGACGAGCGAATCGCGCGCGAAGGCGTTGGGCAGATCGCCGAGCGCCGCGAGGGCGCCGGTATCGACGCCGACGTAGATGTTGACGTTGTCGAGCGAGGCGAACGTAGCGTTGCCGACATCAGCCATCACGTCGAGCGTTGCGTTCAGCGCGGCGCCCTTGATGGTGAACTTGCCGACGCCTTGGTCATTCGCCGTTGTCGCGGTGAACGTGCCGGACCATTGCCCACCGACTGTGACCTTGTTAGCGCTGATGAGTGTGATGTCGCCGAGCAGGTTGCCTGTGATCTTGATATTCAGTGCGGTTGCGAGCGTGATGGAGGCGGCGGCTTCGACGGAACCCTTGACGGTGAACTTGGCGGTGCTGGCGGCGACAGTGAAGGCCCCGGCTGTGACTGATCCGTGGATGGTTGCCTTGCCGAGTCCGGTGCCGGCGATCTGCCAGTCGCCGCTGCTATGACCGCTGAGCTTGACGGTTGTGATACCTGCTGCGTCAACCGTACCGCTCAGAGCTGCCCATTGGATGGCGCCGACGGCTGCGGTTGCGTGGAACGTGCCTGCAATCGTCGCGGTTTTGGCCTTGAACGCCTTGAGCGGGCCCGTTGCGGTGACATCGTTGAGCGTGATCGGCGCGTTGTCTGCTGAGGCGATCTTGAGCGTACTGGCGGCGCCAGTGCCGGTGAGCGTAATGAGCGTCATGGCGCTACCGCCCGTGATCTCGCCGAAACCGGCGACACTCAACTTGAACGTGATGAGCGTACCTTGCGCATCGGCGACGGTCAGTTTCACGTTGCTCCGCTCGTCGAATGTGCCGAAGCGCCAGGCGACGTCAGTCGGTGTCGCGGTGACAGCGGTATCGTTGTCGGTGCTTCGTTCGCCGACGATGTTGCTTGTATCAACCTGGGCGATGAGGTAGTACTGGCCGGCCTCTGCGTCGCCGGGCACGTTGATCTTGACGCGGTACGTCTTGCTACTGCCAGCGTTGATCTCCGCGGTCTTACCGATGACCTGTCCGATGATCGCATCGCCTGCGTCGGCTGTCTGGTCCGTCGATGCGAGGATCGTGATGGTGACGGTGCCCTGCGATTGGCCGTCGCCTTCGTTTTGGAGCGTGACATAGACCTTGCCCTTGTCGCCCGGGACGAGCGTTTGCGGCAAGGCGCTCGTGTCGAGTGCCGCGGCGAGGTCCGGTCTTGGGACGCCGGCTTCGACGCTGAGCGCGAACGGTTGCTCACCCACGTTGCCCGCGACATCCGTTGCGTGAATCGTCACGTTGTGCAACCCGATGTCGGCGAGTGCGGGCGTCCACGTGAACTCGCCGGTCGCGGCGTCGATCGTTGCCGCCGCCGGACCGGTTGCGATGCTATAGATCGCCTGACCGGTTTGTTCATCGTCGGTGGCGGCATCGTAGGTGTACTGTTCGCCTTCGGTCGCTGTCGGATCGGCAGCGCTTGTGAAGACGGGGGCGGTCGTGTCGATCGTGAGTGTGAATCCGGGAGCGGAAGCGCTGTCACGTCCGGCGAGCGACTGAAGAGCGGTGATCGCGTGATCGCCGTCGGCAAGCTCCGTGCCGTTTCCCGTGAGCGTCGTTGTCGCACTGTCAGCCACGGCTTCGGCGATCAAGATGCCGCCCGCATACACGCGCACGGTTGCGCCAATCTGCGTGCCGGTGACTGTGAATGACAGCAGCGACCCGGCTGCGTTGTTGAGTTGCGTGATGTCATCGGTTGACGATGATCCGGTGTCGGCGGCGTCGGCGAGATCGACGGAAGTCGGCGCGGGAGGCGGCTCGACGAGCGTGTTGAGCAGGATCGCACGGTTGTTGTTGCCCACGGAGACGAGATCGAGGTAGCCGTCGTCGTTGACATCGCCGGCCGCGACATCGTTGGGCGCTTCGCCTGCGTCAAACGCGGTGGCTGAATCGAATGTGCCGTCGCCGTTGCCCGTTGCGACGAACAGGCTGGCTCCGGTGATACCCGCGCCGATGATGTCCACAGCGCCGTCGTCATTGACATCCGCGAGTTTGACGGCCTTGATGCCGTCGGCCGCGCTGACCGGGGTGAAGTCAGCGAACGTGCCGTCGCCGTTGTTGAGCAAGACGGCGAAGCCCGCGCCGAACTGGTCTCCGGTGACGATGTCGAGGTCGCCATCGCCGTCGAGGTCGGCGGCCGCCATGGCGTGGGATTGTGCTCCGACGTTGTACGCGCCGTCCGCGATGTAGAGACCTTCAGCAAAAAGGCGAAGGATGCGGACCCGGTTGTCGCCGAGTCCGACGGTTGCGATTTCGATCAAGCCGTCGCCCTTGAAGTCCGCAGCGACGACCATGACGGGGAACGTGCCAGCCGACCAGTTTGTCGGACCGGTGAAGTGTGCACTGCCGTCGTTGTAGAAGATGGAGACAACATGCTGTCCGAGGCTGGTCACGAGGATGTCCAGGTCGCCGTCACCGTCGAGGTCAGCGGTGGTGACATCCGACGGGATGGTCGGGGTGTCGCAATCTTCCGACGCGGTGAGCGTGCCGGCTCCGTCGTTGAGGAATATCTGCATGAAGCCCGGGTCGGTCGAGCCTTTGGATTCGACCGCGATGACATCGAGGTCGTCATCGCCATCGAGGTTGGCGAGTGCAAGGTACGAGAAGTCCGTGCCGGCCCCGTAGAGCGTGCCCGCGGTGAACGAACCGGTCCCGTCGTTGAGCTGGACCCGCAGGCCGTCGCTCTGTGCGATGAGGATGTCCAGGTCGCCGTCGTCGTCAATGTCGGCGAGCGCGACGTTGCCGGCACTGGCGGTCAGGGCGGTGGTAGCCGGGTCCTCGAACAGGCCGGTTGCGTCGAGCAGCCTGCGCGACTCGAGCGTCTCGATCCTCGGCCGAGGGGTGGCGGAGCGGGAGAATGCTTTTCTTTCGTGCCGACCCATGAAGGATCCTCTGTCTGATCGAATGGTGGCTATCGGACGGTCGCTGTGTGCGTGCCGTCTCTACATAGGCTATGTCGGTTGTCGCGTGAGGCAAGTTCGGTGTGGGAATAGCAATGAGACATGATCCCACAGGCCGCGCCAGGCGTCATGATCGGCACGCGCGTGACGGGTCGCCGGCGTGAAGCCGCATGCGGCTCGGCCTAGCGCCGGCGTCTGAACAGGATACGTGAGACCGTCAGCGATGCGGCCACCGCGTAGCCGATGATCGCGAGAACCGTCAGCACGCCCGTCGTCCCGCTGGCTGTGTCCGCCAGGATCAAAATCGACGAACCGACGACGAGCGCCGCAACGAAGAGCGCATCGGCGATGTTGACGCTGGCGCGGTCGATGCGTTCGCCGAGCCGATCCAAGCCTTCGTGCTGGACGTTCATCGTCAGCCGATTGCGTTCCAGATTGACCATCAGCGAACGAACCTGCCGGGGCAAATCCTCCGCCAACTGTGAGTAGCCGATCATGCTGTTTTGGAGTCGCCTGCGCATCGCGCGGATGCCGTAGCGCCGCCGAACGAGCCGCTCGATGTAGGGGCGGACGTAGCCGATGATGTCGAAGTCGGGGGCGATCTGTTCGCCGACACCCTCGATCGTCGTGATCGCCTTGATGAGAAAGACCATGTCGGCGGGACACCGCAAGTGGTGGCGGCGAATCCTGTCGAAAAAGTCCTGCAACAGGTCGCCGACATCGAGCTGATCGAACGAACTGCTTGTGAACCGTGAAATGAACTCCCACACATCGGCGCGGAAGGCTCGATCGTGGGCGATGACCGGATCGGCGTCACCGATGCTGATGGCGACGTCGATCACGCGGTCCAGATCAACATTCACCACGCTCTGGACCAGATCCGCGAGCAGCTCAGCCAGCGCCGGCTCAATGTGCCCGGTCATACCACAGTCGATAAAACAGATTCGGCAGTCGGGCAGAACGAAGATGTTGCCCGGATGCGGGTCGGCGTGGAAGAAGCCCGTTTCGAGACATTGGCGAAAGACCGCGTCCGCGCCCGTCGCCACGATCGTCCGAAGCTCATCTTCGGTGAACTGTCCATCCTCGATGCGCGAGAGCAGGACGCCCTTGATCTCCTCCAGCGCGAGCACCTTGTCCGTGCTGGCCTCCCAGTACACCTTCGGAAAGCTGACGTTGTCGTTGTCCTTGAAGTCGCGCCGCAAGCGGTCCGTCGAGCGGGCTTCGTGCGCAAGATCAACCTCCCTGGCGAGTTCACGGGCAAACTGATCGACGACATCCGTCGGGCTGTAACCGAGGTTGGCGAAGTGATCCTCGACGAAGGCTGCGAAGAACCGCAGCAGTTCCATGTCCGATCTGATCTGCTTGCGAATGCCCGGCCGAAGGATCTTCAGCACGACCGGGCTGCCATCCTTGAGCACCGCCCGATGCACCTGGGCGATGGATGCCGCGGCGATCGCTTCAGGCTCGATGGACTGAAACACATCGTCAAGCCGATCGGGGAACTCAGCTTCGAGCTGCGCGCGGATCTTGCTGAACTCGACCTGCGGCACGTCATCCTGGAGCTTGCGGAACTCCTCCGCCCAGCCAGGCGGGATCAGATCCGGGCGGGTGGCGAGGATTTGGCCGAGCTTGATGAACGTCGAGCCAAGCTCCTCCAGGGTTTGGCGGATGCGGACGCTGTATGGGACTCGCTTGAGTTCCGCATCCGGCTTCTTGAGGCGAGCGAGCGTCAGACCTTTCACGACCAGCCGGTCCAGGCCGAGTTCTTGCACCACGTCGCCGAAGCCGTGGCTGACGAGAACGGTGAGGATTTCGCGTGCTCGTCGAACGTTTCGGATGGTGCGCAGTGCGGATGTGGGTTTCATGGCAGGCCCTTGCGGTCGGCGTCGGCGTAGCATCGGCGCGGGTGTCAATCAGTGTACTCGACACGGACGGGCGGCTCGCAGCGCACGCAAAGCGCCGCGTGTCGGTCCGCGGCGCCGTGGTGTTGTGGTGAGGCTGGCCAAAGGATGTGGTTCGTGAACGCTGCGCCGCTGCTCAAGAGGGGAAGACCAAGACACGCTGGAGACAGACGACCCATCGTCGGAAGAGCATGAGCCGGGCACCGCTCGGAGTGGGCAACTCACTACTCCTCCCAGCGCCAGATGAGCCCCTCCCCGCGATAGCCCCCGTCCAAGGGCCAATCATCGGGTACCGGTGCTCTGATGACGAATCCCTCACCCTCGAGATCCACCACAAGCGGCTCATTGGTCACCGGGTTCTTCAGAATCTCCACATGCTCAAGCGCCGCCGCGTAACTGCCATGCAGTGCCTTGGCCCGGCGAAGACGTATCGCCAGCAGCGCTTGTCGTCGCTTGATCTCGGCGGCCGCCGCATTGGCATTCAGCACCAGCAGTTTACCCTCAGGCGAATACGTCTCGCTGAACACCGTTGGCGTCCACCGAGGATCCTCTTGCAGGTAGTATGACTTGGAGAGATGCTCGGAAGCCTCACGCATCATCACGAGATGCGCGGCGAGATCATTCCTTGCCATCCTATTCAGTCCGGGAATGCGCGAGACTGTTCTCAGCGCTTCCTGTACGACATCCCACTCAAGAAGAGCGGCTACATCCGTATAGCATGCCCGCATCAGCCTTCCCCGGTACTGCCGGCCTTCGAGTATTTCCTCGATCCGCCTATCGGGCAGGGGCGCCTGCGCTCCACATCGCTCCAGCGTCTCCAGCAGCATACTGTCGCTCGCCAGAAGAACCAGCCAGCTGATCAATCCGGGTCGGCTCGAGCAGCGGCCGTTGAGAAGGAGGCCCGTCTCGATCAGTTCCGCCGCACCAGCGGGGTCGTCCTGCACGGCCGATGCGACTGCAGCCGCACGCAGCAGCCTGACAAGGTCGCGGTCAGCCGCGAGCTCGGGGAGCAGCTCGAATTCCGACTTGGGCCAGGCCCATGAATGGGGCGATCGCGCCAGTTCGTGCGCCTCCTCAAGCAGTTCGTCGAACGGCGCCGTTGCCGCTCGAAGGGCAGCGAGATCATCAAGCTCGTGCCAGCCATCGCGGACCCCATACTCGATGACGTCAGCATCAAGGGGCGAGATGATCTTCAGGTAACGCAGAGCGCCGTTTTGGTCCTCCGGCGGGACGAGCGGTTCGCAATCCTCGTATGTGAGCGGCAGCCCAGCCCGTCGCCACGCTGTCATCTCACGGTCAAGCGCATCCGGACCGAAGAGTTGCCAGAGAATGAGCGTGAGCAACAAGGCCGCAAGGACCAGGACAACCGAGAGAATACGCGCTGTTTTGCGTCGCATGTTCTACTCACCTCCATGTTGAAGGTATACCGATCATCGGATTCGCTGCCCACTGACGCGCAATGGCGTCTCATACGCGACTCATGTGCTGCGCCGATTCCGCACGGCGTTGCATTCTAGCCGCCGATGAGCATTGCCTCATCATCTCAGCATCTCGAACGATCGACGTCAATCAACTTCTCGGAGGTTGACACGACACCGTGGTCACCCCATGCCGGAATTCGGAGGCGCGGCGACTCAGCCAGGGAGCAATGACAAGACCCGGGCTTGGCGGCCGGGACCTTGTGGATTGCGGTATTGCCGTGAAGCCGGCGGTCGTCAGCCCTCCGTGCCGCAGCCGTAGTCAGCGAGCAGTATGCCCAGGTCGGACTGGTCGGTGTCACCGTCGCCGTCGAGGTCGCCGCCGTCATCGACGTCATAGCTGGCGAGCAAGATGCCGAGGTCGGCCTGGTCCGTATCGCCATCGCCATCGAGATCGCCGGGGCAATCGCAGTTGAGGTCGAAGACATACGCCGAGCCGGAGTCGTCGCCTTGGTCGTCGTCGCCTCTCGCCCCCACGACGGCGGTGTCGCCGCTGACGGAGACGGAGCAGCCGAAGATATCGCTATAGTACGCTGCGTCGTCGGCGGTGAACTTGGCGGCCTGTGTCCAGACGCCGCTTACCTTCTCGAACACATACGCCGAACCGGAGCTGTAGTCGCCGTACGCCCCCACGACTGCGGTGTCGCCGCTGACGGAGACGGAGTTGCCGAAGAGGTCATAGTACGCTGCGTCGTCGGCGGTGAGCTTGGCGGCCTGTGTCCAGACGCCGCCTACCTTCTCGAAGACATACGCCGAGCCGGAGTTGTCACCGTCGTCGTCGTCAAAGAACGCCCCCACGACTGCGGTGTCGCCGCTGACCGAGACGGACTCGCCGAAGCAGTCATACTCCGCCCCGTCGTCGGCGGTGAGCTTGGCGGCCTGCGTCCAGACGCCGCCCACCTTCTCGAAGACATACGCCGAGCCGGAGTCGCTGCCTTGGTCGTCGTCGTGTCTTGCCCCCACGACTGCGGTGTCGCCGCTGACGGAGACGGAGTTGCCGAAGAGGTCATACTCTGCCCCGTCGTCCGCAGTGAGCTTGGTGGCCTGCGTCCAGACGCCACCTACCTTCTCAAACACATACGCCGAGCCGGAGTCGCTGCCGTGGTTGTCATCGCCAGCCGCCCCCACGATGGCGGTGTCGCCGCTGATGGAGACGGAGCAGCCGAAGTAGTCATGATGCGCCCCGTCGTCGGCGGTGAGCTTGGCGGTCTGTGTCCAGACGCCGCCTATCTTCTCGAACACATACGCCGAGCCGGAGTAAGAGCCGTGGTCGTCGTCCCAGACCGCTCCCACGACTGCGGTGTCGCCACTGACGGAGACGGAGCAGCCGAAGTGGTCATCCGCCGCCCCGTCGTCGGCGGTGAGCTTGGCGGTCTGCGACCAGATGCCGCCTATCTTCTCGAACACATACGCCGAGCCGGAGTTGCCGCCGTGGTCGTCGTCGCGGTACGCCCCCACGACGGCGGTGTTGCCGTTGACGGAGACGGAGCAGCCGAACCAGTCATCCGCCGCCCCGTCGTCTGCGAGGAGTTTGGCCGTTTGGACCGGGTCGCACCCCAGCGCGTGCGCCTGTCCCGTCAGACCCACACCGACACCCATGCCCAAGACCGCGCCTAGACCCATGATGAGCCGTCGTACGCTTGTTCCTACCGCTCGCATTCTCCTATCCTCCGAGTATTATCAAACACTCCAGTACATGTTCTCTAATACCCTCCCGAACACTTCGCGACGAAGGCATCAAGGCGTGCAACCGTAGTCAGCGAGCAGAATGCCCAGGTCGGACTGGTCCGTGTCGCCATCGCCGTCGAGGTCGCCGCCCGAATGGTGCAGGGCGTCACCGTTGGTGATGGTCAAGCCGGAGAGTACCGGGTCGGACCCCTCGTAGCTGTTGCAGGCGATGATCGGGCCGTGACCATCGCCGTCGAGGATGGTCGCCTCGACCACGGCCCAGTCGTTCGGGTCCAACCCCCTGAGCGTGATTGACTTCCCGATGAAGGTGATGAGCTCCTCATACCTGCCGGGGTGGACAATGATCTCATCGCCATCAACGCAGATGTTGATGACAGCCTGGATGGACTGCCCTGGATAGACATGATAGGTCGTCTGTCCGCTTGCAATCGCAGCGCTGAGTAGCACCGCGGCAATCACGATTGTCCAGTTTGTTGAGCGGTCTGCATTCATCGAGTCGCCTTCCCTTTCATCTCACGCAGGATGCAGTCACTCACGTCCCGCACCCGTAGTCAGCGAGGAGGATGCCCAGGTCGGACTGGTCCGTGTCGCCATCACCATCAAGATCGCCGCCGCCGTCGATTTCGTACGACGCAAGCAGCAGGCCGAGATCGGACTGGTCCGTGTCGCCATCGCCATCGAGGTCGCCGAGGCAGTCGGGCGCGATGGTGATGAGTGTGATTCCGTCGGGTGTCGGTGACGGGATCGCCCCGACCGTACCCGTAGCGTTGAATACGAGCATGGCGGGCGAGACGGTTGTGTCGATCTGCTCAATGATCGTGCTGGTCGCTGTATCAATGATGTTCAGTTCACCTTCGTGCGTCATGACGAAGCCGACCGAGCCGCCGAATGTGGCGGTTGACGTGCCCGTTGCGACGTAGAGCGTCTCGCCGAGCGGGTCGAGATACATACCGGAGCCGTAGTTGGGCAAGCCGATCGTGCCGGTTTGCGTTGATGTAGCCGTGTCAACGACGCCGATCGCCTGGTCGCCGTAGTTGAAGACGTACAGCGTCAGGCCGTCCGGCGCAAGCTGCATGTCGAACGGCTGGTCGCCGACCGCGATCGTAGCGGTCACAACGGAGCCAGCCCCGGCGTTACTCACGACGCTGATCGTGTCGTCGTACTTGTTGCTCACATAGACGAGCGAATCGTCAGCAGAGAACATCGCGCGCACGGGGAAGTCGCCGACGGTCAGCGTCTTGACGACCGACCACGTCACGGTGTCGATGATCGAGATCGTGTCGTCAAAGCTGCCGCAGACGATGAGCGTCAACCCATCGTGGCTGAGCGTCATGCCGCTCGTCTGCGAGTAGTAGTACCCGATCCCGCCCATGTTGCCCGTGATCAGCTTGCTGCCGGCGAGCGAGAGCGTGTTCAGGTCGATGCGGTACACACCATCCCCATCCGCAACGACGGCGATGTATGCGTACTGCCCGTCCGGCGAGATCTCGACCTGGCTGGCGCGGCGTCCGATGCTGATCGTCGTGTCAGCGAACGTCGTCATGTCGATGACGGTCGCAAAGTATGAATCGAGGTTCGCAACGACCGCTTTGGCGCCGTCGGGCGTGATCGCGACCTCGGCAGGCCGTTCGCCGGTCGCACCGAAGCCGTTGATCGTCTGCGTTGCGACGTCGATGACCGTTGCGGTATCGCTGAAGATGTTGACAGCGACGATGGTGCTGCCATCAACGCTCACCGCGGCTGTGCGGCACTTGTCACCCTCCGGCGGCGGACCGGATCGGCCGTAGAACTCCCGGTGGCCCGCAGCGCCGTTCGTGTTGACGACGACCATGTCTTCGCCGAACACGTTGGAGAAGAGCGCCGCGCGCGTGCCGACCGGCGAGATCGCGCCGACGGGTGTGGACACGGTGTTGTTGACGTTCGCAACGATCGACTCGCTGCTGTAGCTGATGAGACTTCCGTAGTATCCGACGCCCAGCGCGTAGTTGCCATCCGCGGTCGTGAGCAGGCCGTACACGCTGGCCGTTGACAGGCTGCTTGATACCGCATCGGTCGTGAGATCGACGACACGGCAGGCGTTCTGGATCGACACGACCGCCTTGTTTCCGAGCGGGTCCATCGTGATCGGGCCGTACAGATCCGCTCCGATGGCGATCGTTTTGCTGATTGTTCTGGATGGCACGTCAACAACGGAGATCGTCTGCGGGCCATAAGTGTGTGAGACGACAGCCTTGGTTCCGTCAGCAGAGATGGCGACGTGGCGCGCATGGTCATCCGAGGGGATGGTCGTGACGGTCCCGGCGACGATGTCGAAGATCTCGATCTCATTGTCGTAGTAGTCGCCGTGCACGGCTGTGGTGTTGCCCGCCATCTCGAAGGCGTTGTAGCTGACTGTCACAGCGCCCGTTTCCGGCGCGAAGGTCATGGAGGCGACGAAGTCGATGCCGGCGACGCGGCGCAGTTCCGTCGCGGTCGCGATGTCGATGATCGAGAGATCGCCATCGACGGTGTTGCCGACAACAGCCGTCGCGCCATCAGGCGTGATGCGGACGACGCCGGGCGTATCGCCGACGACAATAACCGCGACTTCCGTGCCTGTCGTGAGGTCAACGATTGATGCGGTGTTCTCGAAGATGTTGGCGGTGACGACATGGATACCGTCCGACGAAACAGCCATGTCCTGCGGCGACCCGGAGAGCGCGATCTCCCGGACGAAGTCGCGCGTGTTCGCATCGAAGAGGATGAGGTTTTGACTGTCGCGGTGCGCAGCGATGATGAGCGAGCCGTCTGTCGTGAAACCGGCAGCGACGGGTGTGTCGCCTTCGGGCGGGTCACCTGTGATCATGAAGTGCGTTGTGACATCGCCGCGCAGCCCGCAGCCTTGCGGGTCGCCGGTCGGGCCTTGGGGATGGAAGTCCTTTGCGGGGAAATCGTACCGCTCGATCAGGACATCACCGTCGGGCGATGTGTCCGCCGAGGCAGCCGATGCAGCGGCCAGCACCGCTAGGCATCCCGCTGCGAGGATGGGTAGATGCGCGTGTGAGATTCGTTTGCTGTGGGTCATCGTGATCTTCTCTCCTCGTATCAGGTGCGATGCGTCGCCGGACGGGCAGAACGCCCTTCCAGCCCACCTAAGCCTATGGCGAATCCGGTCTTTCGCAAGCGTTACCGGCCGATTTTGTCGGCTTCTGGACGCAATGGCGTGCCTGGACCTATCATCCACACCGATGCCATGCAAGACACCGGCCCGATTCGCCAATTACATCGGCGGGGACCGGAGTCAAGGAGCACCGCGGTGAAGTACTTCGGCGGAGACAGGCACGCGCAGAGGCCGGGTGAGGAACTCGCGAACGGCATCACGCACGCGGTCGGCACGCTGGCGAGCATTACGGCGCTGGTCCTGCTCGTCGTGTTCGCGAGTTTGCGCGGCGACGCGATGCGCATCGTCACGCTGAGCATCTTCGGCGTGAGTCTTGTGCTGCTCTACCTCGCTTCGACGCTGTACCACCTCGCGGGGAGGCCCAGCGTCAAGCGCTTCTTCATGAAGTGTGATCACACCGCGATCTACGTGCTCATCGCCGGAACGTACACGCCGTTCATGCTCGTGACGCTTCGAGGCGGATGGGGGTGGAGCTTGTTCGGCGTCGTCTGGGGGTTGGCGGCGCTGGGTGTGTGTCTGCGGCTGCTCTTTGTCAATCGTTTTCGATTTGTCGCGGCGCTCTTGTACGTGGCGATGGGGTGGTTGGTCGTCATCGGCGCGCCGCCCGTTATTGCCGCGATGTCCGGCACGGGGCTGACGCTCCTGCTGATCGGCGGCGTCACCTATTCAGCGGGCGTGGCGTTCTATCTCTGGGACCACCTGCCCTTCAACCATGCGATCTGGCACCTGTTCGTCATGGCGGGCAGCACATGCCACGTCCTCGCTGCCTGCCAGGATGTGCTCGTCATGCCATAGATAAACCCCCACAGCCCCCGGCGGACCCACGACCGCCGCAGCCGGCTCGTCGGAAGTGGCGATTTCGTGTGCTCGCGGGTAGCATCCCCGTTTCCACCGCATTGGGGAGCCTTCATCGTGCCTACCGCTGTTCTGAGCGACATCCACGCCAATGCTGAAGCTCTGCGAACCGTCCTGGCTGACATCGACAGCCGGGGCATTGATCGCATCATCTGTGCAGGCGACATCATCGGGTACGGGCCTGATCCGCTCGAATGCGTCGATCTCATCGCCCAACGATGCGAGTGGTCCTTGATGGGCAACCACGACTTCGCCATTCTGTATGAACCGACGAACTTCAACCCCGGCGCCGAGCAGGCTGCGTTCTGGACTCGAGCACAGTTCGAGAACGAGCCGGATGAAGCGCTTCGCGCCAAGCGGTGGGAGTTCCTGGGCCACTTGCGCGTACGAACGATCGACCAGGAGAAGTTCCTGGCGGTGCACGGTTCGCCGCGCCGGCCGATCAACGAGTACATCTTCCCGGACGACATGGTGAGCAGCCCCGCGAAGATGCAGCAGATCTTCGAGCGGATCGACCAGTACTGCCTGGTCGGCCATACACACGTTCCGGGCGTGTTCGTCGAGGGTGAGGGTTTCATCTCGCCGCTCGACCTCCGCGATGCGAGTTACCCGCTGACCAATGGCCAGAAAGCCATCATCAACGTTGGGTCGGTCGGCCAGCCTCGCGATCAGGATCCTCGCTCCAGCTTCGTGATCCTGCACGACGACCGTGCCGAGTTCGTTCGCGTCCCGTACGATGTTGATGTGACGGTGGATCGCATTCGGGAGATTCCGGAGCTGACGGATTGGCTGGGTGATCGTCTCTATGAAGGCCGGTAGCCGGCGGAGTGATCCATCGGTCGAGGATGATAAGAGCGCATGCCGCGGGCAGACCCGCCCAGGCGGCAGTCGACTGAACAACCACATCGCACACGTGATGCAACCGACGTAGATTTATGGCCAACGCTCGACAGGAAAAGCACCCATTCTTGCGGATGATCGTTCCGATCATCGTCGTGGCCGTCGCCGCTGTCTTCATCGTTGCGTCGTTCCGCAACTCCGCGAGTCACAAACAGCCTGCGACCCAACCGCAGCCTTCCAGCCAGACAGTCGAGGCGCAGCCCGCAGCCGGCGGTGAAGCTTCCCCGCTCGATGTGACCGAGCCGGAGTCAACCGAGCAGGTTGCTGCGGATCGGCAGGTTGACGAGGAACCGGCGGAGGTCGAACCCGGCGCTGGTGAGCCAGCCGTCGCTTTGGCGCCTGAGCCATCCGCCTACCATGTCCGCCCCGTCGGCATGGCGCAGACGTTTTCACCGCTGGGCGGCCTCGATCCGGCGCCAGGCAACACGTACCTGATGGAGGTGCATTTCACACCCCTTGGCGCGGGCATCGAGTCGCTTGAGCTGCGCGACTTCTGGACGACGCTCCAGAAGACCGAGCATTATGTGCTGCAATCCGGGCTGACCGTCGGCAAGCAGGGCGTCGTCCCACTCGCCGCGACATGGCTGAGGATTGGTGATGCGCCGCTCGTGTCGCTCTTTTCTCGCCAGTCCGCGGAGTCGGGCGGGGCGATCACAGCCGACCTGTGGAAGGAGACCGCCCCCGGCACGTTCGAGGCCCTTGTCGTTGACGATCAGGATCAGCCGGTGCTGCGAATCGAACGCCGGTACACGCTCCAGCCTGATTCGTACGAAATCAGCCTCGACCAGCGCTTCACGAACCTGTCAGGCCGACCCCTGGATGTCAAGCTCTACCAGTACGGCCCGGCCGACCCGGTGGCGGACACGGGCGTCTACGGCGGCGACCGTCGGCGCATCCGCTTCGGCTACCTGTTCCCGCCGAACCGCGACCCGAGCCAGCGGAACGTCGTCGCCACCGAGTTCCTGCTCGACCGCAGCAAGCTCCTCCGGGGTGAGCGCGCGGGAGAACAGCTTTGGCCCAACGAAACAAGCACGCGTGAGCAGTACGCGTTTTCGTGGACCGCGATGACGAACCGGTACTTCGCCTTCGCCGTGCACGCTCCGGTGGGTGCGACCGGCGGCACACAGGCCTTTCCGCAGATCGAGTCGGTTCATCCCACGGTGATCACCGACGCCTCCGGCGACAAGGCGGTCGCGCTGCAACTCACCTGCCGGCAGATGCGCATCGAGCCGGGAACGTGGGCTGACCTGGACATCGCCGCATATGCCGGACCGCTCGACCGCAAGCTCCTCAAGCAGCAGCCGTACGGCGAGATCGGCCTGAGCGGGCTGATCGTGTACCGGTTCGGCTGCTCGATGTGCACGTTCCAGTGGCTCGCGAAGTTCCTGCTGTCGTTCCTCGGCGTGCTGCATGACTACGTTCTCTTTGATTGGGCCTTGGCGATCGTGGCGCTCGTCGCCGTCGTTCGGGTGCTGCTGCACCCCTTGACGAAGCGCGCGCAGATCAACATGGCGCGCTTCAGCAAGCAGATGCAGTCGCTCAAGCCCAAGCAGGACAAGATCAAGGAGAAGTACGCCGACGACACGAAACGCCAGAACGCGGAGCTTCAGAAGCTTATGCGCGAGGAGGGCGTCAACCCCGCGAACCTGCTCGGCTGCCTGCCCATGTTCCTGCAAATGCCGATCTGGATCGCGCTGTACGCCATGCTCTTCTACGCCATCGACCTGAGGCATGAGTCAGCGTTCTTCGGCGTGTTCCAGATGTTCAACGGGTGGGAGTTCCTCGGGGATCTCTCTCACCCAGACGGGTTCATCCCCTTCAGCAAAACGTTCAGTGGCATCCCGCTGCTCGGCGATGTTTCATCGCTGAACATCCTGCCGCTCCTGATGGGCGTGATCTTCTACCTCCAGCAGAAGTACATGACGCCCACCGCAGCCGCGATGTCCAAAGAGCAGGAAACACAGCAGAAGATCATGAAGATCATGATGGTCGTCATGTTCCCGCTGTTTCTCTACAACGCGCCGAGCGGCCTGACGCTTTACATTCTGACAAGTTCAACAACGAGCGTTTTCGAGTCCCGGTACATCCGAGCGCACATCAAAGAGATGGAGCTCGACAAGCCCGACAAGTCCGGCAAGCGCAAGAAGAAGCCGACCCTCGCCGAGCGGATCGAGGCGAAGCGTCGGGCGTCCCAGGGGGATCGAGGGCGCGGCGGTAAGAGCAAGAGCAAGTCCCGGCAAGATCGCAAGTACCGGTAAGACGCCGTCATGCAACTGGGCGACACGATCATCGCCGTAGCCTCGCCTCCGGGAAGGTCGCCGCGCGGGCTGATCCGCCTCTCAGGCCCGGACAGCCACGCGCTCGTAGCGAATCTCCCTCCGCGCATCGGGCGCATCCGACTCAACCTCGATACGTGTGAGTTGCCCGCCCTCGCCATACGGTTCAGCGCGCCCGCTTCGTACACCGGCGAAGATGTCGTCGAGCTTCTTCTGCCGGGCAACCCCGACCTGCTTGAGCGCGTCATCGAGCACTTCGTCGCCAGGGGCGCTCGCCGGGCAGGGCCTGGTGAGTTCTCCGCACGCGCGTTCCTGAACGAACGGATCACACTGGCGCAGGCGGAAGGCATCGCGCAGGCCATCACCGCGCGCTGCGATGCCCAGCTCGCCGCCGCGATGCAACTGATGAGCGGTCAGCTCGGGCGGTGTTGCGAAGCGGTCGCTGAGCGGATCGCTTCGCTGCTTGCGCTCGTCGAGGCGGGTATTGACTTCACCGACCAGGAAGATGTCATCGCGGTCAGCCGCGGCGAATTCCTCGCGCAGGCGCAGCGGATCGCCGAGGCGCTTGATGCGCACCTCTCGCGCGCCGTCGGCATCGAGCAACTCTCCGGCATGCCTTGGGTGGTGCTGCTCGGCCCGACCAACGCGGGCAAGTCATCGCTCTTCAACGCCCTGCTCGGTCGAGAGCGCGCGGTTGAGTCGGCGACAGCCGGTGCGACGCGCGATGTCCTCGTCGAGCCGCTGCGCCTGCCCGGCGGGGGCGAGGTGATGCTCGTCGATCTTGCGGGTATCGGTGACGACGAGTTCGCCGTGATGAAGCAGGCGGCTTTGGCGCGTGACGATGCGCTGGCCCGCGCCGAGCTTGTCATCGTCTGCGAACCCGTGACACCCACGCCCGAACATGCCGTGCGGCGGACGGATCAAGCGATCGAGGGAAGTCTCCCGCCGGGCGCCACCGCGATTCGCGTCAGGACGAAGTGCGACCGCGGTGATGCCGGCGATGCATGTTTGTTGCATGTTTCCGCCAAGACGCGCGAGGGGCTTGATGCTCTTGTTGTGGAGATGGAGCGGCGTCTGGCCGGGCGCGGGGCGAGTCTGTCCGCCGATGCGCTGGCGCTGCAACCCCGGCACGAGTCAGCGCTGCGCCGCGCGCTGGAGCGCGTTGCCGGCGCAATCGAGCTTGTCCGTCAAGATCAGAATGAGCAGGCGATGTCGCAGCCGGAGCTTGTCGCAGCCGAGCTGCGTGAAGCCCTCGACGCTCTCGGTGAGTTGATCGGCGACGTCACGCCGGATGAGATCCTCGGTCGCGTCTTCGCAAGTTTCTGCATCGGCAAGTAGTGCGGTTGTGCTAGAGTGTTTGAGCCTCCGGCACGGTGTGAGGGATTCGATGGCGAAAAAGGGAAAACCCATCCGGGACTTTGCGACTCGCGCTCTCAAGAAAGTGGGCATTGGTCTCCTCGGCAAGATCCCAGTGGCGGGGGTTGTTCTCAAGGCGATGGTGGAAACAGCGCTGGAGGAAGCGGCAGCGCGATCCCCGAACAAGACCGAACTCGCGGCGAGGTTCGCGGAGATGACGGCCGAGCGCGCGATCGAAAATGTGGAGGAGATGAGGCAGGTTCTTCTCGACCTCGCGGGCGAAGCGCCGGACGATCGAGAGGAGATCGAGAAGCTGGCGGAAGCGGTCGCGGACCCGAAGGGGCTTCAGAAGAACGAACGATTCCGCGCGGCGATGGAGAGGCTCTTCAAGAAGGTCGGCAAGGAAACGGACGATCTCGACGAGTTGGCGAAAGCGATCGAGATTCACATTCACGTTTCAGCCGACGGCGTTATCGGCCATGCCGAGCAGAGGGTCGAAAGGGGGCCGGGATTTCAGGGTGGCGCCCATGAGCATCACCATCACTACGGTGACTCAGGTCCACCGGAGCAGACAACAACGGACGTTGATGGCCAGCGCATCGAGGTGAGCAGCTTGCCGAGGACGGGCGATTTCGTGCTTGGGCGAGATTCGCACCTTGGCAATCTCACGCGGGCCTGGAACGCGGACTCGCACAACATCGTCGTGTTCGTCGCGGAAGGCGGGGTCGGCAAGACAGCGCTTGTCAAACGCTGGCACGCCAGGATGGCGAAAAGGGACTTCCGCGGGGCGGCCTGCGTGTATGACCATTCGTTCTACAGCCAGGGCACATCCGATCAGACTGCGTCGGCGGAATCGTTCATACGCGAAGCGCTCAAGTGGTTCGGCGATGACGATCCCGAGCAAGGCGAGGCATGGGCGAAAGGTGCGCGTCTGGCGAAGCTTGCCGCCGGGCAGCGGACGCTGCTCATTCTCGATGGAATCGAACCTCTGCAAGATCCGGACGGCGGGCACATCCTCGATCCCGGCCTGCGGGCGCTGGTGCTCGGGCTTGCGGATCAAAACGGCGGGCTGTGCGTCATCACGACGCGCAAGAAGATCACTGACCTCGCGCACCATGAAGGTGGGACGGTCAAGTCGGTCGATCTCACAAACCTCACGAAGGAGACGGGGGGTCTGCTCCTTGAGAAGCTCGGCGTGGATGGAACGAAAGAGGAGCGGGAGAAGGCATCCGATGAGTTCGGCAACCACGCGCTGACGATCACGCTGCTGGGTACGTTCCTGGCCCGGGCGCACGAGGGGGATATCCGCAAACGCAGCGAGATCGATCTGGCGGCGGCGGACATGAACGTGCCGCACAAAGAACACGCGCGCAAGGTGATGGCTTCGTACGAGAAGTGGCTGCGGGATACGGACCACGCGATCGAGATCGCGATTCTGCGGACGATCGGGCTGTTCACACGGCCTGCCGATGGCGGGTCCATCCGCGCGCTGCGGGAGGGGCCGGCGATTGCCGATCTCACGGACGGCGTCGTGGGGATAGATCAGGTCAACTGGAACTTGGCGGTGACGACGCTGCGCGATCTGCGGCTGCTGGCGCTCGAGGATGAGCGGAACCCGGAGGGACTGGATGCGCATCCGCTGGTGCGGGAACACTTCGCGGATCGGCTGAGAACAGAGTATCCCGAGGCGTGGCGGGCGGGACACGAGCGGCTCTATGAACACCTGACGAGTAAGGAAGGGTGTGCGAAGGAGTATCCCGACACAATCGAAGAGATGCAGCCGCTGTTCGCGGCGGTGGTGCACGGCTGCCACGCGGGTCGGCATCAGGATGCGTTTCGTGAGGTGTTCCGGCGGCGGATTCAACGCGGTCAGGAGTTCTACAGCACGACGAAGCTCGGAGCGGTCGGCGCGGAACTCGGGGCGCTGACTGGGTTCTTCGAGGAACTGTGGATGCGGCCGGTAGAGACGATCGTGAAGCGGGAACGGTCCTTCGTTCTCAACGAGGCGGCATCTCGTCTGCGGGCGCTCGGTCGGCTGGCTGAGGCGGCAGCGCCGATGCGGGCAGGTCTGGAGATACGAATCAACGACGAGGATTGGGAGAACGCTGCGAGGGTGGCGGGGAATCTGAGTGAGCTTCATCTGTCCCTGGGCGAAGTCGAAGAGGCGATTGAGCGAGGGGAACGGGCAGTCGAGTACGCGGATCGCAGTGGCGATGCGTTCCAGAAGATGGGCATGCGAACAACCCTGGCCGATGCGCTGCATCACGGCGGACGAATCGAGGAGGCGGAGGGACTGTTCCGCGAGGCGGAGTCGATGCAGGCGGAGCGGCAGAAGCCCTATCCGCTGCTTTACTCGGTGCAGGGGTTTCGATACTGCGCTCTTCTTCTGGGGAAGGGGGAGTACAGCGCAGTGATTGAACGGGCAACTCAAACGCTGGAATGGGCGACACAACACCGTTTCTTGCTCGACATCGCGCTCGATCATCTCTCGCTCGGTCGGGCGTTTCTGGCCGAGGCTTGCGTAGAGGACGCGGCGGAACTGATCGATAAGGCGCGGATGCACATCAGCGAGGCGGTGGATGGTCTGCGCGAGGCGAGAACGCTGCATCACATGCCACGCGGCCTGCTCGGGCGGGCGGAGCTTTGCACGTTCACGGGCGAGCACGCTGAGGCGCGCGCGGCGCTCGATGAAGCAATGAATATCGCGAAGCGCGATCCGAAGGGGCGGATGCGGCTTCACATCACGGATTGCCACTTGGCGTACGCCCGGCTGGCGCTTGCCGAGGGCGGATCGGGCGCGGACGAGGCGCGCACGCACCTTGCCGAGGCGCGGCGGCTCATCGAAGAGACCGGGTATCACCGGCGCGATGGGGAGCTTGACGAGCTTGATGCACGGGCGGGTTGAAGCGGACCGGTCGGCGGCGAGGCGCAGGTGCTCACGGATTGGCCGTTGGGTCCGTCGGCGAGGGGGACGGATCTCCGGGCTGCGCGTTACGAAGAAGCAGGAACGCATCATCAGCATCGGCCATCGGTTGCTCCAGCGTGATGTCACCGGTCAGGATGCCGCTTGTGATAGCCCGCCGTTTGGTCAGGACCAGGGCGTCGGGCGTCTCGCTGAGCCGGGCTGCCAAATGCCGGCGTGATACGCGCTCGATCGGGCGGTTCGCATAGTGCACGATCGTCGCGATCTCGCACCCAATGCCGAAAAGCAGCCGATTCTCCTCAACCGCCTCCGCCAACTGCCGGGCGAAGGTCCGGTCCGCCAAGCGTCGATCAACGCGCCACGCAATGCCCGACCCCTGCGCCGCGACGCCGACGAAGAACAGACACGCGATGAGCAGCACGATCGCTGGCCGGTTGTGCGTGCTCGGACGCGTCCAGGCGAGCAATGCGAGGACGATCCCGAGCAGGATGAACGCAGTCCACACGGTTACGGCGACGGCGCCAAGATGCGCACCACGCTGCGACAGGAGAATGCCGACGATCGCCACCGCTGCGATGATGATGAAGACGACCGCATGCACGCCGATCACGCGCTTCACGACGTCGCATCCAGTGACGATACGCTCCAGCCGATCGAACGCGCGCACGCCATACGCAGCGAGCAACACGGCCATGCACGGCACGAGCGGGAGCATGTAGTACCACGAGCTGCCCTTCGAGAAGCTGAGGATCACCATCGGCGTCGCGATCAGACACAAGAGCAGTTTCGCGACGCGCCCCGCCTGCCCGCGCAGTCTCCACGGCAAGACGATCGCGCCGGGGATCAGCACCAACCACGGCAGCAGCAGAAGCGGCGTCTTCCGCAGGTAGTACAGCGACAACGGCTGGTACCACCATTGGTCGGAACCGCCCATTCGCCCGAACATCTCGCCTCGCCAGAACTCCAGAGCGTCCTGTCGCTGTACGACCAGCCAGTACCACGGCAGCACGACCATCAGGATGATGACCAGCCCGGTGATCGGCCGAAGCACCGGAATGATCGCGCGACCCCGCCTGACAAGGAGCAGTCCAAACGCCAGACCGATCAGGATGAAGACGGGCAGAAACGGGCCTTTTGCCAGGAGCGCCACGGCGATTGACAACCATGCCGCTGCGCCCAGTGCGAAGCGACGACCTCGACTCGCGGAGTTGCGCACGCGATAGAGCGCGATGAAGGCCAGGATTCCAAGCGAGCAGAAAAGCGAATAGAGCATTTCCGGCCGGGCGCTGTGCGCGTACGTGAGGAACCCGCGAGAGGTCATCACCAGCGCGCCCGCGGTCACGCCGACGCGCCCGGATTGGAAGGCGACCGCCCCGAGCGCCATCGTCGCGATGACCAACCCGATACCGGCGAGCGCCGAGGGGAGCCGGGCCTGGAACTCGGTCACGAAGTCATCTTCGCTGTCGCTGAAGGCTCGGTGGGCGGCGATGACCAACCAGTAGTTGAGCGGCGGCTTCTTAAGGCGAGGCTCGTCGTTGAAGTAAGGCACCACGTAGTCACCGCGCCGCGACATTTCCATGGCTGTGCGCGCGACAAACACCTCGTGCGATTCGAGCGGCACCGATGAGCCAATGCCCGCGAACGCCATGACCGACGTCATCACGGTGACGAAAAACGCGAAGATGCGAACGCCGCGCGGCTCCCACAAGATCGCCCGAACGGTCCGCAGCGGGGTCGGTGTGTCGTCGGTGATGTCCGTCATCGTGGATTCGCTCAACTCTTCGCCGCGCGATCCTACCGCTTGGGCGAGGGCGCGCCGAACTGGAGGCGCGTTTCGACTGCTGTTCGGCTCTGTCTGACAACCCCGCCTGGCGTCGATCGGCTGCGGCGTCCGCCAGCCGCGTCGGCCTGCATCGACGACTCACCGTGGAGTCGCCTGTTTCGGCCTCCTTGCCGGCGAACACCTCGCTCGATCTTGGGCCTACGGCTGGGTTGTCAGACAGAGCCCAGTCGCTCTTCCGTCATACGCACCGCGTCGTCGCTCACATCACATCCCACAAACGGCCGGCCGAGACGCTTCGCCGCGATGAGCGTCGTGCCCGAGCCGCAGCAGAAGTCCGCGACACGCCCGCCCTCGGGACAGCATGCGCTGATGAGCATTTCGAGCAGGGCCAGCGGCTTTTGCGTCGGATAGCCCGTTCGCTCCGCCGCCATGTTGTTCAGCGATGGGATATCAAGGATGTCACCCGCCTTCTTGAGTTGTCCCCGCATGCGAGCGCTCGTCGCGGGCACCATCGGCGGCTGAAAGAAGTACACATCGGTTCGGCTGTAGAAGAGGATCGTGTCATGCTTGCGCGCGAAGCGGCGAGGCGATGAGCCGCCCAGACCGTATGACCAGATCAGTTCGTTGACGAAACGGTCCGGGCCGAAGACATCGTCCAGCAACAGGCGAAGATGATGCGATCCCCGCCAGTCGCAGTGCAGCAGGAGCGAGCCGGTCGGCTTGAGCACGCGGTGAACCTGCTCGACGCGCGGGCGAATCCAGCGGATGTACGCCTCCATCGTCGGCCAAGCGTCTTCGTACTTCGCAGCGGCGCCTTGCTGTGACTTGCCGGTGTTGAACGGCGGATCGACATAGACGAGATCGACCGACTCGTTTGGCATCGACCGCGCCATTGTGAGCCAGTCAGCGCGTTGAACGGTGTCAGTGGGGATCAATGGTCGCTGTGTGCATCGGCTGGGTCGGGCGGCTCGGGGCCTTTGAGGAGCAGTGCGGCGCTTCCGACCAATGCGGCGAGAATGAACAGGACGATGATGCCGGTCCTCATCGTGCTGAACCACGGCGGGTCGGCATGCACGGCAAGGGCCTCGGCTGCGGCGTCGGACTTGCCGTGGTGTTCGCCGCCGGAGTGGTCCGCTGGGTCCGCGTGATGGTCGGTGGATTCACCCTCTTCGTGCGGCTGCTCCAGCGCGGCGCCCTGGAGGTCGTGGGGCTCGTGCGTCGTCGCGGTCTCAGCCGAGGGATGTGAGGGCTGCTCATCCTGGGCATACGAGACAGCCGTCTGGACGAACGACGCCGCGTACCAGCCGAGGATCAGACCGACCGCGATACCGAGTGTTTTCCGAGTGGTCATGGCCGTGCCAGTGTAGCGATCCGGCCCCCGCTCGGCGAGATGAGGGTTTCGCGGAGGCGGACCACACCAAGCAAGCCCCTGCGCGCCGCTTCCTCCGCCTCCGTGTTCTCCGTGTGACCTCCGTGGTCAACCACGCTCAGCATCTCACCACGGAGAAACTATGAA
>JAGLTS010000020.1 GCA_023135165.1 Phycisphaerales bacterium | reverse complement strand
TATCGAACAGGTACGCCGAGCCGGACTGGGCGCCGTTGTCGTCATCCACCAAGGCCCCGATGATGGCGATGGTGTCGCTGATCGCGACGGAGCAGCCGAACCAGTTGTTCTCCGCACCGTCGCTGGGGAGGAGCTTGGCGATCTGCGTGGGGTTCGCGGGATCTGAAGTATCGAACAGGTACGCCGAGCCGGAGTTGGTGCCGTTGTCGTCGTCCCCGAGTGCCCCGACGATGGCGGTAGCGCCGCTGATCGCGACGGAGTAACCGAAGCTGTCCTCCACCTCGCCGTCGCCAGCCAGGAGCTTGGCAAGTTCATCCCGGAGGTCGGCGTGGGCCGGGGCGGTGCTCAGGACTGATGCAGCCGCAGCAAAAAGCAGTATGAGATATCGCATGTTCGTCTCCGCCGTTCGAACCGACATCCACCAGATGGCTTCGCCCGGCCCCACGGCCCGGCCACTCACCTACGAGTGTAGCCCCACCACTGCGATATCCAAGACGAAATCCCGAGTTCCGCACCTGGAGTGGATGCACGAGGCCGACTTCCCGTCGAGCTTGATGCTTGCAGCCCCTGGGGCGTCTGCGCGTGCTTCCTGGGAAGCCCATCCCGGAGGTCGTCCGTCGCATTCGATTCATCGACGGAGTCAAGACACACGCCGCCTGATCAATCCCGCCGCCCACAGCCCTTCACAGCACCTTGTTCGTAACTCCTGAATCGGCAAGGAGTACGGGGGTTTGGCCGGGGACAAGGGGCGCTCCGTGCTCCGGAAGAGCTGGACAATTGGTAGGCTACTCCATCAAGAGGCAAAACAGATCTGCTCGCACATCCCGATGTGCCAGGGAGGACAGGGTTTTTGCCGTGAACAGCCGAATCACCACATCGCTGACAGCGTGTCGATGAGCATTGCCACTGCATGGTCAACGGCGGTCGTCGAGTTGCTGAGGCCGCGCGACAACGACAAGAGCTACGGGAGGTCAACATGAGCACTCTGAGAGTCACTGCGGGCTTGAGTCTGATCATCTGCCTGGCGTGGATTGCGAGCTGCGAGGTAAGTATCAGCACCGCCAACATCAGCAAGGCGGTGCTTGCGAAAGACTCCGCGGGCGGCGAAGAGACGGCCGTCTTCTCGCAGAGCGATGTCTTCTACTGCGTGGTTCACCTTGCCAACGCGCCGGACGGGACGAACGTGAAGGCGAAGTGGACGGCTGTGAACACGGAGGTGGCGCCTCCCAACACATTCATCACGGAAGATGAGATCGACAGCGGCAGCGCGGTGCTGAACTTCAGCCTCACCGGCGATCAGCCCTGGGCGATTGGCGAATACAAGGTGGATCTGTACCTGGACGGTCAGCTTGATCGGTCGCTCAGCTTCCAAGTGGTGGGGGCGTCGGCGTCGGCGTCGGGGGCTCCGGCGACAATCGCGAACGCTTCGATGTTCAGAGATGAGCAGGGATCGCAGCCGACGGAGGTCTTCGATCCAAGCGCGGTGTTCTACTGCCTCTTTGATCTTCAAGGCGCGCCGTCAGATACGGTTACCAAGTCGGTATGGACAGCCATTCAGGCTGAGGGAGCCCCGGAGAACTTCGTCATCGGCGAGGCGGAACTGACCACGGGTTCGGGGCGTCACATGTTTCAACTGTCGCTGCCGAGCCCCTGGCCTCTGGGTCGCTACAAGGTGGACTTGTACGTGAACGGCGCGCTTGGACGGACGGTTGAGTTCGGTGTGGGCGTGGTGCAGGAGGCGGCCGGTTCTTCGATCCCGCAGAATCCGCTCACAGCGGCAGCCGCTACGTCACCGCCGATCAGTGGCGAACAGCCCTCGCCAAACCAGCCGGCGAACCCCTTAGCTGGCGGCTCGAACGCAGCCGACCCCGCCGGCGGACAGCCCTCGCCAAACCAGCCCGCCAACCCCTTGTCTGGCGGCTCGAACACAGCCGATCCCGCCGGCGAGCCGGCCCCGGCCGAGCAGCCTGCGGCCGAACAGCCGGAAACCGAGCAGCCGGAGGTGTCGAGCGATCGCGGCAAGACCTACCGACATGTGATCGGGTTCTCGTTCTGGTATCCGGAGAGTTGGAACCTGCGGGAGCACGACGATTTCCTGCAACTGGTGCCGCCCGGGGAGAAGACCTCGCCCCAGGGCCCGGAGGAGATCTACGTCATCTTCGGCGAGTCCGTGGCCCAGGAGGGCATCCAGCGCGCCGACGATCCGCGCGTCGCGCAGTACTTCGACGAGGTGGTTCGGAGCTTCGGCCTGCCCCTGACGCGCTCAGGCTCGCCGACGCCGGTGTCCATGGCGCAGGGTCAAGGGGTCTTGCTTGAGTGGACGGGCCAATCGCCGGAAGGGATAGCCCTGATCGCGCGAGCGTACATCAGCATCATCAACGAATACGGCGTGGCACTGCTGACGCTCGGCGCCCGGGAGCACGTCGATGCGCGCGACGCGGAGCTGCGGCGCATGTTCGCCTCCTTCGGATTCGGCGAGGCTCGCAGGGATCAGAGGCTGGGCGGCACGTGGCAGTTCTACACGACGTATTCCCTGGTGAACACGTCACCGTTTGTTGAGTCCTACGACAGAGCTCACTTGACCTCGGACTCGAGCACCACGCTCGAGTTTCGTGCTGACGGAACGTGGAAACGCGTGCACTGGGAGCGCTTCATTGCCATCGGCTCCGGTATCTGCATCGATTCGGGTGACCAGGTCACAACGCACAAAGGGCGGTGGTTCGCCGACGACGGCAAGCTGGTCATGATCTGGGACGATGGCGGCTGGGAAGAGCACGAGTACCGCTTCGAGCAGCGACAAGACGGACCGATTCTGCTGCTCAGTCATGGCGAGAAAGGTGAAGTCTGGACGCCGTATTCGCCTGAGTGATCGGTCGGTGTCGGCCGTGGGCGAGCGCATACGGCAACACGTTGCCCACCGCGTGTTCTTCACTGCCGACACGAGTTCTCATCTGCCCGGCGCCGTGCAGCACATCTGTGCCTCCACAGGAGATCGAGCCATGTCGTGTGTGCGGATTGCTCATCCAGGCCCAAGCCGAGTCGGTGCTCCGGGGACACTGCTCAGTCAGCGGCGTTCATGCCGTCTCGTGCTTGCGATGATCCTGCTGCCGATAGCCCTCGCGCCGCTGACGGGCTGCGACTCTAGAGCATCCCCACCCCAGGCGTAGCGCCCGGTAGGCGCATGTTAGAGCATTCTCAATCCAGAAGTAGCGAGTAGCCGCTGTGGGCGGATTCAATTCCGAAGCGCAACACGAGGTGTTGCTGGGCGTGACGGGCAGCGGTTAGTTGACACCCATGAAAGCCGAGGCGAGATCGCAAACAGCGTGCTGCGTGAGGCGCACGTCATATCCCACACCCGTAGTCAGCGAGCAGTATGCCGAGATCGTTCTGATCTGTATCTCCATCGCCGTCGAGATCGCCTGCGCCGTCAACCTCGTATGAGGCAAGGAGAATGCCGAGATCGTTCTGATCGGTGTCGCCGTCGCCATCGAGGTCGCCGGGGCAGGCGGGCGAGCAACTCCACTTGGCGAGGTAGCTGTCACCTGCGGGTGAGACCGTGAAGTCCCCGCCCGCGTAGAGCGCTTCCCCCAAGCCGTCGTCGAAGACAGTCAGGCCATAGACGAAAGGTCCGTAGTCGCCGCCACTCATCCCGCTGCCGAGTGGTGACCAGGTGGCGCCGTCCCATCTGGCTATACCGTTGACGGTCTCGCCGCCAGCAGTGCTGAAGTATCCCCCCGCGTAGAGCGCTTCCCCCGAGCCGTCGTTGAAGACAGTCAGGGCCCATACCTCGTCGTTCGTCCCGCTGCCCAAGGGTGACCAGGATGCGCCGTCCCACTTCGCAATGTTCTCTGCCGCCATGCCGCCAGCCGTGGAGAACCATCCCCCCGCGTAGAGCGATGGGCCTGCTCCGTCGTCGAAAACAGTGAGGGCGTAAACCCAATCGTCCATGCCGCTGCCCAGGGGTGACCAGGATTCGCCATCCCATTTGGCGATGTTGTTCACAATCTGGTCGCCGGCCGTGTAGAAGCATCCCCCCGCGTAGAGCGCCGGGCCAGTTTCGTCGTCGAAGACCGTCAGGGCAATGACAATATCGCTCATTCCACTGCCCAGGGGTGACCAGGATTCGCCGTCCCACTTCGCGATGCGGTTGGCAGTCACGCCGCCAGCCGCGGTGAAATCCCCGCCCGCATAGAGAGCCGGTCCCGAGCCGTCGTCGAAGACGGTCAGGGCAACGACATAGCCGTTCATCCCGACGCCGAGAGGCGACCAGGATTGGCCGTCCCATTTCGCGATGTTGTTGACAGTCTCGCCGCCCGCTGTGGTGAACCTCCCGCCCGCGTAGAGTGCCGGCCCCGAGCCGTCGTCGAAGACCGCCAGGTCATAGACGATGTCGCTCGAGCCGGGCATTCCGCTGCCCAGGGGCGAGCAGGATTCGCCGTCCCACTTGGCGACGCTGTGTGCCGTCACGCCTCCAGCCGTGGAGAACCATCCCCCCGCGTAGAGCGCCGGGCCGGCTCCGTCGTCGAAAACAGTGAGGGGCCAAACACAGTTGTCCAGGCCGTTGCTCAGGGCCGACCAGAAACTGCCGTCCCACTTCGCGATGTTGGTGGCGGTCACGCTGCCGGCCGCCGTGAAGCCTCCCCCCGCGTAGAGCGCCGGGCCTGTTCCGTCGTCGAAGACGGTCAGCGCACCGACACCGCCGGCGTTCATCCCGCTGCCCAGGGGTGACCAGGAGGTGCCGTCCCATTTCGCGATGCGGCTTGCTGCCACGCCGCCTGCCATCTCGAACCCTCCGCCCGCGTAGAGGGCAGGCCCCGATCCGTCATCAAAGGCGGTCAAGACAGCCACCAGGCTGTCCATGCCGCTGCCCAGGGGCGACCAGGCTGTGCCGTTCCACTTCGCGATGCGGTTTGCTGTCACGCCGCCGGCCGTTGTGAAGTATCCGCCCGCGTAGAGCGCCGGTCCGGAGCCGTCGTCGAAGACAGCAAGGGCCCGTATGCTGCTGCTCATCCCGCCGTCCAGGGCTGACCAGGTGGTGCCGTCCCATCTCGCGATGTCGTTCACAGTCTCGCCGCCGGCCGCGGCGAAGTATCCACCCGCGTAGAGCGCCGGTCCCGAGCCATCATCGAAGACCGCCAGTGCCTCCACCCTCTCGTTGAACCCGTTCATGCCGCTGCCGAGCGGTGACCAGGAGACGCCGTCCCACTTCGCGATGCTGTTGGCAGTCACGCCGCCGGCCGCGGTGAAATCCCCGCCCGCATAGAGAGCCGGTCCCGAGCCGTCGTCGAAGACCGTCAGGGCCTTGACCGTGCCGTTCATCCCACTGTCCAGCGGTGACCAGGCTGTGCCGTCCCACTTCGCGATTTTGTTAACAGTCACGCCGCCGGCCGAACTGAACTCTCCGCCCGCGTAGAGCGCCTCCCCGGAGGCGTCGTCGAAGACGGTCAGGGCACGGGCAGAACCGCTTATCCCGCTGCCAAGGGGTGACCAGGAGTCGCCGTCCCACTTGGCGATGTGGTTTGCGGCCACGCCGCCGGCCGTGGTGAACCGTCCACTGGCGTAAAGCGCCTCCCCCGAGCCGTCGTCGAAGACCGTCAAGGCAAAGACGGTGTCGTCCATGCCGGGCTGTCCGCCGAATGTGGGGACCCAGGCGCAATCATCGTTCGCCGCCGCGATGTTCCCCGTCGCGCCGCACAACATGACCCAAAGCGTCATGGTCTTCGTCGCCGCCAGTATCGTCTTGAGTCCGCACTTCATTTTCGTTCTCCTTTGCACCTGCTTGCCGGGTGCCGGCCGAAGTGCCACCTTGGCGTCGTGAGGCGCAAGTCAGATCCCACACCCGTAGTCGGCGAGCAGTATGCCGAGATCGTTCTGATCTGTATCTCCATCGCCGTCGAGATCGCCTGCGCTGTCAATCTCGTATGAGGCAAGGAGAATGCCGAGATCGTTCTGATCTGTGTCGCCGTCGCCGTCGAGGTCGCCGGGGCAGTCGTGCGGGCCGTCGGTCTTCAGACCGACACTGTGCTGACAGCCCCCCGCGACGGCGAGGAAGTCGCTGTTTGGTGTCGGCACGTCGCATTGGCCGTCTTCGTTCCATCCCCAGGCTGCGATCGTGCCGTCCGCCTTCAGACCGAGACTGTGCTGATAACCCCCCGCGACGGCCACGAAGTCACTGTTCGGCGTCGGCACGTCGCATTGGCCGTAGTCGTTCCCTCCCCAGGCCACGATGGAGCCGTCCGCCTTGAGACCGAGACTGTGGACAACGCCCGCCGCGACGGCAACGAAGTCGCTGTTCGGCGTCGGCACGTCGCATTGGCCGTAGTCGTTGTGTCCCCAGGCCACGATGGAGCCGTCCGACTTGAGACCGAGACTGTGGACAACGCCCGCCGCGATGCCGATGAAATCGCTATTCGGCGTCGGCACATCGCATTGGCCGTAGTAGCTGTATCCCCAGGCCACGATGGAGCCGTCCGCCTTCAGACCGAGACTGTGGCCAGCGCCCGCCGCTACGGCGACGAAGTCGCTGTTCGGCGTCGGCACGTCGCATTGGCCGTAGTTGTTCCGTCCCCAGCCCACGATGGAGCCATCCGCCTTCAGACCGAGACTGTGCATAAAGTGCGCCGCGACGGCGACGAAGTCGCTGTTCGGCGTCGGCACGTCGCATTGGCCGTAGCCGTTGTGTCCCCAGGCCACGATGGAGCCATCCGCCTTCAG
>JAGLTS010000002.1 GCA_023135165.1 Phycisphaerales bacterium | reverse complement strand
CAGAGCATATCCGACACCGTTTCTTTCCCGTTTCTTTCCCCGCGTGACGGCATGCACAGCTAGTATTGATCCAGAGCGCTCCCTGCAAACCGACGAAATTTCGTCATATCATCGGACTCCATCACCCGCAGTGCCGCTTCTCTCACTGACTCCTGGGGAAGCTCCGTGTATTTGGGGAGTATCTCGCCGATGTAACGCGCCATTATTACACGATAGAAGCCCATCACGCCGTCACGCCATTCGCCCTGTTGGCTCTGCGGCAATCCTGGTGCAAATTCCATCATATAGGACTCGATGTATCTGGTCTCACTGATGATGCGTTCACAGGCGTAGCGGTGAGCGTGTTCCTCTGCTGTGGTGATATCCACGAGCGTGTTCATACGGAGATGCAAGCCGCACGCAATATCATCGACATGCCCCAACTCGTGAAAGAGTATTCCCATCATCTGGGCACACGCGAGGTTCTGATCCTTAGTGTTCTTCGGCCGCATAATGAACACCACAGGCCTGTCTTCCTGCCCATCAGCTAGAATCATCACATGACCTGAGAGGTTCCCTTTGGTTTGAGCATGCTCGGCGTAGTCCTCCTTGTCATAGTCCCAGAATCGCTGTGGATAGCGCTCGTACCCGAGACTGCGCAATAACTCGCGCGGCGGACACCGGTAGACGTGAGGATGACATTCATGAATACCAAGTATTGTGGGGTAATCTTCCATGGCGCGTGCGCGAGCATCGGCATAAAGGCGAATCCAAGTCGGGAATCGGATCCCTGAAGCGGTCGTGCCCGCGTTTCGACGATGGACATTCTTGCATTTACGTGCCATGGTGTGTCTGTCGGTACATGATATGCGAAAAGCTGTCGAATGCTCAATGTTCGCATGGGTAAGAAAAGGGGTAAGTACATGAAGTGAGTACACGCCGTGCGGGTGTGCGCATGTTGCTGTTCGGGGGTGCACCGGACTCATAGAGTTCGGCTCTGTTTGTTGCGAATGCGGGCGCGGGTTGCTTGTCTTTGCGCAAGCGATGGCACGGGTGAACGGAAGGTGTACGAGTCGGCAACGGGCGGAGCCGGGGTCTGTGACCCCGGTGGATGTGAGCCGTGCGGGTGTGCGCGATTGCGGGGCGGGCGGTGTGGCGGGAGACCGTGTGGGCGGTGTGGGCTGGGGCGCTGGGCGCGAAGTTGTGCGTCAGGGGTTCTCGCGTTGAGGTGGTCATTGCTTGCTCGCGAATCGCCGGTGCCCGGGGGCGATGCGAGAGGCCCACACGGGCGTGTCGCATGGTACCTCGGTGGGCGGCGTGCGGCTACTGGGCGGCTGCGGGGGTGGGCTGCGTGTGGTGTGCCGCAGGGGCGGGTTGGGGCACCGTCATGCACGTCGGGGGGACCGCTGGCGACCCCCACTGTCGCCGCGGCTCGCTTTGGAGCGAAACTGCAGGCGGGACCGTCACGCACGTCGGGGGGACGCTGCGGCTCGCTTTGCGCGCCTTTGTTTACGCGATGATGAGTTGCACTTCGCGCACGATGTTCTGGGCTTCGTCGTGCGTGGGGGCTTCGGCGATGATGCGGAGGATTGGTTCGGTGTTGCTCGGCCTGACGTGAACCCAACTACGCTCGAAATCAATGCGAATGCCATCTTGTGTGTCCAGACGCTCATCGTCGTAGATTCTTGCAAGCCCGGCGATGGCGCGGTCGGCTAGTCCTGCCTGGATCGGCATCTTGACTTTGATGATCGCATAGCGAGGTATAGCATCAACGATCGTGCTGAGCGATTGCTCCGCATCGGCGAGCAGGGCGAGGACGAGCGCCATGCCGACGAGACTGTCGCGGACGTGACCGATCACGGGCCAGACGACGCCGCCGTTACCTTCACCGCCGACGATCGCGCCGGCCTGGGTCATGCGCGTGACGACATTCGCTTCGCCGACTGCGCTGCGGAGGATGGTCACGTTCTCATACTCGGCTGCGAGATCGTCGATCATACGACTGGTCGAGAGGTTCGTAACAACGGTGTGTTCGCTGGGGCCTGCCTTGTCGAGCACGCGCTGCGCAACGAGGATGAGTGTGTATTCTTCGCCGATGTATCTGCCCGTCTCGTCAACGATCGCAAGACGATCCGCATCGGGGTCTTGTGCGAAACCGATGTCCGCCCCACTGCTCGCCACGTGAGCGCACAGGTCGGTGAGATTCTCCTCAGTCGGCTCAGGCGTGTGGGCGAATCGGCCTGTGCCGTCGCAGTTCAACTCGATGACCTCGCAGCCGAGCGCGTGCAGCAACTTCTTGCCGCCGACCGCACCGGATGCGTTGATAGCGTCGAGGACAACGGTGAACTTGCGAGCGCGAATCGGCTCGGCGTCGATATGGTCGAGGATTCGCTGCACATGGATATCGGTTGCGGATGGGTCGGCGATGACGGCGCCGGGCGTCGCGCAGTGGTCGAGCTGCGGTGCGTCATCGTAAAAGGCTGCGACGACCTCGGCAGCTTCAAGAGCGGATGGCGCTCTGCCTTGGGCGGTGAAGAGTTTCAGACCGTTCCACTGCGCGGGGTTATGGCTTGCGGTGACTTCCATGCCGCCCGCTGCGTCATGGTGCGCGACCATCAGCGCGGTGGTCGGCGTGGCGGCGACACCGACATCAACCACATCGAAGCCGTTTGCCAGCCAGGCGTCGGAAGTAGCTCGCGCGATCGCTTCGCCGCCGACTCGACCATCCCTGCCTAGCACGACTCGGCGGGCTGACGATCGCCTGGCGAGGAACGTTGCTGACGCGCGGACATACCGTGCGATGACATCATCATCGAGTGATGCGCCGACGATCCCCCGCAGGCCGGAGACGGACAGCATCAGCGGTGCGTTTTCCACAGGGACTCCTCGCAGTGAATACAGCGCGGCTGAGTGTAGCGAGATCACGGCAGGCGATCCGGGGATGAGATGACCGGACAGCCAGGATGGTGAGGGAGGCGTGTCGAATGATGGATGATGAGGCGGTCAGGCAGCAGCGGGCGCGGTCAGGGCGCTGGGGATCTGCTGCGAGGACCAGCGAGGTAGCGCGCTGCGGACCTGAAGTTGCGAAGCGGATTTGTCGCTGAGCGCAATCGGTTCGTTTGTGATTCCCGCTTGCTGCGCCAGGTAGCGGATGACCGGTCGATCCAGCGGGTCGGGCGGATTGGCGATCACCACGGCTGACCCACCGGTGGACATGCGAACCAGGCTGCCGGTTGGGAAGAGACCGACCGATCTGATGAGAAGGCGAACGAACGACTGATCAAGCTGACCATCACGGACCTGACCGAGCAGGTCGACAGCCACATCGTGCGGGAGCGGTGGCGGGTGGCCGCACGTCGGTTCGATCGCCCATGCGTAGGTTTCGGCGACGGCTGTGAGTTTGGCGACATCGCAGATCGACGTGTTGCGCAGCCGACGCGGGTAGCCGCTGCTGTCGCTGCGCTCGCGGTGCTGATACACAGCGAGCCGAACGGCATCGTCGAGTCCTTGCAACGTTTCGATCAGGTAGACGGAGAAAGCGGGGTAGCGTTGCAGGCGGTTCAGTTCAACATCGTCGAGCGCGCGGTCGATCTGCCAGAGCGACTTCGGCAGGATCAGCATGCCGACGTTCTGGAGGAGTGCGGTGAGGCCCGCAGCGCGGATGAAGCGTGTCGGCCACCCCTCGCGTGCAGCCATGAGCGTGGCGATGACGGCGGCGCTGTAGGCGCGCTGGGCGATGATCTGCGACCACTCATCAAGGCAGAGTGCTGGCGCGCCGTCGCCTGCGTCAGACGATTCGGACCCCGCCCAGTGGTAGGTGTGGACAAGCGCGAGGTGCGCGACGCGCCAGGGGCTGTCCAGGCATAGGCCGATGAGTTCGTTGACCAGTTCAGCCAGCTCCCCGGTCGGCATGGATGTCGCGGCGAGCAGGTGGTCGTGGATGCTGCGGACCTGTTCGACTCGCTGCGCGCGATGGGCGGCCAGCGCGTTCTCCTCGGGCCAGGCGGATGACCAGCGTTCGACGAGCCTGAGCTTGTCCGAAGCTGCGGTTGGGACCGTCAGGGGCAGATCCGCCCACTGCTCCACCCGTGCAGCGACAGCTTCGTCGATCTCACGGACCTTGATTTCACGGTCGGCAACTCTCATCGGCGGTCCAGACATCCCTTTGGGTCAGGCAGGCGCGCAGCACGCCCGGCAAGGCGCTTATCGGCCTGTCTCACGCATCGGTTGAGCGCCCGGTGACACCTTTGCCCATCAGATGCCCGGATGGTCGGCGTATACTGGGTGCATGTACGAGCTGTTCGTCGAATCGACGTTCCGCAGCGAGCACGCGCTGATGATTCGCGGCGTGCGTGAGCAACCGCACCGCCACGATTGGTACGTCGTGGTCCACGTGGTCGGCGATGAACTGGATGAGGATGGCCTGCTCTGCGATTTCCATGAGTTGCAGCGTTCGCTGGAGGAGGTCATCGAGCCGTTCCGGGACGGCGTACTGAACGCGATGCCGCCGTTTGACACGATCAACCCATCCGCTGAACGGGTTGCCCGACATATTGCGGAACGGATGTCATCGGTCTGCGCCGATGCGCGACGATACCGTGTCGCCGACGTGACGGTGAGCGAGGCTCCCGGGTGCAGAGCGCGGTACACGTATCGGGCAGCCGATGAAGATGTGAATCACTGCCAAGGAGAAACGCCATGACACCTGACCAAGCCCGCGCGCTTATGAACGAGTGGACGCAAAGCCCAGCCTTGCGCATCCACATGGAAAGCGTCGCTGCGTGCATGAGCGCGTATGCCGACCGGCTTGCGCCGGACGAGCGCGACCGCTGGATCGTCACGGGGCTGCTGCACGACTTCGACTACGAGCGCCACCCGACGGCGGAGGAACATCCGTACGTCGGTGTTGCGCACCTCGAATCGATCGGCATGGACCGAGACATCATCGACGCGGTCCTCGGCCACGCTGACTACACGGGCGTCGCGCGTGAGACGCCGATGGCCAAGGCGCTTTTCGCTGTGGATGAGCTTGCGGGCTTCATCGTCGCGTGCTGCAAGGTGCGCCCCACGGGCATCTCGGACCTGAAGCCCAAGAGCGTGCGGAAGAAGCTCAAGGACAAGTCGTTCGCCGCGGCGGTGAACCGGGACGAGATTCGGCAAGGGATCGAGCAGCTCGGCGTCGACGAGGGCGAGCACATCCAGACATGTATCGACGCCATGCGGGCGGAGGCGGAGCGGCTCGGCCTGTGAACGAGGCTTGTGAGCGAGGCCTGATCGTGCTGCGAATCGCGTCACTGTGCGCATCGTTCATAAAAACAACTGGACTTGGCAGCGGTTGTGCGCGATGATAGAGGTACGGGCGTCGTTCGGCGGCCGGGAGGAGAATGGTCATGCTGCGACGATGTGCTTTGGCGGGGGCGGCTGTGTGTCTCGCGACGATCACCGCACCGACGGCTGCGGATGAGCCGATCCTCGTCGGCGACAAGCTCGTCTATCCCGAAGGCGCCGCCATCCCGCGAAGCCTGACCGAAACCGAACGGATCTACATCCAGCGGCACCCGCTCACGGAGTTGCGCGATGCGACCGATCCCCCCACCGGCCCGGTCCATTGCGTCGCCGAGTACGAGCCGATGGGCGCCATCCTGATCGCATGGGAGAGCTTCACGTCGACTCTGACGCAAATGGCTGCGAACATCACGACGATCGGTGATGCCGATGTCTATGTCGTCGTCGACAACGCCTCGGAACGCATCAGCGCGCAGAACACACTCACATCGGGCGGCGTCGATATGGGGCGCGTCCAGTTCATCATCCGAACCACAGACACCGTTTGGATTCGTGACTACGGCCCACGGTACATCTACGAAGGCGACTGCCGCGCCATCGTCGACCACACGTATAACCGATCCCGGGAAGATGACGACGCGCTCAACGTGTACTTCGGCGCGCAGCTCGGCCACGAGGTCTATGAGATACCGCTCGTCCACGGCGGCGGGAACTACCACCTCAACGCACTCGACGAAGGCAACGCGACGCGCCTGATCGCCAATGAGAATTCCGATTTGAGCGATCAGGAGATTATTGACCTGTGGCTGGCATATCAGAACGTCAACACGACACTGTGGACGCCGTTCCCCCAATCAGTCGACTGGACGCAACACATCGACATGTGGATGCAGATCACCGGCGACAGCACGATCATCATCAGCGATTGGCCGTATGACTCCGGTTCGACGCAGGATAACATCTGCGATAATGCGGCAGCCGACTTCGCAGCGGCGGGCTTTACGGTGTACCGCCCGCCCGCCCGATTGCTGTGGGATACGCACTACACGTACACGAACATGGTCATCTGCAACGACCTGGTTCTGCTCCCGTACTACACCAACTCGCAAGTCACGCAACACAACAGCCAGGCGCTCGCGGTCGTCCAAGCTGCGATGCCCGGCAAGACGGTCGTGCAAGTCAACTGTGAGACGATCATCGGCTACGCAGGCGCCATGCACTGCATCGTCATGCACATCCCGGAACCGGTCGGCGGCGCGAACCCGACCGCGTATCTGCGCTCACCGCGCGGCGGCGAATCGCTCAACCCGGGCGAGCAGGTCGAAATCCGCTGGATCTCAGATGACGACCAGGGTGTCACCGATGTGGATCTGCTCCTTTCAACCGACAGCGGCGTAACATTCCCGACCATCATCGCCGAGGCGACCGCGGATGACGGCTCATTCCTCTGGACCGTCCCCGACATCTATACGACGCACGGCAGAGTCCGCATCGTCGTCCATGACACTGATACGAACACAGGTCACGACCAAAGCGATGCCGATATCACGATCAACGGCGAGCCTGACTGCCCAGGCGACCTTGATGGCGATCTCGATGTCGATCAAGCCGACCTGGGCATCCTGCTCGGCGCGTATGGCAACACGGCGGCGGGCGACATTGATGGCGACGGCGATACCGACCAGGCTGACCTGGGTGTTCTGCTGAGTAACTACGGCACCACCTGCGATTGAACCCCTGGGCCGACTCAGTGGTCGCAGAAGTTCTCGCCTGCTTGCAATGCTCCGTTCAGATATGCGGTAGCTATTTCTTCGGCGGTCTGGCTCGGTGCGCCCACGATGACCGTGATGCTGTTTTGCGCGAACAACTGCTGAGCACGCTGGCCCATACCGCCGGCGACGATCACATCAGCCCCCTGCTCGTGCAGCCACGCGGGCAACACGCCCGGTTCGTGCGCCGGCGGCGTGACCATGTCCGTCTTGAGGATCTCCTTCTTCTCTGTATCCGCTTCGATAATCGCGAACTGCTGGCAATGGCCGAAGTGCTGGCACATGCGCCCGTCGGCGATGGGGATGGCGATCTTCACTTGCTGTGTTCCTTTCATGCTATCCAACTGGTTCTCTCGCTTGACTCTCTTCATGATGACGCCAAGGTATGACGCACGGATGCCCACACCTGTCGGATGTCATCCGCAGCGCCGTCCTGGTTGATTTCAACGACGGAGCTTCTTCTGAGCTGCGCTTCGGTCACAGTCCGATCGTATCGAACCCTCCCGGTCACTTCCAGGTGTCGCTGCCCCGCCTGTCTCTCAATCTCAAGGGCGATACTCGGATTCAAGTCCCACTTGTTGATGCACACGAGCGTCTCGATGCCGAAGTGCTGCGTGAGCTCAGCCACGCGCTGAAGATCATGCAGGCCGCTCAGCGTCGGCTCGGTGACGACAAGCACGAGATCGGCGCCCGTGATCGAGGCGATCACAGGACAGCCGATGCCCGGCGAACCGTCGATCAGGATCAGATCGAGATCCTTTTCCTCAGCGATCTGCTTCGCCTGCGTGCGAATGACGCTCACAAGTTTGCCGGAGTTCTCCTCCGCCACACCGAGCTTCGCATGCACCATCGGGCCGTATCGCGTCTCGGAGATGAACCATTCGCCGTTGATCGCCGGTGCGAATTCGATCGCATCCGCAGGGCAGAAATACACGCACACGCCGCAACCTTCACATGCGATCGGGTCCACGGAGAACGTCACCTGACCTTCCGCATCATCCGGTTCGCTGCGCTGAATCGCGTCGAAGCGACAGACCTCTTCGCACCGCCCACAAGCTGTACACGAATCGGGCATGATGCGGGCCTGCGAACCGCCTGAGAACTCCTCGCGCTTGACGATCGTCGGCGTGACGACAAGATGCAGGTCGGCTGCATCGACATCGCAATCCGCCAGCACAGCCCGTTCAGCCAGCGCTGCGAATGACGCCACGATGGATGTCTTGCCGGTCCCGCCCTTGCCGCTGATAACGACCAGTTCCTTCATCTCACATCACGCTCCGCATGACACCCGTTAGAACGGATGTGAACAACGATTCGTATTCCGGCAAGGCTTGACATACCAACTCACCTCGTGAGTACACTTCCGCGATCCTGCGATCATCCGGGATCTCAGCGAGGATCTCGATATGGTTGGACCGGCAGTACAGCACCGTCTCGTCATCGCCGACATCCGCACGGTTTATCACGACGCCGAAGCGCAGTTCGAGCGCGCGGATCATCTCCACCGCCAGTTTCAGATCATTGAGACCAAACGGCGTCGGCTCGGTGACAAGCACTACGAAGTCTGAGTCGTGAACGCTTTCGATCACGGGACAGCTTGTGCCCGGCGGCGCATCGACAATCACCAGATCCGTCAGCGGAGCGGCTTCCTGCACGGCTTTGATCACAGGCGGGCTCATCACCTGACCGATATCAAGCAATCCATGCACGAAGTTGATTGCTCCGGATCGGCCGACCTCCACCTTGCCGATCTTGTGACCCACCTCGGTGATCGCACCCGAATGACAGACGAGCGAGCACCCGCCGCAGCCGTGACACATGTCGGCGAAGACGAGAACCTTGTTCGGCAAGGGAACGATCGCGCCATATTGGCATATCTCGCCACACTCGCCGCAGTAGTCGCACGCGCTCTCATCTACTTTCGGAATCGGAATGGTGACCGGCCTCGTGTCGTCGATCTCCGGCTTCAGGAAGATATGACCGTTCGGCTCTTCGACATCGCAGTCGAGGTACGCGACCGATTCACCGGCGCGCGAAGCCATATAGGCCAAGTTCGTCGCCACGGTCGTCTTGCCGGTCCCACCCTTGCCACTCGCGAAAGCGATCTTCATGAAGTCATATCCATCATTGCTCGACCGCGCCTTGGAGTGTTTCGATTCGATCCCTGAGAGCGCTGAGCGTGATCTCGATCTGCTCAGCCTGCTTGCGGAGATCATCGATCTGTTGCTCATTCGTCATCGCGGGGGCTTCGGAAGTCGCTAGAGGAACAGCAGAAGATCCGCCCCTCCAACCACGACCCCCACGACGACCACGACCGCCGCCACCACCAGCATTTCGACCACGCCCCATGCCCATACCGCGAACTGGGTTTGTATAACCTGGAGCATCATTGCCTGCGCAAAGCCCTGCTGCACGTCCTGTCATCGGGCCAAGTCCCTCAGGCCCGGTTCTATCACCACCTGGCATATCACTGCCTCCGTGTTGAGTGTTGTTATTCTCTGACCATTCGCGTTCCACACTGCGGACAGCTTTGCTCTCTGCACGGCTGCCCGGCAACATGCGGAACCTTATGGTTGCACTTGGGACAAACGCAGTCTCCATCCGGACCGGCTGCGTTCGGCCCACCTCTTCCCCTTCTTCCCCTACGGCCGCGCCCGCTGGCTTCCTGCGGACCTGTTCCATCTTGATTCGGCATGGCTTTCACCCTTGCTTACATTTGTTCTGGACGATGTTGATGTTGATATGGTCTTTCCACGCCCGTTTTGGAGAACGTCTCCGTGGCGATCAATCACGTCCAATGTCCTTCGACATTCGCTTGGTCGGCGCATGTGAGCTGACCGAGCTTGTACTGCTCGATCGCGTCTTTCACTGATCCGGTCGCGCCGGTGTAAACGCTGATGTTGCCTGCTGCGAGCGTGGTGAACGCTCTTGGTCCAATGTTGCCACTGATGAGCGCTTCGGCGCCAAGCCCCACAATGGTTTGCCCAGCCTGCGTTCCGGCGCCTTGGGCAGCGTTGAAATTCTGGGAGTTGTCGTGCGAAGCGAACTCGCCCGTCTCCGTATCCACGACGACGAAGTACTTCGCTCGGCCGAAGCGGGGATCGACCATACTGGCCAAATCGGACCCTTGTGATGTCACTGCTACTTTCATGGCTGTCTCCTTTCGTTATTGCTCAGCTTGTCCACGGCGGCAGCCGCCGCGTCCCATACCTCGCC
>JAGLTS010000019.1 GCA_023135165.1 Phycisphaerales bacterium | reverse complement strand
CGAGCCTCAAAATGTCGCTCAAAACCGACCGAAAACGGGCCAAAACTGATCGAAAACGCGCCGAAACGAGCCAAAACCGGCTCAAACTCGCCCAAAACTGTAGTCCGATAACACGTTTTCTATGAATCCGTGCGCACGGATCGGTCGAGAAACGCTCAATGTCCAAGCTGGTGCGAACCCCCACGAATCGGCACAGCCGGGACTGCGCGCATCACATCGCTTCTCCGAGTACGCCCAAGATGGCTTGGCGATGGCGATACAGACGACCGACCGGTATCACCGCATGGGCACAGGCGTGCGATCATCCACGCCGAGGATCAGGGGTACCACGTGCGCCGATGACAGATTGAGCGCTCCCGCAGCGGCGGCGACCGTGGTCGCAAGCGATCCTTCAGCATCGTGGACCAGATCAAGCAGCGTCTCAACCTGCCGCTCGTCGAGCAGATTGCCGTTGCGCTTCGCCGACTCCGCCACGGCACGGAAGAGTGCGAGCTGCTCCTCGCCATCGGCGTTGACCGCTGCATCCATCAGCGCCCGCTGGGCACGGGACTGATCAACCCTGGCAAGGACATCAGCGATGCTCAGGCGGACCGCGCCTTCCGTATCGGCAAGCGCTGACACGAGTTGCCTCGCCGCGTCGGATACGTCGTACACGGGGTTCCGAGAGACCGCCAGATCGTGCAGCGCCGCAAGTGCACGCAGCGCGTAGTCGCGTGATTCATCGTCGGTCAGCAGACCGCCGGACGCCACGTTGAGCAGCGCCTCGATCGCCGCGGTTCGCTCATCCGCCGCGGTTCGCTCATCCGCCGCGGTTCCGCTCACCAGGACGGCCGTCGCCACATCACGATCGAATACGTCGAGGAGCAGGAGCCGATCCGACTGCTCGGCGAAGATCATCACCGGCACCGCCGCGAGCCTCCGATCGGTGCGGATATGATCAACTTCCCGGGTCGTCGCACCGAGCGGGAGCGACATGAGCACCAGATCAACTCCGGGCGTCTCGTTGAGTTCCTCTTCGATCTCAGCCAGCGCCGCTGCCGGTGAAATGAGCGTGAAGCCCATCTCCCGGGCGACGGCTGCCAGTTCCAGTCGAGTCTCCGGATCGTCGGAGAGGATGGCAGCGTAGTTGATGCCGGTGCCGCGAATGGCGCTGGCCAGTTCGGGGACGACACGATCAGCGCCGCCGAAGGACTCGAGCGGCATCGCGCGGGCGAGCGTGAGGGCCGCTTCCGCCCTGACACGTCGGTCCGGATACGTCAGCGCCCATACAAGCGGCTGCGTCCCCCCCGTCCCCTCCCAAAGCGTCTCGCCGCCGGCCGTCTGAGCCAGTGCCGCGATCGCCTGACGCGCAAGCGGCGTGTTGTGTTCCTCAAGACCGCGGTCGAGCACCGGATGCACCACCGCAGGCCCCGCAGCCACGGCGTAGTACATCGGCTCACGCATCTCGTCGCCGTACGTCGGATCATCGTAGTCCGCGAGCATGTTGATCTCACGAACAAAGTTCGCGCCGATCCATCCACTCAGCGCGACGTTGTGGCTGGAATCCTCGCTCAGGGCGCGGCCGTATGTCCGCATCGCCACCACCTGGTGGAAGATCTCGCTCCGGACGGCCGTTGCGGTGAGCCCTTCCGAAGTGGAGTACGTCCAGACGAGCTGAAACTCCTCTCCGGGGAAGGAGAGCAGGCTGCTGTCGCCGTCGTCGTATCGCTGTGCGAGCGTGACGTGCAGATCGGCAAGCGTCACCTCGCGGTCGAGTTGGCCGGCAATCTCGCGAATCGCCCGCTCACACGCCTCACGGACCGCCACGTTGGTCGAATCAGTCCATGTCACGTACAGGCAAGGCAGCGCTGCCGGATAGCCGATCTCGCCGAGGATCGTCACCAACCGCTGTTGCAGCTCCGGCTCAAGCGATGGCACCGCCTCGCTCAGCGGGATCACACACCGGCTGGACATCATCCGCAGCGTCTGCGCGATCTCCGACTTGATTACCGCGTCGCCACGAACCAGGAGTACATCGAGCAGGTGTGGGACGGCGTATTCGCCCGCCTCGATGAGCCGATCCCGGCCGATCGCCACGGATCGCTGCCCGCCCCGCAGCATTTCGATCGCTTCCTTGATCCGTTGCGGCTCACGCGCCCGCGTGCGGTAGCCAGCCTCGATTCGCATATCAAGCTCAGCGGCGACAGCCAGAAGGTCCGCGTTCGCATCCTGCTTCAGGCTCAGCCGGACCGCCTTGGCTAGCCGCTCCGGGTCGCGCAGCGTCTCGCGAAGCTCAGCAAGCTCCTTGTCGCTCAGGTCCGAATCGAGCAGCACGCGACCGTTGGATGCGGCGAGATCGTGCTTGCCGATGATCACGTAGTGAATGAAGTTCTCCAGGAGGAGCTTCTCGTCGTGTGACGACTGGGCCGAGAGCGGGATGGCCGCTCCCAGGATGATGAGCACGCCCAACCAGATCCGGTGCCGGTGCCAGATGCGCTGTATCACGAAATCTCCTCGGTCAATCGTTGCGGAAACAAGTCCCAGGCCGGTCAACGTCACCTTGAGAACGGGGTCTCGCCGTGCGAGCGCAGACGTTCCATTGTGACCGCAAGGGCGAAGTGGGGACTGTACAGGCGAGGCCGCGCGGGTGTCAACGGGATCAGCGGTGGTGTCGCCGCGCAACGCGGCCTGTGGCTGCATGGCAGCCCGGCTCGGCGCGTCATATCGACGCTCGTGTACGTGTCTTACGCACCCGACGCAGCGAACCACACGGTTTACGCACCCGCGCCAGACGGACCGCCCAACCGGGGGAGGTCACACGCGGCCGCATGAACGCTGAAGTTACCGAACGCTGCCGATAACGCGCCTGGGAGCTTGCAGCAATTGCTTGCTCACACGCCCTTTGCGGTGGACCGCCTCGCGCTGCGGGCCGATGCATACCTCAGCATGTGGATCCCGGGAGGGATGGTCTTTAGTTCGCAAATCTGAAGAAGATGAAGGTTTGCCATGCGTCGAGAGAAAGATGTTTTGACAACCGGCGAGGTCGCCAAGATCTGCAACGTCGCGCCGCGGACTGTAAGCAAGTGGTTCGATTCCGGCGCGCTGCGAGGTTATCGGATTCCGGGGTCCAAGGATCGGCGGATTCCGGTTAACTCGCTGATCCGCTTCATGAAGGCCCACAGCATCCCGCTTGATGGGCTGACCAGCGGCAACACGCGCATCCTTGTCGTCGATGACGAGACCGAGGTCGTCGACACGCTCAAGCAACTGCTCACCGAGCAGACCAGCTACGAGGTGCAGACCGCGAGCAGCGTCTTCGAGGCGGGCGTCGCCTGCGAGAAGTTCCGGCCGCACGTGATGCTGCTCGACCTGCACATCGGCGACGGCGACGGCAAGGCGATCTGTGACTTGGTCCGGGACAATGAAGACCTGCAATTCACGCGGATCATCGCCATGAGCGGCAAGCTCACCGAAGGTCAGGCGGGTCAATTGCGAGGTCAGGGCTTTGACAGCTTCCTCAAGAAGCCCTTCAGCGTGCGGCAAGTCGTGGACGAGATCGAGAAGGTCAGCGCTCTGGTGTACTGATCGGATCTGAGAGACACATCTGAGAAACATCGTCCCCCCACGTCCCCCCAGGCCCGCCTCGCCACAGGCGGGCCTGTCGCGCGCGGACTGTGTGCCGTTCAACGCGCTCCCCTTTGGGTCGCGGCTAAACCGCGATCATCTCGTTTAGCCGCGACGCGCAGCGGAGCGAGTTGGACCTCCGACCAGCGAACCAACGCCTCGCCGGTGCTCGGCGTCGCCGGTTCTCCTATCATCACCAGTTGTGCGTATCGCGCTTGCTCAAGTCGATCCGACCATCGGTGATCTGCATGCAAACACCGCGCTGATCGTCGAGGCGATCCGGCGCGCCCGCACGGAACACGCGGACCTGGTCGTCTTTCCGGAACTGACGATCCCCGGCTACCCGCCCAAGGACCTGCTCCTGCGCGAGGGGTTCGTCGCCCAGTGCATGGCCCGTGCCCAAGAGATCGCCGCGGCTTGCACGGATATCACGGCCGTCGTCGGCCTCCCGCGAGCAGCGACCGACGACGACCCGCGTCCAAACGGCCGAGGACGGGGCGTATTCAACAGCCTCGCGGTCTGCCGGGACGGCGTGATCGAGTCGTGGTACGACAAGCGCCTGCTGCCGACCTACGACGTCTTCGACGAGGATCGCTACTTCGACTCCGGCAGCGCGACAGTGGTGATCGACGTGGCCGAGCGGCGCGTCGGGCTGACGATCTGTGAGGATCTGTGGCGAGCTCAGGATGTGAACATCCGCCACGCATACCCGACCGACCCCGTCGCCGACCTCGCTGCACAGCACTGCGACCTCGTCGTCAACCCTTCGGCAAGCCCGTTCTTCCTGGGCAAGCCCGCCCGACACCGCGCGCTGCTCGCCGACGCTGCCCGACGATGCGGCGCGCCCGTCGCGCATGTCAATCAGATCGGCGGGCAGGATGAACTCATCTTCGCCGGCAACAGTTGCGTCAGCAGCGCCCAAGGCGAACTCATCGCCTGCGCCAAGGGCTTCGAGTCGGACCTTCTCCTCTTCGACCTCGATGCCTCACCGATCGCTCCGCCTGATACGCCGGATGAACTTCAGCTCTTCCGCGCCCTGACGCTCGGTGTGCGCGACTACTGCGGCAAGTGCCGATTCCAGTCCGCCGTGATCGGCCTGAGCGGTGGAATCGACTCAGCCATCGTCGCTGTCATTGCGGCGGCGGCGATCGGCGGCGAGAACATCCTCGGCGTCTCCATGCCCAGCAGGTATTCCTCACAAGGCTCGCGCGACGATGCAGCCGACCTCGCCGAGCGCCTCGGCCTGAAGTACCTCACCGTCGCCATCGAGGACATGCACCTGGCTGTCGAGACGGCGGTCTGGCCTCACTTCCAAGGCCTGGCGCCTGACGAAACCGAGGAGAACGTCCAGTCACGTCTCCGCGGCCTCACGCTCATGGCGTTCTCCAATAAGCACGGCTCGCTCCTGCTCACCACCGGCAACAAGTCCGAAATGGCGGTCGGCTACTGCACGCTCTACGGCGACATGGCGGGCGGGCTTGCCGTCCTCTCCGACGTTCCCAAGACATGGGTCTACCGACTCTGCCGCTGGATCAACGACCACCACGCCGCGTGCGGCTTCGCGCAGCCGCCGATCCCTGAATCGACGATCAGCAAGCCCCCCTCCGCTGAACTCAAGCCCGATCAGAAGGACACCGACTCACTCCCCCCCTACGAAATACTTGACGAGATCATCGCCCGGTACGTGGAACTGGAGCAGTCAGCCTCCCGAATCATCGAAGAGACAGGCTTTGATCCCGCAATCGTCCAGCGGTTCACGACAATGATCGACCGCAACGAGTACAAGCGCAAACAGGCGCCGATCGGACTGAAAGTCACCAGCAAAGCCTTCGGCTTCGGCAGACGCTTCCCCATCGTCCAAAACTACAACCCCAACCCCCACGATTCGACCCCACAACCCACACAACCTTGAGCGCAGCGAAATCCGCCTCTGGCGGACCCACAGCGCCCACCTCGACATGACACAGCCCATGCCAACGTTGGGGATGCTCCTCGCCCTATGCATCGCAGTTGTCGCGACTGGGTGTGCTGACAGAATGGCCGACGTGCGGACGCAGGCGGCGACGGATGTTCCAGGTGCGGCGGCTGCGCTGGCCGGTCACGTCCGGGCGGGGGACCTGAAGCTCTCCGACGCGATTGACATCGCCTGGGACGAGATTGACGCAGGCGGAGGCGTCCGCTTCGCCGAGGCGGTGTTGCTGGCCGCTGAGGAGTTATGGGATGCCAAGCTGCCCGGCATGGACAACGAGTTCCTCCGAATGCGCGTCGGCGGCTTGGCGCACATATCAGCAGCCGACGCCTACAAACAGGCTGACTACAAGACCGCCGATCGGCTCGTCTTCGCTGCCCACGAGGTGTGGGACCGCGAGAACTACCGCCGAAGGAACGTCGGCCACGACATCCTCATCGCATATCTCTGGGCGGGCAAGGGTGAGTTCCAGAGGGCACTGACCCGTCTGCGTGCGCGTGTGGATGACGATCCGGCTGTGCTCGACGCCATCCGCGAGATCCAGCAGGCGCAGCGCCGGGGCGGGTAGTTTCAGCCCAGACCCCCTGGTGGCCCTAATCCGCCACGGATGCAGCCGGGATTCCTCGATATCACCCGTGCCGGGGGTTGACGCCAGCCGAATCAGGTCCATCCTATCGGTACGGAAATGTATCTCTGCCCTCGTCCGCATCGGCCGGGGCCGCTCCACCTGGGTGGTGGGGCGGTATTGCGCGCGGCGAGGAGCACACTGACAGGCCGAAGAGGAGGATTGAGATGACCAGCAGTCGCCACATCACACCCCGCGCTTTCAAGGCTGCGGCGGGCCTCGCGATCGCATCGCTCACGATCGCAGCCTTCGGGCCGGCGCCGGCACTCGCGCAGGACTTCTTTGTCACCGCGCCGTACACCTCGCCCGACAATCCGTACTACAGCACCTGCGGTGCGGGCGATGACTGCTGGCTGCCTGACATGGACAGTGCGGAAGACCACGAATACGAGGTGGCCATCCCCTACGACGGATACTGGCGTTTCTCGCTTTGTGAAGGCCCGACCTTCGATACCATCATGGCGCTCGGCTCGACGCTCTGCAGCGACGACCTCGCCTTCGATGACGACGACGGCTGCCCTGGTGGAATGGGCCTGTCCGCGTTCAACGTCTACCTCACCGCTGCGGACAGCCCGTACTACCTCACCGTCGAGGGCTACTCGGTCGAGGATTGCGGCGAATACCAACTTGTCATCGAGGAAGGCCCGGAGCCGCTCGGATGCCCGGAGAACTCCGTCTTCAGTCAGCCGCCGGTCACTGAGCAGTACGATTGGTACGCCGTCACTAGTGACGTCGATGCCTACGGCTACGGCGTCAAGCACTTCGACAACTTCTCAATGGAAGGCCACACCTGCGCCGTCCGCTTCTGGGGCTTCATGCTCACCGACATGTGGTGGGTCTGCGATGAGAACCCCGTCACGTTCGAGATCGCCTTCTACCAGAATGGCGCTGGCGGCGAGCCTGACACCCAGGTCTGCACCGGCATCTACACCGTCACAGGCGAGGACACCGGGTACGTCTACCAGGGCGACGAGCCGATGTCGCTGCTCCAATTCGACGTGGACCTGGGCTTCTGCTGCCCGCTCCAGGAAGGGTGGATTTCCATCCAAGCGCAGACCGGTACCGACCCGGACTGCTGGTTCAACTGGATGGAATCCTGGGAGGGCATGGACGGCCAATCTTACGTGCGCGACGGTTCCCCCTGGGAGGGCTTCGTCTACGGTGACTACTCGCTCTGCCTGATCCCATTCGCCCCAATCCCATGCGTCGGCGACCTTGACGGTGACGGTGATACCGATCAGTCAGACCTCGGCATCCTCCTCGCTGCATACGAACTCACCGCGGCAGGCGACCTCGACGGTGACGGCGATACGGACCAGTCTGACCTGGGCATCCTCCTCGCCGACTACGGCTGCGTGCCGTAAGCAGCACTCGTGCCGCGCTACGCCTTCAAGGCCCCGATCCCACGATCGGGGCCTTTTTTCGATCGCCCATCGCCCCGCGCCTCATCCGCTCGCACTGCAAAACGCGCACATCAGGCCGACCCCCACCGACCCCCCGACTCTGTCTGCTGCCAAATCACGCGCAACGTCAGCACAGAGCCGGCCCGTCCCCGGGCCGATGTACGTTCGTCGTGCAACACGTGCCCGCGCGCGAACAGGCATCCACGCCGCGTCTTGTTCTCCGCGAGTTGTTCGATGTGCGCCGCCCCTGATTCCGGCTGTCAGGCGAGCGTCCCGATGAGGACCGCTTCGCCGCTGTCCGCTTCGCGGATCTCCCAGCGTCCGCCGGCAGGCAGCGCAACAGCCAGGTCGATCGGTTCTGCCATCCTGGGATGATGCGTGAACGAATGCACGAGCACCGATTCCTCAGCGTCGCCATGCACGTAGTACAGTTCGTACGCAGCATCCTCGATCAGCACGTTGTCCACAGCCAGATACGCCTTTCGCAGTCGTTCGTTCGACTCGAGCACCACGCCGTCAACTCCGATGCCGTTGTCATTGACGAAGTGGACCGTCAGCGTCTCATAGGCGCCATGCACCTTGCGGTAGGACAGCGGCAGATCCTGGAAGAACGTGGTGACGCTGACTTGTTCGTAGATATTGACGACGTGCGAGAGGTTCCGCCTGCTGTCGTGATACAAGGCCCCGAGCGCGAGGCTCAGCCCGAGCAGGATAAAGCTCGCTGCCCGCCAGTACCGTGACACGCCGCGCGTCGGTATGTCCTTCCAGTGATCCTCGGCTGCGCCGGGCGAGCCGGTGAAGGGGATCACATCACGCATGGCGTCGCTCCGGTCTTGGCCGGGGGCTGCGTCGGGATGGTCGTCCCCATCCACGCTGCCATCGGCGCTGCCGAGCACGCGCTCAAGAACCAGCGCCCTGAGATAGGCCGGCGGCTCGGCGGTCGGCAACGTCGCCAGGATGCTCTCGGCCGTCCTCGCCTGCTCGCGTCGGATGGTGCTCTGTACAGCCGGGTCCGCAGCGACGAACGCCTCGTCGAAGCGTGCCCGCTCGGCCTCATCAAGCAGACCGATCAGATCCGCAGCAGCAAGCTGCAGCAGCTCCGCGGTCGTCATCGTGGTTGTGGCGCGTGCATTGCTCATTCCATCAATCCTTTATCGCCACCTGCTCCCGCAGCCGGACGAGTGCTCGACTCAACGCGGACTTAACCGTTCCCAGCGGGGTCTCCAACTCCTCGCTGATCTGCCTGAGCGTCTGACCACCGAGGTACGCTCGAACGATGACCGTTCTCTGAAGCTCGGGCAGTGCCGCGATGCTGTCCATCAGCGATGCGTACTGCTCTCGCTGTTCGAGACCGGCGCCGGTCGGTTCTGAGGTATCCGGAGGGGCATATTCCTCCGCCAACGCGTGGGGCTGAATCCTCGCCCCCATCCGCCGCAGCCGATCGACGAGATAGCGTCTCGTGATCAGCATCACCCATGTGACGAGTGTGGCTCGCGTTGGGTCAAACCGATCGGCAGTCCGCCATAACCGAACAAAAACCTCCTGAACTGCATCATCTGCTTCAGCCCGCGAGGGCATGACCTGATAGGCCATTCTGTAGACAAGCGAGCTGAAACGCCCGTACAACTCCTCCACCGAACCTGGGTCCTGCCTGGCAACCCGTTGCATCAAGGCTCGTTCCGGGTTGATCTGATTGGGCTGATCTGAGTCCGGCATGATCCGACGTGGATCGCTCCTTTATCCGTCCAAGATTCGGCTGCGGATGCGTAAAAGTCGTCGCCAACGCTGGAATTACGTCAGGTGCGACTGCTGTCGTCGGCGCGAAAGGTTGCACAAGTTGCGCGAAAATTCAACAAAATCTGTTGCCAACTGCTCACATCAGGGCAGTATTATACGTGTAGGAAGCGTGCGGAAATCTCCAGTTGGAAGGTCTGGAGCAATTATCTGCATTGTGCGTGAGAGAACACTGGCCCTGATGCCGGACAGATGCGGTACAGCACGGATGTCGGCCAGGAGCGGCCACGCCTGCCGGTCCACGTGTCTATCGGTCAGCGCGAAGCGGTCGGCTGGCGCGTGGGGATTCACACTGATCGAGCTTCTGTGCGCCCTCGCGATCATCGCCCTGCTCATGGGCATCCTGCTCCCAAGCCTCGCCAGGATGCGGGACTCGACGCGCAAGATCACGTGCGCCTCGAACCTCAAGCAGCACGGCATCGCGCTGACCATGTGGACGGACGGCCCTGGTAGGGGGTTCCTTCCCGAATCGGTCTCCGGGCGCTTCGCTGCAGGCCAGGGCGGGAAATGGGTCTATGACCTGCCTGAGACGCTACGGGTTCACTGCGGCGACGGCATACCAGAGAACTGGGACGGGCTTGGTCGACTCTACGATCAGGAGTTCCTTGACGACCCTGCCGTGTACTACTGCCCGAGCCACACCGGTGAGCACCCGTTCAGCCGCTACAGCGAGAGTTGGATGAATCCGGGCGCTCTGGTCATCTACTCGAACTACCAGTATCGCATCCTGCACCCGGATTCGCCGACGCGTCAGTGGGATCTACTCGGGCCGGATGTCACGCTCGTGGCGGATGGGATGCGCCGGCTGGCTGACTACAGCCACGTCGATGGCAACAACATGCTCAAACGCGATGGAAGCGTGTCGTGGTACAACGACGCCAACAGCGAGATCGCCGACTTCCTGCTGATGCTGGATGGCAGTCCGACGGACACAGCCATCATGCTGAGCATCTGGCAACTGCTGGATGAGAACGGGCGAGAGAACGCCAATACCGGCAGCGGCGCACGCGATTACTGGGGTTGCTGGGGCCCGTAGACGCGACCTTGGCGGCACACCACAACCGGTCCGTCTTTTCGCCGTGAATCCGAGATGAACATGACGTGTGGGTCTATCAAGCGCTGCCTTGCGCCCGGGCTGTAGAATGACGCCATGTACGTTCGCCTGACTGGAATGCTCGAGTCCGTCGAAGATGGAATCGCGATTGTCGATACCGGCCCGTTCGCGTACGGGGTTCTCATCCCTGCCTGCGATGCGCCTCGTCTCGCAATAAGGACGGGTGAGACAATCACATTTCACACACTGCACTACGTCGAATCGCAGGGCCAGGGCGCGACGCTGCTGCCTCGGCTGATCGGGTTCGCTTCCGAGACGGACCGCGCGTTCTTTGAGTTGTTCACGACGGTCAAAGGTGTGGGCTACCGCAAGGCGCTGCGAGCGCTTTCGATCCCCTCCTGCGAGGTCGCACGTGCGATTGATCGCAGGGATACCGACCTGCTTCAGACGCTCAAGGAGATCGGCAAGCGCACCGCACAGACGATCGTCGCGGAGTTGCACGGCAAGGTGGATGCGTATCTCGTCGAGACCGGCGGCACCGGCGAATCGGCTGCGGTGCCCATCACGGCAGTAACCGCCGAGGCGCTGGCTGTACTTGTGCAGCTCGGCGAGCCGAGGTCGCGCGCCGAGCGTCTTGTCAGCCACGTCATGCCCTCGCTGCCGGACGATTGCACGACGGAGGATGTGGTGGCTGCAGCGCTGAACGTCACACCCGTCTGACGGCGAGCGGCACCGGCGTTGCGCCCCGGCCGGGTACACTGCGGCGATGCGATACGCGATGATTATGGCGGGCGGCGCGGGGACGAGGCTCTGGCCGATGAGTCGGGCTGATCGTCCCAAACAACTCATCGCCTTGCCGAGCGGCAAGAGCTTGCTCCAGCTCGCTGATAACCGTCTTACCGGCCTGATTGACCCCGCACAGCGATACATCTGCACGGGTGAGCGATACCACAACCAGATCGTAGCCGCCCTCCCGCACTACGCAGCCGACCACATCATCGGCGAGCCTGCCGTGCGAGATACGGTGAACGCGATCGGCCTGTGCGCAGCGATCCTGTGCCGCGACGATCCCGAGGCTGTCCTCGCCGTGCTGACATCCGACCATGTGATCGATCCGACGGATCGTTTTCACGCAGCGCTCTCGACCGGCTATCAGCTTGTCGAGGCCGATCGGAGCCGGCTCGTGACATTCGCGATTCAACCGACCTTTCCAGCAACGGGCTACGGATATGTCGAACGGGGCAAGACGATCGACGGTTTCCGGGATGCGTACGAGGCGCAGCGGTTCGTCGAGAAGCCGGATGAGCAAACGGCCCAGTCGTATCTCGCCCGTGGAGGTTTCGGCTGGAACTCGGGCATGTTCGTGTATGCAGCCGAGACGTTCATGGAATGTCTGCGCCGCTTCTTGCCGGAGTCGTTCGACGGGCTGACAGCAATCGCCCAGGCGTGGGGCAGCCCGGATCAGGATCGCGTGCTCGATGAGGTGTACCCCATTCTGCCAAAGATCAGCGTGGACTACGCGGTGATGGAGCCTGCCGGCGGGGATGATGCACTGTCGATCTGCATCGTCGACATGGATGTGCGTTGGCTGGATGTCGGGAGCTGGCCCGCGTTCGCCGAGATGATTGAGCCTGACAGTGCGGGCAATTGCGTGTCGTGCAAGCATGAGGCGTTGCTGCTCGGCGCGTCGAACACCCTTGTTGTCAGCGATGATCCCAGTCACACCGTCGCGGTGATCGGCGTGAAGGACCTGATCGTCGTTCACACGAGGGATGCGACGCTTGTGTGTCCGAAGGATCAGGCGCAGCGCGTAAAGGAAGCGTGTGAGCGAGCGAGCACGATGTCTGGGTAATCGGATCGTGAATCGGCGCGGCTTGTCGTGCTACGGGCGCAGCGTGGGGTGTGGCGGGAGCGTGACGAGCGGGCGGGCGGCGCTTCGGCTCAGGCCGAGGAGCAGGCCGATTGCCGAACCGACCAGCAAGCTGGCGATGCTGATGATCGTGGTGACGACGAGGTTCGCGGGATCCCAGGGGCTGTACGAGAACAGCACATCCATGACCATCCATGCGGCCTGCGGCGCGGCGGCGGCGATGAGGAACATCCAGGCGAACACGACGACGCCTCGACGCGACAGCGCGCAGGCGAGGAGGAACACGAACGCGCAGCCAAGCACCGCAGCGCCGATCATCAACCATAGACGGACTTGGAACACGGACGGCTCCCAGCACACCTCGGGATGCCGCATCACAGCGACGATGAGCATGGCGATGTCCCAGGCGAGGCGTGATGCCGCGATGCCTGCGAGAAGCCCGACGCTCAGGGCAGCCGCGATCTTGCGTCGCCCGAGTGCGGCGAACAGGATGGCGAGAATCAACGCGCCGCCGAGCAGGATGTAGCGAAACGGCTCCGGCATGGCGCCTTCGGTGGCGTGGAGCAGATCCCAGCCGATGCTCCACGCCAGCGAGACGGCCAGAATCACGGGCGTCACGAATCGCACAATGCACGCAGGAAGCACGGCCCCCAGAAGAAGCCCGACAGGAAGGCCAGCCAACGGGATGACGAAGCCTACGCCGTAGTCGAACCTCGCCATCAGCCCCAGTGCGATGAACAGGACGATGCCGAACATAAGCCCGGCGAGCAAGCGAGCTGCGACACCGTCTGCGGGGCGTGGGCCTGAGGCAGGCCTGCGATGTTGGATGGGCGTGGGTCGCGGTGTTGCAGCGGCAGGAGCCGGTGCCGGTGTCGGTGTCGGTCGATCGGCCTTGCGTGGCGGAGTTGCCTGCACGTCGCGCCGCTTGCCCGGCGGCGCGGCATCGGCAGGCTTCAGAGCCAGCAGTTCCTTGCACGACTTGGGGCGATACTCGGGGGATTTGGCAAGCCCCTTCATGATCTGAGCGGCCAGTGCCGGGCTTGCGTCACTCGGCGGTTGCGGCGCTTCGTGAACGATCTGGTATTCGATCTGCCCGCGATGAAACGGCGGATGGCCGACGAGGCACTCGTAGATCGTCGCCGCGAGGTTGTAGACATCCTGCGCTCGATCAGCCGGCTTGCCGCGAAGCTGTTCCGGGGACATGTACGGGAGCGTACCGGATGTCATCTGACCGGTGACGCGGGTGAATGTCTCCTTGACCTCTCGCGCGATGCCAAAGTCCATAATAAACGGCGTGCCGTCTTCCGCGAGCATGATGTTGCTGGGCTTGATGTCACGGTGAACGAGGTTCTTGCGGTGAGCATAGTCGAGCGCCTCGGCGATCGGCTCGAAGATGCGAAGAACCTCAGCCTCGGGCAGTGTGCCTCGCTCGGTGAGCAGTTCTTCGAGTGTTTGACCTTGCACATAGTCCATGACGATGAAGACGGCGTCATCGGTCTGCTCGAACGAACGCACGGTGACGATGTGCGGATGCGACAGCGCCATCGCGCGCAAGCACTCCTTCTTGAGCGCTTCGACTGCACGGACGTTGCGAGCGAGGACGGCGGGCGGCATTTTGACGGCGAACCGCCTGCCGTCGAGATGGGCATCCTCGACGAGATGGACTTCGCCCATGCCACCCTCGCCGAGCTTGCGGATCACGCGGTATCGGCCTGCCAGGATGGGCGGGGCCGCGTTGGGAATGGTGGCGCCGAAGTCGGGGTCGCCCGGCTTGGGTATGCCAGCCTCTCCGCGCGGATGGTTGCTTTCATTCGGCCCTGGCTGAGTCACGACGGTTCCTCGAAACGCCCGGCGGTCACCGGGCCGACTCACGTTATACCGTCTGGTCGGCAGGAACGCCCGCGCGACGGCGTGTGCTTGCGTGTGAACGGTACAATGCCGCTGTGCGTTATCTGGCTGTTGATCTCGGTGACAAGCGGACAGGACTGGCGGTGGGTGACGACGCGTTTGGGACGGTGACGCCCCTCACCGCGGTACAGCAACCTATCGGCGAGCAGTTGATCGGCGCGATCGAGCGGGCTGTGCGCGAGCACGGGACGGATGCGGTTGTGATCGGGCTTGCTGTGAACATGGATGGAACGGAAGGCGATCGCGCCAAGCTCGCACGCACGTTTGCCGGCGAGCTTGCCGAGGCGCTGAATCTGCCCGTGCATCTTCAGGATGAGCGGCTGACGAGCTACGCAGCGGATCAGCTCATGGCGCGAACCGATCTGACGCACAAACAGAAGAAGGCGAGACGGGATTCGCTGGCGGCGGCGACGATATTGCAGGACTACTTCCGTGCGCGGCGCGATGCGACGCCCACGTGATCGAACATGGGGATTCGGTGTGGATTCACGCTCGACACAGCCGGATGCGGACACACTGCTGTCGCTGCGAGGGCTGACCGTTGCGAGGAACGGCCGAGTCCTGATGCAGCCTGTGGATCTGGATGTGCAGCGAGGCGAGATGATCGCTGTGACCGGGCCATCCGGCTGCGGTAAATCCACGCTGCTTCTCACGATCGCCGGGCTGATCGACCGGGTGGATGGGTTGGTGTCGCTGGATGGAGAGGACCCGTCGGATTCGGAGCTGGATTGGCCGACGTTCCGCCGCCGTGTCGTGCTCGTGCAACAGACGCCAGCCCTCCTGGATGCGACGGTGCGAGCCAACCTCGAACGTGCGTTCGCCTACCGCACGGCGAACGGCTCGACCTACTCGCATGACGATGCGCAGCGGCTCTTTGATCGGATGCGACTGGCGAGTGCGTACTTCAGCGAGAATGCGCGGACGCTGTCCGTCGGTGAGCAGCAACGTCTGTGTCTGATTCGTGCGCTGCTCGTCGGGCCTGCAGTGCTGCTTCTTGATGAACCGACCAGTGCGCTCGATGCGGAGTCGGCGGATGCGGTCGAGGCAGTGCTCAAGGAGGAAGCTGGCTGGCGCGGGCTGTCCGCGATCGTCGCCACGCATGACCGGGCGCAGGCGGATCGGCTGTGTGATCGCGTGATTGAGCTGGAGGCGAGTTCGGCCGGCAACGCATCGGGAGGGCCTGGCGCATGATCCGACTTGCCGCCACTGATGTGATCGAACTGTCCGCAACGGATCTGGTTGTGGCGACGACGCTGGTGCTCTTCGCCGGGCTTGCGAGCATCGCGCTGCGCCTTGGACTGGAACGGCGACTGGCCATCGGGGCGGTGCGGTCCGTCGTGCAGCTTCTGGCGGTCGGCTACGTGCTGCGGTGGGTGTTCGGGCTGGACCGCGGCGCTGTGGTGCTGGCGCTGTGCATCGTCATGGCGGTCGTGGCGGGACACGCAGCGGTACGCCGGCCGAGCAAGACGTTCCGCGGCGCGACGTGGCGGGCGTGCATCACGCTCATCCTCACCGGCCTGCTCACCGTCTTTGTCGTCACATGTCTGGTCATCAGCGCCGAACCCTGGTGGCGACCGCAATATCTCATTCCTCTGCTCGGCATGATCCTGGGCAACTCGCTCACCGGCATTTCGCTCTGCCTGGATCACCTGCTCGAAACGCTCAGCGAACGCCGGCCCGAGATCGAAATGGAACTCGCACTTGGTGCGACGCGATGGGAGGCAGCACGCGACCCATTGGCGGCAGCGGTCAGACGGGGCATGATCCCGACGATCAACTCGATGATGGTCGTCGGTATCGTCGCTCTTCCGGGGATGATGACCGGCCAGATCCTCGCCGGGGCTGATCCGCTCATGGCTGTGAAGTACCAGATCGTCGTCATGTTCATGATCGCCGCTGCGACATCGCTGGGGTCCATCGGCATCGCCCTGCTGACGTACCGTCGGCTCTTCTCGCATCACCACCAACTCCGCAGCGACCTGATCTTGAAGCGATGACAGCCACAGCGTCGGGAATGCGCCGGCCCGGGTTGTGTCTTGATGATGCGGATGAGATGTCGCGGGCGGTGCGTGTTGCGCATAGGATCTGTCATCATCGCCGCCGTCCACCTGACCCGAGGTGACCACATGCTGCACGTTCTGCTTTCGATCATCTTGCTGCTCACATCCGCATCCCCGGCGCCCGCTGACGATGCGCCGGCCGTCACTGAGCCTGCCGACGAGCAGGCGAACTCCCCATCGCAGGAACCCGTCGCGCCCGGTGAGATTCGCACTGCCGATGATCTTCTCCTTGCGCTGGAGACGGCGGACAACGCGCTTGACGATCTCACCGCGCAGATGATGTACGTCAAGTCCGATGCGCTGATCGGTGAAGACGAGGTGCGCGTCGGCACGCTGCACTTCCGCTCACTGCCTGTCGAGCGTGACGATGCTGATGCGCCTGCTGACGATGTGCGACGGTTGCGCCAGTTCGCGATTCACTTCACGACGCTCTACGTCGGCGACCGTCAGGAGGCCGACCGGCGGGACTTCGTGTTCGACGGCCAATGGCTCCTGGAGCGCCAGCACGATCAGCGGCAGGTGTTCAAGCGAGAGGTCGTGCCGCCGGGCGAGACGTTTGACCCGCTGGCGATCGGCCAGGGTCCGTTCCCCATTCCGATCGGGCAGCGTCGCGATGACATCCTGCGGATCTACAGAGCCGAGCTGATCCCGCCGGGCGATGAGCCGTGGGAGCAGCACACGCATCACCTGCGTCTGCATCGTCGCGCGGACGCTGAGGATGATCTGCACGTCGTGCGCGTCGACTTGTGGTACACACGCGCCGACCTGTTGCCCTATCGCGTCGATGCGGTCGATGAGGGAGACAATCTCACGCAGGTCACGCTCGTGAACGCTCGCCGCAACACCGATCTGGACGATTCGCTTTTCGACACATCCACCCCGCGCGACGGCACCTGGGATGTTGAGATCACTCCCTGGAGCGGGTGACTTCGGCGTTCAGGCACCGGGATCGAAGGTGAGACCGACGACGAACATCTCGCGCGAGATCGACCTGCTTGCCTTCGGCTTCACACCTTTGACCTTGGCGAACATCGTTCGCATACGTGCGAGCAGGTCGGGATAGCTCTCACCCTCAAATGCCTTCATCACGACCGGGCCACCGGGCAGAAGTAGCGCGGGCAGGATTGTGAGGATGTGATCGCACAGCCGAATGCTGCGGAAGTGATCCCCCGTCGGGTCGCCGGTCGTGTCGGGCGCTGCATCGGAGATGACGACATCGAAAAGCCCGCCCGCCATGCCCGTCAGGTCCGCAACGTCAGTCTCAAACACATCGCCCTGCACCGTCTGCACATTGCTCGGCAGTGACACGCCCACACGTTTGAGGTCGATGCCAACGATTCTGCCCTTCTTCCCGACGCGCTCGGCAGCGACTTGCAGCCACGCGCCCGGCGCGCAGCCGACATCAAGTACGCGCGACCCCTTGGCCAGAATGCCCTGCTTCTCGTCGATCTCCAACAGCTTGAACGCAGCGCGTGAGACATATCCGAGACGCTTCGCCTCGCGGAAGTAGTGATCCTGCGTTTGCCTCTGCTTGCCCATGTGCTCAGTGTAGTACTTGGCTCTCGGTGGACACGCCGGGCGGACTCACATCAGGTGTTACTCGCCTTGTAGTGGATACCCCGGCGCGCGTGTTCGTCGAGCACCGTCTTGACCAGCCCAGCGTCCCGGCCGATGTACTCCGGCGGGCTGACGCCGGGCCTTGTGAATCGACCCTCAGCGATGAGCTTGGCGACGATCACGCAGGCAAAACCCGTCGTGCGCGACATGCTGCGCGCTCCGGTCTTCGGGTCGTAGTAGTCCAGCAGATCCCACACATAGCTCGCGGGCTGACCGGCTTTCGTTCCTTCAACGATGATTCGCATGACTGTCAGGTCCGCTTCGCCCTCCTCGTAGGTCCACTTCGGGAAGAGCAAGGCGGCGGTGACATCGAGCGGGCGCACCTGCTGCCCGCCCACGTCGATCGGTTCTTTCGAGAAAAGCCCCGTCTCGCGGAACACCCGCATCAGCTCGATGTGACCGGGATACCGCAGCGTCTTCTCTTTCATAAACGGAACGTCAAGCGTGTCGGCGAGGCTGCGCAGGCCGTCCGTGTTGAACGCTTCAAGCGTGCCGACGCCGGGCAGGTCGAGCAGCTCAGGTTCGCTGAGCGCTTCGCGGATGACAACGCTGCCATGCTCGACGATTCGGGCCGGTCTAGTGTACTCCTCGATCACGTCATGCGGCGCGAAGCCCGCTTTGTACTCGAACGGCCAACGGCGCTGCCGCGGCAGGCCGCCGACGTAGATCTCGATGTTTCGGCACTCGTCGAGTTGGCTGACGCCGTAGCCGGTGAGCATGTTGCTCATTCCCGGCGCGACGCCGCAGTCGACGACAGCCGTCACGTCGTGCTGTTTCGCGAGCTCGTCAAGCTGCAGTGCGTTCTCTGGCATGAAGCTGATGTCGCAGTAGTTGCGTTTTGCTTCGATGACGGCGCGCAGCGTTTGCAGGCCGAACCTGCTCGGAAGCGAGCCGAGCACGATGTCGTAGTCGCGGACGATCTGCGTGACGCGCTGTGGATCGGACAGGTCAGCCCGGATGGTCTTCACGCCGAAGCGGTCCCGGCATCGGGCGAGTGCGTCGTCTCGCGCATCGGCGATGGTGACGTCGAATGTTGCGTCGGCGGCAAGGCCCATCGCCATGATGGAGCCGACCATTCCGCTTCCAAGGATGATCGCATTGGTCATCGCCATCCGTCCTCCGCGCTGTGCTGGTGGATGTGTGCTGCCCGTTATGGGGCGTTGAGCGTACCTGCCCGATGCGATATTGAGAAGGCGGGAACATGCGTACTGCAAGGAATTTGCGCTCGATCCCGTCTGCGCGAGGCAACCCGCGCCGATAAGCGAGATCCACGCCGGAGCATGCCAAGCCCCACCGCCGCCCCGTCGATACGTGGGCGGTCAAGACCGGCCGATCGGTCGGCATGTTCAACCGGGTTCCGGATACGTGACGGCAAGAGGGGAAAACCACATGAGACGTTGTGACGCAGCGCGCCGCGGGTCGGCGTTTACGATCATCGAACTGCTGGTCGTCGTGGCTGTGCTTGGTGTCATCATCGCCATCGCAGCGCCCGCGATCTCCAGCGCACGCACGAGCGCCGCGTCGGCAGGCTCGCTCGTCAACCTGCGAGAGCACGGCCTGTGGCTGGCGGCGTACGCGAACGACCATCGCGACGAACTGCTCAACCCGTTCCGCAAAGGCGCGCCCGATGCGTCCGTGAAACAACCCTGGCGCGATCGGCCGACGGCGGTGCCATTCCTGCCCGACAGCTTCTCCGCGATCTACGCCACACTCGTCGGCCACGACCTCATCGCCGATCAGGCGACATACGAGCAGGCGTTCTTCGCGCCGCTTGATCCCTACCTCGACGAGCTGCGCGAAAGCGCCGAAGCATCGCATAAGGGCGCGTGGTCCTATCACGATGCACTCACGCCTGCTTCCTACTGCTACTCATCAGCGATGTACCAAATGAATCAGCGGTTCACCGAACGCGGGACGAATCGCCCGCCGATCGCACGGCGAATGTTCGACGAAATCGCGTATCCAGCTCGCAAGGTCGCGTTTCACGAGCGAGCGGATTTTGCGCAAGGTCGAACTATCGACGACCAACCGCGATGGTTTGAAACCGGCGCAGTCGCAGGCGTGCTCTTCGCCGACGGGCATGTTGATCGCGTCGCAGCCGATACTGTGTACGCAGCGATTGCAGCGGGGAACGAGTCAGTCAAGCCGGTCTTTTCGATCGATGTGCGTTTCGCACACGACCCGGATCGCGAGCGTCATCCGCTGGACTTCCGCAACCCCGGCCTGTTCTGGGCGACGCGGCGCGGTCTGGCGGGCGTGGATGTGCCGTAGCTCCCCTCAGCCCTCGGCTCTGTGCACATGCCCGGGGCCGTCTTGCGACGCACGCGCCACATCCACGACACATTCGATCCGCGCCACGCGGCGATAGTCCGTCACCGACATGATCACCGAATCGGTCAACGAACCCGCATTGAACGCGATGCGCTCGTTGTGAAACACCGACTCATCCACATACAACGGGAACGGCAGAATCGGCTCGCCGAAGGGCGGCACGCTGCCCGGCGCCAGGTCGGTCAGTTCGCGCAGTTCATCCGTTGTGGCGAAACGCAACCGATCCTCATGCAGCGCGCGGCGCAGCTTGCTCGACCGAAGGCGAAGCGCCGCGCTGATGACGACGATGACGAACCGCTCGCCCCGGCTGGCCTTGATGAGCAGCGCCTTGCCGCCGATCCGTGTCGATTCGCCACGGGCCCGCGCCGCCTCCTCGCTCGTCCGCGTCGGTTCATGGCGCACATGTCGATAGGGCACGTCATGCTCATCGAGCATCGCCAGGATCGCATCGAGAACGGGCGTGGACATGCCGTCAAGTGTATCGCGGCGCCTGATCCGACTCTGGCCGTCGAGCGCGGGTAGACTACCGCTGTGTTCCGCAACGACCACCTCACCGATGACGAACTGGCGACGCTTGCCAAGACCCACGGACGCCGACACGGCCCGCTCATCGTGCTGCGCGGCAAACCTCTGCGGAACCTCCAGCACATCATCGAGTCGAAACGCCATCGCTACCCGCACCGCAACCTCTTCGTCGCGGGTCTGCCCAAATCAGGCACGACGTGGCTTGAACGCATGCTTGTCGACGTCCCGGGCTACCGCAAGTGGATCCCAGGCTACATCCCGCAGACCGGACACGACCTGCTGCCCGGCACGCTCACCGACCCACCCGTCGGCTACACGGTCACACGTGTGCACACCCAGCCCAAGGACCGCAACGTCGCGATCCTTCACGAGACGGGCCGACCGTACGTCATCCTCTACCGCGATCCGCGCGATGTCATCGTCAGCTCGTTCTTCTACGCCCGCAACGACCCCGATGTCGTCATGCACGAGCGCGCTAAGGGCATGGAACTACCGACCTGGATCGACTTTTTTATCGACGCCCGGCTCGGCGAGTACCTCGACTGGTGCATCGGCTGGCTCGACAAGAAGCACCCCACGCGAGGCGCCGTGTTCCATTACGAATCACTTCTCACGGACACACGTGCGCAGTTTGCCCGCATCGCATCCCACTTCGAGTTGGGCCTGAGTGATGAAACAGTCAAACGTATCGCCGACGCACATAGTTTCAAGGCGGCGACCGGACGGTCGCCCGGTCAAGAGGATATGACATCATTCAACCGCAAGGGCGTTGCAGGCGATTGGAAGAACCACTTTACGAAAGAGCAGATCGCCCACTTCAACAGCGTCGCGGGTGCTCGACTCGCAACGATCGGTTATGAATCGGCTTGATCGCCGGCAGCACGCATCATGGGTACACGAAGACGCGAAACATCTCATTGGTATCAAGGTAAGCCCTTCCGGGCGATCCAGCGTGCTTTCTGCGGCGTGACCTTCAACTATCCGCATCGAAACCTGTTCATCGTCGGCTTGCCCAAGTCGGGGACGAGCTGGCTGAACCGGATGGTCTGCAAGACGCCCGGCTATCAGAAGTGGACGCCGCATTATATTACGTGGACGGACCACGCGCTGAAGCCGGAGACGCTCCAACATCCGCCGGCCGGCTACACCGTCACCAAGCTGCACTGCAAACCGACGCCTGCGCATCTGCAGCTTTTCAATTCCGTGAAGCGGCCGTATGTAATCATCCATCGAGATCTGCGCGACGTGGCGGCGAGCTGGTATTTCTTTGCCCATAACGTCTCCACCGATGCTCACGCTGACCCCATCAAGTCGATGGAGAAGGAAGAGGCGCTCGATTACTGGACTGAGAACCGCCTACCCGACTACGTCTCCTGGGTGAACGGTTGGGCGGATGGGCGCGACCCACAGTACGGCCTCATGATCCGCTATGAAGAGCTGGTCGCAGACACGCTCGGCATGATGCGCCGCGTCTTCGATCACTACGAAGTCGGCCTGTCCGATGAAAAAGTACGCCAAATCGTCCACAAGCACGCCTTCAAGACCGCGACCGGTCGCGAGGCTGGGCAGGAAGATCAGCACTCCTTTAACCGTAAGGGTGTCGTGGGCGACTGGGTCAATCACTTCACGCCCGAACTCAAAGAGAAGTTCAAGAAGATCGCCGGCGAGACGCTGCAGCGATTCGGCTACGTCGCGGATGACGATTGGTGACCCTGCCTCCCGGCCTTTCCGCGCAGATGGTCGAGGGTATCAAGTGTTAGATAAGCGGGATTCTCGCGCAACCAGCGCGGGAGATACGGCTCATAGTTGAACCGTTCCAGGAGCGGGCCGACGATGCGCTCGACCTGGGCGATCTGCCGCTTCGTCAAGTCGCGCTGGAAACGGCCGATTGATTGCTCGCTCAGCGGCTGGCGCGTCTGCTCCTTCCACCACTTCTCGCTTTCCGCGTAGCCACGCTCTTCGCGATCATGAAACGCCAGCATGGCGGGATCGAAGGTCTCACCGAGGAAGTCGCAGAGACGCTTCAACTCTTCTTCAGGCCGGGCGACGAGCGTCTCGAGTCGCACGCCCGTGTAGTGCGAGTCGGGGACTTCTCGCAGGCAAATGAGGTGCTCGCGCATCGTTTTGAACCAGCTCCGCGCCAGCCCGCGCACCGTTCCCTGCGTCCAGCTCATCCCCAGCATGGAGGCGACCACATCGCGCGGATCGCGATAGATGTGGATGAACTTCGCTTCGGGCAGGATGGCGCGAATGCGATCGACCTTGCGGCAGTGCAGCGGGCTTTTCTCACCGATGCGCTCCTTTCCCGATTCCGCTTCGTACACGCGCAGGAGGGCGAGAAACAAGTTCCTGGCGCTGCCGTCCGACTCGCGCATGGCGGCTTCGACCCTTTCGCGCGGCAGGTCCATGAGCTGCCAGTCCTCCGAGTTGAAAAAAGCTTGCAGGTACGCATCCAGCGCATCGCTGGCAAGCGGTTCGCCGCCGAAGCGCAGATCGGCTGGGTCCCAACGCTGGAAGAACTTGGTTTCCGCAGGGATCCCGATGCGGGGATGGCTGCTCAGCATCGCCTGCAGGAGTGTCGTGCCCGATCGGCCGGTACCGACGATGAAGAACACCTGTCTGGCGAGCTGGTCGCTTTTCAGCATGGCGGGATCGTAGAGCGCGGGCGTGATCGCCACAACGTAGGCCGGTCCGAGCGTCCAGGCAGCTACGGTGTCGGACGGTGGCCACGGATCGAATCCCACCTTCTTTCGCAGTTTCCTAGAATGACGAGAGAGAGGAACGATCGTCGCATGTCTTCAATCGCCATCATCATTCCCGCCTACAACAATCGCGATACGCTTGCCGGGGCTGTCGAAAGCGCTCTCGCCGAGCAACTGGCGTCGCTGGTCGTGGTGGTGGATGACGGCAGCATCGACGGGGGGGCCGAGACCCTGGATGTAAGCAACAGTCGGCTGCGCATCCGGCATCAGGAAAACTCGGGGCCGAGCGCGGCTCGCAATCACGGCATCGATGTGGCGCTGTCGGCTCCGGAGATCACCCACATCTTCTTTCTCGATGCGGATGACGCGCTGGTACCGGACGGGCTGCCGACGCTCCTCGAGGGCTTGGAGCGCGTGCGGGCGGTCGCTGCGGTGGGCGGGAGGTGGCACGTCCGCTCCGCCAAGCCCGACGATGCCGAGCTGCGCACGCCTCCTGAAGAATGGGCGGGGCGCGTCCTCCCCGAAGCAGGGCTGGTGTTCAGTCCCGCGCCGTTCTTCACGGCGAGCGGCATCCTCATTCGTCGCCATCCGCTCGACCACGGGCTCCGTTTCGATCCGGGGCTGCGCATCGGCGAGGATCGTGACTTTCTCTTCCGCGCCGCTGAGCACGGTGGGATCTACGTCCATCGCGAGGCGGTCTTCCGCTACATGATCCACGAGTCGGGGCAGAACCTTACCGGCCACGCCCACATTCGGCGTTGGCTGGAGGATCACCTGACCTTGGTCCGTCGCTACGCGCATCGGTCCGACGCTGCGGGACCGCTCCAACGCCAGACGAGCTGGCTCATCGGGCACGGCAGTCGCATCCTGGCCAAGCAGGGCCGCACACTCGATCCTCATCTCTGGCGGGCATACCGGCAGATCTTTGAGGAGAACGGTTGGATCTTTCCCCTTCGCGCCATGAAGTGGCGCCATCTCCTGGCTCCGCTTTACCGCCTGCGCGGCGCACGCCCACCCGGATCTGACGCATGAGCACGTTGCTGCTGCACATCGGCTATCACAAGACGGGCACCACCTGGCTGCAGCGGGCCGTCTTCAGCAATCCCCAGGCCGGCTTCGTCGCTCCCTGGCAAGGGTCACAAGTTGCCGGCCGTTTCGTCGCGGTGAACGCCTTTACCTTTGACCCGGAAGCGCAGCGTCACGACTTCGAGAGCGAGCTCGAAGCCGTCCGCAACACCAGTCCCGCCGACACCCGCACGCTTGTTCCCGTAATCTCGCACGAGCGGCTGTCGGGCAATCCGCATTCCGGTGGATTTGACAGCAAGGCGATTGCGGAGCGCCTCGCCGAGACCTTCCCCGGCGCCCGCGTGCTGATTGTCATCCGCGAACAGCGCGCCATGCTCGCCTCCATCTACAAGCAGTACGTGAAGGTGGGCGGGGCGGCTTCGCTTCGCCGGTACATCGAGCCACCCACGCGCGGCAACGTCCGTGTGCCCCTCTTTCGCTTCGATTTCCTCGGTTACGACTTGCTGATCGGCTGCTATCAGCATCTCTTCGGGGACCGGAACGTGCTGGTCCTTCCCTATGAAATGCTCCTCGCCGATCAGCCCGGCTTCCTGCGCCGAATCGCGGAATTCGCCGGCGCTGCGGCGGAGGCGCCCATCCAGCCGCAGAAGGTCAACCGATCTCTGCCGGGCATTACCCCGGCCGTTCTCCGCCGCCTCAACCGCTTCCTGGTGCGCGACACGGTCAATCCATCGGCTGCGATCGATGTTCGGGAGCACGGCCTGGATCCGATCAAGTGGGCTCGGGCCGTCGATCGAGTCCTCGGGCTGCCCTTCCGCGGCATGTACCAGCGGTCCCTGCGGACACAGATCGACCGATACGCTGCGGGGCGCTGCGGCGAGAGCAACCGCAAGACGCAAGGACTCACCGGCCTCGACCTTGAGGGCTATGGCTACGAGCTGTGAGGTGCGGTGGTCATTGTGGACCGGCGCCGCCGGGGGACTTGTCCTGCCCGCCCATTGGGCCTAGCGTGTGCGGCATGGCTGAGCGCACAAACATGACCCGAACGCTGCGCGGCGACGGCGAGGACTCCATCGAGTTCGCCATCGACGTCGCCTGCCTCATGGACAGTCTGCACTGCACGGATGTCACCGTCCTTGATCTGCGTGGCCTCAGCCAGATCACCGATGTCTTCATCATCGGCAGCGGCACATCCAACCGGCAGATGAAGAGCGTCGCAGACGATGTCGAAGAGCTTGGCGAGGAGCGGGGCAAGGAACTGTTCCGCCGTCACATCGACCCGCAGGTGACGTGGATCGCCCTCGACTTCGTCGGCGTCGTCGTGCATCTCTTCGAACCGGAGGTCCGCGCGTACTACGACCTCGAAATGCTCTGGGGCGACGGCAAACGCATCACGTGGCGGAAAGCAGCGAACGATGACCGTCATCCTGACTCGTGAGCCGACGATGGCGCACCGTCAGATGCGGCACGTCACACAGCGGCGACTTGCAGCAGTTCACATGCCTCGCGGACGATGTCAGTTGACGACAGACCTGCCAGGGTCATCATCTCGTCGGGCGTCAGGGCGGACTTGGGGATCCTCGGCACGAACATCTGCTTGAGCGTGAACGACCCGCCGTCCTCCGTCAAGGCGTCCGCGACCGCCGATCCGAACGATCCGCCGTAGTTATCCTCAAGCGTCATGATCATGCCGTTGTTCTCCTGGGCAAGATCAAGAAGCTGCTCGGCATCAAACGGCAACGAATACAGATCAACAAGCGTGGCGGTGATGCCCGCTCGGTCGAGCGCGTCGAGCGCGCGATTGGCCTCGTGCACCATATAACCGGAGGCGACCAGGAGCAGGTCGCGCCCCTCGTTGAGGACTTCCATTCCACCGAGGTTGAAGACCGTGCTGTCGCTGTAGAGGAACTCGACATCGGGGCGAAGCGTCCGCATGTAGCAGAAGCCCTCGTACTCAGCCATGACACCGGTCAGCGCGTAAGCGGCGAAGGCATCCGACGGTTGAAGCAGATAGCACCCCGGATTGCCCCGATGGTCCTTCATCGTGGTGAACGCTCGGAAAAAGGCGATGTCGGAAAGGCCCATCTGACTCGGCCCGTCCGCCGCCAGACTGATGCCCGCGTGCGAGCCGACGACCTTGATGTTCGCGCCGCTGTAGATCGCCATCTCGATCTGGTCGTACGTTCGGCCGAAGAACTTGGCGAAGGATGAGACGAATGGGATCTTGCCCGCAGCGGCAAGTCCGGCTGCGGTCGAGATCATGTTCTGCTCAGCGATTCGGCACTCCATATAGCGGGACGCAAGCTCGGGATCCTTTGCGAATGTCTCCGCGAAGGTCGAGTTCTTCGTGTCGGCATCGAGCACGACGAGGTGCGGGTTGACCCTGCCCAAAGCCCGCAGCGCCAGGCCGTATGCCTTGCGCGTCGCCATGGATCGCAGGTGCGCCATATCGGCGGTGGCGAGGGTCTCGCTGAAGTCAGGCATCTCGCCGCTCGGTTCGGCCGGCTGCGGCGCTTCGCAGGGCGGCTGAATGACCAGCGACTCCTCAGCCGACAGGCTCGTCGCCAGTTCGACGCGTTTGGCAGCCAGATCCTCCTTGACCCTGGCGATCTGCTCGGGCTTGAGCGTCTTTCCATGCCAGCCGTGGCCGTGCAGCGTCGGCGAACCCCATCCCTTGGTCGTCTCCGCGACGATCGCCATCGGACCGGCGTCCGCGTCGAGGGCGGTGAACGCGCTGAACGCCTTGGCGATGGCTTCCGGGTCGTGGCCGTCGATCGACAACACGGTCATGCCGTAAGCCTCAAGCTTCTTGGCCAGCGTTTCGGGCGACTGTTGGTCGCTGACCCGTTCGGATTGACTGAAGCCGTTGCAGTTGAAAATGGGCAGCACATTGTTGAGTTTGAAGTCGATGATGAAGTCAACCGCCTCCCAGATCTGCCCTTCGCGCGATTCGCCATCACCGATGAGGCAGTAGATCCGGCGGTCGATCCCGTCGAGCTTGGCAGCTTGGGCGAGGCCCGCCGCGACGGATAGCCCCTGGCCGAGCGAGCCGGTCGCCGCGTCGAAGAAGGGGAATCCCTCTCTCGGGTTGGGATGGCCCTCTAATGGGCTGTCCGCCGCCCGTAGCGTCTGGAGGTCGTCGATGCCCAGCGCTCGGCGCTGATCCCCTTCGCCGATCGCCCCCTGCAAATCCGCGTAGGCTGCGTAAATGATTGGTACAGCATGACCTTCGCTCAAGACGAGGCGGTCATTCGTGGGGTAATCCGGGTGCTCGGGGCTCCAGCGCATCGTGTGGTACATCAGCACCGTCGTGATGTGCGCCAGGCTCAACGCGCTCGTCGGGTGGCCGCTGCCCGCAGCGGTGGTCATATCAAGGGTCAGTTCGCACAACTGAATCGTCTTGGCGTGTACAGCAGCGGAAAAGGACATGGATACCCTTTCTGGGTCCGCCCGGCAGCAAACTGCTCGCGCAGGACCGTGGTCAGTGTTTGTGAGCAGCAGTATCCGCGATGCCCTCGCCGCTGACAACAGCCGAACCGGTGGTTCGCGCGGTGAATTCCGCGCCCAACCGACGCCGGCGCACCGATTCCCGAGGCTGGCGCACCGCCCCGAGATGCCATTCGTGCGGTACACTGCCACCGATCAATACGAGAGGAGCCCCACGAATGAAAGCCATCTGCGATCGCTCGGCACTGCTCGACGCCGTCAGTTCGCTCAGCTCGGTGGTCGTCGCCCGCACGCCCAAGCCCATCCTGACCTGCATCAAGATGTCAGCCGGGGACGGCGAGATGACGCTCATCAGTACGGATCTGGAGATCGCGCTGCAACTGACGATCACCCAGGTGGATATCCAGCAGGAGGGCGACGTCGTCATCCCCGCGGACAAGCTCTTGCAGATCCTGCGCGAGTTGTCCGAACCGACCGTCTCAATCGAAACCGATGGCAATGACACGCACTTGCGCGGCGCCGATTCGCACTTCAAGGTGCTCGGCTACCCGGCCGGCGAGTATCCGCCCGTTCAGGAGTTCCCGTCCGACGATCGCGTCACGATGCAGATCGATGCCTCGGACTTGCAGCAGCTTGTCACGCGCACCGTCTTCGCCACCGCGCGGGAAAACTCCCGCTACGCGATCAACGGCGTCCTCATGGTGCAGGACAAGAAAAAGCTCGACTTCGTGGCCACGGATGGTCGCAGGCTCGCTGTGGCGCGCGGCGTCTGCACGCCCGGCAAAGCGGCGCCGGAGGAGGAGGCGCGCAGCATCATCCCCACCAAGGCGCTCAGCATCCTGATAAGGCTCCTGGGTGATCCGGAGGGGACCGTCAGCATCGCGGTGACTGAGAATCAGGTGCTCTTCAACATCGCAGACGGCGGCCGGACAGCCATCCTCGCCTCGAACATGGTCGATGGGACCTTCCCGCCCTACGAGGATGTCATCCCCAAGGATCAGGACATTCGCGTCAGCTTCAACTCCGACACCCTTGCCTCGGCTGTTCGGCAAGCGGCATTGCTCACCAACGAAGAGTCACGCGGCGTTCGGCTGAACTTCACCACCGATTCGCTCACACTCTCCAGCAGAGCACCGGAGCTTGGTGAGGCGGAGGTCAAGATCGGCCTGGAGTCCTACGAAGGCGATGAGATCGAGATCGGCTTCAACCCGACGTACATCACCGATGTGCTCAAGATCGTTCAGACCGAGCAAATCCAGCTCGAACTTAAAGCCCCGACTAAGCCCGGCATCCTTAGAGCTGGTGACGAGTTCCTCTGCGTCATCATGCCAGTCAACCTGCAATAACCCCCACGACTCCCACCACCCCCACCACCCCCACCGCTCCCCAAAAGCCGACGGAACGTGTTCCGTCGGGAACCTCGCGGTTCACCCATCCTGCACCGGCTCGATCCGTACGCGCACGGCTGTCCCGCACGCCGGTGTGCTCGCCGGGTTCGCGTGCCAAGCGGGTTCATCCACCGACGTCTCAGGGCTGACGACCTCCGACCATGCCAGCGTCTCGCTGCCGAACGTCGCCAGTCCGATCAGCGTCCCCGCCCAATCCGCGTCGTACCTCGGTTCGCCGGACCAATCCACAATGCGCGAACCCGCGAAAACCCATGATCCATGCGACATGGGTTCACCCGTTCGCGCATCGAGCACCCAGCTTTCCGCAGGTTCAACCCGCTGCTGCCCATCGTGTTCGACCACGAAACTGATCCGCACCGCATCGCCGGTCGGCGGCACACGCTCGTAGCCGCCCTCGCCATCCTCCCGCCATGCGCCCGGCTCGCCGGGTCGAAGCCCGATCAGCAGCAGCGCTGCGTGAACATGTGATGGGCGGGCACCGGTCACAACAAGCGCTTCGTGCTCCTTGGTACCCGGCGTGCAGGCGATCACCTCCAGCCAGATCGTCGGCGAGTTTGGGCCCGTCACGGTGATGGGAACGACAGCATCGAACTCCACGATGCTGTGCTCTGCATCGACAAATACGTGCGGGAACACTTCGACCAGACCGCCCGGCTGCTCCTCGGCTGACACCGGCGCTGCGGGCTCGGTCGTGGTTGTCGGCGAGTTGACGGGAGTCGTGGTGGGGGTCGTGGGTCCGCCGAGGGCGGATTTCGCTGCGCTCAAGGTCGTGGGGGTTGTGGGGGTGGTGCAGCCACAGGACAGCGATGCGACCCAGATGATGATCAGTTGGCGAATCCAATTGTTCACGCGGTCTCCTCGTTCACACCACGTGGGCAGCATAGCGGTTCCCCTGCGGTATTCTTGTGCTGTGAACGACCCCCACCCCCACGACCCCCACGACACGCCAAATGACCCATCCGCCTCGCAGCGGCGCATCGCGGTCTCGTATGTCGGCGATGCCCAGCGAACGAGAGCGACTGACCTGGCGCGCGAGCTTGGCCTGCTGTGTGTCGATGATTGCTGCGACCCCACGTGTGCGGCGATCCTCGCTGTGACGCCCGAGCGTCTTGAACTACGCGCAACCGGTCGGGGCGCGCCGGGGCCTGTGTTCGTCGATTTCGACGCCGGTGCGACTGCGTATCGCAGAAAGCACGGCGGGGGACGCAACGAACCAATCGCCCGGGCTGTCGGCCTGAAGCGCTCCACACCAACCGTCATCGACGCCACCGCCGGGCTGGGGCGTGATGCCTTCCTTCTTGCAGCGCTTGGATGTCAGGTCACGATGATCGAGCGGTCCCCCATCCTCGCGGCGCTGTTGCGCGACGGCATGGATCGGGCGCTCTCAAGTCCCCAGCTCCGCGAGATCGTCGGGAATCGAATGACGCTCCACGTTGGCGATTCGGTCGAACTGCTGCCCACGCTGCATGCCGACGTCGTGTATCTCGACCCGATGTTCCCGCCCCGGCGGCGTGAGTCGGCGCTCGTCAAGAAACAGATGCGCCTCGTTCGGCTCGTCGTCGGTGATGAGGATGACAGCCGATCGCTCTTCGAAGCGGCGAGAGAGGCATCGCCGAGACGCATCGTCGTGAAGCGCCCGCGTCACGCCCCGCCCGTCGCCGGAGAACCGGCGCTTGTCGTCAAAAGCCCCACGATGCGATACGACGTCTACTTCCCCGCTCCGGGCGATGTGCCTGTGTGAACGAGCCGCACGAACGCGAGCCGCGGCGTTCTCGCCGGTGTTTGCGCAAAGAAACCGGCCCGCGCGGGGCGCGGGCCGGTCCGTGATCATCAACGGGTTGTCTTCGAGACTGACTCGAAGCGATCAGCGACGACGACGCGTCACCAGGCCCGCCAGGCCGAGCAGCGCGATCGAGCTCGGAGCGGGAACGACGCTGACGTTGTCGACCTGCCAGTACCACTCCCAGTTCGCATCGTAGTAGTGGAAGCGGATCTGAGCGGTCTGGCCGTAGAACGCTGATGGGATGGCGACCGAGATGGGGACGCCGGAACCCTGGAACTCGCCTTGCTCATCCGCATCACCATGCCAACTCAGCAGATTGGTCCACGTCATGCCATCCAGGCTGATGTCGGTATCAGCGTAGTCGGCACCCGTGTAGGTAATGTAGTTGGTGTCGAAATCGAGCGTCGCACCGTCCGGGACGAGGAAGAACGGCGAGATCAGCTCGCTGTCAACATCGACTTGACCAATGTAATCCGAGTCGATTTCGGCACACAGCCCGTCACCGCTGGCCCAGTTGGGATCGCCGTAGTAATCATTGGTCTGCCAGCCACCGTTGCCGATGTTGTCGACGACCGTCCATGTACCCGGGATACCGGCATTGAAGTCCTCGACCAGATCGGCCGAGGCGACACCGGCGAGTGAGATCACAGCACTCGCTGCAACCAACGTTGTTACTTTCATTTCGTGTTTCCTCCATATCAAAGAAGCGCTTCTTCACACACGTATCCCTTGCACGTACGACGCACGAAGAGATGTCAAGACAGACTCATCCGGGTCTTCCATGTACAGTCGCGCGCACAGAAGACACCGATCAACGTGTTCCCTCCCATCAGCACGGTGTTGGAACCCACTGACGGGGCCTGCCATCCGCAACTCACAGTAGCTCTCGCAACCGACGAGGCTCGCTCGCCCCGTCTTTGCTGCTCACAAGAACCTGTTGCGCAAAGAGATACACAGGCTTATCTAGTGTGACCGGCATTCCCGAACCGTCAAGGCCCCACCTTGGTTATTCCGGAAAAAACGCGGGCCTGCTGCAACATCGAGATCGTGACTGCTTGGAAAACCAGGGAAGATGGGCAAAACAAGCAAGGCTGCGGCGTCCCTGCGTCTCGTCGGCCTGCTTTGGGCTCAGCAGAACGCGGCGTCTCGCCTCTGGCCCGCGCAAAGAAACCGGCCCGCGCTGGGCGCGGGCCGGGCTGTGATCATCAGCGGGTTGTCTACGAGACTGACTCGAAACGATCAGCGACGACGACGCGTCACCAGGCCCGCCAGGCCGAGCAGCGCAATCGAGCTCGGAGCGGGGATGATGCCGACGTTGTCGACCTGCATCCACCAGTTCCAGCCGTCACCCTGGTAACGGAACTGGACCATGACCGTCTCACCGACGTAGTTGGCGAGGCCGATGGTCTCGGTCACGCCGAGCGCCGCATCCTGATCGTACGGATAGTCCGGCATGGTGCCGGTATCCGTGTTGTAGTACATCAACTCGGTCCAGTTCGCACCGGCATCGGTTGAGATCTCGACATAGGCGTTGTCGACGGTGCCGATCTGCTGGAAGTTGATGACGTACGTCAGGTAGTCGTCGGCACCAACCACGGTCGACGGTGACAGGATGGCGATGTCGTACGGTCCGGAGACGCCTGTCGGGCGAATGTCCGTGTCGACATGAGCCGCGCCGAGGTCCCCCGAACTGAAGTTGCCGCGGGGATCGGTGCCGTCGATGATGTTGTAGTTGTAGTCCCAGCCGACACAGTAGCTGGCGCCGTCGTAGTCAACGACGGTCCAGGGGAAGGCCCCACCGCCGTTGAAGTCCTCGTAGAAGCCTGCCGAAGCGACACCCGTCATCGCAAGGACGGCGCTTGCCGCAACCAACGTTGTTACTTTCATTGCGTGTTTCCTCCATATCCAAAGAAGCGCTTCTTCACTCTTCCCACACGTGACGTCACGCGAGAGAGACTCTAGACAATCTTGCCCACCACGCTTTCTCCAGCCGCGCGTGCCCACACAAAAGCCACGCCGGCCGACGTATTTCTGCCCATCAGCACGGTGGTGGGGTACTTACCGACAATGGTGCACACCATCTTGCGATCTCGCGTTGTCCTGTGCGGGACGCGGCGGATTCTCACAACGGGGTGTCTGACAAGACGATGCTTAACCGTACTGAGTCTGACCGCTGGGCTGCTCCAGTCAAGGAAAAACCTGCCGTTTTCAGGGAGTAAACAGCCCCCGAAACGGGGGGTAATACCGGAGAATGAGAAACTGGGTGGAGTGGGCAGCCCCGGATGGTGGATGGCCCTCCGCCCGTCTGATTTGGGGGCAAACTCCCGCTGCTTCGTGCGTTGGTGGCACCAAGCTGGCCCATTGTCCGCCTCGATGTCGACGATCGCCACCCAAACCGGTTGCCTTGGTCGGCTTTCGCGCGAAACCGCCAGATTCAACGCCAGTGCCCAATTCGCCCGGCCGATGTCACTCTGTGATCCGTTGCGACGGGTCGGCCCGTGGATCGCCGCGCGGGTTCATCCGGCGGCAACACGCACACAACCAAAGACAAGGGCTCAATCATGGCATGGCGTTCGCTTTTCAATCGACGGAATGAAGCGTGTCACCTGGTTCGATCTGCCGGTGCTGCCCGGCGACCCAGCCTCGAAGCGCTCGAAGCACGGCGACTCCTCTCCACCGTCCCGCTCGACGGCACGTGGGGCGGCATCCTCGCGGGCTTCGAGATGTCGGTGGACACAGGCGAGCCCTTCGTCGAGAACGAGCTTTTCTCGGGCGTCATCGCCGGTGGCATCTTTGATGCGCTTTTCACCTATTTCGATGATGACCTCGGCGAGTTGGCCCAGGAGTCCGGCTTGCTTGACGCCATGCGCACCGAGCACGGCAGACTCGATCTGCTCTTCACCGATGAATACGACGAGATCCTCCACACGCAGGGTGGCGTCGATCCAAACTCACTCGTCGGCTGGGCTCGCCACCAAGGCGAGTACACCGAGGATGGCGGCGAACTGTTCCAGTACGACGAGACCATGTACCTGCTCCGCGCGCCGAGCGATGCGCAGGCCAGCGACGTTATCGGCGTCTGGGACTTCAGCGCCCTCAACATCACGTTCGATGTCATCGAGGGCGAACCCGACCCGTCAACGATGCACGGCATACTCGAAATCGCAGCCGACGGCACATTCACGATCACCGATGTGCAGACAGCCGAAGGCCCCGGCGACGATGTCCTCGGAACGTGGACGCTTGCCCCCGATGGCAGGCTCGACCTGTTCATCGAGGACCCTGAAGGTGGGGATGCGGACACCGAGCTTGTCGGCCTCCTCGGCGACATGGGCTCCGCGCTCGTCTTCGGCGACCTCTTCACCAACAACGGCAACCTCGTCACCGGATTCGCAGTGAAGAACGACGGCGGCGCGACGGCTGATGACGTGGCAGGTGACTGGCGCATCACACGCACCGCCTTCACTGCCGAAGACGAACTCGCCCACGAGGATCAGGTCCTCCTGCTTCATCTCGATATGGATGGCACGTACGGCATCTTCAATCTCGATGAGATCGACGCCGGCGCGGACCCGATCGAGCCGGTCCAAACCGGGCAGTGGTCCGTGACGGATGGTGGATACTTCGAGACATTCAACCGCTCGAACGACAGGGTCATCCTCGACGGCCAGTTCGACTCGACGTTCAGCATCCTTGCGATCGGCGACACGGACACGACGGGCGACGGCACGGTCGGACTGAGCTTCGGCACGCGCGCCGGCGCTGACGATATCCCCGACGATCCGCCGACCGATTTGCCGTTTACCGTCGTCGATGAGCTTGATCCCGGTTTCCCGGGTTTTGCCTCGAACGCGGTGACGGCGACGGGCGATGTCATCGTGACGTGGACGGATGGCGATGAGACCGAAGGGCTGGATGTCTTCGCGCGCCTGCTCGCGCCAGACGGCACGCCGGTCGGCGATGTGTTCACCGTCAACACGACGACTGTTGGGATGCAGGGCATGTCATCCGTCGCGGTCGACGGCGACGGCGGGTTCATCATCACATGGATGGGTGAGAACACGGAGAACGGAACGCTTGATGTCTATGCGCGACGGTTTGATGCTGCTGGTTCACCCGTCGGCGACGAGTTCGTTGTTGCGAACACCGATGGCGATGAAGGTCACGTCGATGTCGCCATGAACGCTATGGGTGATTTCGTCATCACGTGGACGACCGGCGATGAAACGGCAGGTGTGATGGGCGTTGTTGCCCAGGCATTTGACCCGGCCGGTACGCCTATCGGCTCGCCCTTCGCCGTCGAAGGCGACGCATTGGTGAGCTGCTTCGCGTCGAGCGTCTCGATGAACGACGCGGGCGGGTTCGTGGTCACGTGGATGACCGGCGGATACTTCGATCTGTTCGATTTTACAATGACTGGTGATCCTGACAATCCGGATGGGCCTGACGGGCCGCCCGAGCCTCCGGCTGTGTGGGTACAGGCATTGGGCGTCGGTGGCACGCCGATGGGCGACGCAATTGACGTCGATCCCGCGAATCCGTCGCTTGGACCTGCTGACGTCGGCCTGGCGGGTGATGGCAGCTTCGTCGTTGTGTGGGAGACGCCCGCCGCGGCCGAGGGCGATCCCGACGATCCCGACTTCGACGATTCACACATCGTCGCGCATCGCTTCGGCGCGGATGGCGCATCGCTTGGCGAGACGCTGCTCGTCAGCCCGGGCGCGCCCGGCTTCAACCTCGATCCATCCATTGCGATAGACAGCAGCGGCGCATTCGTCGTCGTGTGGGTCGGCTCGTTCGTTGACGAGTTCGATGTTGAGCACGAGCACGTCTTCTTGCGCGATTTCATGCCGGACGGCACGCCGACGACCGATTCGGTCCTGCTCACACATGATGTGCCCGGCATATTCGAGTTGCCCACAGCGGCGACGAATGCGGACGGTGCGCTCAATGTTGCGTTCACCGCCATGCTCGGTGGTGAGGGTAACGACACGCTCATCGGCGCGCTCACGTTCGCTGCGCACGACTTCTCCGCATACCCGACCGTGCCCGATGTCGATCCCAATGACCCTGATGATCCGATGAACATGCCCGAACTGCCTTGGATCATCGTCGATGATCTGCAGCCCGGATTCCCGGGTCTGTCCTCCGTCGCCAACGATGGACAGGGCAACTTCGTCGTGACGTGGATGGACACCGTTGGGGATGGCGACAGCGACATCTTCGCAGCGGTGTTCGGCTTCTACGGCGAGCAGCTCGTCGCGCCGTTTACCGTGAACACGACGACAGCTGGCTTCCAGGGCTTCTCAAGCGTCGCCATGAACGAGGCGGGCGAGTTCGTCATCACATGGACGAGCGAGAACGCGGCACAGACTGACTTCGATGTGTACGCGCAACGATTCAGCAGTTCCTTCCTGCCCGTCGGCGGTGAGATGGTTGTGAACACCACAACCGAAGGCGACCAGGACTTCTCAGATGTCGCGATCAACAACGGCGGCGGGTTCGTCATCACGTGGACCAGTGCGACCGGCGATCCGGAAGACCCCACGATCGGCGTCTATGCGCAGGAGTACGATGCGGATGGCACGGCAGTCGATGCTGAACTGAACGTCAGCGAAACGATTGACGGCACGAACTTCCACTCACACGTCGCTGTCAACGACTTCGGCAACTTCGTCATCATCTGGACCAACGATGCGCTCGGAACGATCGCCAATAACGGGTTCGGCGACGATGGCCCGTATGACCCGCATGCGCCTGATGCGCACGTGCATGCGCCCGGCGCGCTGTACAACCGCGTCTACGACAAGGCCAGCCCGGGACTCCTGGCGTTCCGCGTTGACACGGACTTCGACATCGTCGGACGGGCCGGTGTGACAATCGACCAGTCTGGCGCATTCATTGTTGTGTGGACGGGTATTCCCGATCCCGCTGACTTCGACGGTGAAAACTACTCATTCCCCACCGTCATCGCTGCCCAGGTCTTCGATGCTGACGGAACCGGCAATGGCGTCTTCGAGCTGAGCGACGGTGAAGAATCGCACGTGTTCGACCCATCCGTGGATGTGGGGACCGACGGCACGTTCGTCGCGTCGTGGACGCATCTCCGCTACCACCCCGATGATACGTGGGAACACTTCATTGAAGCCGGCGCGTTCAACACCGACGGCAGCGTTGAGGAATACCCGGACTGCATCACGCATGTCGATGCCCAGGACTTCTTCATGTCCAACCAGTTCTCATCCATCACTGTGAACAGCTTCGGCGAGATCGCGGTGAGCTTCACGACGTTCTTCGGAACGGCGGAAGGTGAGGGGGCGGTCGTCTCGGCGATGACGTTCGAGGATGATGAGTTCGGCGATGATGACGATGACTTCTTCGACATGTTCAAGGACATGGAAGGCGACGCCATGCCGTCGATCGCAGCCGACGCGGATGGCAATTTCGTCCTGACTTGGACGCGCCAGACGGATGAGACCGTCGGCCCGGATGTCTTCATGCAGCTCTTCGACAACGAGGGTGTGGCGACCACCGACCCGGTGCTCGTGAATGATGCGATCACCGCCGGCCCGCAGTACATGCCCATCGCCGCGATGAACGACGACGGCGAGTTCGTGATCGTCTGGACATCACATGATGAGGAAGCGGACGACAGCGACATCTACGGCAGACTGTACGGCGCGGACGGAGCGCCCATCGGCGATGCCTTTGTCATCAGCACCTCGACCGAGGGATACCAGGAACTCCCGAAGGTGGCGATGGATGCGGAAGGCGGCTTCGTCGTCACGTGGACCAACGAGGATGAAGAGACATGGGATGAGCGGGCTTACGCGCGCCGTTTCGACGCAACAGGTGCGCCGGTCGGCTTGGAGTTCCAGGTCGGGACCGGTGAGGATGAAACGTGCCAGTTCGATCCCGTTGCCGCCGTCGCTGACGATGGCAGCTTCGTCATCGTCTGGGCGCATGAATCATGGGCCACCGATGAGGCAGCCGTCTACGGGCAGCGCTTTGACGCGACCGGCACAGCGCTCGCCGACCCGTTACAGGTCAGCGCTATTGATGCGGATTGGCCGGATGTTCCGGACATCGCGATGAACGGCGATGGCGGTTTCGTCGTTGTCTGGGCCCAGGAGCCTGACGAGGAAGGCTTTGACGTCTTCGCGCGTCAGTACGATGCGGACGGCACAGCGCTCGGCGATCCGTTCCAAATCAATACGACGACCGAGGGCGATCAGGACATGCCTGCCGTCGCGATGGATGCCGACGGCGGGTTCATCGTTACGTGGAGCAACATCCCAGCCGATGCGGAGGGTGATCTCGACGCCGACGCGATGATGCGCCGCTTCGATGCGGCAGGCAACCCGGTCACCGGTGAGATGATGCTCGAATATCCCGACGCGCCGGGCGAGTCCAACGGCCTAGTCGATGTCGCCGCTGCGCACAACGGCGGATTCATCGTGGCGTGGACGAACATCAATCCCGAACTGATGACCGCGAGCGTCTTCCATCAGGTCTTCGCGGGTGAAGGTGGTTGGTCGATTCTCGCTGACACCGACAACACGATCGAGATTGATGAGGGTGATGAACTGACCATCCCCGTCACCGTTGTGAACGAACCGGATGACGGCCTGACGTATATCTGGGACTTCGGCGACGGCTTTGGCGCGAACACGCTTGCGGCGCCGCACACTTATGCCGACGACGACACGTACACCGTGACGTTCACCGCGATCGACAGCGACCTCAACGAAGTGACGAAGACCTTCACCGTCGAAGTCGCCAACGTCGCGCCGACCGTTGATGCGGGCGACGACCAAGCCGGTGAGCAGGGCGATGTCTTTGCGTTCACAGCCACGGCGACCGATCCCGGCGAAGATGATCTCGCCTACACATGGGACTTCGGCGACGGCTCCACCACAACCGGCTCCACCGCCAGCCACGTCTACGCCACGGCAGACAACTACATCGTTACGCTCACCGTTGACGACGGCGACGGCGGCATCACCACCGATACGCTCACCGTTACCGTCAACGCAGTCGCGCCCGATGTCGATGCAGGCCCCGACCAAACCGTCAACGAAGGCGACCAAGTCATCCTGCAAGGCTTCGCGGACGTCATCGGCGATGATCCAATCACTTACACATGGGACTTCGGCGATGACAGCGACCCCGAGTCGGGCGTTGACTTGACCAGTGTGACGCACGCCTATGCGCTTGCCGGTGACTACACCGTCACGCTCACCGCAGCCGTCGGCGACGTGTCGTCAACCGATACGCTCGTCGTCTCCGTCCTCGAAGCCGAGGTGGTCATCCCCGATGCACCGACCGCGCCCAGGTTGCTTGGCGCAAGTGACACCGGCGACTCGAACAGCGACGGCGTGACGAGCAGAACCAGCGATGCGGGCTTGCAGTTCCGCATTGAAGGCGTCCAGGCAGGTGCGACCGTCACGCTTTATGCGAACGGTACGGCGGTTGCGACAGGGACCGCAGGCGGGTCTGCCATCACGCTTACCGTGACCGCCGGCCTCGCTGAGGACGGCGAATACAACATTTCCGCGACGCAAACCGTTGCCGACGTTGAAAGCTCGCATTCCGAGCAAAGCCTGCTCGTGATCGACACAACGGCGCCAGCGCCAGCCCCCGCGCCGGACCTTGCGGATGAGAGCGACTCCGGACTGTCCAACTCCGACAACATCACATCGCTTCGCACGCTCACGTTCACCGGAACCGCTGAGCCTGGCACGACCGTGCGGCTCCTCCGCGCCGGCCAGGCGACTGGAGCGGAAGCCGTCGCCGGTGAGAACGGCGAATGGACCGTCACGATCACGAGCGTCGCGACGGGCATCGCTGACTGGACCGTTCGTCAGACCGATCTTGCGGGCAATGTCCAGAGCGACAGCGGCTCGCTGACCGTCAATGTCGTACGGAACGCCCCAGCCAGGCTCGCCAAGCCCGCACTGCTCGCTTCTGACGACACCGGCACATCTGATTCCGACGGGCTGACCAGCTTCGATCGCGTCACCATCGTTGGCACGGCCGAGCCGGGTAACCTCGTCACGCTCTACGATGAGACCGAGCAGACGATCGGCATGGCCTACGCGGATGACAACGGCGCGTGGCAGATCATCACCGATGAATTCGCCGACGGTCAGCACGATCTCCGCGCAACGCAGACCGACGCAACCAGCACGGAGTCGCTGCCCAGCGCGCCGTTGCGGATTGTGATCGACACGATCGCGCCCGAGCCTGCCGCGCCGCAGCTTCAGGCCAACAAGAACAACGACACCGGTACTTCCGACTCCGACGGCATCACGTCCAACACCACGCCGACGATCATCGGAACCGGCGCTGAGCGCGGTGCGACCATCACCGTCTACGATGACGCAGGCGACGAGATCGGATCGACGACCGCCAGAAGCAACGGCTCGTGGACGCTTACGCCGACCGTTCCGTTCACCGACGGCATCCACTTCATCACCGTCGTTCAGAGTGACGCTGCGGGCAACGAGTCCGATGAAAGCGACCCGCTCGAACTGGTGATCGACACGACTCCCCCCGACCCGACCGACGCGCCGGATCTCACGGATGAAAGCGACACGGGTCTTGTCAACGATGATGACATCACCGCATCGCAAGACCTGACGTTCACGGGCGTCGCTGAACCCGGCGCGACGATTGAGTTGCTGCGTGATGGCAAGAACGCCAAGGCACAGACCGTTGCTGACGAAATCACCGGCGAGTGGACACTGACCGTTACCAACGTCAAGGATGGGGCCGCACCATGGATCGTCAAGCAGACCGATGCTGCGGGCAACATCCAGGAGACAGGTGAGGCGCTGACCGTCACCGTCATCACCAAGGCCCCCGCCGCACCGGGCAGCCTCGACCTTGTCGATGCTGATGACACCGGCGCATCCGACCATGACAACCTCACGAGCCAGAACACGCCAACCATCACAGGCACGGGCGTCGTCGGCTCAACCGTCACGCTCTACGACACGGACGGCACGACCGAACTGGGTACGGCTGAGGTCGAAGAGGATGGCACATGGTCGATCACGACAACCGAACTGGCCGACGGCGAGCACATGCTGCGCACAAGCCAGTCCGATGTGGTGGGCAACACATCCAAGCTCAGCAGGCCTCTGAAGGTCGGAATCGACACCGAGGCACCCGCTCCGGACGCGCCGGCACTCAAGCCTGGCAGGACCAACGACACGGGTGCATCGGATAGCGACGGCATCACGTCGAACCCGCGCCCGATCTTCATTGGCACCGGCGCTGAACGTGGCGCGACCGTGACGTTGCTCGATCAGCATGGGACAGCGCTCGGCACGACGATCGCCAAGAGCAACGGAAGCTGGCAGATTCAGCCTGCCGCCGACGTGGCGACCGGGCTGTACACCTTCACCGTGACGCAGACCGACGCTGCGGGCAACGAGTCACTCGAAAGCGAAGGCTTCGACGTTGACATCGACGTCACGCCGCCCGATCCGGCCGATGCGCCGGATCTCACGGATGACAGCGACACGGGTCTTGTCAACGATGATGACATCACTGCATCGCAAGACCTGACGTTCACAGGCGCCGCTGAACCCGGCGCGACGATTGAACTGCTGCGTGATGGCAGGACCACTCGGGCGCAGACCGTCGCTGACGAGATCACCGGCGAGTGGACGCTCACCGTTATCAACGTCAAGGATGGGGCCGCACAGTGGACCGTCAAGCAGACCGATGCTGCGGGCAACATCCAGGAGACCGGTGATGCGCTGACCGTCACTGTCATCACCAAGGCCCCAGCCTCGCCGGGCAGCCTCGACCTTGTCGATGCTGACGACACCGGCGCATTTGACCATGACAACCTCACCAGCGAGAACGCACCGACCATCACAGGCACGGGCGTCGTCGGCTCCACAGTCACGCTCTACGACACCGATGGCACGACCGAACTGGGTACGGCTGAGGTCGAAGAAGACGGCACATGGTCGATCACGACGACTGAACTGGCCGATGGCGAGCACATGCTGCGGGCAAGCCAGTCCGATGCGGTGGGTAACACCTCCAAGCTCAGCAGACCCATGAAGGTCGAAATCGACACCGACGCGCCCGCACCCGATGCGCCAGCGCTCAGGCCGGGCAAGACCAACGACACGGGTGCATCAGACAGCGACGGCATCACGTCGAATCCGCGCCCGGTCTTCATCGGCACCGGCGCTGAACGCGGCGCGACCGTGACGTTGCTTGATCAGAATGCAACCCCGCTTGGTACGACGACTGCCAACGGCAACGGAATCTGGCAGATTCAACCTGCTGCCGACCTTCCGACCGGGCTGTACACGTTCGCCGTGACGCAGACCGACGTTGCGGGGAACGAGTCAATTGAGAGCGATGGCTTCGACGTTGAGATCGACGTCACGCCGCCCGACCCGGCCGATGCGCCTGACTTGGCTCCCGAGAGCGACACCGGCGTATCCGACTCCGACGATGTGACCGCATCGCGCACGCTGATCTTCACCGGGGCCGCGGAGGCTGGCGCCGAGGTGCAGCTCCAGCGCAGCGGCAGGGCGTTCGGGCCGAAGGTCGTCGCCGATGAAGTCACCGGTGAGTGGATGATCACAGTGACGAACGCACCCAAGGGCGTCACGAACTGGTCGATCCAGCAGACGGATGTTGCGGGCAACGTGCAGACGCAAGGCGATACGCTGGCTGTGAACGTCAGCCTCGCCAAGCCGCCCAAGGTCACCGGGCTGGACCTCGCCGCTGCGGATGACACGGGTGTGTCTGATTCGGACAACGTGACGAATCAGACCGAGCTGCAGATTGCAGGCACCGCCATCGCGGGCAACGCCGTGACGCTCGTTGACAGCGACGGCACGCAGCTTGGTACGGCAGTCGCCGGTGAAAATGGCGCATGGTCCATCACGACCACCGCTCTCGCCGACGGCCTGCACCAACTCCGGGCCGTCCAGACCGATCTGGTCGGCAACGTCTCAGCCCCAAGTTCACCGCTCAAGGTGACCGTGGACACGCAGGCGACCGCACCGACCGACATGGCCATGATCGCCAGCAGGAGGTTCGACACAGGTAGATCGACGAGCGACGGCATCACCGCCAACGCGCAAACGATGATCACCGGCAACGGCGCGGAGAAGGGCGCGCTCATCACGATCACCGATCAGAACAGCACGGTGATCGGCACGACGACCGCGAGGGGCAACGGGTCGTGGAAGTTCACACCCGCGGCTCCCATGGCTGACGGTGCATACGAACTCACCGCCACCCAGACGGACAAGGCGGGCAACGTCTCCGATGCGGGCGATGCGATCAACATCGTCATCGACACAATCGCGCCCGACGCGGCGGCAGCGCCCGATCTGGCTGTGGCGAGCGATGACGGCGATCTCGACGATGACAACATCACGAGCCTGCGCGACCTGACGTTCACGGGCATCGCCGAGGCCGGCGCGCTGATCCAGCTTGTCCGCGATGGCAGTCGAATCAGCGAATCGATCATCGTCGGTGAGAATGGCGCGTGGTCGATCACCGTGACGGGCATCAAGACCGGCGCCGCAGACTGGTGGATCATCCAGACCGACGTTGCGGGCAACGAGCAGCAGGTCGGCGACACGCTCACCGTCACCGTGACCGATTGATGTATTGATCGTTCGGATATGCAACACACGAGAGAGCGCGGCGCCGAGGCACACACGCCCGGCGCCGCGTTTCTTCTGGTACTCAAGCCGGCGGGCCCGGAACGGGTCAATGCGCGTTCGGGTTCACGAATCCCTTGAAGAGCGTCATCCACAAGATGCGCACATCAAACATGAGTGACCAGTTGCGGATGTAAAAGAGATCGTACTGGAGGCGCTTGCGCAGGCTCGTTTGGCCACGCAGGCCGTTCACTTGCGCCCAGCCCGTCATGCCCGCCTTGACGTGCTGGCGAAGCATGTAGCCGCGCCAGTCGTGACGGAACTTGCCGACCAGCTCGGGCCGCTCGGGTCGCGGACCGACGAGGCTCATCTCGCCGCCGAGGACGTTGAAAAGCTGTGGCAACTCGTCGAGACTCGTCGCGCGAAGCCATCGGCCGATCGGCGTGACGCGCACGTCGTTGCGGCGCGTCCAGCCGTTTTCATCCCCACCCGCAAACGGCAACCCCTGCTCGTCAGCAACATGCTGCATCGTGCGGAACTTGTAGATCCTGAACTGATGCCCCGCCAGGCTGACCCGGTTCTGCCGAAACATCACCGGGCCGTTGCTCGTGAGCCGAATCAGAATCGCGATGATGAGCATGGGGACGGCGAAGATAAGCAGCGCCACAACCGCTCCGACGATGTCGATCACACGTTTCGCCCATCCGCCCAAGCCTTCAAGCCGCGACTCCCGGCAACTGAGGATCGGCATGCCATCCAGTTCGCTGATCGTCGTGCTGAACGGCGTGTACTTCGGATTCACATCGGGAATGATGCGGACATCGACCGTGAAGCGCTCAAGCCTTGCGAGCAACTGCGGGAGAACCGCAGCGTGACTGCCCGGCAGCGCGAGATACACCGCATCGACCGGATGCTCGTCGAGTGTTTTCTCCATCGCATCGACACCGCCTCGTACGGGATGGCCGAGCAAATCGGTTCGCCGCGTCGTCGGGTGGTGGCTGATGAAGTACTGGACGTTCAGACCGGTCCAACTGTTGCGCATCAATGTGTGGGCTGTGATTTGGCCAAGCCTGCCCGTGCCGATGATCGCTGCGTGCCGAAGGTTCCACCCTCGCCGGCGAACGGCCCGCAGCGCGATCCGAAAGATCATGCGGTGAACGCTCATGAAGACGATCACGAGCAACCCGAAGAGCGCGAGCTGCCACTTGCTCTCCGGCGCGCTGAGAAACGGACTGGCCAGCGCATACAGCGCCGCGAGTGAGAGGATCGTGGCAAGCCCGCCCAGCTTTACGATCTGAACGAACTCGTCGTAGAACGCCCGGTCACGCCTCGGCCGATATAGACGAAGCAGCGTCAGACACAGAATCGTCACGGGCACCTGCACGGCGATCGGCTGCGGCCAAAGGAAATCGCGCCAGTTCGACGAGAGGAGCGGCTGGGCGTTCATGAAGTTCCGACCGGCCCACGCGGCGCCTGCGGCAGCCGTGACCACGGCGCCGTCCAGAACGCTCAGGAGCCCAACGAAAACTTGATGCCGTTGTTTCAGCAACGCTTCATCCACCCTTCTTGCGCCGACCACCACAAGATCCATCCACAGACCGGAGCCGTCAAGCCGCTTTGGTCATCTCTGTCCGATAACTCCACAAACTGCTTCCATTAACGCTCTTCCCAGGGCCGACCCGTGCGGATCTCCGGCAGCCGCTCTCCCAAACCGCGCAACAGCGCCTCATCCGCATCGCTGAGGTCCGTCGGCCCGACGATCTTCAGCACCGCATACAAATCCCCGCACGCACCCTTGTTCCCACAGATCCCCTTGCCCTTCACACGCAACTTACGCCCGCTGCTCGAACTGGGCGGGATGCGCAGCTCGATCGTCCCCTCCGGATAGAGCGGCAACTCCACAGTCGTCCCGAGCGCCGCCTCGACGATGCTGATCGGAACGTCCAGCAAGAGATCCAACCCATCACGCCGGAAGTACGGGTGCGAACCGACGCGGATCGTGAGGATCAGATCGCCTGCGGATCGCGGGCCAGGGTGCCCCTTGCCGCGCAACCGCAGCTTCGCCCCGTCCGAGATCCCTGGCGGAATGGTCACATCCAGCGTTTGCGTGCGTGAGCCGCCTGCCTCGGGGCGTGTGAGGTGAATCGACTCCTTCCCGCCAACCACGGCTGTGTAGAACGTGATCTTCAACTCGTGATGCAAATCCTCACCACGCCCCCCACCACCCCCCCGACCTCCCCCATGAGCGCCCGCACGACCGCGCCCATGGCCAGCCGCTGCTCGCCCACGCATGCCCCCAGGTCGGCGTCCTGCGAACATCTCCTCGAAGATGCTCCCTACATCCGACATGTCGAACCCGGCCTGATCCCCGCCGATGTTGCTCCACGTGTGCATCCCGCCCCCCGGCCCTGCCCCGCCGAACGGCGATTGTGCTCCCGCGTGGCCGAACCGGTCGTACTGCCGACGCTTCTGTGCATCGCTGAGAACGTCGTACGCCGCCTGCACCTCGGCGAACTTCTCCGCTGCGTCCGGCGACTTGTTCACATCGGGGTGCAGCTTCCGCGCGAGTTGGCGATACCGCTGCTTGATCTCACCGGCAGTCGCCTGCCTCCCGACGGACAGGATGTCGTAGTAGTCGCGTTTCGCCATGCTCTCGCACCATGTAGGTCCGTCGTGACCCGGAGGAATCCCCCAGTCCGCCTACCATACTGCTCCCCATCGGCCGTCGCACAACGATGCCGGCTCCACCTTGCGGTATCCTGTCACGTGGAAGAACGAGTCACGGCCCCGTAGCTCAGCGGTTAGAGCCACCGACTCATAATCGGTTGGTCGCAGGTTCGAATCCTGCCGGGGCCATTCCGCCGCTCACGAACCCACCACGCACCCTACGCTCCCTACACCCGACCCGTCGCGCATGATCCTCCTTCTGGACAACTACGACAGCTTCACCTGGAACCTCGTCCAGCGCATCGGGGAGCTTGATCCCACGCTCGACATCCAGGTCATTCGCAACGACAAGATCACAGCGGATGAAGCGGAGACCCTGCACCCGACCCACATCATCATCTCGCCCGGGCCTTGCACCCCGAACGAGGCGGGCGTCTCCAGCGACCTCATCACACGCTTCGCCGGTCGCGTCCCCATCCTCGGCGTCTGCCTCGGACACCAGTGCATCGGTCAGTGCGCGGGCATGACCGTCAAACGCCACGACCACATCATGCACGGTAAGACCAGTGAAATCCATCACGACGGCAAAGGCATCTTCCAAGGCGTCCCCAACCCATTCACCGCCACGCGATACCACAGCCTCATCGTCGCGCGCGACACCGTCACCAACGACTACGAGATCAGTGCCTGGACCGACGATGACGAGATCATGGCCCTCCGCCGCATCCCACAGAACCCAAACGACGCCCCCGTCGAAGGCGTCCAGTTCCACCCCGAGAGCTTCCTGACACTTGCCGGCCCGATCATCCTCGCCAACTTCCTCGGCCTGCCCATCCCGCACGCCTCCCACGTGTAGCCGAGCCACCCACCATGCTCATCCAAGGCAAACTCCTGATCGATCCGACGCAAACGCCCCAGCCCGGCTACATCCGCGTCGAGGCGGGCAGAATCGTCGAAATGGAAGAGCACGCCCCGCCGACCACCCCCGACCTCGGCAGCCCACACCACATCATCACGCCCGGCTTCATCGACGCACACACGCACTTCCCGCAGATTGACGTGATCGGCTGCGACGGCCTGGAGCTGCTCGACTGGCTCGACGCTGTGATCTACCCCGCCGAGATGCGGTGGGCGGACAAACTCGTCGCCGAACGCCAAGCTGCCAAGGCGGTCGCGCGCCTCGTCCGCGAGGGCACACTCGGCTGCGCCGCATACCTCACAAGTCACGCCGTCGCCATCCCCGCAACAGTCAACGCGCTACGCATCACGCCGCTCCGCGCGGTCGTCGGCCAAGTCATCATGGATCGCAACGCGCCCGATGCGCTTCTCCACCAACCGGCTGCTGACGACTTCCAAGCAACGCCGCGCCTCGAGACATCCATCACGCCGCGCTTCGCCATCGCGTGTTCACCTGAAGCGCTCGCAATTGCAGGTCGATCCGCGCCGGGCCGATACGTGCAGACGCATCTCGCTGAGACGCCCGCTGAACTCCGCCGCGTCGCGGAGCTGTTCCCCGACGATGAGCACTACACCGCTGTCTATGACCGCTTCAATCTGCTCCACGACAAGACGTTGCTCGGCCACTGCGTTCATCTGACCGACCAGGAGTGGGAGCTGATCGCCGCACGTGCAAGCGTCGCGGTGCATTGCCCGCAAGCGAACATCTTTCTCAGCTCGGGTCTTTTCAACCTCGACAAAGCCCGCGAGCACAACGTGCGGCTCGCGCTCGGCTCGGACATCGCTGCAGGCCCGGACATCGCCATGCCGCGCATCGCACGTTCGATGATCGAGACCGCCAAGGTTCGCAAGCTCACCGTTGCCCCGAACGCGCACATTCCCACGCCGGCCGACGCATGGAACGCCATCACGCGTGGAAACGCTGACGCACTTGGTTGGCAGGATGCCGGCCGCTTGGAAGTCGGCGCATCAGCCGACGTACTCCTCCTGCGCGTCCCGTTTGATACGGACACACACTTCATCGGCAGGCTGATCTACACCTGGGATGCCAGTTATATCGCCGCCCGCGTTCTTGCCGGCAGGCCGATCTGAACTCTGTTTGACAGCCCGTCATCGCCATCGCCAAGCCGTCTTGGGCGTGCTCGGAGAAGCGGTGTGATGCGCACAGGCCCGGCAGTGCCGTTGCGCATCAGCTTGGACATTGAGCGCTTCACGACCGATTCGTGCGCACGGAATCGCGGAAAACGTGTTATCGGACTAGAGTTTTGGGCCAGTTTCAGCCGGTTTTGGCGAGTTTCGGCGCGTTTTCGATCAGTTTTGGCCCGTTTTGGGTCGGTTTTGAACGACATTTTGAGGCTCGGTCGGCATCGCGCGCGCATTGGCGAGGATGTGCGGCAGCGCGGCGGGATCACCGCGGTGATGCGCATGACGTGGGGATCGTGAGGTCGCTGCGAGTTCCGCCGAGCACCCGCGAGGCACATCACCTGGTCATCGCGCGAGCCCGGCTCGGCACGACCCGTGCACCAACCCCGCCCACCTTCACAAACGCGCTACGACCCCGTTTCCCCCGCACTTCAGCAGCACCGGATCATCGACTCGCTTGAGGCCAGGCCATATAATTGTTTTTGAAGCGTCCGTTGCACAGACGCGGAGCGATATGGACAGCGGAGGAACCCACCGATGCACGTGCGCCTGCTTCTCCTAAGTCTCGCTACGGTTGTTCTCGTGGGCTGCGATAGCGAACCGGAACCGTCACCGGATGTGGTCGAGCATGTCAAGCTCGCTCAATTGCCCGTCGAAATCACAGTCAAGCAACGATCAACGACGATTGTGCCCGGCTCCAGCAACAGGTTACGCTTGACCATCGACGACATCACCCGCAACCAAGTGATGGCGTCGCTTGCTACAGACGGTACGACGGTCTTGCCGCAGACATCGTTCTCACCCGGGTTGACCACAACCTTCGACTTCGACGGCACGTCGTACGCGCTTACATTGCGAGAACTTGAGAACACGCTGGTTGGCGAGGATTTCGCCACATTTGTCTTCACCGCGACGGAAGTAGTACGAACCGAGACGGACAAGATCGAAGAGCTGATACGATCGATCGCTAAATTGCAGGGCGCGGTCTTCATTCGCAACGATGTCGAATACGGCCCTGCGGAGGCCGCAGAGCACCTTAGAATGAAATGGCATGTTGGAGCAGACAAAATCGAATCCGCTGAAGCGTTCATCGATTACATCGCTTCCCATTCTTCAGTGACAGGTGGGTCGTATCTGATTCGGATGCAGAGTGGCGAGGTCGTCCAATCCAGCGAGTATCTTCACGAACAACTGGCGAGGATGGAGGCTGAAGACTGAGTTCCTGCTGAGCCGAATTGGCGTAAAACTATTAGAGGTGCCCGGGTGACAGACGCGAAATCTCTTTGAACATGTTTCGCGTTGCGGAAGGCTTGAGGATCCTGCGGCCGGAAAGGTGAAACATGATTCGCAATCAGCCATACAACCGTGGCTTCAAAGTATTCCGGCGGAGCGCGCCCCCCAAAACACATCCCACGGTACTCCTTGCAGCGTGCGCGATTCTGCCCATCTTTTTCGCTGCGGCGCCGACATGGTCGGACACCAGCTTCCTAGACAATGGGGTCATTCGAATCGGCGTAGACCTCGACCGAGGAGGGGCCATCCACTACCTGAGTGAGTCCGGTTCCTCCAGCAGCGTGGTCAACGTCTACGACCTCGGGCGCTACGTTCAGCAGTCGTATTACTCCGGGCCGCAGCCCTTCGTACCGGACGGCGCCACGGTGAATCCGCAGTGGATAGACATCGGCTGGAATCCGGTCCAGGCCGGGGACTCATTCGGCTTTCCGTCACAAGTGCTGGACTCCAGCAATGATGGAACCACGCTGTATGTGAAATGTATACCGAAGCAGTGGGCGCTGCGCGATTGGGACAGCGAATCCACCATGGAAGCGTGGATCACGCTGGATGAAAACCGCGCCCACGTTCGATGCCGTCTGGTCAACAACCGCTCGGACACAACACAGTATCCCGCGCGCGGCCAGGAGCTACCGGCTGTCTACACAGTTGGAACACTGCATAGACTGTTCACGTACGCCGGGGCGGCTCCATTTACGGATGAGAACCCAACCGAGATCATCAACAACGGACCGCCGTGGGACGCTTGGCTCGGCACCGAGTCTTGGTCCGCACTGGTCAATGACCAGGACTGGGGACTGGGCGTGTTCCATCCGGGCGCGCTCGTATACAACGGTGGGTTCCATGGCACGCCAGGCGTCGGCGGCCCCCTGCATGACAACACAGGCTACATCTCACCGATATACTTCGGGGAGATCCTCGATCACGATATCACCTACGAGTATGAATACACGCTCATCCTTGGTGATCTATACGACGACATCCGCGCCTATGCCTATGCCAACGCCCCGGACCCGCGTCCCAATCACGTCTTCAATCAGGACCGGCAGCATTGCTATCACGCAAATCTGACGGACGAGGGTCCACCCTACGCTGGATTCTGGCCTCTGACGCTGGATCAGAACGATCCGCAGGTCTTCGGTCCCTGGAGCTTGTGGAATAGCGCCGACGTCCCGCGAGTGTACATTCGTGCTGCACACTGCACGCAATATGACCAAGCAGAGGTCTATTTCGCCGGATCAGATGGCGCTTTTTCGGCTAGCAAGCGCGTACCCTTTACGGTCATACCGGACGGTGGGGTTCACACCTATGAGGTCGATCTTTCCTCCCATTCGTTGTACACCGGCATCATAACTCGACTACGTTTTGACCCGGTCGTGACTCGCGCCCCCGGTGATAGCGTGGATCTGTATTCCATCCGCGTTATCGCTGACGACTGCGATGGAGATCTCGATGGCGATGGTGACACCGATCAATCCGACCTCGGCGTTCTCCTCGCGTCCTACGAAATCGACGGCGGCGGAGACCTGGACGGTGACGGCGATACAGATCAGTCCGACTTGGGCATTCTCTTGGCCGACTACGGCTGCGCACCGTGACCTCAACCGATCCCCAAAGCCCAGGGAAAGCTTTCCCTGGGCTTTTTTTCATCCCCCCCGACGCCCGTGTCGTCCGCGGTGCCTCTCTTTTCGCCCCGTTGTTGCGCTTCGGAATTGAATCCGCCCCACGCCCCGGTCAGCAGCGGCGGCGGATGAGGACTTGCCATGTAAACAGCAAAAGCGCTGCGGTGATGCTGAGCAGGATCGCCGGCTCGATCCAGAAGGCAACGCCGCTGAACGATCTGCCGTCGCGGTACCACCACATGTTGTTTTCATGTACCGCCAAGTACACGTGATGATCGCCACCGGATAGAGCAGGATCGACGGGCGGGATGGCGAAGTTCGGGGCGTCGGTCTCCATTGTTCGGACTGCTCGGTACGTCCAGTTGATCGGCACGGCAGCGCCGACGGCTGTCCGCGCGGCGCCGGACCATGTGCCGTCGAGGACGGTGGGGACCATCGCGCCGCCGAGGATCACCTGCGGAATGATGATGTAGGGCAACAGGAAGGTCGCCTGCGCCGGTGATCTGACGAGGGCGGAGAGCGACAAGCCCGACGCGGTGCCAGCAGCGACGGCTGCGATGCAGACGACAGCCAGCTCCGGCATGGGGAGCATGCCCGCGAAGGGTGCGAGGTGAGCGCCGCCAAGCCCGACCCACAGGACGGCGAGCAGCAGCATCATCTGTACCGAACCGATCACGGCGAGCGGAATGCCCTTACTGAGCAGGTATGGCCAGAGGCGAAGCCCGGCGAGCCGTTCTCGCCGAAGGATCGCGGACTCGGCTGCGATTTCACGTGAGGCGTTATTGGTGGAGAACCAGACGGCGCAGACTGCGATGAAGAAGGCGAGCTTCCACACCGCAGAACCCGGGCCGAAGTGGCGCGGGTCCATGCCGTGAAAGGCGAGGCAGAGGATCAGTCCGATGGCGAGCGGTTGGCCGACGAGGAACGCGCTCCCACGACGATCAGCGCGAAGGATGACCAGCGAGCGTCCAGCGAGGGCGGCGAGCTGTCGAACAGCGCTGGGCGGACGAAGTCGAACGGCCCTGTGTTGAGAGTGTTGGGGGTCGAGCAATGTGTCGGTTGGGATGTCGGTCGCCTCGTTGCGCCACGCGGAGGCATCGCGCTCATCAAGGCGGTCGTAGATGTGCGAGAAGTCCGATGCGCCGAAGAAGGCTGGACATGCCTCGGGCGGGCCGAAGTACGCCAGGCTGCCGGGCGGGTGCGTGCGTTTGCCCGCAGCGCGATTGAACCCGAGCACGGCCACACGGTCACAAAGGCGGATGTTCTCGACGTGATGGGTGATGCAGACGACGGTGATGCCCGAGTCCGCCAGTGCTCGGAAGCGCTGCATCAGCAAGCGTTCCACACGCGCATCCAGACCTGCCGTGATCTCGTCGAGCAGGAGCAACTTGGGTTGCGCGAGCAATTCGGCAGCAAGGCTGACGCGCCGTCGTTCACCACCTGAGAGCCTGCTGATGCGTACGCGCTTTCGGTCGGCGAGATCCAGCGCGCTGAGCGTTTGCGCGATACGTCGTCTGCGTTCGGTTCGGCTCATTGCATCCGGCGCGCGGAGTTGCAGCGTGAAGTCGAGCGCTTGTGCGACGGTGAGCTGCCGATGCACGATCTCTTCTTGTGGGACGTAGCCGACGAGATGTTGCACCGCCCTGCGCTCTTCGGGGATTGCATGTCCGGCGATTATGACGCCACCCCGATCGGCCGGGTCGCGTTGCGCGCCGTGCAGGCATTGCAGCAGCGTCGATTTGCCCACGCCGCTCGGGCCGATGATCGCGATGAAGCTGCCGGGCTCGATCGTGAAATGCACATCATCGAGCAGTTTCGTTCGGCCGCGCTCGCCTGCAACGGAGTAATCCAGATGGCGTACCGTGACGGCAAGCCCGGGCGGTGATTCGGCAAACAGACGATTATGAAGCCACGTGAGCGAGAAAGGCCCGATGGTGAGCGTGCATTCGTCGGGGATCGGTTGTGTGCCCGTGACGAGTTCGCCGTCCAGGAACGTCCCGTTGAGGCTGTTGTGGTCGGTGATCGTCAGTTGGTCACCCGTGCGCGTGATCGTGCAGTGCAGTCGCGACACGGAAGGGTGATCCAGGGCAAGATCGCAAGATTCATCCCGCCCGACGTTGAAGCTGCCGCCTTCAGCGATGAGCGACAGATCCAGCTCAACGCTTGTCGCAGCAGGCGAGGTGGCCTGTGAAGTCGGGCCGGGCTTGGCGATGGTGATCGTCACGCAGTCAACCGCGAGGTGAATCACAGCAGGGATCGGGATGCGGGTTTCACCGATGATGGGCGTTTGGCGGTCAGCCTGGAATGTGCCGTTGGTGCTTGCGAGGTCGGTGACGATGACATCGCCGTCTTCAATGCGGATCGTGCAGTGCTCAGCGCTGATGGCAGACAAACCGAAGCTGACGGCGAGCGTGGGCACGGTGTTGCTGCACTGCGGTTGGGCGTCGCGGGTGAGCGTGTACGTCGTGCCCGGCTCAAGCTCGAAGCCGGCGGATCGGTTGTCGGACGCCTCGGCTTGGAGTCGATACCCGCTGGTCGGCTGTGCGTGCGAACTGAGTTGTGTGCGTTCCAGTCGGGGCATGGCGGAACCTATCGGCGATGCTTGTCTCTGATGTGCTTCGGGTCGAGCTGCTCGACATCGCGCACGATCGCTTCGACCCGGCGGCGCATCTCGCCAAGCTGGGCGAGTGTGATGCGTGATGAAGCGTCGGCCTGGGCAAGCGCGGTCGTCGTCCGGAGCAGTGTCATCCAAGGTGAGGACTCATCCTGCTCGTCGAGAAGCGCCCCGGTGAGATCGTCGATCGGGTTTTTCACATACTCCGACCACTCACGGCTCAACTCCAGCAGCTCGCCCATCGCCCTTTGCCGCTGCTGGGTGTCCTCCAACTCCTCAAGCGCTTCATCCCACTTCCGCGCTTCGTCCACGATGCGCTTGCGCTGCTCACCGTCGAGGATCTGCTGCACTGCGGCCATCTGAAGATCCCACGATGCGAGCGTGTCGGCCTGGGCCTGGTATGTACCGGCGAGGCGGGTCTGTGCATCGGTGAGCGGTTCGATCGTGATGGAGTCGTCCGTGCCTGCCTCGGGGAATTCCGGGTAGCGTGCGTCGCCGAGGAAAAAGTCGCGGGCGAACCACGTGTGGAAGCCGTGTTTCGTCGCTGCTGCGATGTGCCACGTGCCGGTGAGGCGGCGGGGCGGGTCGCCCGCATGCGTCAGGCGGTGGGTCTGATCCTCCGTGCGGATCGTGATCTCGATCGGCGGGTCATCCGTGCCGGGCTGCGTCAGTGTGAGTCGAACCTCCGGCTGCTGCTTTTCCTTGATGTGGATGACGAGCGAGCGAGGCGCGTTGTTCCTCCAGGCGATGATCGCATCCTCGAAGGCCTCCTCGGACTCGGTGCGCCGCTCAGCCGCCAGGGCGGGGTCGTTTTCGCGATTGGCGGTCTTCGCCTGCTGCCAGAGTTGCTCAGCAGGTTCAGCGAGTCGGTCGAGTTCATCCGTCGGGCCGACGACCTGGCGTCGCAGTGCTCGCCATCGCTCTCGCTGCGGCCCGGGGTCGAGGGCTGCTACGGGCTGGGGTGAGACCGGAGGCGGGGCCCCGGCTGATTCGTCCGCAGGCTCATCCTCAGGCTCGCCCACCGGTTCGTCCGACGGGTCAGTCGCTGGTTGATTCGCCGGCATATCCGCCGGTTCATCGCGCGATGCGATGTGCTCATCCGGCGGCTCGACCGGGGCCTCAGCCGGTGGCACATCTGCCACGGACTGGTCGGTGCTGTCACTCGGCGGCTCAACATCATCGTGCGCCGCGATGGGTGATGGATCGATCGGCTGCGTACTGCCCGGCTGGACGATGAGCACATAGACAGCAATCGCGACGGTGATGAACACGACGGCGGTGATCGCGGTGGCGAGCAGCCCTGCAAGCCTGCTGCGACGCCTCGGCATCGTGGTTGGCGGGGCTGCCGGTGGAGGTGAGGCGCCTCCGGTGGGCCTGGATGGGGTTGTGGGTCCGCCTGGGGTCCGCCGGGGGCGGACTGCGCTCAAGGTCGTGGGGGTTGTTGTTGCCTGGACCAGCGTTGCCGACGTCGTCGCCGGGGCGGCTGTCATCGGCGGCTCACCACTGATCGCGCGCAGGCGATCACGAACCGTCGCCGCGTCGGCCGGCCTGTCTCCGGGCTGCTTGGCCATCAGTTCGCTGACGAGCGCTCGCATCGCGGCGCTGGTGCATTGGACATCGGTGAGCGGCGGCAAAGGGGATCGGCGGTGGCAGTCGCTCAGCCGGATTGGGTTCGTCTCGCGGTAGGGCAGCTCGCCGGTCAGGCACTCGTAGGCGACGATCCCGAGCTGGTAGAGGTCGGTCCTGGGCGTGATCGGGCCGAACTCGACATCGTCGAACTGCTCTGGGGCCATGTAGAGCGGCTTGCCCGCACCGGGAACGACGCTGCCCGACTGGGTGACAGCGGTCCGGGCTTCGTCTTGAAGTGGATAGGCGATGCCGAAGTCGGCAAGCAGGGCCTCGTGCTGCCCGTCATCCGTCACATTCAGGAGGATGTTCGACGGGCTGAGGTCGCGGTGGACGACGGCGGGGTGGTGGCGGTGGGCGTAGTCGAGCGCCTCGCAGACCTGCGCCAGCAGCGACGCGGTGGTCACGGGGTCAAGCCTACCCTGGAGGTGCAGCAGGTCGGCCAGCGATCGGCAGACGTCGCTCCCGACGATCGGCGTGGCGAGGTAGAGCGGGCCTGCCTCGGGATCAGGCGAGTAGTTGAGGATCGGCAGGATGTGGGGGTGATGCAGCGCGACGGTGGTGCTGATTTCGCGCACGAAGTAGCGTCGAAAGGCGGGTTGGTCGGCGTAGACGCGGTCGATGACCTTCAGCGCCATGAGCTGGTTGACGGTCTTGGATCGCGCCCGGTAGACAGCCCCCATGCCGCCTCGGCCGAGCATGTCGATGATCGTCCAACCGGGGATTTCCGGGATTGTCGGGATGTCGGTCGGGTCGTCATCGAGCATGTCGGGGCGCTCACATCTGGGCGTTTCCGCTCTCAAGAATGTACCCGACGGATGCGGCGAGGTGCGACGAATCGGGCGTGGTGCATGGATCGAATTCGATGTGTGGAGACTCCGACGGGAATTGGGAGGTCGGGTGCAGTACGATGGCAGTGCTCCGCGTTCGATTCGATGTGGATCGGCCGGATGTTGCGCTCACGCGACCTTGCGTGCGCCCAGGGGTTGGAGTAGTTTCCGACCACACCGATTTCGCCAGTGAACGCCCCGGTTGCACTGGATTCTGTTGTTCATGATGAACGTGCCCGCAGACCATGATGCCCGCACACCTGTCCCCGGATGGATGGGTGGGGATGGTGCTGAAAGCGGCGCGGGTCGGCGGATCATTGGATCCGAACTCAGCGAAGCTGCGGAAAGAACCCTTATGGGTCACCACCGCTTCGAGACGGAAGGAAAGGGTCATGGCTAAGAGCCCGTATCGTCGTTCGTCACGCCGTTCCACGGTCCGTACCGATCGGTCCCGTTCATCGGCTGAGAACCCGGTCTTCGAGTCGCTCGAAGCGCGTCGTCTGCTGACGGTGCTGACCGTCCCCGATGCGGACGATCCGCTGTCAGGCGCCGCTCTTGACCTGGACTACGTGCCCGAGGCTGTGTTCTTCACGTACTACACGCAGCCGTTCATGCCCGATCCTGCCGACCCGACGAACATCCCCACGGTCGAGGAGCGCGCGGTGGGCATCCGCTTCATCTTGTCCGGGACGCCCGGCGCTCAGGTGGAGATCAAGGATCTGCACGGGCGAGACCTCTACTTCCGTCCCCAGCCGGCGAGCCTCGCGCCGCCTCGCACGACGTTCGAGGGCATTCTCGCAAACGCTGATGGGGCGGTCAACGAGGAGGATGAGTTCGTCTTTACGCCGAATGGGTCAGCGGCGTACTCGACGGGCATGACCTCGATCGAGTCGGTCGTCATTGACGTCAACGATGACGGCCTGCTGGACATCGTTACCGTGAACAACCAAGGCACGTTCTGCGTCACCATCCGCTACGGCCTGGGAGAACCCTACGACGTCGAGGAAGACGAACCCGCGGAGCCGGATGGGACGTTCGGTGACTACACGAACACGGATGAGGATGGAAACGAATTCCCGGCGCAGTGGCAGATCTCCTATCCGGGGGGCACATCCGGAGCGAGCGCCCTGGCGGTTGAGGATATGGATGGTGATGACTTCCCAGAGATCATCGTCGCGTTCCGCAACACCGACAATGTCGCGGTCTTCACGAATCTCGGTACGACTCCCGTCGGCGAAGATGCGGATCAGGACAACTTCGACGGGTTCGACACCGGCACGCTGATCGACGTCGGCGACCAGCCGGTCGATGTGGCTGTTGACGCCGCTCATAACATCTGGGTCTTGTGCTACGGCGATGAGACGATCCAGCAGGTCGTCTCGCAGGGCAGCCAGCGCGTGTTCACGATCTTCGGCTCAACGTCGGACCGCGTGCTCATCGACTCGGACAACGACGACGACGGGGACGCCTTGGGTGCCGTCGGCGACACGCTTCTGTCCGTCGGTCGTCTCTCCGGCGACACCTTGCGGGGCTACCTGACGTTCCAGTTGCCTCAGATCCTGCTGGATGCGGTGTATCTGTCGGGGCAGCATGTCGTCAAGACGTTGCTCACCGTGGTCGAGCCGAATCAGCCGGCCGCCGACATGGGCTACCAGGTCAACCTGTTCCTCGCGGATGACAACCAGCCCGACGGCGACGCGGTGGTCAGCGACTTCGAGAACGAGGACTACTCGCGCGCCGACACCGATGCCAACCCGTTCATCTCAGAAACGACGCCGTTGAACCGGGCCTACCAGATCGGCTTGGGGCTTATGAATGACGCCCGGGTCATCGACGCGGCGACCAGCGGCGATCACCACATCGACTTCCGTCTTCAGGGCAATCACCGGCTCTTTGGGATCGATGAATCCGACTTGGCGCCGGAGGAGCTTGAGGAACTCGATGCGCTTGCGCCGTATCGCATCACAAGCGCTGACGGGATGCCCGCGCCGGTGTTGAGCTTCACGCTCTCCGACACCTTCAGCACGGCTGGGATCTACCCGGTGGGCGAAGCTCCGACGAGCCTGACGCTCGCGGATGTGAATGCGGATGCTGATGTGGACTTTATCGTCACGAACGAAGGTTCGGACGACCTGTGGGTCTTCCTGGGCGACGGCACCGCAGCCGGCTTCGGCGAGCCGGACGGCAACGGCGACGGCTTCCGCGATCCGAGCAGCATCTTCAGCACGCAGCGACCGGACCAGTACTACAGCGCCTCGGCGGACATCGACGCCGTGTTCGGCATGCCGGACGGCATCTACGACCCGATCGGCGACGACAGCAACCCGCACCACGCAGCCGCCATGGACATCGACCTGGATGGCAACGTGGACATCGCCATTGCGCTGACGGGCAACGTCTATCCGGGTACGACGGTGACGACATCAGGCGGCGTGGCCCTGGCCAACACGATCATTCCAGGCGGTCTCGCGATCTTCTGGGGCAACGGCTCAGGCTCGCTCTTCGAGGACTTCGACGGCAACCGTGCAGGCGTCCAGCCCGACTTCCTCGAGGACACGTTCCTGACGAATCAGCCCACACCGATCCTGACGAACGGCAATCCGTTGTATGCCATGCTGATCGACCCGTTCTTCCGCGGCCCCAGCCGCATTGCCATCGCCTCCGTGAACCCCGCCACCGATCAACGCCTGGGCGAGGACATCGACTTCCTCGATCTGGTCGTCGCTTCCATCGATCCGCTCAACGGCGCTACGGAGGATGAGCTGAAGGCTGTCGCCACACGGGGCAGCGTCTATACGATGGATGGGCGCTGGGATGCCCAGTATGAAGCCGAGCAGCTTGTCATCGGCGTCTGGGATCCGATGACCGGCCGGTATCTCAACGCGCCGCTGCTGGGGTATGCCGAGACCGAGTTCCTCAGGCACGGCCGGATCTTCGGCCTGCCGCTCGAGCACGACACCAGTGACGGGTTCCTGGACGTCGCGCCTGATCTGCCCACCATCCGGTACATCGACGTCGTTGTCGCCGACGTCGGCGGCGAAGCGCTGAGTTCGCCGACCGGGGATGAGGAAGTCCCGGTTCCCGAGTTGATCGTGACCCGCGCCGACAACGCCTCGCCCTACGAGATCGACAACGACACCGCGATGCGGAATGTGCAGGTGCTGCTGCAGATCGAGGGCGAACCGGATCTTATCCCGATCTTCAACGACGGGATCGGCACGATCAGGTTCATCGGGGCAGACGAGAACACACGGTTGACCGTGCAGGCGGGGATCATCAACACAAACTTCCGGGGGGGCGGTGACGAGCTGATCTACGTGAACAGCCCGATCCTGGCGGGCTTCCAAATGGAGGCGCCGCTGCAATCAACGGGGTATCCGCTCGACATGCTGGCTGCCGACGCGGAATCCGGAGCCTTGGTGGAATACCCCGAAGGCGTCGGTTCGCTCATGCTCGGGTCGCTGACTCCCAGGCCGTTCACCATGGATGCCGATGCCTACAACGCTTCCTACCGAACGGGCTACCGCCATCCGGACCAGGGATTCAAGGCCGATGACGATCAATCGATCGGTCGCATCGTCTGGGACGGCCGGGTCTTCGGTCGCAACGAGATCAGCGGCGGGATCACGACGTTCTCCGTGGGCTTCCTCGGCGGTGATCTGATCATCGACGGCGATGCGGGCCTGATCCACGTCGCGACGGACTCCGGCTGGATCGGTTCGGGCGATGGAAGCCCATCAACTGACATCGACGAGGGTGACGACCCTGAGGGCGATTACCAGATCGACTCGACGCTCAACACGATTCAGGTCGGTCGAATGCTCCGCGAACTGACGGTGGGCGGCGCGCTCTTCTCGCAGGTGACGGTCCTCGGTGAGACGGGCGATCCGGTGAATCGGCCCTCGATCGACCAACTTCGGTGCATTGAGTATGAGGTGTGGCAGGAAGGCGACACGCAGGTGCACGTCGGCCCCGGCCCGCTCGTCAGCTATCCAAACATGCAGCATTCTTACTTCCGCACGCCTGCGGTGGCGTTCGAGGGATACACGTACCACGATCCCGTTGAAGCGAACTGCTGCCGTCGCGGAATGGCGCTGTACACAATGGGCTCGGCGCCGTTGCGCAACGACACGATCAGCGAAGCGCAGTTCGTGGGCGGTACCGCCACATCCGTGTCCATCGCCGGCTGGCTGAACGACGGCGTCGATCTCGTGGACTACTACTCCTTCGCCGCGGATGGCGGCTCTCAGGTCGGAATCAAGCTGGCCAACGAGTTCTTCGCATTCGACGAGCAGGTTCTCGGCCGCAAACCCTCTGTGTACATCGTCGATCGGGATGAGCGGATCCTCGCATCGCTCGAGCGAGGCGAGTCACAGTTCACATTCACGGCGCCGCACACCGGTGTGTTCTACCTGCGAATCGCAGGCTCGAACACCGTGACGACGATCCCCTACACCATCAAATTGCAGGGCATCGCACCGGTGACGCTGGGCCAGGTCCGCAGCGGGGCGATGACGATTCTCCAAGGCAGCGGCGCCATCCAGACGATCGGCGGCAACATCGGCCACATCGCCGCCGGGCAGGCAGCCGCGGAACCGCTCGGGTCGTATGAGGGCATGGATGGCGCCGATATCGAGGATGTCGCGGCGCTGTTCGGTTTCAGCACGCTGCCCGGCGAAGGCGCCATCGTGGATGGCATCACCTCCGCAAACAACATCTACGGCATCACCGTCGGCGGCGACATGATCGGCACGACGATCAATGCGCCGGGGGCGGTCGGCACCGTCTACGTCGGTTACTCCACGTGGACCGGGGAAGATGACATCGAGAACGTCGGTGACTTCTGGGCGTCCTACATCTTCGCCGACAGCCTCGCCTACATGGATCTGTGGGGCAGCTTTGCCGGCGAGTCAACAGGGGCGGGGGCGAACGATCGAGTCACCTCTCGCACCGGCGGCATCGAGGTGCAGGACAGCATCGGCACGGTCCATATCGGTGAACAATTGTTCGGCGATGCTGCGTTCTTCACCATCGGCGAGCGAGGCATGTTCGATCTGCTCACCGTCGATGTCTTCAGCAGACAGGAGGATGAGGCCGAAGAGGAGGTCGATTTCGCCGAGCCGCTTATCGGCATCCGCGGCGACAACCCGGTCTTCACGACGGGGACAGGCAGCGACATCCGGTTCCTGGACATCCCCAACTCGATGGTCGACGGCCTCCCAGGCACCTTCGTGGTCGATCTGGTTCCCGGCTCACCGCTTTCCTTTACCGATGATTCCGGTGCTGAAGTCACGATACGAATCACCGGCGGGTCGGAGAATTCGATCGGAGCGGTGACGTTCTTTGAGGTGGACGGCTCGGAAGGCGTCGCCATCGCTCGTATCGACGTGGTGCTGGCGGATGGTGCGAATCTCGTGATCCGCAGCGATCGCAAGGACGCGGTCACGTCGATCGGTCGCATTCGCGTGCAGAGTGCAAGCGAGGAATCAAACATCATCATCACCGGACCCGGTGAGGTGGATGTCTACCGCATCGAGGTCTTTGTTGATCCGGAGGCCGACGCAGGTGACGGCGTGGTACTCAATCGCATTAAGAACACGACGCCGGGCGGCGATCTTGTCGCGGTCGATGCGTTCAGCCTCAACAACCTCGAAATCACGAAGGGCGACCTCGGTCGAACGCAGGTCAGCGGCGTCGGTCCGACGCGCCTTGGACCCTCGCTCGGCATCGTCACCGGCGACACCGGTGACGATATTGTCGGAGCGCCGATGACCGTCAATCTGTTATCGCTGACGGGCGGCCAACTGATCGCCAAAGCGTCGCCGATCGACTACTGGCTTGACGGG
>JAGLTS010000018.1 GCA_023135165.1 Phycisphaerales bacterium | reverse complement strand
AGGCGACGTTTTCTACAGAGCAGGACAAGTACATTATTGAGGGGCGTGTGAATCAGGCGGAACTCAAGGCCTCGCGCCGCTGTGTGCAGCGTAGATGCCCGTACGGCTCGTAGCGGTGGATGGACCGGACCGTCAGATGACCTGGTCTAGAGTCGTCCATCCGCCCGCGCGGTCGACCGCCGAAGCCATGAACGGCTGACAAGGCGTGCACTTAGTGTACTCCCCCCCTTTTTCCACTCCCGCGAAACGACCGCGTCTGCGTCACTGCCGAACTACAACTACACATCCAGGCACACGCGAAGCCCGTTGAGGACACTCAGGTAGTCCGGCATACCGCCGCTGCGCGATGCTGAACGACACGCCCCCGGCCAGTTGAACCAACCACCGCCACGCAGCACGCGGAACGTACGCGCCTCCGTGTTGACCGGGTCCTCCGCAGGCGAGCGCCTGTAGTAGTCCGGATCGTACCAGTCCTGACACCACTCCCACACGTTGCCGTGCATGTCGTGCAGTCCCCACGCATTCGGCTGCTTCGACGCGACCGCGTGCGATTCGTGACCGGAGTTCCACGCATACCACGCGCACCGGCCAAGCCATTCGGAGCCTTCGCCGAAGCAGTATGCCGTCGTCGTCCCCGCCCGGCACGCGTACTCCCATTCCGCTTCCGTCGGCAACCGATACGTTACGCCTTCACGCTGGCCGAGCAGCTCGCAGAACATCACCGCCTCACGCCAGGAGATGCGTTCGACGGGCAGGGCATCGCCTTGGCAATGACTTGGATTACTTCTCATCACCGCGCGCCACTGCGCCTGTGTCACCGCTGTCACGCCCATGTAGAAGCCCTTGGTCAATGTAACGCGATGCTCCATCTCACGCCCACCGATGGAAACACCCTCCTCGGGGCTTCCCATCATGAACGTCCCCGGCTCGATGTACATAAGCCCCATCCCGATCGAGTTGGTGAGCCTGTCACCGTGCGCCGGATTCGATGGCATCGCGAGCGGCTCCGCGGGCTGATCCGGCGACGGCGCATCCACATCGCGCGCTTCCCGCTCCACACGGGATGCGGACAGGTTCAGACCGCACTCGATGCAGTAGGTGGCATCCGCGCGGTTCTCACACGCACACTTCGGGCAGGCGTGGAATGTCTCAGGGCATCCATCCTCACCGGAAGCCCGCGCTCCGCCTCTCTCCGGGTCGTGCAGCCCCTTTCGGCTCCGCCCCATCGACCATCCACACCAACTGCCGGCGATGCCCATCGCGGCAATCACCAGGGTCATGGCAAGCCAGATGCCCAAGCTTTCCGGCGACATCAGACAGGTGAGCGTCCCCAAGGCCGGTACAGCCGCATACGGAAGGGCGAAGACCTTGGCATAGCGCGGCAAGTACATCGAAGCGAAGAACGCGCCAAGAAACGGCAGCACGAAGCTGTGGATGATAAGCCCCACAATCGCAGGCGCGCCGCCGCCCCACGCTAGGCCGAAAATGACAACCGAGCCGACTCCACCGGCAACGCCAAGCCCCACGGCCAGCAGCGTGGCGATGGTCAGCTCCTTGTTGCGTCGTTGCCAGTACTCGCTCACGCGCTGCAAGTCCCACAGCACGCCACACTCCGGGCATCGTGGCGGCTGGTCAAGCCCTTGCAGGTCGTACCCACACTTCGGACACGACACAAACGACCGCATGTTACGTCTGTTGTCCGTCACAACGCGCCTCCGAAGGGAGTGCTGCTTGGCTGTGTTCAGCCGACGCCCAGCTTCGCAACACCGAGGCTGACGGCCAACACTGTACCGATCCCCGTCGTTGTCCGTGTCCGACGCCATTGCAGCGGTGCCAGGCAAGCTCGCTTCCGCCATTGACGACGGAAGTGACACGGTTCGTGTCGCCACCGTACAGCCCGCTGCTTCTTCCTTTGTGCCTTTACCTCTCTCCCGGCTCGCCACACAAAAGCGGAGCCCCTGCCGATGGCAGAGGCCCCGCGTCATCAAACGAGATGAGACAACAAGATGAACCTGGGCGATGAGGGTGTCAGACTCGCCGGCGACGCGAGAAGGTCACACCCATCCCCGTGAAGAGACCAGCCAGGCCAAGCGTCGAGCTTCCCGGTGCGGGAAGGACGGCAAGTTGGTTCTGCGAAACGTCACTGGTCAGCGCGGCGAGCGAGGCGGTCTCGGTCCAACGAGACATCTGCGCGAACCAGCTTGTGGCGAGAGCGGCGATGGCGCTCGTGTGGCCGTGCGACAGATCAAGCGCGAAGTCGCCGCTGCTGAGATCAAACGACCCGTCCTTGGTGAACTCCCAGACCATCGTCTGGAAGGCGGCAGCCTTCATGGAAGTGTCAGCCTCGTCGTCAGTCGGGACGGTGTCCTGGTACTTCGCAGCCCACAGCAGGCCGATCGCATCGGGCGAAGCAACGACATCAGCGAGCGATTCCACACGATACGTCGCGGGAAGGGCGAGGTACTGGTCAGGCTGAATACAGTAGGTCGGCAGCGCCTGCCACGGCCCCCTGGTTCCGGCCTGTCGGCGTTCCAGGTTGAGCATGCCGACGTAGAACCGCTTGCGCGCCTCGCCGTTGACGTAGCCGTAGTAGCCGGCGTCCCATGTCGCGGTGCCGGGCACGATGGCGCCGCCCGAGGCGTATTGAACATCGACCGGCTGGGCGGAGGCGACGGATGGCAACATCGCCGCGAGCAGCCAAGCGAATCCCACAGCGGTCAGCGTCTTCTTCATAGCCATTCCTCTGCCGCCCTGTGCGTCGTCCTGAATCGCATGGTCCCCGCGCACTCTCTCAGCGTGCGGAGTGACCACGCGTGACTCCCCTGCGGCATAAGTGAAAGCAACCCCCGTGCCAGAGGTGGCGGGCACGCGATGAACAGGCTGTACCCGCTGAGGGACGGCGTGGCGGCGTGCTTTATCGAACCGTGACGGATTGGACCGATCCGTGGGTGCGCGATGATGTGTCACGGCCACATCAGGCCCGGTCCGGTGATGCGTTGGGCCGACGTGTTGCACGGGCGCAACATGGCATCCGGGCATGTGTTCCCACGTGACCGACTGCGCATCTGATGCTTCTTGAAAGCGGGTGCTGTCAGGCGGACCGACGATGCGGCAGATACCGACCTGCAGCCTTCGCTCTGGTGTAGCCTGGGTTGATGTTGATCGCCTGGCGGAAGCTGGCAGCCGCGTCGTCGTGCAGGCCGATCTCCGCGAGGCACATGCCGCGGTGGTAGTGGACATCGGCATAGTGCCCGTGTTTGCCAACCTCCCGATCCAGCACGACCAGCGCCTGGGAGAGGAGCGGCCGAAGCAGGCTGACCGATGGGTCGCGGTCAGCCACATCTGCGGAGCGCTGACGGTCGACCAGGACAGCGGATTCCGCTTTCACCCACAGGTGAGCCAAGTGCGCCCGATCGACCAAGTCAACACGTCGTATCGCCCGTCGCGCCAGGCTGCTCCGCCCCGCTACCCACGCTGCCACGCTCACAACCAACCAGCCGCGAGCGGCGAGCGTGGTTCTGGTCAGCGACCGCCCGAGGTGCGCCGCGAGCACCCACTCGCCGATACCGAGCATCGCTTCCGCAGCGGCGAGCCGGCCTGCCGCGTTCGCACGGCGCAGCGCGGCGCGGCAGACTTTCCGAAGCGCCATGGCATCGCCTCGCACATCCAAGGCCTTGATCCCAGCCGCCCACGGCGTGTGGGCTGGCGAAGGTTTGACGCAGTGTTGCGCATCGCCTGACGAGAGATGATCGAAGACGCGGAAGGTGTTGGGGGTGCTAGGCGTGTTGGGGGTATCGGGCATTGGTGGCAGCTCCCGCAGAATCGGTGCGGTGCGGACGGATCAGTGGGCTAGGCAGCACGCTTGGTTCGCAGATCGTTGTGGAGTTGAGCGATGTCAGCCCAGTCGGGGTGGGCATCCGCGATGCGTGCGATCACTTCGATCGGTTCAGGCTCGCCATCCAACGTAGCCGGGCTTGGGCGAGCCTCGCGGAGTTGAACCAGAAGCATCGCCAGCGGCGCCGAGAGAGGCTGAAGCTGCAAGCCTCGCACGATCCAACGACGAGCCTCATCCAGACGATCAAGCGAGAAGCTGAGCTGCGCCAGCGAGAGCACCGCTGCAGCCTGATCATCGAGATCCCGCAGTGCTCGCTCGATCGCCTTGAGCAGCAGCAACCCCATGACCGGCTTGGGCTGCACGAGTTGTGCTGCGACAAGCGACGGGATCACATGCTCGGAACTGAGCAGCTCGATCGCGAGTCGCTCAACGCTCGCCGGCTCCGGGTCAGCCTGGCGGGACTGGATGCGCAGCCCGAGCGATTCAAGCCAATCCGTCATCTCACCGTTCGGGCCGGCCTCCTCACCACATGCGAGCAGACGCTCACAGAGCAGGCAGGCGTCCTCATCCTCACCACGGGCGACAGCCATGGCCAGCCGCATGCGGAGTGACGCGGGATCTTCGATCTGCTCCAAGTTGCGTTCGAGGGCGGCTTCAGCGCGGACGGGATTGCCGAGCTCCCATTCGAGCGCCGCAAGAAGCCGACGCGCATCGAGCGGGCAGGATTGTCTACGCGACCATGCGTGCAACTCGACATGGGCAGCGGGCTTGTTGCCTGCGCGCGCAGCACACACCACACGGAGCAGTCGTGTCGATGAGGATGAGACTGCAAGCAACTCGACCAAACGAAGCGCCTCGACAGCGTCACCGCCAAGCAGCGCGCAGCGGGCACGGAGCGTCAGCAGCCGCCCATCCGTCGGGAAGAAGTCCCTCGCCAGGTCTGCCAGCCGGGCCGCGTGACCCCACCGCCGTCGTCGCAGCGAACTGTCGAGCCGGTGCGCCAAGCGGGCTGCGTAGCGTTCACCCACGACATCGACCGCGATGGCATCGCGCGCCTCGCTGCTGCGCCTGCCTCCCACGCGCAGCGCGCGATGGAGCAGTGGCACAGCCTTGCCGCGGACTCGTGTTTTCGACTCGATCGTCGCCATCCCGTCTCCCAGTCAGACAGAGTGTCCTCTGGTGCATCGGTTATCGGGTGGGGCGCGTTGATCCGAAACCTGATCTTCAGCGGAAACACGCTTCGGCGACCCGCTCCCGCTCGTTCCGCGCGTCCCTCGGCCCATCGGCGAATGCTGCGGGAACTCGTTTCTGCGGGACGCCCCGGAACCCCCGGAACACTCGTAACCCACGTCGCCACCATAGATTCCGATGTAAGCGCACCCCAACCGGTCACGCGCCCTGCACGACACGAGCCGTCCGTACCGTTCGGCATAGACGAACGTAGATCACCACCGCGCACGCCCAGCCGAGACCGGCAACCAACAGCGCAGGCCCGCTCGACAGGTGTGAGGCACGATCCACCCACAACTGCCCCTGCCCGCTGCCGGTCTGCGTCAACGCGATCTGCCAGAGCGTCATCGCCTGAATCACCGCGATGCGAACGTAGTACACAGGCACGACCCAGCGCGCAAATCCCGTCAACAGCGATAGATGCGCGCTCGGCACGCGCGACGTCAAGCTGCGCGCGTACGTGAACAGCGCGAAGAACGCGACCATGCTGACCACCGACCCCGCGATGGCGAGCACCAGGAGCGCCGTCGGCGATATGACGCCGGACAGGCTGTCAACGACCCAAGGCCAGATGAGATGTAAAGCCAAGCCCCCGCAGGCGATACGGCGCGCGAACCGGCCACGCTCCGACGAGATATCCGACGGCGACGGCGTCACCATGAACCACAGCGCGACCGCCTGCCAAGCCGTCCAGATCGCCGCCGTCCCGGCACTCGCCATCATTCGCTGGACCGCCATGTCCAACTCACTGAACCATGAGTCAGTCCCCAAAGTCACTGTGAGCCAAGCTGTTAGCACACGCAGCCCAACCACCGCAGCCCGGCAGCAACCGTAGATCAAAAGCAGACGCAGCCCACGTGTGAGCGAACGAAGCCACTTTAACTCTGCGAAATGAAGCAGCGTCGTCCGCGTCGAGTCAGCAACGGCCTGACCGCACTCGGGGCAACGCTCCGTCAGAAGCACGCCTCGCAGATTGTGCCCACAGTGGATGCACGGGATGTTCGCCGTGAGCCTGCGAGGGTCGTCAGCGTGCACGTCGGCCGGCATCATTCCCACTCGATCGTTGCGGGCGGCTTGCTGGAAATGTCGTACACGACACGGTTTACGCCTCGCACCTCGTTGATGATCCGGTTGCTCACCGTCGCGAGTATGTCGTAGGGAATCCGCGCCCAGTCCGCTGTCATGAAGTCCTGTGACTCGACGGCACGCAGCGCGACGACCGATTCGTAGGTCCGCCCATCGCCCATCACGCCGACGCTCTGGATCGGCAGAAGCACCGCAAACACTTGCGCCAAATGACGATACAGATTCGCTGCGGTGATCTCCTCCAGGAGTATCTCATCGCATGCTCGCAGCAGATCGAGCCGATCGCGCGTCACCTCGCCGACGACCCGCACCGCCAGGCCCGGGCCTGGGAACGGGTGACGATGCACCATATCTTCAGGCAGGCCAAGCACTTCGCCGAGGCGACGGACTTCATCCTTGAAGAGATCGCGCAACGGCTCGACCAGGTCGAAACCCATCTCGGTCGGCAGGCCGCCAACATTGTGGTGCAACTTGATGCTCGCGCTCATGCCGGCGTGGCCCTGCCCGGACTCGATAACATCTGGATAGAGCGTACCTTGCGCGAGGAACTCGACATCCGTCAGGTCGGCTGACGCCTCCTTGAAGACGTCGATGAACCGATGCCCGATCAGCTTGCGTTTCTCCTGCGGCATCGTGACACCCGCCAGATCGCTCAGAAACGCCTCGGATGCATCGACGACGCGCAGGCCGATGGACAGGTGATGGCGGAGCGCCGACTCGACGGTGTGTCGCTCGTCTTGTCGTAACAGCCCGTTATCAATGAAGATACAGACAAGCTGCTCGCCGATCGCGCGGTGCAGAAGCGCAGCACAGACGGTTGAATCGACGCCTCCGGACACGCCGCAGATGACTTTTTTGTCGCCGACTTGCTCGCGGATTCGTGCGACGGCGAGCTCGACGAAGCCCGCCATCCGCCACGCGCCGGTGCAGTGACAGATGCGGAAAAGGAAGTTGCGGAGCATCTCCCCGCCGTGGGGTGTGTGGGTCACTTCGGGATGGAACTGCAAGCCGTAGAAGGGTTTATCGCGATGTCGGACAGCTGCGTATGGGCAGGATGGCGTCCGCGCGAGGGCGACGAAATCGCTGGAGAGGTAGTTCACCTGGTCGCCGTGGCTCATCCAGACGGAGGTGGTGCGGGGGAGTCCAGCCAGTAAGTCGTTGTCAGTTATGAGCTTGAGCGATGCCCTGCCGAACTCGCGCGTCTGGGTCGGCTCGACAGCCGCGCCGAGGAGCTTGGCGCCGAGGTGCAGGCCGTAGCAAATGCCGAGCACGGGGACGCCCAGATCGAACAGAGCGGGGTCGCATTGCGGCGCGTCGTCATCACAAACGCTTGCAGGCCCACCACTTAGGATGATGCCCTTCGGCCGCATCGCGGTGAGTTCCGCGATGGAAACGGTCGGTGCGACGAGCGTGGCATAGACACCCGCCTCGCGGACGCGTCGTGCGATGAGTTGTGTGTACTGTCCGCCGAAGTCGAGGATGGGGATGACTTCGCTGTCGGGCGTTGGGGGCGTGGGGGTGGTAGCGGTCATGGTCGTTTCCCGTGCTGGTTGGGGGAATCTGTCAGCGTACCAAACCGCCCGCTCGGTGCGCGCCGCGTCGGCGATGTGTCATCGGCAGACCCCCCCTGTTGTGGCGGTTCACGTCGATTCCGTGCGCACGGAATCGCGGAAAACGTGTTATCGGACTAGAGTTTTGAGCGAGTTTCGGGCTGTTTCGGCGAGTTTCGGCGCGTTTTCGATCAGTTTCAGCGCGTTTTGGGTCAGTTTTGAACGGGAAAAGCAGGCTCGATCAGAGTCGCGCGCGCATTGGCGAGGCAGTGCGGCAAGTCGGTGCGATGACGGCGATGGTGCGCATCACGCCTGCGATGCGGGTCAGCCGGGGCGTGTCGCTCCGCGTTCCGTCGAACACCCGTGATGTGTATCGCCTGGTCGTCGCGCGGACCCGGCTCGGCACGAGCCGGCGGGCACGCCCGTTCTGTCCCCACCTTGGCCAGCACGTGGCGCGGGTGATCCCACGACTTCGCCCAAGCCCGATGGGCTTGCGCGTACAATCGGCAAGTCGAGGATGGTTCTCGATCTGTCTGCCGACCGAAACGGCGCGTCATAAAGTAGCCTGTCCCCTTTTCTTCTCCGCTCGTATGAGAAACACATCCTCACAGTCCTTCGTCGCTTGTCGGCACTGCGGCTATGATGTGCGCGCGAGCGGCACAACCTGCCCAGAATGTGGGAGAGTGTTCGATCCCGCTAGCGATTCACGCTTCTTGCGGAGGGCGGCGCTGCTGCGCGTTGCTGTTACATGCCTCCTAGTGCTGTGCCTTGTCGAATTGGTGCTCTCTGCTGTAGTTGACTTCAACATAGCTCTCCGTTACCGGTGGTGGCCTGTCGCCGAAGTGGCCGTGCTTTGTGCCCAAGTAGCTCACGCCGCCGTTCTTATCGCCTTGCTGCTCAGGCGTTTGCGGCGACGGACGAAAGGGCGTGAGCCATCATCGCCACGGCGGTTGCGCCCAACAGTGATCGTACTCATCATAGGACTTGTGACGCATGGTGCCTTTCGGGTGGGCGAGGTGAGGCTGAATCCCGGGCGAGACAGAGAGCCGCAGGTGTTGTTTGCCTTTCTGCTTGCGAATGATGTCGCTGGTGTGCGGCGCAGTCTCCAACATGGCGCGAATCCAAATGTGATGTACGAAGGGCGGAAGGAGCTCTGGTGGGGGGCAACACCACTGACCATGGCTCTTCGTCTGTATCGGAACGAAGCAGCGATCTGTCTATTGGATAGTGGGGCTGACCCGAATGCGCGGACGCGGTGGGAGATGACACCGTTGCTGTGGGCGGCAACTATGGCCGATCGTGAAGTCGTGAGACGGCTGCTGAGCCTTGGTGCGGATATTGAGGCCAGGGACGCTGAGGGCAGAAGTGCCTTGGACCTAGTTAGGACAAGGTCTGGTGAGCAAAGGGAGGAGATCGAGCGATTGCTGATGGATGAGGCCAACAAGTGATGTGTTTCCCTTCGGCCGCGACCGTGCCACTGGCCTGCTCCCTGAAAACTGATCCAGTTGTTATGAGGGGCGGAACCAGAAAAGGAAGCATACAAGGGGATAAGTACATTGAGTGAACACGCATCGTGCAGGTGTGCGCGTGCTGCGTGGGATGTGTGTATCAGTGTGTGTTCCCGCAGGAACGAGTTCCTGCGGCTTGGGGCAAGCGGGTGCGTGTTGCGGTTCGGGGGTTGCTTGTCTTTGCGCAGGCGAACGGGTGGCGCACATTGCGGCGGCGGGCGGAGCCGGGTTCTGTGAACCCGGAGTACGTAAGTCGTGCAGGTGTGTGCGTGTTGCCACGCATCTCACAAGCGTATCAGGGGCGACGGCATTCCATATGATCTCGTGTTACGGAGCATCATCCAAGATGTGAGGTGTGATGAACACGAGCAGCTCCGGCCGGAGATTTTGCGCCTCGTCATTCCCTCGGAAGGCGTGGTTGACGAACGGGATCTCGGCGAGGAACCGCACCGTCCCGAAGCGAGCCTGACCGACTTCGTTGCCTTCGAGGAGTTTGCCGAGGATCAGGTTGTCCGCCTCTGGCACGAGGATGCGCGTGTCGGCCATGGCGTAATCCTCACCTCGCCCCTTCACCTGGAGCTTGTCGAGATGTACATGGCTGTCAGGGCGAAACACATCCAGACCATCCAGCGGGATAGGATCAAGCCGGGTGAATGTCGGGGTGACGGCCAAGTAGATGGATGCGTTATCCGCGACGCCCGAGATGGTGAATTTCTTGACGCTCGATTGCGAGTTGAACCATCCGTCAATCATATTCCCCTTGATGTCAATCTTGCTCGCGCCGTAGTCATTCGCATCCTGCGACTCGTGCTTCAGTTGAAGCCCGCCGCTGAGATCCCCGAGTGTGATCGACTTAGCGCTGTACAGATCAAGCGTGCCTGAAACATCCCCGGCTTTGACCGTTCTGGTATCGGCGTCGGCGTTGACGGTTCCCTCAACCTCGCCGAGCTTGAGCATGCGCGCGCCGAACGGAAGCGAGAACGTTCCGTCCGGGCCGATATCTGAGAGTTTGATGAACCGTGGGTACGAGAGCAGTCGGACCTCTCCGCTGTCAAGGCTGTCCACTGCGAACCGCCTGAACGCGCCGTTGAGTGAGTCGGCGATCTCAAGCCCATTGGTGACGGACACGCCGCCCCGCGCGTCGAATTTTCCGACGCCTCCGGTGAAGTTCGCCGAATCGACCCTGAACTCTGCCTCGACGCGGAACGAGCGTGTGAAGCCGCCGATGTTGAAGGCGCCGGTGGTGTCAGCGGAGTCGAGGCGCATGTTCAGTCCGCTGCCGCCACCCGCATGCACATCCACCTCTGTGGCCAAGCAGAGCCGGCCGACGTACATCTTGTCACCCACCCCGATCCGCAGGCCGCCAGTGAACGGGTGCTCACTGCCGCCGACGTAGTCAACATCCGGAGCCTTGAACTGCCGGATCATCGGCGCCCAGAACTGCCCCAGCTCGAATCGGCCATCTCCACCGTTTTGCTTCTTCACGCTGATCTTGACGCTCTTGGCGGCATTATCAAGCGTGATGAACTCGGTGTTGTCGCCGCTGTCGATACCGATGACACCCGTATTGCCCGCGTTCTTATTCCACCATCTCACGTTGAGTTTGATCTGGTCGCCGTCGATATCCTCCCACATCGCTCGACCTGTATCATTCACCTCGATGATGCGAGCCTCGAGGTGGACCTGAACGGGATACTGCTCAATCGAGAGAAGACGACGGGCCTCGAGCGGTTCGAAGAACGGCCCGCGATGCGTGCTCTTGCGTGCTGCGTATCGTGTTGACATGGTGCGCTCCTTATCGTGCCGGCGCCGGTTATGTCGTGGGATTCGCCCACGACGGCTCGCACTCGACGGTATGACGCATTATCCCATCGGTCAATATTGCATAACAAGTGGACAAGTCGATGCGGTTATCAGTTACGCGCCGCCACCCCCATCTTCGGGGGATTCGCTCCACGGGCAAGCTTGTGCGACGGCGCGAGCACGTGAACCGCCGCACGCTCGGTCAGTTCCGATGGCGACGCCATGGGCGAACCGAGATGTCGCTTCACGCATGGGCCACGGAGGCGGGCGAGGGCGCGCATGGGCGGTAGCAGTCACGCGTTGGGGCACACTGGGCCGGTGTCGCGGGCGGTTAGAGTCTCAGGAACCGCTGTTTCGCCGCACGAACCCCCACGTGGGCTAGACTCTCAGGCCGGGGCGGCGCATCATGCATTGACATGATCGTCCACGCACGACATCACGTGCTGCTCACAGAACTCGGTCGCTGGACGCGACGTGACCCGCCCGGCGCGACCACTGGTGACCTGTGTCGATGACATCTAAGCGAGCATGCACGCCATGCATCCTGCACAACTCCGCACATTCCTGCAGTCTCTGCTTCTTGTGCTGACCGGCGCTGCGATTGTCATTGTGACTTGCTGGGCCACAGCAGCCATGACGCAACCGTCCCAGACGCTGGTGCGGGCTGCACAATACCGTGGCCTGCATCACTGGGCGCCATGTGGTTCCGAACTCATCCTCTGTGAGTCCGGAGTAGCCACGACGCGCTCCCTTTCTGTTCCGGACTACGACAACCTGGCCCGCTACACGTGGGGTGACGAACGTGCTCCACGACTGACTGCCGCATCGCGACCCGACGACATGCCGCCGGATGCAGTGCAGCTGCGCTATGCCGTTGGCTGGCCATGGCGTGCATTCGAATGGCAAGCATCATGGGAAGTGCTCCCGCCGCCGGGCGGCTTTCCGCCTTTGATCGAGTCCGTGCTCGACCATAGCATTACCGGCGGCCTGGAGATTGCGAGTGACCCACAGGATCTACCCTTCGGCCTCCGCGCCTTTCCAATCCGGCCGATTCCAGCGGGGTGGATCGCAGATACCGGGGTTGCCACCATCGTCCTCTGGATCGTCTCTACGCTATTCGCGCAGTGCCGACGGCTGCGGCATCGACGGCGCGTGCGGCGGGGCCTCTGCAGAGTATGTGGCTACCCCGTTCAGCAACAGGCGCGTTGTTCGGAATGCGGCACATCAGTTGGAGATGTCCCGTGTGTCCTCAGACCGCGCTGGCACAAGCATTGCGCCTTCTGGCTGATGACCGCTTTCGCCATCTGTGCGGTGGCCTATGTCGCCGCCGCGCAGCCGCGCCGCCACATATCGCCACTCCACGCCGCAGTGTGGTCGGGCCGCATTGAGACACTCGAGGCGCTGATCGCGTCCGGCGCAGCGGTTGATGTGCGACTGACTCATGATAGACCTTCAAGCGAGGCTGGTGGCATGACGCCACTCATGCTGGCGGCAAGGTTGGGTCGTGCGGACATGGTATCCGTGCTCATCGACGCAGGTGCGGATCCTCTCCGTGGATCGGGTCCGTACGGACATAGGGCGTTGGCGCACGCGGCAGCCCGAGGACATCGCGATGTGATGCGCGTGCTGCTATCCGACACTCGTCGGACGAACATCTCGCCGCATCTATATAGGGGGTCCACGCTTGGTACAGCCGCGTATCATGGGCAGTTTGAGATTGTCAGTGAGTTCATGCCTCGCGACGGCAGGAACCTCTCGCCACCGCTGATTGACCTCCCGTTGTTTCGTTACATCGCTGCCGGTCGTACGGAGGGGCATGCAAAGATCATCGAGCTGTTTCTGTGCTCCGGGTTGGATCCGAACTTGGATGCGCATGGCGCACCCCTGTTGATTCACGCAGTCGGCACTGGGCACCTCAGGACCATTGAGGCGCTCCTCAGCCATGGCGCCGATCCAAGCTCCATGGACTGGCAGGGCCGGAGCACCCTCGATCACGCGGCCATCCGCGGTGACGTCGCGGTGCTGAAGCTCGTGCTTGGTAGCGTGGACGAGGAGGCTGTCCAAGACGCGGACGCAATCCTCTTCGCTGCGGCGCACTGTGACGCTGAGGGACTTCAACTGCTGTTGGATGGCGGCGCGAGCATCGCTCGCACGGACGCGCAGGGCAGGGGGGTGCTCCACTACGCCTGTGCATTCGGGCGAGCAGACAATCTGAACGCCCTGCTTGCATATGGTGCCGATGTGGACCAGCGCGATCAGAGTGGCGAGACCGCCGCGTTCGTGGCGGCGCGACAGTATCCCCGCGAGTTTGCAGAGACATTTCAACTGGCGGTAATGCGGTTGGTCCTGGTGGATCTTGACCGCGACGGTCTCTGTCTGGCGAAACTTCGGTCGGCTCACGCAGACCTCTCGATCCGCAGCCTCGCTGGTACGACTGTCGCCGACGTGGTCGCGAAGTCAGGCAACGCCGCGCGGCAGAGGAGCGCAGGCGGAAACGTGTCAGAGACGAAGATAGAATAGAGGGCAGGCGTGGAACAAGGATGAATACATCATTGGCATCCCGCAGGGCTTCCTCCTCACGATTCCCATCGTCGCTGACGCAGCGCCGAGCAGTGCTGGCATGCTGCGCTCTCTTGTCCCTCGGATTCCTCACGAACCTCACAGTGTCGTTCGTCTGCGCGACCTCCGCACGTCTGCAGCTCGGACGACTCGGTGCGCGACCGCGGAACTTCACGCGCTTCTGGGTGTCGAAGGGTGACCGGTCTTGGGATGCCCGCGTGAGCCGCGTGTTTGGTGCGACTCTCTACTCGTATCGGTCATCTTCCCTCGCAGCCCGCGAGGCGCTTACGCTACGGATATGGCACGGGGAGGTCCGGCAGGATCTCGAGGATCTCTCGTCGTGGGCGCATCCACCCACCTCCGGCGAGCGGGGTCTTGAATCCGGCGCCGATGCATCGGTGCACGTTGTCACACTCGGCGCGGGATGGCCGTTCCACTCGCTGTCGGGCACACTCTTTGTCTACGATGAACCGGCTGACGACATGCTGCATCGCTACAGGGCTTCCCACATATTAGCGCCGGAAGCAGGATGGCTTCACGAACTGCGAGACGCTCTGGGTTTGCCGACATCACCGATCGCGCTGGGCCAACTGCTCGGCACGCTCACGTGGGCGCTCGCCTGGCTCGCACTTCTTTGTGTGCTGAGAATCCCTCACTTGTGCGTGAGGCGCTACCGCCGTCTTCACCATCTGTGTCCAGCATGTGGGTACGCTCGCAGGATTCCACCGGAGCGTCCCTGTCCGGAGTGTGGTACGCCGCTCCACGGTCCAGTACATCCCGTGCCCAGCGGCCGTCTCGCGTTGTGGTTTGCGCTGGTCGGCAGCATCGGCATGCTCCTTGTGTCGGTCTGCGTGATTGCCGCCTCAAGAAACCTGCATCGAGCACCACCGGCTCTTGATCAGGCGCTGGAGGAGCGGGATTCAGCACGTGTTCTTGACCTGCTCGACCACGGGGTGGGTGTTGACTCACGCCTCGCTGGACGCCCATGGCTCACACCACTCATGCGAGCGGCTGAGCTTGCAGATGCCGAGACCGTCGCACTACTGCTGGAACGCGGAGCGGATGTGAGCAGTCTCACGGCAGCAAATGGCCTGACACCACTCTACTTCTCGCTGGTTGGGCTGAGAACGGATGATGCGGAATCCCGCACCGCCGGCGAACGACAGGATGGCGACACCGCAGGCGATGTTACCGTGCGTCCACGCCTCCGCGTTGTCTCGCAACTTCTCGATGCCGGGGCAGATCCCGATATGATCGGCGCATCGAGCCCGACCGCGCTGGCCCTCGCGATTCGGTGGAGTAGGTCAACTGACCGCGATGTTGTGGAACTACTGCTCGCACGTGGAGCTGATCCAGACGGGAAGGGAGGAGATGCGCTTCATGAAGCCGCGAGCGACAACTCGATCGCGATGCTGGAACTCCTGATGCAGCACGGCGCCCACCTCAACGACGCCATCACCGCGCAGGGCAATGCCATCCTGCACTCGGTCGGCTACTCCAAGGAAGACGCGGAGGAGATGGTGGCCTTTCTGCTGCATCACGGCGCCGACCCAAAGCTGCCGAACGCCGATGGGGACGGTCCGCTCATGCTGGCGTGCCAAGCGGGGGCGTCGAGTGCAGCGGAGCAACTCCTGAACGCAGGTGCGGACATCAATTGCGTGAACAACAATGGACAAACCGCGCTGCTGCTGGCGTGTGGCGCTGGAAGTATGCCGACCGTGAAGCTGCTGCTCAGCGCCGGTGCGGACCTTTCGGCGACCGACGCGGCCGGACGCACAGCCATTGACTACGTGTGCGAGGCTGCTACGAGTGACATCACAGAACTCGTCGATCTCCTACACCGAGAGCTCGAGGCTGAGGAATGACAGGGACGACGGTACAACAGGGGACAGTGATAGAACAAGGATGAATACATCATTGACATTCCGCAGGGCTTGCTCCTCACGATCCATCTTGTCGTCGCTGACGCAGCGCCGAGTCGTGCTGGCGTGCTGCGCTCTCTTGTCCCTCGGATTCCTCACGAACCTCACAGTGTCGTTCGTCTGCGCAACCTCCGCACGTCTGCAGCTCGGACGACTCGGTGCGCGACCGCGGAACTTCACGCGCTTCTTGGTCTCCAAGGATGACCGGACTTGGTACACGGGTGTGGACTGGGTGTTTGGTGCGACTGTTTACTCGTATCGGCCATCGCGCAGCACAGACCACAACGCAGTCATGGACAGAGCAACGTGGGGGCAGATTCCGCTGGATGAGCTCCCGTCGTGGGCGCATCCACCCACCTCCGGCGAGTGGGGTCTTGAGTCCGGTGCCGATGCATCAGTGCGCGTTGTCACACTCGGCGCGGGATGGCCGTTCCACTCGCTGTCGGGCACGCTCTTTGTCTACGATGAACCGGCTGACGACATGCTGCATCGCTACAGGGCTTTCCACATATTAGCGCCGGAAGCAGGATGGCTTCACGAACTGCGAGACGCTCTGGGTTTGCCGACATCACCGATCGTACTGGGCCAACTGCTCGGCACGCTCACGTGGTCGCTCGCCTGGCTCGCACTTCTCTGGGCGCTGAGAGTTCCCCACTTGTGCGTGAAGCGCTACCGCCGTCTTCACGATCTGTGTCCAGCTTGTGGGTACGCTCGCGGGATTCCACCGGAGCGTCCTTGTCCGGAGTGTGGTACGCCGCTCCACGGTCCAGTACACCCCGTGCCCAGCGGTCGTCTCGCGTTGTGGTTTGCGCTGGTCGGCAGCGTCGGCATGCTCCTCGCATTGGTCTGGGTGATTGCTGTCTCAAGAGACCTGCATCGGGCACCATCGGCCCTCGAGCAGGCGCTGGAGGAGCGGGACTCAGCACGTGTTCTTGACCTGCTCGACCACGGGGTGGGTGTTGACTCACCCCTCGCTGCACAGCCATGGCTCACACCACTCATGCGAGCGGCTGAGCTTGCAGATGCCGAGACCGTCGCACTGCTGCTGGAACGCGGAGCAGATGTGAGCAGTCTCACGGCAGCAGGCAGCTGGCCGCCACTCTACTTCTCGCTGGTTGGACTGAGAACGGATGAAGCGGAATCCCGCCCCGCCGGCGAACGACAGGATGGCGACACCACGCGCGATGTTACAGTGCGTCCACGCCTTCGCGTTATCTCGCAACTTCTCGATGCCGGGGCAGATCCCAATGTGATCGGTGGCTCGGACCTGACCGTGCTGGCCCTCGCGATTCAGTGGAGTAGGGCAACTGCCCACGATGTTGTGGAGCTGCTGCTCGCACGTGGAGCTGATCCAGACGGGAAGGGAGGAGATGCGCTTCATGAAGCCGCGAGCGACAACTCGATCGCGATGCTGGAACTCCTGATGCAGCACGGCGCCCACCTCAACGACGCCATCACCGCGCAAGGCAATACCGTCCTGCACTCGGTCGGCTACTCCAAGGAAGACGCGGAGGAGATGGTGGCTTTCCTGCTGCGCCACGGCGCCGACCCAAAGCTGCCAAACGCCGACGGGGACGGCCCGCTTATGCTGGCGTGCCAGGCGGGGGCGTCGAGTGCAGCGGAGCAACTCCTGAATGCAGGTGCGGACATCGATTGCGTGAACAACAGTGGACAGACCGCGCTGCTGCTGGCGTGTGGCGCTGGAAGTGTGCCGACCGTGAAGCTGCTGCTCAGCGCCGGCGCAGACCTTTCGGCGACTGATGCGGCCGGACGCACAGCCATTGACTACGCGTGTGAGTCTGCCACGAGTGACATCACAGAACTCGTTGATCTCCTGCGCCGAGAGCTCGAGGCTGAGGAATGACATGGGCGAAGGTACAACAGGGGACAGTGATGGAACAAGGATGAATACATCATTGACATTCCGCAGGGCTTCCTCCTCACGATTCCCATCGTCGCTCACGCAGCGCCGAGTCGTGCTGGCATGCTGCGTTCTCTTGTCCCTCGGATTCCTCACGAACCTCACAATATCGTTCGTCTGCGCGACCTCCGTACGTCTGCAACTCAACGGACTCGGTGGGCGACTGCGGAACTCCACCAGCTTCTTGATCTTGAAGGATGACCGGTCTTGGGATGCCAGTGTGAGCCGCGTGTCTGGTGCGACTGTCTACTCGTATCGGCTACCTTCCCTCGCAGCCCGCGAGGCGCTCATGCTAAGGATATCGTACTGGGAGGCCCCGCGGGATCTCGATGAGCTCCCGTCGTGGGCGCATCCACTCACCTCCGGCGAGCGGGGTATCGAGTCCGGCGCCGATGCATCAGTGCGCGTTATCACACTCGGCGCGGGATGGCCGTTCCACTCGCTGACGGGCACGCTCTTTGTCTCCGATGAACCGGCTAACGCGATGCTGCATCGCTACAGGGCTTCCCACATACTGGCGCCGGAAACAGGATGGCTGTGCGGGCCGCGAGACGCTCTGGGTTTGCCGACATCACCGATCGTGCTGGGCCAACTGCTCGGCACGCTCACGTGGGCGCTCGCCTGGGCGCTCGCTTGGCTCGCACTTCTCCTGGCGCTGAGAGTTCGCCACTTGTACGTGAAGCGCTACCGCAGTCTTTACGATCTGTGTCCAGCTTGTGGGTACGCTCGCGGGATTCCACCGGAGCGTCCTTGTCCGGAGTGTGGTACGCCGCTCCACGGTCCAGTACACCCCGTGCCCAGCGGCCGTCTCGCGTTGTGGTTTGCGCTCGTCGGCAGCGTCGGCATGCTCCTTGCATTGGTCTGGGTGATTGCCGCCTCAAGAGACCTGCATCGGGCACCACCGGCTCTTGATCAGGCGCTGGAAGAGCGGGACTCAACACGTGTTCTTGACCTGCTCGACCAAGGGGTGGGTGTTGACTCATCCCTCGCTGCACAGCCATGGCTCACACCACTCATGCGAGCGGCTGAGCTTGCAGATGCCGAGACCGTCGCACTGCTGCTGGAACGCGGAGCAGATGTGGGCAGTCTCACGGCAGCAAACGGCCGGCCACCACTCTACTTCGCGCTGGTTGGACTGAGAACGGATGATGCGGAATTCCGCACGGCCGGCGAACGACAGGATGGCGACACCACGCGCGATATTACAGTGCGCCCACGCCTTCGCGTCATCTCGCAACTTCTCGATGCCGGGGCAGATCTCAATGTGATCGCCGGCTGGGACCTGACCGTGCTAGCCCTCGCGGTTCGGTGGGGTAAGGCAACTGACCGCGATGTTGTGGAACTGCTGCTCGCACGTGGAGCTGATCCAAACGGGAACGGGGGAGATGCGCTTCATGAATCCGTGAGCAGTAACTCGATCACGATGCTGGAACTCCTGATGCAGTACGGCTCCCACCTCAACGAAGCAGTCCTGCACTCGGTCGGCTACTCCATGGAAGGCGCGGAGGAGATGGTGGTCTTCCTGCTGCATCACGGCGCCGACCCAAACCTGCCAAACGCCGACGGGGACGGTCCGCTTATGCTGGCGTGCCAAGCGGGGGCGTCGAGTGCAGCGGAGCAACTCCTGAACGCAGGTACGGACATCGAGTGCGTGAACAACAGTGGACAAACCGCGCTGCTGCTGGCGTGCGGCGCTGGAAGTGTGCCGACCGTAAAGCTACTGCTCAGCGCCGGTGCGGACCTTTCGGCGACCGACGCGGCCGGATGGACAGTGATTGACTACGCGTGTGAGTCTGCCACGAGTGACATCACAGAACTCGTCGATCTCCTGCGCCGAGAGCTCGAGGCTGAGGAATGACAATGACGGATGATGTGTCAGGAACCGCTGTTTCGCCGCACGAACCCCCTGCTAGCAACGCCAGCGCAACCGAGGAGCGGTCGGTGAGAACTGAGTCGAATCGAGTTGGGCGAGTGCCGACAACCGGTCGGGGTGCGTGGCTTCGGCGCATCCTGGTGGTTGGATCTGTCGCGATCGCAGTCATCGCCGCTGCGATTGCCGTGAGGATGCTTGTGGCACATGCGTTGGTAGCTGCTCTTACACCGATACCCGACATGCAGATCTCGCCCACGGCGATCGCGGATATTGAAGCAGCTGTCGGCTGGAGCCTGCCTACGGGGTCGCTGGTGGTGTACGAGGAGTGCGACTCGGGACGGGACCCTGAATACAGTTTCCACGACTGGATCGTCGAGCTTCCTGCGCACTGTGACTATCGAACACTGAACAGTGGCCGGTTGGACTGGTACCCGCCTCTCACAATGACCACGGCGAGCGAGATGTTCGCATCCCGGCTGCGGCAGCGCTCGCTTGAAAAGTCGAGCGCGCCAGTCTTCTTTGCCAATGAAGACGGAGCTGGCAAGAGCGTGGAGTTCACCATTCTCGACACCTCGCCGAACCCGTATCTGATGATCACTGTGTGGGAGGACCTTTCGCAAACGCCGTAGTTGACCAATGGCTTCGGCACATCCGCAGCTTCGACGATCACCGTCGACGGCTTCACCGCTGAGCGATGGCAGGAGTTCTACCGTGCCGAGCTGTCCTGGGACAACGCCAGCGACGCGGTGTATGATGGGTCAACGTGCTTGCAGTTCCGCGACATGTGCAGCAAGGGGCTTGGCTTCAGCGCAGAGAGCGATGTTGAGGCCAAGGGTGGGCTCCGTCATTCACTACCACACGGGAGCGCTACTTCCTCCGGTGAGACATCATGACGAAGAACAAGCGGACACTCTGTATTGTCGGCACGCTCTGTGTGGCGATTGTCGCGTTGGTAATCACATCGCTGGTGTACTATCGGCCGTATGTCACGGTGACGGTCGAGCGTGGCTTTGTTCGCCCGGATGACCGAGCATTCACGCTGCTGAGCCAGAGGGCGTCGCTTGAGGAGATAAGGGCATCGGTTCTGGCCTCCGGGAAACACGTCGATGAGATCGTATGGATGGGTGCATCGTTGCTGTCGGAGGCGGTGGTGGAGGACAGGGAGGATGTGGCCGCCTGGTTGCTCGAGCAGGGCGCTGATCCGGATGGCATCTCTCCAGCCACGGCTCCCTTGTGCTACGCGATTCAGCATGAGAACATGGCCATGATCTTGCTGCTCTTGAAGCACGGAGCTGATCCGGATCTGAACATGGGGGGAGTCTCGACACCCAGATGGGTTGCAATCCATCTAGTGAAGAATCAAGAGATCATCGATCTACTGGAGAACTGGCAATGAGAGCGACCACGATCCGCGTCCTGTTCCGTGATGCGGTTTAGGCGCAATGTCGTGCGCGCGAGCGATGCCGGAGGAACTGGCCCGCTGACGCCAGTCAAGGTCAGGCGGACTACACGCCCAACGTGTTGAACCAGTACACGCAGCGCGAGGTCCCCGGCGAGGTTGACATTATGGGCTTCGGCACATCCGCAGCTTCGACGATCACCGTCGACGGCTTCATCGCCGAGCGTTGGCAGGAGCTCTGGCAGGGGCGGATATGTGGATTCGACTCCGAAGCGCAACGTCGGGTGAGCGTGAGGACGGGCTGGGAGGAGACGGACGTGAGGCGGCGCGTGCATGGGTCTGGACCGGGGGCCATGATGAATGGCGCACGGACCCGGCCAAGATAGCTGGGGTATGTTGGGGGGGAGCGCCGGGTTCTCGGTGTGCCGCGCCACTGGTCTGAGGCATCATCGCCGCTTGCATCTTCGGGGCGGCTCGCTACCCTATTCGGCTCGGTCTCCGTGGTCGGGGACCGGATTGATGACCGCAAGCACCACTGGGCGGCGTCGGCCTGTTGGCTGGGCGACGCTTCCGGGCTTTTCCCGGCGTTCGGTGGGAGGTAGGAGCACCATGGCCAAAAAAGACATTCTCACAACCTTCAAGATGATGGCCCCGGGTGGACAAGCGACCCCCGCCCCGCCGCTCGGGCCTGTCCTCGGCGCCAACGGCGTCAACCCAGGACAGTTCATTCAGCTCTTCAATGAACGCACACGTGAGCTGAACGGCAAGATCGTCGGCATCGTCGTCACCGTCTACGCCGACCGCAGCTTCACGTTCGAGGTCAAATCCTCCCCGACATCCGTGCTGCTCAAGCAGGCGGCCGGCCTCGAAAAGGGCTCCGGCAATCCGCTGGAGGAGAAGGTGGGCACGATCAGCGACTCCCAGCTCGAGGACATCGCCAAGGAGAAGCTGAACGATCTGAACGCCGGGACCATCGAGTCCGCCAAGCGGATCATCGCCGGTCAGGCACGGTCCATGGGCATCCAGGTGGAGGGCTGAGCAATGCCAAGAGAAACCAAGAGAACCGCGAACAACATCAAGCTCATCCCCGATGCGCCCCAGCCGATCGAACAGGCTGTCGCCACGCTGAAGAAGTACGACGGGCCGAAGTTCGACCAGACGGTTGAGCTGTGCATGCACCTGGGGATCGATCCTCGGCAGGCGGATCAGATCATCCGCGGCTCGATCGCCCTGCCCAAAGGCGTCGGCAAGACCAAGCGCGTCATCGCGTTCTGCACGGACGATTTGATCGAGGACTGCCTCGCCGCCGGCGCTGTGAAGGCGGGCGGTGATGAGCTTGTCAACGAGATCCAGAAGGGCTTCATGGACTTCGATGTCGCGGTGGCCGCACCGGACATGATGCGATCCGTGAGCAAGCTCGGTCGGGTGCTCGGCCCGCGCGGCCTGATGCCTTCACCCAAGAGCGGGACGGTCGCCAAGGATGTCACCGGCGCCGTCAAGGAATACGTTGCGGGCAAGATCGAATACCGCAACGACGACGGCGGGAACATCCACGCGGTCGTCGGCAAGATGAGCTTCCCCGACGCCGACCTCATCGAAAACATGAACTTCTTCATCGAGACGATCGAGAAGGTGCGTCCGGCAGCGACAAAGGGTCAGTACGTCAAGAAGATCACGATCAGCGGCACGATGACCCCCGCGGTCATCCTGGACCGCTAACAGGCGAGAATCGGCATGAGCAAGCCAGTCAAAGAAATGATCGTCGCTGAGTACAAGAGGCGATTCGAGAACATCGACGATGCCGTGCTCGTGAGCATTCGCGGCATCCCGGCGAACGACAACAACCGTCTGCGCCTCGGGCTTGCGGAGAAGGAGATCCGCATCGCGGTGATCCGCAACGCGCTCGCCAAGCAGGCGATGGAGGGTACGAGCCTCGAAGGCCTCACAGCGGCGCTCGACGGTCCCAGCGCGCTGGCGTATGGGGCGGGTTCGGTCGTCACGGTCGCGCGTGAGCTGACGACATGGGCCAAGGAAGTGCAACTGCTCGAACTGAAGGGCGCTGTGCTCGACGGGACGCAGTTCATGGGCCCCAAGGAAGTCGATCGGCTCAGCAAGTTCCCGACGCGCGAGGAAGCCCTCGCCGAGAACATCACGCTCATCATGAGCCCGGGCGCCAAGCTCCTCTCCCAAATCACAGGCCCAGGCGGGAAGGTCATGGCTGTGGTCAAGAGCATCGAGGAGAAGCTCGAAGAGGGCGAGACGATCAGCAAGATCGCATGACACCGGCCCGGCGGGCTGACGCCCCGGCGCGCCGCGCACAATCTGAAAGTCCTGCGTCGGACTGGCCCGAATGTGAAGGGTTAAACGGCCGAGCGTGTCGGTCGCCTCTTCGGCGCATCACCTTGAAAGCAGCTACCAATGTCTGAGGAAGCCACCAAAACATTCGATGAAGCCATTACAAAACTCGGCGACCAGCTTTCCGAGCTGACGCTCAAGCAAGCAGTCGACCTGAGCGACTACATGAAGGACACCTACGGGATCGAGCCTGCGGCGGGCGGCGCTGTGATGATGGCCGGCCCGGCGGGTGGCCAGGTGGAAGAAGAGGAGCAGACGTCGTTCGACGTGACCCTCGAAGCGTTCGGCGAGAAGAAGATCCAGGTCATCAAGATCGTCCGCGAGCTGACCAGTCTGGGCCTCAAGGAAGCGAAGGAACTCGTGGACAACGTTCCCAAGCTCCTGAAGGAAGGCGTCTCCAAGGAAGAGGCGGACAAGGTCAAGGAGGCGATCGAAGAGGTCGGCGGGTCCGTCAAGATCGCCTGATCCGCAGCGGACATGTTCGATTCCTTCCGATAAGCAATAAGACCAAGGGCCGTCCGAACAACCGGGCGGCCCTTTCTCGTGCGCCATCTCCTCGCTGGACCACCACTGCGACGTAACCACTGGATATTTCAGGGGTTACGGCTGTAATGATTGCGTATTCTCGCGGGTATTCGTTTGCGGACGCCTCAACCCGTGACATCCTTAGGATGAAGGCTGGTGCCGCACACCGCCAACCGGTCAACAGTCCAACAGCGAGGAACGGGAGCGAAGCCGCATCGTGAACGGGTATATGCCCGCGCGCTCCGCGGATGTGCCGACCGGGCCGCCACGACTCCTTGCCCTCCCTTTGGACGAGCATCTCGTTGTTCGTTTTGCGAGCAGCTTGATGTTGAACTGATGCGATTCTCGTGCCTCTTCCGCACAGGGGCCGCATCATGAGAAGGAGGATAAGGTCATGGGTTCTTGCCCTTCACAGACCAAACGGGGTCGGAGAGGCATCCGCGCCATCGTCGCTGCGGCAAGCTGCATCATTATCGGTTCGGGGATCGCATCCGCGGACATGATCGGCGACTTCATCTATGATGCCACCGATGCCGTCGAGTCCGTCTACGCCGGATCGCTCGCTTCGGGAACGCTCACACTGGAGTCGATGCCCGGAGGCAACTACCGCGTACAACGCATCGGAATACCGGGAGAGGTCGCACTCGGGTTCTACGGAACGGGTTCCGCGGATCTGAACGCATCGCTAGATCTCGTCTCGTTCAACAGCGCAGGAGCGGGCGGGCCTGGCGACATGGCCGTCTTCGCCGGAACGGGTGCCCTCGCGGGCTACGACTTCATCGCGACCGATGAGTACGGCGAGACACTCTCGGGGATCGTCCCCTACATGGAACTCATCGACGACACCGATGCGCTGGTGTTGCCCGGTGTTCTCGGCTTCGGTCTGGTCACGGACATCGTCTTCTCGGACAGCACATTCCAGGGGATCGACGTGACCGGGCTCGTGACGGAAGGCTCGATTCTCACATTCGCGGTGGTGGTCCAGGGGATCACGCTCGAGACCTACCTGGAGACAAACGGCATGGGCGGCGTTCCCCTGCCCTTGGAAACGCTCGAGATGCACATCGCCCCGATACCCTCCGCGCCGACGGGCCTCATCCTCGGCATCGGGTGCATGGCTGCCTCGCGTCGCCGGCGCAGCACGTAACGACCGCGCCGCACTGCCATCTTGCTCATGCCCCGTCACCAGCCCCCGCAGCACCGCCCGGTCACCCACGACCGGGCGGCGTCGCGCGCCGATCGCCCGACCGATGCCCTTGACAGGCGCGCCGCCCCACATCCCAGCCGGTTCGCTGTATCCTGTGCGGTCCCATCGGAACCCACACGCCGGAGAGATACGACACATGGCGACCGCCACGCATCAGCCGACGACGGAGTTTGAGAAGAAGGACCGTTGCAGCCACTTGGACCATCGCCCTCGCGTCCTCCTCGCCAAGATCGGCCTGGACGGCCACGACCGAGGCGTCAAGGTCATCTCGCGCGCGCTGCGCGACAGCGGCGTTCACGTGATCTACTCGGGACTCTGGCAGACGCCGCAAGCACTCGCGATCGGAGCCCGCGATGAGGATTGCGACCTCATCGCCGCATCCATGATGTCCAACTCGCATTTGGTGCTCATCCCCCGCCTGATCGCATGTTGCAAGGAATCAGGTCGGCCGGACATCCCAATCGACGTGGGCGGCATCATTCCGCAGGAAGATGTGCAGACGCTGCTCGACGCCGGCGTTCATCGCATCTTCCATACTGGGACCGGCCTGGAGGCGATCGTCGAGGCGGTCTGCGATGTGGTGCATCCGCACGAGCCGACGGTGCCCGACGGCCACACGACCGCGCAGCTCGCGCGGGATCTGTCGCTCGCGTTCGGCGAGCGCCCGCTGCGCGCCGATGCGCCGCGCAAACGCCCGATGCAGGTCATCGGTCTGACAGGTTCACCCGGTGCGGGTAAGTCCACGCTCGTTGCGGCGCTGGCGGCGGAATACGTCCGTCGCGACATCAGCGAACGGCTGGCTGTCATCGCCATCGACCCGATGAGCCCGATCACGCAGGGCGCACTGCTCGGCGATCGACTTCGCGTGGATTTCAACTCAATCGGAGATCGCCTGTACTACCGCAGCATCGCCATCACCGGCGAAGACTACCGCTCGCTGCCGGACCTGATCGAACTGATCGGTGGGGCTGGGTTCGACAGGCTCATCATCGAGACCGTCGGCGCCGGCCAAAACGACGTGGCGATTCGCGAATACGTGGATCAGACCATCGTCGTTCTCGTGCCGGGCATGGGCGACTCCACTCAGATGGACAAGGCGGGCATCCTCGAGATCGCTGACCTGTTCGTCTGCAACAAGGCCGACCATGAGGGCGAGTCGCACCTCGTGCGTCACCTCAGCGAAGTCGCGGGCAGACGTCCGATCGTCGAGACGATCGCGACGCGCGGCCAAGGCATCGACGAACTGCTCGACGTACTACTCGCATGATGTGGAACGGCGCGTTGCCGCGCGAGACTGCGATTCGGCGTCGCCGTTACGGAATGATCGGGTCGTAATCCAGGTCGAGCGTGTACGGCCCAGCGGAGTTCTTCCCACGCGGCCGAATCTCGATGAAGAACTGATCGCCTTCGCTTACCGCAATCGACATCGCGAGCGGCAAACCGGGGCGACGCCTACCTCGCAGGAGCGTCTGCGTCGTGTCGGCGGTCGAGTAGATCCGAACGTCAGCATCAAGGTTCGGGCCGCCATTCAGCAGCAGGTGCAGCAGGCCGTCCCGGTCCGCTTCGACACGGTAAATATCGGTATCGCCCTTGTCGAGGATAAAGCCGGTGAGGGTGACAGGCTCAGTGATGATGCCGATGTCGTCGGCCGTGGGGAACGTATTGTTATAGTCAAGCTCTGCGCGGATGGTGTACTCACCGGTGGAGCGCCCTCGGATCGACTTGGCGATGACGAAGTACTGTGCGCCGGGGATAAGATTGGTTCGGAGATCGACATGCCCCGTGCCGCCTCGGTCCCGCCCACCGACGATGCGCCTCAGCGCACCGTCCGGCCTGCGTGTGTAGACGCCGAAGTCGGCGAAGAGTTCGGTCGGCGTGGTTTCGATGCCGAAGTATGCCGTGGTGACGCCGGTCGGCGCGACGAATGTGTAGACATCCTGATCCAGCGCCGGGTCGATCACACCCTGGACGTTCGCAATGAGTGGATCAAGCTCTGAGTTGACCTCGCGCTGCGTGAATGTGAAGTCGCCTGCGTGGACCGTGTCGCCGAAGTCATCGAGCGCAACGTTCACCGTGTACTGGCCGATCTGCCTGCGGGTCGGTTCGACCTGGAGGATGTAGCGCCCGCCGGTCACCGCCTGGAACCGGATCTGGGCCGGCTTGTTCTTCTTGGGGCGTGTCGAAGCGATTCGTCGCCCGGTGTTGGCATCCAGGATGCGGATGCGCGCATCCGGCCCACCTGTTGCGAGATCAACGAGCACCATCGACGCCTGCACCGTCGTGAACGCGAACAGATCCTTGTCGAGCAGCGTGACCGTCTCGCCGATGACGACGGTCGCATCTTCGGTGATGACGCCGAGGTCGTCAGCGGATGCGATCGTGCTGTTCCCATCGATCTCGACGTGCAGCGTGTAGTCGCCAAGGAACGTCTCCTGACGGGCATCGACTCGCAGGTAATACGTGATGCCCGCCCCGATGTCCTCGATCATCACGAGATTGCCGGTCGCCTTCTTGTCGGAGACGAGCTGTGTTTCGTGCAGCGACCCCCCGGGCTGGAGCGTGTACAGCGTCATCTTCGCGCGCAGCAGCCCGGGCGGCGTGGTGAGTGAGAACGTCGTCAACCCACCGCCAACCGGTGCGACGAAGGTATACCAATCTTCTTCCAACCGAGCATTGATGCCATCCTCAGCGATGCTGACCCGGCCGTCGAGTTCGCTATTCACCGGGACTTCATCCAGCGCGAGCACCACCGCCTGATCCGCGTTGCCCGCCTCGTCGTAGGCGAATGCAAAGTTATAGTCGCCCCACGTGTTATTCAGGCTTCGGACTCGAATCCGGTACGTGTGGCCCGCCTGCACATCGAATCGTCCGAACGGCTGGACGCCATCAGCAAAGCCAGTTTCCGCGACCTGTCGATCACCATCGTCAAGATCGACGATCGTCATGTGCAGCCCGAGCGTGAATGACGCCTCGCTGTTGAACAGCACCGGCCCGTCGTGATCGGCGGCAAACGAGAACCAGTCACGGTCCGTCGGCGGCTCAATCGTGCCGTTGGTGTTCAACGATGTTTCGAGCGTTCCAAGCTCGATGGGGAAGTCGGCGGTGAATTCAGCATCGACGGCGACGCTGACGCTGAACTTCCCGGTATTCGTCTCGCCGTAGGAGTTGACGCGAATGAAGTATGTGATGTTCGCTTCGATGTCCGCGGTGAGCGACGCCTGCTCATCCGCGCCGCCTGCGAACGTGCTTGCGAGGACCGCGTAGTCGGCGCCGGGCGCGCCGTCAAGGAGCGAGACCTCGCCCCGCAGCCCGTCCGCTGTGAAAAGCCTGATATCCACCGTATTGGCGGTCGGTGAGAGGAATGAGATGTAATCCTGATCGACGCGATTGATAATCAGATAGCTTCCCAGCCGGCCGAGGAGCACATCCTTGCCGTCCCGCCGATCCTGGCCTTCGAGCACGATCGGCGTCGCGTCTTCGGGCCGACCATCCGCATCGCGCCGAATCGTGACGGTGAACTCGCCCGTGGACTCCTGATACGACTCGACCTCCAGCCGGTACAGATGATCCGCCTCGACAAGGAACGTAATCGCAGCGGTCACTTCGTTCGTCGAGCGGTCGGAGTCGATCACTTCGCTCGTCGTCTGGTCGATCACGCGTAGCCAGAACTTCGAGCCGTCCTCGGGGATGCCGAGCAACGCGGTGAACCTGGCGTCAAGCGTGGGCTTCAATCCGAACTGGCGCTTGCCAGTGTTTGTGAGCGCCGAGCTGATATCCAGCCCGTCCCCGGTCAACTCGGGTGAGCGAACAGTCTGGTCAAACGTGTACTCCGTCGTATTGCCCGCAGCGTCCTCACCGACGATGAGGAACGTCACCTCGCCGATCTGATCCTCGGTCGGTGTCCAGTTCAGCTTGCCGTTGGTCGACGTCATGTTCGAGCCGGGCACGCGATCAACCTGCGCGTAACGGATGTAGCGACTGGCGTCTTCATCGTCAGTCGCGAAATCGACGCGATAGAAGAAGAGCGCCGTCGCGGGCAGATCGGGGTCAACATCCACAAACACCGGCCCGGTCGTGTCGATCGTGACCGCGAGCGGTTCGGAGGCGATCGTCTCACCCACATCCGTCGCTTGCGTCGTCGTGAACGCCACATCGCCATCCGGGATCGTCGTGACGCCATCGGTTTCGACGATCACCTCGGTCACGCCTTCGGGCACAACGGTGCTACCGACCTCGACATCATCCGCATAGACGCGAACGGTCGCCCCCTCAAGCACCGCCTCGACACGGAACTGCAGGACCGTCGTCTCCGAACTGTTGTTGAACTGCGTAATCCCGTCGCTGGTGGAGTATCCGGTATCAAAAGCGGGCAGGAGCGTCGGCGCCGCGGGCGGCGATTCGGCGACGGTCACGACCAGCTCGATCATCCCCACGTTGCCCGCGTCATCCTCAGCCGACACGGTGAAATCGTTCGGCCCGAGTTGATCCTGGCCGGGCGTCCACGTGATCACGCCGGTCGCTTCGTCAATCACAGCACCATCAGGTGATACAACGAAGATATACGTGACATTCACGGCGGCGGTCTCATTGTCCGTCGTCAGATCCAGTTCATAGGCATGTAGGAACGATGCGTTCAGATCACGAGGCGCAGGCTCCTCGAAAACAGGAGCGGTCGCGTCAATCGTCACAAATATCGGTGTGGACGGCCCGGACTCAACATCCTCAACCGTCTGCGTCGCACGTACCTGATACTCACCATCCTCGAGCATCGTCACGCCGTCCGTCTCGACAACGACCTGTGACGCAGCGTCAGGCACGGTCGCTGTTCCGATCGCTATATCATCGGCGTAGATCGTGATGAGCGAGCCTGCGATCGCATCGGTCACGAGGAACTGGAGCCGCGAATCCTCATCGGCGTTGTTGAAGCGCGTGAGGTTGTCGTCATTCGCGATGCCGGTATCGCTGCCGGCAGCAAGGTCGGGCGCTGCCGGGGCGACCGTGCGGACCTCGACCGTGAAGTTGAGCGTCGTCACATTCCCCGCCACGTCCGTCGCGGTGACGATAAAGTCGTGCTCGCCAAGTTGCGAGAACTCAGGAGTCCAGAGGATGACGCCCGTGTCCTCGCTGAACGCCACACCGTCCGGGCCTTGCATGAGCGCGTAGACCACATACCGTCCCGCCGACTCGTCATCGGTCGTCAGATCCTCGAAATACACGGAATCCACTGCAGCGACGTCGTTCTGCACGGGATCAAAGACCGGCGCCGCGCTGTCGATCGTGACCTCCAGTGCTTCCGAGTGAATACTGTCGTAGCCGCCGATCGTCTGGACGGTGGTGATCGAAACCGTGCCGTCCGGGATATCCGTCGCGCCGTCCGTCACGATCCACACGGTCGTCTCGCCCTCGGGGATGATCAGGGACCCGATCTCCAACTCGTCAGCGAAGAGTGTGACGGTGGAACCGGCGACAACGTCGTCGACGCGGAACGTGAGCGCATTGTCGGGCGAGCTGTTGTCCCGACTCGTGATGTCATCGGCGTTGGAGACGCCGGTGTCGGAACCAGGGGCCAGGTTCGGCCGGGCCGTCGCCGGCGGCGTGACCTCGCCGGTGAGCGCGACGACGAACGAGCGTATGCCCTCGCCGTCGTCGAAGATCAGGATGAGCGAATCTTCGAACTCGCCAATGGTCGCCGTGTCAAACGAGAGCGTCGTGTTGAATCGTCCCGTTCGGCCGATGACCCAGTCGTCGCCGTCGTTCCCCACCTCGTTGGTGACATCAAGGCTGAACGCTGAACCGCCCGGGAAGGTGGCGGAAGTCACCGTGATCGTCACAGCGCTGGCGTTGAGCACAGCCGCGGGAATCTCAACGACCGTCCCCTGCGCGACGGCGCCGAAGTCGTACATGTAATGAGCATCTCCGGGCGGCGCGGCCTCAGCGCCCACGATGTCGAACACCAAGCCGGTGAACTCGACAGCGCCGTACGTCGCCTCTCCGCCTGCGCGGCGCAGATGCACAAGCTCGTCGTTGGTGAGCGGCGGGCCGTCGTAGTTCTCCAGGACGGGCAGATCGGTGAGCGCGCCGTTGACCGCCCCGAGATCCTCGACATCGAGTTCGGCGATCGCATCCATCGTCTCGAAGCTGCTGCCGCCGACCACTCGGGCGAACGTCGTGAACCCGCCGTTCTGGTTGTCGAGGTTGTCGCTGTTGTCAGCGAGATTGAAGTACCACTGATTCGTCGCCGAGTCAGGATCATTGCCGAACTTGGCCATCGCCATCGTGCCGCGCGTGTTCGACGTGACGCCCTCTTGATACTCGTTGACGATCGGGTCGAACTTCGGCACCTCCACGACATCCTCGCCTCTGACGAAGAACCCGCCGCCCTGCACGATGAAGCCGGGCACGGAGCGGTGCATGAACGTGTCGTCCCACAGCCCCATGTCCGCGTACTGATAGAAGTTCTCAACGGTGATCGGCGTGATGTCGGGCGTTAGCTCGATGTCGATGACGCCGATACTGAAATCCAGGCGCGCCGTGTCCGTCAACTCGCTGATATCGACCGCGGCATGAAACGTCCCTCCCTCGATGCCGTCACCGCTGACGCCGTTCTCAGCGAACGGATCGAACTCGCCATCCAGGCGTTCACCCGTCAACGAGAGGATGCGGTGGCTCGCCGCTTCGATGCGGTAATCGTCATTTGCAGCCGTGGCGGGATCGAAACGGGCTTGTCGGCGCTGCGCATCGTAACTCAGCGTGCCGCCGTGGGACACGTCATCGGCGCTCCCCACGATTCCGTCGGCGCCCGCCACATAGATCCGGATGCCGCCGCTGTCGATGAAGCTCGTGTCGATGGGTTCGTCGAAGTCGATCCAGACCCCGCCGTGATTGTCAGCGAAAAGCCCGACAATGCGCGGGCCGCCCGCCTGGGTTACGTAGCCGTCCACGGCAAAGGTGAACTGCTGCTCCCCGTCGCCGTCGTCGAAGATGAACGAGAGGTCGCCGATCTTGGCGCCGGGATCGCTACTGCTGTCGAGCGAAATGGTGAAGGTCGCCGACTCACCCGCGGCAAGCGACGCGGCTGAGAAGCCCTCGGCGATCACGAAGCCGTCCGGCACAGCCAGACCGGAAAGCGTCACTTCATCTGTCGCACCATCGTTGCGCACGGTGAACTGCCGTGTCCTGACGGTTTGGCCGGCCTGCTCGTAGCCGAACTCTCGCGCGATCACATCGCCGTTCTCGAGCAGCGTGCCGCCCGCGAAGACCTCGACGGAGAGCAGACGCCGTTCTTCGAGCCGTTCCAGGACCGGATTCGCTCCGCGCGCGGATCTCCCCCGACCGACCTGGGTCACGAGGCGACGAATCCGCCCCGCTGACGAGAGGCTCATGGAAGCAGCCAGCCCACACGCAAACCGATCACTGCGACGTCCCATGTCTTATGCAACTCCACGCTGACGGCGGCACTGCGCGCCCGCCGCCCATTGAATCCGCCGACTCGACGATCGTGGCGGATGGTTTATCGGACCAATGCATGTCTCCAGCCCCGTCGGCAGTTCCTCGCCGGGCGGAGCGCTCTCCAACGTACACCACGGGAACCGTGCGGTCGAGGCAATCTTCACTTCGTCGGATCATAGATGGTTGTTCGGCCGATCCCAGCCGTCAATCCTGCATAGATACCCCAGCTTCCGCGCGTCGGTTCGTCTCGATCCCGTCGATCCGCTGCTGCCAGGGGGCCTCCTCTGGGCCTGAACAACGCTTGTCGCACTAATCCCGCGCACCGCCCGCCTTCCAAGCCCATCCAGGTGCAACGCCCAGCCGGTGCGACCATTGCATCCCCAGCGTGGGCGGAACCCACCCGGCCATCACGTGTCCAGGTACAACTCGTACTCGTACGGGTGCGGGCGCATGCCGATGGCCATGGCCTCGTTCTCCCGCTTGGCAGCCACCCAGGCTTCGATGAACTGCTCGGGAAACACATCCCCCCGACGCAGGAAGGCGTGATCCGCGGTCAGCGAATCCAGCGCATCGTGCAGCGAACGGGGCAGCCTCGTGATCCGCTGCTTGAACTCCCCATCCTGCTTGGCGATGTCCACATCGAACGGCCCGAAGCGATGGTCATCCATGTCGATGCCCGTGGTGATCCCATCCAGCCCCGCCATGAGCATCCCCGCCAGGCTCAGGTAGATGTTCCCCGTGAAGTCAGGCGGGCGGTACTCGATGCGCTTGTCATCCGGCGCCACCGCGTACTTGGGCACACGGATCGCCGCCGACCGATTCGCCAGCGAGAAGAACAGGTTCACCGGCGCTTCGTATCCCTCGACGAGGCGTTTGAACGAGTTCGTCGATGGGTTGGTCAGTCCCGTCAAGGCCCGACCGTTCGTGAGCAGCCCGCCGATGTACTTGAGCGCCAGGTCGCTCAGATGCGCGTAGCTCTTCTCATCGTGATCGAAAAAGAGCGGCTGCCCATCCTTGTCGAGCTTCTGATGCACGTGCATCCCGTTTCCGGACTCGCCATACACGGGTTTGGGCATGAACGTGGCGATTTTGTCATAGCGGCGCGCAACGTTCTTGATGACGTACTTGATGAGCATCGTGTGGTCGGCCACGACCATGAGCGGAGCGAGGTCCACTTCAATCTCGCACTGGCCCGGGGCGCCGGTCTCGTGGTGGTGGTACTTCACCGCGACCCCCAGCTCCTCAAGCAGCAGGCACACATCGGTCCGCAGATCGTGCAGATGATCGCCGGGCGGAACGCGCAGATAGCCCTGCTTTCTCGGGATCGCAATACCCAGACCGTCCGTATGCACCTCGGCGCACGTGATGTCCACCTCCGAGAGATAAGGCGAGTTGAGCACTTCCACACGATCGAACACGTGGAACTCGAACTCAGGCCCCATCAGCGCTTCGTCCGCGATGCCAAGCGAGCGCATGTACTCGACGGCACGCCGGGCGATCGTGCGAGGGTTGTTCGGGAACGGCTCCTTCGTGTCCGCGGCAACCGTGTCGCAGATGAAGCTGATCGTTGGGCTGTCGCAGAACGGATCGAGGAACGCCGTGCTCGGCTCAGGCAGCGCCGCGACGTCGCCGCTCTCGACTCGCCCGAACCCGGACCCCGATGAGCCGTCGTATCCGACGCCCTCCTCGAAGTGTCTGGCGCCAAAATTGCGGGCTGGGATCGTGATGTGCAGCCACTGGCCGGCGATGCCGACCACCTTGAGATCCACCATGTCGATCTCGTGCTGGCTGATGAACTCGAGCGCTTCGTCTGGTGTGCTGAACACGGCGAGCCTCCGGGCGGTGCATGCGTGGAATCGGTTGGGCGGGGCATTCTACGGGACCGCGCGATGTGCTGCGAGAAACACACATCGCTCATCGGCGGACACAGGCGAACGAACCGCCCCAGCCACCCGGCTTCTCACACCCCGTCAGGCTCGGTGAGCAACTCCGACAGATCGTAGAGCAGCACGCTCCCCGTCAAGTCCAGGAGGACAAGCGTTCGGCCGTCGGGAGAGGGCACGACGCCGCGCCCGGTCATTCGCCGCGAGACGTTGGACAGCCGACCGGCCCAGGCATTCCGGCGAAGATCGTAGATCCACACGGTGGCGCGTCGGGGATCATCCAGCGGCGAACCATGCACGAGCAAGAGCCTGCCAGCAGCAGCGATAACCAGACCTCGCGGCAACACGCCCGGCTCAAGCCCCGCATCGCCCGAGAGCCGACGCGGCTCGCCATCCGCAAGATCCACCGCGATGATGTCGGCTGAGCCTACGTCTCGGATGTACATGATCGACCCATCCGGGCTGAACGCCGGGGTGTCGAAACGCCTGATCGGAGCCGAGAAGCTCCTCACGATGCGCTCGGGATCGTCGAGACCGCGAAGCCGAACATCGCTGGGTTGACCCTCATCCGTCGCGTACGGTCCGGGCAATTCGAGCAGCCTGCCCGCTGAATCAGATGTAGCAAGAAAGACGAACCGTTGCCCCATGACCAGGGCGCTGTCCGGCGAGAAGCCTTGTCGCACTTCCGCGTCGAGCTTGAGCACCAGATCCATGCCGCCGCTGTCCAGATCGCAGGCGTAGAGTTCGGTCGTGCGCCCTTGCCATGTAACCCAGACGCAGTACGCCGTCTGGCCGTCGGCGGAGAAGCCGGCCACACCGACGAAGTTCCGCTGGCTGTGCCGGTGCGTCGCCCACGGCGGCCGAAAGACGCGAATCGCCCCGCCGGTGGACACACGACGCTGGATCAGCCCCTTGCCGTCCTGAAAGAACAGCAGGAATCGCCCATCGGGGGAGATCACGAGTGGATGCTCGACATACCCGCCTCGCGTGAACACGGTGCCACGCACGCGCAGCCCGCCGATGTCAACTTCGACGATTCGATCAGCCGACGCCTTGCAGCACAACAGCCAGGCAGCATCGTGCCGTTGCGCCCAATCGCACAGATCGGCGGACCACCATTGGCGCCACGACTGAACACGCCCGTCGCGCGGCACATCGGCAACAAGGAGCACGACCGGCACAGCGCACACCACCATGCACAGCGCGATCGGCCGAGTGAGCCCGCGACGAAGCGACCGATCCGCGTGTCGTGGCCGGCGCAATGCGCGCCGCACCCACACCGCCGCGACGAGCACCGCGAGCACTGCCGCACCGATCAGAAGCTCGGGCCAGTAGTGCACGCCGAGCGCCCAGACGTTGATCGCTTCGATGTGCAGATGCACGTAGAGCGTCTCGCCATCCGGTGCGAAGACGGCGCCGCGTACGCTGTCGCTCTCAGGCAGTCTGAATCGATGCGTCGGCCGAAGCGTGATCTCCTCGCCGCCGTCGTCAGCGAACGTGGGCACGGCGCAGAGTAGCGCCATCGCCGCGACAACGCACAGCGCAACAGGTGTCACATGACGCAAGATGCCGCGTTTTGCTGACCGAATACGCACGAGCGCATGATACGACAGACCAGCATGCGTCGGCGCACGCCCCCCCCACGCCCCCCACGCCCCCCACGCCCCCCTACTCCGCCCGCGACTCCAGATACGCCTCCAACCCGCCCGCCGCGTCGATCTCGCTCATCGGGATCATCTCACGACCTGGACTTGCACACACCGGCCCGGTCATGTTCAACTGTGAGGAATGAACGCGCAGCGCTCCGCATATCAGGATTGCCTCGGCATGTCTCGCTTGAGCCTGGTGGCCAACGCGGGGCTGGCTGTGGTGAAGCTGCTGGCGGGGATCTTCGGGCACTCGTTCGCCCTCGTTGCCGATGCGATTGAGTCGATGACGGACATGGTCGGATCGCTCGTCGTGTGGAGCGGGCTGCGGATCGCCTCGATCCCCGCCGACGCGGATCACCCCTACGGGCACGGCAAGGCTGAACCGATCGCAGCGCTGATCGTGTCGATGATGCTCATCGGCGCTGCTGTAGGGATCGCTGCGCAGGCGATTCGTGAGATCATCGTCCCGCACCATGGGCCGGCCGCGTTCACGCTGTGGGTGCTTGTGGGTGTGGTCGTGGTGAAGGAGACGATGTACCGCTTGGTGCGCCGCGCTGCGAAACGCGAACACAGCAGCGCTGCCATGGCCGATGCGTGGCATCATCGCGGCGACGCACTGACATCAGCGGCTGCGGCGATCGGCATCAGCATCGCGTTGCTCGGCGGCGAAGGCTATCAGCAGGCCGACGACTGGGCCGCCCTGTTTGCATCCGCGATCATTCTCATCAATGCACTGCGGATCATGGCTGCGCCGATGCGCGAGCTGATGGATGCCGAGCCTGTCGAGATCACCAACGATGCGAGAAAGCTGGCGGAGAGCGTGCCGGATGTCGTTCGCGTGGAGAAAGTCTCCGCGCGCAAGAGCGGACAGCGGTACTGGGTGGACATGCACATCGAGGTCGATCCCGACATGACCGTGCAGCAAGGACATGCGCTCGCACATCAGGTCAAGGATGTCGTGCGCGCATCCATGCCGAACGTCGAGGATCTGCTCATCCACGTCGAGCCTGCACATGAACAGAAGGACCATCCCGAACAGCCGGGGTGATGGGGATCGTGGGGGTCGTGGGTGTGCTGTTCGTAGCGAGCGCGTTCTGACGACATTCC
>JAGLTS010000017.1 GCA_023135165.1 Phycisphaerales bacterium | reverse complement strand
AGCCAAGCCCAAGGCTCCCCGTAGCGGTGGTTTCGGCGGCGGCCGAGGCGGCGGCGGCGGCGGCGGACGCGACAGCCGTCGCGGCGGCTGGTAGGCGCACGCACCGCTGAGTCGTGCTGTGGCACGGCGCGCAAGAACAACAGTCAACATCTCAGCCCCACCGAACGAGTTTCGGTGGGGCGTTTTTGTGTCCGGATCAGCGGCGTCGAATCTCGGCGGCGCTCGACCGGGGTGTCCGCAGCGCCGATGCGATCAGCATGCTCGCGCCGCTCATGATCGTGCGCCGTAGTAGAAGCTGACCATCGCGCACAGCGACGTGACTGCAACGGGTGAGATCAATTCGTGCTGATGTAAAACGAACAACACCGTCAGTGCGATGGTGATGGTGATGATGCGAGCCGCAGCCGATGCTGCGTGGAATGCAAACATGTGGTTTGTCGGCGGGATGTCGCGCTTGATGACACACGGCGGCTTATGATTGTGCAGGATGACCACGTAGTGACGGAAAGGACGACATGATGCCTTCACAATACGACGCTACGATCTACCGTTGGCAGGATGTGCAGCAGGATCGCCCGCTCGAGTTCCTTGGCAGGCGACGGATCATCGGCGAGCGCATGATGCTCTCGAAAATCACGTTCGACGCCGGCGCCCACATCCCGACGCACGCGCACGTGAACGAGCAGTTCACCTGCATGATCTCCGGGAAGATGCGCGTCGGCATCGGCTCGGACGGAAGCGACGATCGCCGCGAGCAGACGCTTGAGCCGGGCGATGTACTTCACGTGCCGTCGAACGTGCCGCATTCCGCCGACGCGATTGAGGATTCGATCGTGCTGGACATCTTCAGCCCGACGAGCGAGAAGACCGGCGTCGATCGCGAGTAGGTCGCCTCGTTGCGCAGCACAAGGCTACCGCGGTGCGCCCGTCCATTGCAGCGTGACCAGAAGCGGTCGATGGTCCGATGCGATCGCTTCCTCAATCACGCGCGTTTCAAGAACGCGCCAGGAACCGCCTGGCCGGTACAGCACATAGTCGATCCGCACGTTCGGTTCATCGGAGGGCCACGTTGGCGCCGGTGAATCGGCTGATGTATCCACCCAGCGTGCGAGCAGCTCGTTCATCGGATCGCTGCCGATCTGGGCGTTGAAGTCACCCGTAAGAACGATAGTCGAATCGACATCCGGCGGCGCGAACAGTGCGTTCAGCTCGTGCGCCTGCGCAAGGCGATCGTCTTCGGAGTTATGCTGAAGATGCGTGCAGACGAAGACAAGCTCGCCGATGCCCGGTGTTGTGACGTGTGCAGCGAGCGCGGTTCGAGGCTCGCGCCCGCCTGCGAAGGGAAGCGGGTGGTTCGACACATGCTCGATAGGCCATCGTGAGAGAATGGCGACGCCGTACGCCCCACCCGCATAGTCCATCGCCTTGCCGTATGTCACGTGCATCTTCGTCAGCTTCGCGATATCCGCCGCCTGATCGACGCCTTGTGATCGTCGTGTGGCTCGATCCACCTCCTGTAGCGCGACGAGGTCCGGGTTGAGCGCTGAGATGACCAGCGCGATCCGTTCCAGATCGAAGACGCTGTCGGTTCCTTCGCCGTGGTGGATGTTGTACGTGACGATGCGAATCGTCGGCATCGGTGCGGTGCAACCAATCGTGAGCAGGACCGTCATCAAGAGCGCGAAGCCCAACGCGGTCACGCGCGGTCGCATCCTGTTTCGTTCCTTCGCGGAGGCGGAAGTATTCATCACACAGCCCCCGACTGATGTGCGAAGTCCCGGCACATCATGCCGGTCGAGCGCATCATGCCGCATGATTCGTAGAACGGTTGAGTGCCTGGGTCACACGTCAGGTCGATCATGTACAGATCGTGAAACGTGCCGAGCATGCGCGAGACGAGTTCTGTTCCGACGCCTTGCCTGCGGTGTTCGGGGAGGACTTCCAGGAGCGGGATGTAGGCAGAGAGGATGCCGTCGGAGATCGCGTTGATGAAGCCGATGACGCGATTCCGCTCATCGTCAATTGCGAGCACGATGTGCGCACTGCTGCGCAGGATCTGAAGGTGCGTCGCCGGCGACGGCGGATTCGGCCAACCCTCGAAGAAGCCGGTCAGCATGTTCGGCGTGATGGCATCGAGTGAATCGGTGTAGCGAGGTTGCATTGTGATAACGCTCCATCCAAATCCGTAACCGAGATCAGCGTGGCGAGGCGATTGTCTTGGCGTGTTCGCGCACAGCATCCACGAGTGTCGCATGCAGCGCGCCGCCCTGGGCGTAGTCCGCTTCGTGTACCGTCTCGACACGTTGGTCTTTTGCCAGTCGAAGCGCCTTGCCCCATTTGTCGGGACTGCGTGGATCGGAGACGCCGATTGTCGTGCCTCGCCGGCCGTGCTTGTCGGGCTTACCAACCATGGCGAACATGGGGATATCGGTGTCGCCGTCTCCAACGACGATCATGTTTGCGAACGGGATCTCGAACTGGCCTTGCCGGACGCGCTGATTGACAGCCTTGTTGCGGCCCCGCGCCGCTTCACCCACGAGACCCTTTGAGATCTGCACGATGAAGCGCGTCTTCTCGGTGAAACTCACGACGTTTCGCACGCCCGCGATCTCATCCGATTCGTCAAAGCTGAATCGACACGCCCAGATGTCGCGGAACTCGCGTGCGATCGTCGTCTTGCGCAGGATCTCCCGGATTCCGCTGCTGATCAGGTAGTACTCGACGCTGATGGAGGAATCGACTTCGCGGGCTGTCTGTCGGAGCGTGTCGAAGATCGCCTCGACGCCTGGAAAAAGCTCGATCTGTGAGCCCCATGCGGTGAGGCGCTTGTGTGTGATGCGGTCGCCGCTCGGCCGGGCGCGGGAGAGTTCGAGCATCCGGTGCAGGTAGGCGGGCATCTCATCCCATCCGTCGTCGAGGAGCGGCTGCACGCTGTTTCTCCAGAACGCATCGGCATCGACCCCGAGCGAGCCGAGGAAGCTGCTCGTACTGTCAGGCGCCAGCGTGCCGTCGAAGTCGAATATCACCGCGATCTTGCTGCCCATCCTTGTTCCTTTCCGAGCAAACTCGGTAGCGGGATTGTACCGCTGGGCCTCGCCCGCCACGATCCAACGCTACACTGACGCCCATCCACCGGGCCGTCCGGCCCCATCGCACACTTGTCAGGAGCGCGCCATGTCACGTGCCATCGCCAGTCACATTCTCGTCTCCACCGAGCAAGAAGCCTTGGATCTCAAGAAGCAGATCGAAGAAGGGGCTGAGTTCGGCGATCTCGCCCAGCAGCACTCGCAGTGTCCATCCAAGGATCGCGGCGGATCGCTCGGTGAGTTCGGGCAGGGTGACATGGTGCCCGAGTTTGATGCGGTGATCTTCGGCGATCTGCCGCTGGGCGACGTCTCCGACCCGGTCAAGACGCAGTTCGGCTACCACCTGATCCATGTCGAGAAGCGTATCGGCTGACGCAGGCCAGCTCGTGCCGACTGAGATCCACACACAAGTCCTTGGGGCTTCGAGTGGCCGCGTCGCTGCGCGATGTAGGTCCGGGGCTGCGTAGCTGCCCGGCTGTCCGGTTTGATACACTGGCGGCCCCAACCGCTTTTCAAGGAGCAATTCCATGCCTTCCATCAACGAACTTCTCGGGTCAGATGCCGACGCCCTGCTCTCGTACGAGTGCAAGGGATTTCCCAAGTCCGCCCTGAACCTGCCCGGGCCTGACTACATCGACCGCGTCGTCGCCGGCTCGAACCGCAACCCGCAACTGCTTCGCAACTTTCAGTCGATCTTCAACACGGGCCGGCTCAGGGGTGCGGGTTACCTTTCGATCCTCCCCGTTGACCAAGGCATCGAGCACACCGGCGGCGCGAGCTTCGCGCCCAATCCGATCTACTTCGATCCGGAGAACATCATCAAGCTTGCGATCGAGGGTGGCTGCAACGCAGTCGCCTCGACGTTCGGCGTCCTCGCCGCGTGCTCTCGCAAGTACGCCCACAAGATCCCCTTCCTCGTCAAGCTCAATCACAACGAGTTGATGACGTACCCCAACACATACGACCAGATCATGTACGGCTCGGTCGGTGAAGCGTACAACCTCGGCGCGACTGCCGTCGGCGCGACGATCTACTACGGCTCGGATAACTCGGATCGCCAGATTCAGGAAGTCTCCGAAGCGTTCGAGGAAGCGCACTCGCTGGGTATGGTCTGCTTCCTGTGGTGTTACCTGCGCAACAGCGCGTTCAAGGTGGATGGCAAGGACTACCACGTGTCGGCGGACGGCACGGGTCAGGCGAACCACCTCGGCGTCACGATTCAGGCTGACATCATCAAGCAGAAGCAGGCGGAGAACAACGGTCTCTTCAACGCGATCAAGTTCGCCAAGACGCACAAGGATGTCTACGAAAAGCTCACGCCCGGCGATCATCCGATCGAGCTGTGCAGGTATCAGGTCGCCAACTGCTACAACGGCCGGGCGGGCCTTATCAACTCCGGCGGCGCATCCGGCGGCGCGGATGACCTCGCCCAGGCGGTGCGCACCGCGGTCATCAACAAGCGCGCGGGCGGCATGGGATTGATCTCCGGTCGCAAGTCCTTCCAGCGCCCGATGAAGGAAGGCGTTGCGCTGCTCAACGCGATCCAGGATGTCTTCCTGAACAAGGATATTACGATCGCGTGATGCTCCAATGCGAGCGTTACGGACATGCCAAAGCCCAGGGAAAGCTTTCCCTGGGCTTTCTTGATGTCAATCACGTGTCCGTGTCGCCCGTGAGCTGCGTGCGGCAAAGCTGTTGATACAGCGTGCAGCGACCGATCAGTTCGTTGTGCGTGCCGACGTCGATGATCGCGCCTTCATCCATGACGACGATGCGGTCGGCATTGACGACTGTGCTGAGGCGATGTGCGATGAGGAGCGTCGTCCGATTCTCGCAGAAGTCGTGCAGCGCGGTGGTGATGTCATCCTCGCTCTTGGCGTCGATCATGCTCGTTGCTTCATCGAGAATGAGGATCGCCGGATCGCGCAGAATCGCGCGGGCGATGGCGATGCGTTGTCGTTGGCCGCCCGAGAGTGATACGCCTCGTTCGCCGACACGGGCGTCATACGCGCCTGGTTTTTCCAGGATGAACGCGTCGGCGTGCGCCTGCTTGGCTGCCTCAATGATCTGTTCGCGCGTCGCACCGGGTCGACCGTAGGCGATGTTGCTGGCGATCGTGTCGTCGAAGAGGACGGTGTCCTGTGTGACGACGCCGATCTGCCTGCGAAGGCTGCGGATGTTGTGGTTGGCGATCGACCGACCGTCGATGAGGATGTCACCTTGCTCCGGATCAAACAGCTTGGGCACAAGGCTGAGCAGCGTCGTTTTGCCCGAGCCGTTCGGCCCGACGAAGGCGACGGTCTCTCCGCGGTGCACCGTGAGCGCGACATCGCGCACAGCCGATCGTTCACCATGTGGGTACGTGAACATCACGTTGCGGAACTCGATGGATGTCTCGTGCCTGGGCAAGCTCGGCAGGTGGCGCGTGCGCAGATCCTCCGCGGGGAGGTTTAGGACTGTGATGATCCGGTCCGCAGCCCCGGCGCTTTCGTGCAGGTCGTTGAGGACGTTGGTGAGCGGTTTGATCGTTCCGCCCGCCAGGCCGAGCGCTGCAAGCGAGATGATCAGTCGATCCGCGTCGAGTTGGCCGTTGATCACGTACCAGCACGCGACCGCCGCCAGGACGCATAGGACGATTGTCGAGAGCGACTCGACGACGGGCGAACTGGCGGCCCGCGCCGTCCGCATGGTGAACTCCTCGCGCATGACGGCGCGATTGATTCGATTGAATCTGCCTCGCTCATACCATTCGCCGTTGTGTACTTTCACGACGCGCATGCCCTGGATGGACTCGGTCAGGACCGCAAGCAGCCGAGCGGATTGGGCGAGCGCGCGGTTCGCCGCTCGTCTGATGATCTTGCCGAACTTCCGGATCGTGATGGCGATGATCGGGCCGACGATGAGCGTGATGAGTGTGATGCGCCACTCGATGATGATGGCCACGATCAGGCCGGTCGCCCCCTTGAAAAGCTGGGCGACCGCCTTGCTGAGCAGCGCGCTGAAGCCCCGGCGGAGCATGTTCGTGTCACGCACGATGCGGCTGATCGCATCGGTCGTCGTCGAGGCGAGCATCTCCCGCATCGGCAGGCGGATGAGACGGTCGTACGCAGCGCGACGAATGTTCACGATCGCGCGGATCGAGACGGTCATGGAGAGGTAGGCGTGCAGGAAGTTGACCGTACCGCTGATGAGCGTCATGACGATGATGAGGCCGAACGTGACCATGACGCCCTGAAACTGATCTTCCGGGACGATGTGGATCAGCCAGTCCGGGATCAGGCCGCCGAGGCGCTGGTCCGCATCCGTCAAAAAGGTTCGCAGCGTGGCGTCCTCGTCGCCGATGATCGCGCTGATGATCGGCTTCATCGCGAGCAGGCCCGTGCCGAACGTCAAGGCGGAGAGAAACGCCGCAGCGATGGCCAGGATCATCGTTCGGCGGTAGCGCAGCATGTAACGGGCAAGATGCCAGAATGAGCCCATAGATCGTCCAGTATCCCCTGTTCGTCGCGCCGAGCCAACCCGTAGGCTCGATTGGACCTTACGATGGCGGAATCGCGGATGCCCGCAGCAGCGCAAGATCATCCCAGAACGTCGGATAGGTCTTGCTCACGCATGACGGATCATGAATCACGATCCCCGGCCGGCCGAGACCGACGACGGCGAAGCTCATGGCCATGCGGTGATCGTTGTACGTCTCGATGACGACCTCTTCGAGCGTCGTCACATCCGTGGGCGGCTCGATCACGAGTAACTCGTCATCGTCGTCGGCTTCGATCGTTGCCTTCGCGCCGACCTTGGTCAGTTCCGTCGCTAGTGCGGCGAGACGGTCCGTCTCCTTCACGCGCAACGTGCGCAGCCCTCGGATCACCGTCTCTCCGCGAGCGAAGCACGCCACGGCGGCGAGCGTCATCGCGGCGTCGGGCATGATCGCCATGTTCACATCAATCCCGGCGAGCGACTCGGGCCGACCGGTGACGGTGATGAAGTCTTGGCCGAAGACCAAGTCGGCGCCCATCCGCGCGAGAACATCCGCGAACCCGACATCGCCCTGGAGTGAGCCTTTGCCGATCCCTTCGATCGTGCAGACCGCGCCGGGTGTGATCGCAGCGGCTGCGAGGAAGTACGTCGCGCTGCTCGCATCCGGCTCGACGGTGTCATCCCGCGCTGTGTACGGCACAGGCTCGACGACGAAGCGTGCGCCGCTGTGCTCCACGTGCACCTGTGCGCCGAATCTTCGCATCAGGGCGATGGTCATGTCGAGGTAGCCGGCGGAAGTGATCGGGCCGGTGAGATCGACAGTCAATCCTCGCGGGCAGAGCGGGCCGATCTGGAGTAGCGCGGAGATGAACTGGCTGGAGAGCGTCGTCGCAATGGTGAGTGAGCCGCCGGGCAGTCCTCCTTCGGGTCCGGTGATCGTCAGAGGTGGGCAGCCGTCCTGGCCGAGGTAGTTAATCTGCGCGCCGAGCGAACGAAGCTGATCGACAAGTTGACCGATGGGGCGCTCGCGCATTCGAGCATCACCGTCGATCGTGACGGGTCCGCTGGCGAGGCATGCCGCAGCGGTAAGAAAGCGCGTCGCCGTCCCCGCGTTGCCGAGTCGCAGGGCCGCGCCGCCGGTGAATCGGCCGGTGGAACCGACGATCCGAATGCCGTCATCGTCTGGTGTGATCCGCACGCCTAGGCCGATCAATCCGTCTATCATGCGTTGCGTGTCATCCGCGACGAGGGGCCTGCGAATCGTGGAGACGCCGTCGGCGAGCGAGGCGAGAAGCAGCGCCCGATTCGTCAGGCTCTTGGAGCCGGGCGGCGTGATTGACGCGCGGAACGGGTCGAGCGGTTCAACTGGATATGGATCGGGCGGGTTCACGGACATGCTTGCTCGGTACGCGCTCCCCTTCGGGTCGCGGCTAAACGTCGGGATCGGCGCGCTCGCCCCGTTGAGCCGCGACCCGAAGGGGAGCGCTTGGGCCTCTACTCGCTCACATCACGCCGGAACACCGCGACGACATCCTCGACGGGCACGACGAACAGCCGATTGTCTCCCTCGAAATCCACAGGCACCGCGTGTTGGGGATTGAACAGGACACGATCGTACTGCTTGATGGGGTAGTCCTCATCCTCGTCGACGAGCTTGCTGATCGAGACGAGCCGACCGGTGATCGTCGGGATCTCGATCTTGTCGGGCAGATGGATACCCGCCTTGGTCCGCTTCTTGTCGTCATCCTTGCGGATCAGGACGCGGTCGCCGAGCGGCTCGACGATCTCCAGTCGGGTCTTGGCTTTCTTGGGCGTCGGCATGACGACATGATACGCCGGACGGGCGAGAAGGTGGAGCAGGGATCACGGACAACATCGGCACGGTCAGCGCGAAGCTGCGAGCGGCGGGCGGGGGTCGTCGGCCGGCGCCGGGTCGCCGTGCTCGCGAACCACATGCTCGACGGCGCGCCAGATCTGTTTCCAGTTGCGCGAGGCGTGCTCGTCGAGGCCCGCCAGGAGACCTCGCAGCAGGTCCGTGCGTTTGGGGAGCAGGCCCAGGCCGAGCGGTTCGATGACCATGCTTGCGAAGACCGCGATGACCTTGCCGCGGCGGATGTCCGATCGGATCATTCGCTTCTCCGGTTGCGTGAGTCTGCGAATACCGACGGTGTCGATGATCCCCGCGCCGCCATCGGGCATGATGATGATGTTCGACGGCTTGTGATCGCGGTTGTGGATGCCGGCGCCGATCAGTCGGGCGATGAGCCTGCCGAGCGCCCGGGCGTGATGCGCCTGGAATCGGCCGTGGTGCAGCAGTGAGATGACATCGTCGCCTGGAAGGAGTTCGAGCAGGAGCAGGATGGCCGGGCCGTCCGCATCGCGCCCGCGCCACAGTGCCAGCGGGTGTGATGTCGGGATTCCGCTTCGGGCCAGCAGTTCCCCGCCTCGCCACTGTCGATGTGCCTGCGACCTGCCAAGGGAGGCCTTGATTCGATCCCTGGCGGAGCGGATGCGCCATGTCTTGAGAACCACGTCGATCGACGCGGCGCCCTCCATCGCCACTGTCCCCATCAACGTGGACCCGCGGGCGGTGCTCTTGACCGGGCGCAGGGATGCGCCGCGCAACGCTCTCCACAACGACGCAGCGTCGTTGCCGACCGCTGCGCGAAGAAGCCGGACCTCCATTGATAGCTCGACGGTCATCGCGGACCAGCTTACGGCGTCCGGCTGGGTTTGACACGATCGACCCCGCGTCGGACCATCCGATCATGCACGACGCCCCATCAGTGAGGCTGCCCCTCTCCGTCGCCATCATCTGCATGAACAGCGAGCGGACGATCGGCCGAACGCTGGCGAGCGTGGCCCCGCTGGCGAGTGAGATCATCTGCCTCGACTCCGGTTCGACGGATGCCACGCTCGACATCTGCCGCCGGCACGGCGCGGTGTGCGAGCATCAGTCGTGGCGGGGGCACATCAAGCAGAAGCAGTCGGCGCTGGATCGCTGCACGCAGCCGTGGATCGTGTGTCTGGACAGTGATGAATCGCTGGAGCCTGCGCTGGCTGCGTCGTTGCGAGAGGTGATCGAGCGTGATGACCCCGAGGTGCGGGGTTATGAGCTGAATCGCAAGGTGTGGTACGCGGGTCGGCTGCTGGATCATGCATGGCAACCTGAGTGGCGGCTGCGCCTCGTGCGGCAAGGTGTTGCGGTGTGGGGCGGACGCGACCCGCATGACAAGCTCGAGATGATCGAGCGGGCGGCGAAAATCGGTCGGCTGCGAGGTGATCTTCGACATGACTCGTTTGCTGATATCGCGGACTACCTTTCCAAGCAGGTGGCGCACTCGCGCACAGCGGCTGCGAACGGTATGGCCGCGGGTCAACGGGCCGGCTCGCTGCGCCTCGTCACGTCGCCGTGCGCCGCGTGGTGCAAGCAGATGATTGTCAAGAGAGCCTGGCGCGACGGGTGGCGCGGCTGGGCCGCAGCGTCAGCCACAGCCGCTGCATCGCTGATGAAACACCTGATTCTCCTGGAGCAGACCTGCGATCACCGGGATGGCGGTGAACCGTGAGTCAAGACGGCGGCGGCATCGCACATCGGACGCCGCAGCAGCGCATGCGCGAGGCTGATCCGGTCGGCGATCGCATTCACATGGCGCTCGCGATGCTGGCGTGCGCCGTCGTGGCGTCCGGGACGGTCCCTGTCGAGATCGCCTTTGACGCTCTCGCCGTCTGCCTGCTTTGTCGGCTCGTCAAGATCTGGCGTGAGGTCGGCACGTTCTTCCAGCACAAGCTCGCTACGGCGCTTGTGCTCTGGGTTGTCATCATGGCGGTGAGCGTGCTGTGGTCGCCTGATTCCTCCCAGGGTTTGCAGGAGCTTCTGCGCGCCCGGTTCGCGCTGGTGCCGCTCCTGCTGTATCCGGTCATTGATCGGGCGTCGCGCCTGATTGCGATGATCCTCATCGGCGTGCTCCTGCTGCACGCTGCGCAGTTCGCACAGGTGATCGGCGTCTCTGCCGAGTGGCTCAACAGTGAGCGGTACGATGTGAGCCGGTTCGCAGGGCTGAATCACCCGGTCGTGTCGGCGAACCTGATCGTGTGCGCCATGGCGCTGCACATGTCGGCTGTGTTCGCCGGGCGATCGCGCGTACGACTGGTCGGCACGGCGGGTCTGCTGCTCGCGCTTGTGGGGTTGATCTTGACGGGGAGCAGGGGACCTTGGCTTGCGGCGGCGATCGTGCTTCCCATGCAGGTGCTGGTGATCGTGTGGCGGTCGCCCGCGATGCGCAGGATGGGTCTGGCGGTTGCGGCGGTGGTCATTGTGGTTGGCTTGATCGGTTCGATCTGGCTCGCCGGGCCGATCTCGCGGCGCGTTCATGACGCTGCGAGTGATCTGCGTCAGGTGATGGAGACGGGCGACTACCGTTCGCACACGGGCGCGCGCGTGCTGATGTTCCGCATGGCGGTGGAGATGTTCGCGGATCGGCCGATCGTCGGCTACGGCGGCGGGTCATACAAGATCGTGGCGTCGGCGAAGGCGGAACAACTCCTGGGCGACTCGGGCAGAGGAGGCGCGGGGTGCATTCACGGGCACGCGCACAACATGTGGGCGCACGAAGCAGCAACGCGCGGGATGCTCGGCCTGAGCGTGACGGCGGCGCTGTTTGTCTTCGGAATCGCGGCAGCGGTTCGTCTCCGGCGCATCGCGCATCATCCGTGGCGACTCGGCCTGCCCTGGGCGCTCGTCGCAATGGGCGTCTGCGCGATCTTCGATCATCCGCTCATCACACAGAACAACTGCTACATGACGATGCTCCTGCTCGCATGTTGCTTCATGCCCGGCGATGAGGACAACATCGCATCGGGTGCGCAGCGCCATCCCCCGCCACATAGGATGGACTCGGATCATCACCATCAGTTGGAAGGATCACAGACGTGTGGCAGTGGTTGATCGCCGTCGTGGCTGCGTATCTCATCGGGTCGATCCCGTTTGGGCTGCTGATCGGGCGGGCGCATGGTGTGGACATCCGCGGTCGGGGGTCTGGCAACATCGGCGCGACGAACCTGGGGCGGGCGGTCGGCAAGAAGTGGGGGGTCATCTGCTTCTTTCTGGACATGGTCAAGGGCGCCGGGCCGATGGTGGCGTTCGGGGCGACGGCTGGGGTCATCGGCAACCTCGACACGTTCCGCGGTCTCCCGCCTCGGCCTGAGGAACTGCCGACGTCGATCGAGTTGCTCGCGTGGATCACCGTGGGGTTCGCAGCGATGCTCGGGCACATTTTTCCCGTCTACCTGCGGTTCAGAGGCGGCAAGGGCGTGGCGACGGGCTTCGGCGTGCTGATCGGGATGTGGCCTGACCTGACAGCCCCAGCCTTTGCGACGCTCTTCGTGTGGTATCTCACGCTCAAGGGCACGCGCTACGTCGGCCTGGCATCGTGCGCCGCTGCGGTCAGCCTGCCGATCTGGTACATCCTGTGGGTGATTCCTAAGTCGCCCGAGTCGTTTGAGCAAGTGGTGCGTGAGGTCGGGCGAGGCTGGCCTGTGATCCTCGTGACAGCGATTCTCGCGGGGCTGATCGTATTTCGACATCGCGGGAACATCCGTCGAATCCTGGCGGGAACCGAGCATCGGGCCGGCGAAGACTGACGCGATCGGCGGAGCATGGAAGCGAGCCGCGGCGTCCTCGCCAGCGGACAGATAACGGTATCCGACACCGTTATCCGCCTCCGCGCGGGCGCGATGAACCCCATGTTCCCACATGGGGCTGCGATGGAAAGCTGCGTGATGAGCGCGCAGCAACACCGACTCTCGATTCAATCTGTTGCGCGCGCATCACAGCCTCGCCTGGCAAGGCGAGGTCGGCAGGTCCGGGGATCACGGCACACCATGGCCGTTGTCCAGCATGTTTGTGAAAAATAACACGAATAAGATTGCGGACAGAAGAGAGGTGTGTACCATGCGTGCCCTTTCGCCTCTCCAAGAGGAGCGCCCTGTGCCCGACGGACTCTGCCAACCTGCTGCGCAACAAGCCGATACGGTCGTTCGGCGTGTGTGGCGGATCACAGGTCAAGTGCAGGGTGTGGGGTTTCGGCCGTTCGTCTACAGGCTGGCGACGGAGCTGCGGCTGTCAGGCACGGTGCGGAACGACGCCGCGGGTGTCACGGTGGATGCGTGGGGGCCGGCCGAGGCGATTGCGCAGTTCCAGAAGCGTGTGCGGAGCGATGCGCCAGCGCTGGCGTGCGTCGCATCCGTGGTCTGCCTCCACGAACTGAGCGATCCGGGCGAGCGCGTGCCGTTTCGGATCATCGAGAGCGATCATGATCGTCTGGCGCGCGGGCGCGTGACGGTGGATTCCGCTGTGTGTCCGGATTGTCTGCGCGAGCTTCTCGATCCGGGCGATCGTCGGCATCGACACGCGCTGATCAACTGCACGAACTGCGGGCCGAGGTACACGATCGTGCGCGACCTGCCGTACGATCGGCCGCTGACGACGATGGCGGGTTTCCCGATGTGCCCATCGTGCGAGCGTGAGTACACCGACCCGGCGGACCGGCGGTTTCACGCCCAGCCGACATGCTGCCCATCGTGCGGGCCGACGCTGACACTCATGGATGCGCGGGGCAGGCGCGTGGCGTGTGATCCGATCACGCAGGCTGCTGCACTGCTCAGACAGGGCAAGATCGTCGCGATCAAAGGCTTGGGTGGGTATCACCTTGCGGTCGATGCGCTGAGCAGCGAGGCGGTGGATCGTCTGCGCCTGCGAAAGAAGCGCGATCACAAACCGTTCGCGGTGATGATGGCGGATGTGGAGACGGCGAAGCGCTTCGTCGTGCTGTCGCGCGAGGCAGAGGCGCTCCTGTGCTCGCCCATCTGTCCGATCATCCTGGCGGATCGCAGGGATGATGCGGTCATCGCTGACGGCGTTGCGCCGGCGAACCATCGGCTCGGCATCATGGTTCCGTACACACCGATCCAGCACCTGCTCTTTGCGGAAGGGCTTGGGCCGCTCGTGATGACAAGCGCGAATCTCTCTGATGAGCCGCTTGTGAAAGATGACCGGGAGGCGACGGAGCGTCTGAGCGGAATCTGTGATGCGTACCTTGCGCACGATCGTCCGATCGAACGTGCGGTGGATGACTCGGTGGTTCTGGATGGGCCGAGGGGATTGCTGCCGATTCGTCGAGCGAGGGGGTATGTGCCAAGCCCGATCACGATGCCCGTGGCTGCGAGTCGGCCGGGCCTGTGCGTCGGCGCGGATCTGAAGAACACGGTCGCGATCGTGCGGAATGATGAGGTGATCGTCAGCCATCATCTCGGCGATCTGTCGCACAGTCGCGGCTACGAGTGGTTTGTGAGGACGATTGCTGATCTCAAGCGGCTGTACGACGTAGCGCCGACGTGGGTGGCGTGCGACCTGCACCCGACGTATCTGAGCAGGCGGTACGCGAAACGGCTGGCGAGCGAGGCGGGGCTGGATCTGATCGGTGTGCAGCACCATCACGCGCACCTCGGGTCGCTGCTCGCAGAACACAGCCGAGTCGGCCCGATCATCGGCATCGTGTGCGACGGCGTTGGGTACGGCGACGATGGAGAGGCGTGGGGGGGTGAAATCTTCATCGGCGACCTGACCGGGTACCAACGGGTCGGCAGGCTTCGACCATTACGACTGCCCGGTGGAGATGCCGCGGCGAAGCAGACGGGCAGGTGCGCGATCAGTTGGCTTTTCGATGTGTTTGGAGATGATGCGATCGACCACCAAGCGGCGGCGGGCGTGCTGGCTGACCGCGATGAACGTGCTGCGATGCTGGGGTTGCTGCATGGGTCGCTGAACTGCCCGGCGAGTTCGGGCCTAGGCAGGCTGTTTGATGCGGCTGCGGCGCTTCTGGGGGTGTGCGACTACAACCATCACGAAGCGATGTCCGGCATGATGCTCGAATCGGCAGCGGCGCGCGCCGGCGAGCGGCCGACGGGTGATGACATCATCCGTATCGAGGCGGGCGAACCGTTTGAACTGGATCAGCGCCCGCTGCTTGGCGAATTGATCGAGCGGATGAGGCGAGGCGAGCCGACTGAGAACATCGCGTGGCTGTTCCATGATGCGGTGGCAGCGGGACTGGCGGCGGCGGCGCTTCGCGCGGTCGAGACGGCGGGCTTGCACACCGTCGGGCTAACCGGCGGCGTATTCTGCAATGCGCTGCTCACGGAGCGCGTCGCGGAGCGATTGGAACGGGCGGGCTGCGAGGTGTTGACGCATCACGCGGTTCCTGCGACGGATGGGGGGATTTCACTGGGGCAAGCGGCGATCGCAGCGGCGTGCCTGCAACGGAAGGAGAGGTGATGCATGTGTCTGGCGCTCCCAGCCAAGATTGAGGAATGCGAAGGCGACACCGCCTGGGTCCGCATCGGCGATGCACGCATGCGTGTGAATCTCGTCATGACGCCCGAGGCCGGGGTCGGCGACTGGGTGCTCGTCCACGCGGGCTTCTCGATCCAGCAGGTCGATGAAGCGACCGCGCGCGAGACGTGGGATCTGATCGAGGTGATTCCGCAAGAGGAAGAAGATGAGGTGATGCGATGACGCTGCGCGGACGAATGACACGGCTTGTCCAGGATTTTGCGCGGACAGCGCGGACGATCGAGCGGGACGTCTCGTTCATGGAGATATGCGGCACGCACACGGTGAGCGCGTGTCGCAGCGGTGTGCATTCGCTGATGCCTGACAACATCCGTTTGATCAGCGGGCCTGGGTGTCCCGTCTGCGTCACGGCGCAGCGCTACATCGACGCGCTGATCGAGCTGGGGCGGCGCGATGACATCACGCTCACGACGTACGGCGACATGATGCGCGTGACGGGCGCCGACGGGTCGCTGGAACTGGCGCGCAGCGAAGGCGCGGATGTACGCGTCATCACGAGCACGATGGACGCCCTGGACATCGCTGCAGCTCAGCCGGATCGCGAGGTCGTCTTCGCCGCGGTGGGCTTCGAGACGACCGCCCCCGCGACGGCTGCGGCGGTGCTGACAGCCGAGGCGAGGGACATCCGCAACTTCACCATCCTCCCCTGCCACAAGCTCGTCATCCCCGCGATGCGGACGCTTCTGTCGAATCCTGATCTCAAGGTGGACGGCTTCCTCTGCCCGGGCCACGTCTCGGTCATCATCGGGTCGGAGGAGTACCGCCCGATCGTCGAGGAGTACCGCAAGCCGTGCGTTATCGCCGGGTTCGAGCCGTTGCAGATCATGGCGGGCATCGACCGGCTCGCCGAGCAGGTCATGCGCGGCGAGGCCAAGCTCGAGAACCTGTATCCCGAAGCGGTCAATCCGCACGGCAACCCGGCTGCGAGGGCGCTCATGGACAAGGTCTTCATCCCCGGTGATGCGGCGTGGCGGGCGCTGGGCGTGATGGAGCAAAGCGGGCTTGACCTTCGACCGGAGTACGCCCAGTTCGATGCATTCCAGCGGTTCGGTATCGTGCTCGGCGAGGACCAGGAGCCGCCGGGCTGCCGATGCGGTGAGGTCATCACGGGTCAGTGTGTGCCGCGCGACTGCTCGCTCTTCGGAACCGTCTGCACGCCGATCAACCCGATCGGGCCTTGCATGGTCAGTTCCGAAGGTTCATGTCAGGCGTGGTTCAAGTATCGGCGGAACGAGATGAAGCGCCGCCGCGTTGATGAGCGTCAGGAGGTGATCGCATGACAACGGTCTCGACCAGCAGGACGCCCGTGTTCAACCCGCACGCTCGCCGTGTCGTTCTCGCGCACGGGGGCGGCGGGCAGCTCACCGATGAGCTGCTGCGTGATGTGATCCGACCTCGGCTGACCAACGACCTACTTGACACGCTCGACGATGCGGCGCTCCTGCCCGTCCAGGCGGGCCGACTCGCGTTCACCACGGACAGCTACGTTGTGCAGCCGCTCGAGTTCCCCGGCGGCGACATCGGCAGGCTCGCGGTCAGCGGAACGGTCAACGATCTGGCGGTCTGCGGGGCCGACCCTGCGCATCTTTCGCTGAGCCTGATCCTCGAAGAGGGCTTGGACATGGAGGTGCTTCGACGGGTGCTCGATTCGGTCCAGGCGACGGCTGAGGAAGCGGGCGTCACCATCGTCACGGGCGATACCAAGGTCGTCGCACGCGGGCAAGCGGATGGGATGTACATCAACACGGCTGGGATCGGGTTGGTCCGACCGAGACGCACGCTCTCCACGGATCGTATTCAGCCCGGCGATGTGGTCATCCTCAGCGGCACGGTCGCGGACCACGGCCTGGCGGTGATGCTGCAGCGCGAGGCTCAGCCTTGGATCACAAGCGAGCTGGCAAGCGACGTCGCGCCGCTGGGCGGGATGATCGGGGGGCTGCTCGACGAGGTGCAGGGGATCGTCTTCATGCGTGATGCGACGAGGGGCGGGCTGGCTGGCGTCGTCTCCGACATGGCGGAGCAGAGCGGCCAACACCTGACGATCGACGAGGCGAAGATCCCGATTCGGCCGGAGACGAACTACGCGGCGGAGATGCTCGGCCTGGACCCACTGGATGTCGCCAACGAAGGGAAGGTCGTCGTTGTGGTCCGCAAACACAAGGCGGCGGCGGCCCTGCGCTCGCTCCGAGCGCACCGGCTGGGGCAGCGCGCCGAGGTAATCGGTGCGTTCGGCGAGGATCGTGACGGCCTCTGCGAACTGCTCACGGAGGTCGGCGGCAGGCGCATCATCCAGAAACCCTACGGCGAGGAACTGCCCAGGATCTGTTGAGTCGCAAGCGAGGCGACGCGCACCCGCCTCATGGAGTTGCTTCGATGCATGAGATGTCCATCGCCACCGCATTGCTTGAGCAGGTGCAGGCATTGCTGCCTGAAGCTGCGACGCTGACGGAAGTGCGGATCGACATCGGCAGCCTGGAGCATCTCGACTCGGAGCTGATGCGGTTCGCCTGGGCGGCACTGGTCGAGTCCGAGCCTGCCGTCAAAGGCTCAGCGCTGACAATCACACGAATTGCGACACGGATTCGATGCAAAACGTGCGGGCACGCCTACGAACCCGAGGATGCCTATACAATGCTCTGTCCTCAATGCGGAGCGGCACATCCGGAAGTCCTCGCAGGCAGTGGAATTGTGCTCAAGGGGCTGACGGTCGAGCAGCCGACGCAGGCCTAGGAACAGGTGTTATGGAAATTAACGTCGTCGAGAACGTGCTCAAGCTGAACGACGAGATCGCGCAGCTCAACAGAAGCATGTTGCGAGATGCGGGCACGGCCTGCTTGAACTTGATGGGATCGCCCGGCTCCGGTAAGACGCTGCTGCTGGAGAAGACGCTCAGCGCATTGCGCGACGAGATGCGCATCGGTGTGATTACCGGTGATCTCACCACGACGCGCGACGCGACGCGCCTGGCGGCGCACTGCGAGCACGTCAGCCAGATCAACACGGGCAAAGGCTGTCACCTGGATGCGAATCAGGTCCGCCAGGGCATGGCGACCATGCCGCTCGACGAACTTGATCTACTCATTATCGAGAATGTAGGAAACCTGATTTGTCCGATCGGGTTTGACCTCGGCCAAACGGTCAAGGTCGGACTTTTCAGCGTGCCAGAGGGTGATGACAAGCCGGCCAAGCACCCGTATGTGGTTCTTGAGGCGGGCGTATTGCTGCTGAACAAGATGGATCTGTTGCCTTACGTGCCTTTCGATATGGATTTGTTCTTGGCGGACATCCGCGCGATCCGGGAGGATGTGCCGATCATGAAGATCTCGGCTGCCTCCGGTGACGGGCTGGATGGTTGGTTCAATTGGGTGAAACGGCTCGTCGGCAGCGAGGTCGGCGAGCTTCTGGAGACCTGACTGGTTATACGGATTGCGCAGGCGCGCCGGAGGACTGCCGTGGTGTCACGCAGCGGCGCCGACCTGCACTGGATGATGTTGAAACGATACTGAGAAGTAGACCATGGAAAACGGAGCGAAACGGATCGGCCATGCTGAGCGGCTTGTTGAGGTTCCCGTCAAGGGACCGAGGCTCATGCGCGATTCGCGGTACAACAAAGGGTGGGCGTTCAATGAGAAGGAGCGCGATGACTTCGGTCTTCGCGGCCTGCTTCCCCCCACACAGCTTCGCATCGAAGAGCAGGTGGCGCTGGAGCTGGAGCACCTGCGCGATAAGAAAGATGATCTGGAGAAGTTCATCGGCCTGGCGGCGCTGCAGGAGCGCAACGAGACGCTGTTCTATCGGCTTCTGATCGAGAACCTGCCGGAACTCATGCCGATCGTCTACACGCCGGTCGTTGGTCAGGCGTGTCAAAAGTTCAGCCACATCCTCCGGTCGCCCCGCGGCATCTGGATCACGCCGGACGACATCGGGCGGATTCCCGAGGTGCTCCGGAACGCACCGAACAATGATGTGCGTCTGATCGTTGTGACGGACAACGAGCGCATCCTCGGCCTGGGCGATCAAGGCGCGGGCGGGATGGGCATTCCCGTTGGGAAGCTGTCTCTCTACAGCGCCGCTGCGGGCATCCATCCGAAGTACACGCTTCCGATCAGCCTCGATGTCGGGACGAACAACGTCGAGCTTTTGCAGGACCCGTACTACATGGGGTACCGCCATCGCCGGCTGCGTGGTGAAGCGTTCGACAATGTCATCGAGGCGTTCGTCGAGGCTGTGCTGAAGGTCTACCCGCGAGCCCTCGTGCAGTGGGAGGACTTCCACAAGAACATCGCGTTCAGCGTGCTTGACCGGTATCGGTTGCGCGTCACAAGTTTCAACGATGACATCCAGGGTACGGCTGCGGTGGCGCTCGGCGGCATCCTCGCCGCTGTGAAGCACGCCGGCGAGAAACTGTCCGACCAGCGCATCGTCTATGCCGGGGCTGGCGCGGCGGGCGTTGGAATCGGCCGACTCGTCAAGAGCGCGATGGAGGCTGAGGGCGCGGACGCCGAGACGATTCATCGTAACCAGGTCTTCATCGACAGCCGGGGTCTCGTCTACGACGCACGGACCATCGCCGACGAGCACAAGCGAGCCTTCGCGATGCGGCCTGACGAGATGAAGCACTACGGCTTTGGTGATGCGGACATCTTCCCACTTCTCGAAGTCGTGAAGAAGGTGAAACCCACGATCCTGCTCGGGACGACGGCCACGGCCGGTCAGTTCACCGAGGAGATGGTCAAGGAGATGGCCAAGCACGTCGAGCGGCCGATCATCATGCCCCTCAGCAATCCGACATCCAAGGCGGAGTGCACGCCGAGGGAGGCGATCGAATGGACGGATGGCCGGGCACTGCTCGCCACGGGCAGTCCGTTCGATCCCGTCGAGTACAAGGGCAAGACGCACACGATCGGGCAGGGCAACAACGTCTTCATCTTCCCTGGTGTGGGACTTGGCTGCATCGTTGCCGAGGCGAGGCAGGTGACCGACTCGATGTTCCTTGCCGCGGCGCAGGCGCTGGCCGAGTGCGTCACGGAAGATCCCTACGAGACGGGCCTGCTCTACCCTGATCAGAGTGAGCTGCGCGCGGTCTCAGCGAAGATCGCAGCAGGCACGATCCGTGAAGCGAAGCGTCTGAACCTCGGCCGACTCATCCCCGATGGCGAGATCGAAATGGCCGTGCATGAGGCGATGTGGTTCCCCGACTATCCCGAGTACGTGCCGGCGAAATCGGCGGAGATGGTCCCAGCGGAGGCGATGCTGCGGTAGCGAGGCAACCTCTCCAACAAGGCGAGCCGGGCCGGCTTTCGCTCCGGTTGGTGCGAGATGACCGGTGGCTCGCTTACGGGAGGAACATGTCCCCGAACCGAGCATCACATGCCTCACCCGGAGCATCTTGAGACACAAGATCAATCACACAAAAACACATGCTTCCTCTTGTCCATCGGGCCGAGTTGACGTGCTTTTTGCATACCATGCCGATTCGGTCGATGGGCTGTGCGAGACCACGGATTTGAGCGGAAGTATTCACTCAGAGCACACGCGAGGTATTCCATGAGTGAGGCCTTAGTGACAGCCGTCAAGGACATCTGCCAGGCGCACGAGTGCGATCGCACGCGCATGATGGATGTTGTTCAGGCGGTGAATGACAAGTACGGCTACGTCTCCAGCGAAGCGATGGACTTGATCGCCGAGCAGCTCTCCACGCACCGAGTGGAAGTCGAGAGCGTCGTGTCGTTCTACGCTTTTCTTTCGAGCAAACCGAAGGGCAAGGTCGTCATTCGACTTTGCAATGACGTCATCGATCGCTTGCAGGGCGCCGATCGCGTCGGGCAGGCGTTCGTCGAGGAGCTGGGCATCAACTTCGGCGAAACGACGCCCGACGGCCAACTCACGTTGGAGACGACGCCTTGCATCGGTCAGTCGGACCAGGCACCGGCGGTGGCCATCAACGACGTCATCATTCCGAACGTTTCGAGCGACAAAGCGAGAGAGATCGTCCGCGAGCTTAGGCAGCACATGGACCCGGCGCGTCTCGTCAAGCAGCACGGCGACGGAAACAACGCGCACCCGCTGGTCGGTTCAATGGTCCACAACAACATCCGCAAGCGAGGCGATCTGCTCTTCACGCCGATCAACCGCGGCGAGGCCGTTCGCAAGGCGTTGGCGATGAGCCCGGTCGAGGTGATCCGCGCGGTGAAGACCGCTCGGCTCCGCGGACGAGGCGGCGCTGGATTCCCAGCAGGCATGAAGTGGGAATTCACGCGCGGCGCCCCGGGGGATCGCAAGTTCGTTTTGTGCAACGCGGATGAGGGTGAGCCGGGCACGTTCAAGGATCGTGTGCTGCTCACCGAGCTGCCCGACCGCGTCTTCGCGGGCATCACGATCGCCGGCTACGCCATCGGTGCGGAAGAGGGCATCGTGTATCTGCGGAGTGAGTATCGCTACCTGATAGCGTTTCTTGAAAGCGTGCTCGAACAGCGCCGCAAGGACGGCCTGCTCGGGCGGAACATCCTCGGCAAGGAAGGGTTCAACTTCGACATCCGAATCCAGATGGGCGCAGGGGCGTACATCTGCGGCGAGGAGACTGCTCTGATCAGCTCCTGCGAAGGGCTGCGGGGTGATCCAAAGAACCGCCCGCCGTTCCCCGCACAGAAGGGCTACCTCGACTGCCCATCCGTCGTGAACAACGTCGAGACGCTCTGTTGCGTGACGAAGATCCTCGAACTCGGGCCCGCCTCCTTCAACGAGTTCGGATCGGACAGAAGCTCCGGCACGAAGCTCTTGAGCATCTCCGGCGACTGCAAGCAGCCGGGCGTGTACGAGATGCCCCTTGGGGTCACGCTGCGGGAAGTTCTCGAACAATGCGGCGGCGCTGATGCCGCGGCTGTCCAGGTCGGTGGCGCGAGCGGGCAAATGGTCGGGCCGAAAGATTACGACCGGAAGATCTGCTTCGACGATCTGGCGACGGGCGGCGCGCTGATGGTGTTCGGGCCGGATCGGAACATCCTCAAAGTCGCCCACGCCTTCATGGAGTTCTTCGTCGAAGAGAGCTGCGGGTACTGCACACCCTGCCGCGTCGGTAATCGGCTGTTGATGGATCGGCTTGAGAAGATCATGGCCGGGCTGGCTGAGCCTGCCGATCTGGACTACCTCAAGGAGCTTGGGCAGACGGTCAAGACGTGCAGCCGATGCGGTCTGGGCCAGACCTCGCCGAATCCAATCCTCACGACGCTTGAGAACTTCCGTCCGGTATATGAAGCGATGGTGAAGGAAGAGACGCAAGGCTTCCAGGCCACGTTCGACCTCGCCCAGGCCGTCGCCGAGGCGGAGAAGATCGCCGGTCGCACATCGGTCCACGCCCACGCGTAAGGAAGATCACACCCATGAGTCAGACAGTCACATTGACGATTGATGGCGCGAAAATCGAGGGTCAGCCGGGCCAGATGATCCTTGGCGCGGCGCAAGAGGCGGGGATCTACATCCCGCGGCTCTGTCACAAGGACGGCCTCACACCGCATGGAAGCTGCCGAGTCTGCACCGTCATGGTGAACGGCCGGCCGATGTCCGCATGCACGACGCCCATCACGGAAGGCATGGTCGTTGAGAACGACACCGAGCAGATCAGCAGCCTGCGGCGAGATCTCATCGACATGCTTTTTGTCGAAGGCAACCACTTCTGTATGTTCTGCGAGAGGAGCGGCAACTGCGAGCTGCAAGCCCTCGCCTATCGCTTCGGCATCACCGCGCCGAAGTACCCATATATGTTCCCCGACCGCGATGTCGATGCCACGCATCCGGACATTATGATCGACCGCCATCGCTGCATCCTCTGCGGGCGATGCGTTCGCTCATCGCAAGAAGTGGATGGCAAGAACGTCTTCCAGTTCGTCGGCCGGGGTGAGGAGAAGCGCGTCGCGGTCAACGCCGAGGCTGCGCTGGCGGATACGAATGTGGACGTGACGGACGCGGCGATCGAGGCGTGTCCTGTCGGCGCGATCATCAAGAAGCGGGTTGGCTATGTCGTGCCCATCGGGAAGCGTCTTTACGACCACAAACCCATCGGTTCGGAGATCGAGGCTGACGGGGCTGTCACCGCGAAGTAACAGGAAGGAACCTGGTCATGGCAAAGCCAAAGATCGCAACAACATCGCTGGCCGGCTGCTTCGGTTGCCACATGTCGCTGCTCGACATCGACGAGCGCATCCTCGCGCTGGCGGAGATTGTCGATTTCGACAAGTCGCCCTTGGATGACATCAAGACGTTCACAGGCCGGTGTGCTGTCGGCTTGATCGAGGGCGGGTGTGCCCATGAGGAGAACGTCGAGGTTCTGCGGGACTTTCGCAAGCACTGTGATGTGCTGATCTCGGTCGGCGACTGCGCCATCTCGGGCGGAATCCCCGCGATGAGAAACATGGTGCCTTTGCAGGAATGCCTCCAGGAGGCCTATGTGGACGGCCCATCGGTCCACAATCCAGCCGGCGTACCGCCCAATGATCCGGACATCCCGCTGATGCTCGACAAGGTCTACCCGGCGCATGAGGTCGTCAAGATCGACTATCACCTGCCGGGCTGCCCGCCGCCCGCGGATATGCTCTGGGAGGCGCTCGTCGCGCTCTTGAACAACAAACCACTGGACCTTCCATACGAGCTTGTCAAGTACGACTAAGGTGAACGGGAGCAGGACAATGGTTGCTACGACTGATACGAAGAAGATCGTGATCGAGCCCGTCACCCGCGTGGAAGGACACGGCAAGGTCACCATATTGCTCGATGAGAACAACGAGGTTCAGCAGGCGAGATTGCACATCGTCGAGTTCCGCGGGTTCGAGCGGTTCATCCAGGGCCGGCCGTACTGGGAATTGCCCGTGATCGTGCAACGGCTGTGCGGCATTTGCCCGGTGAGCCATCATCTCTGCGCCGCCAAGGCGGTGGACCGTCTCGTCGGCGGCGAGAATCTCACGCCGACCGCTGAGAAGATGCGACGCCTCATGCACTACGGGCAGACGTTTCAGTCGCACGTGCTGCACTTCTTCCATCTCTGCTCGCCCGATCTGCTCTTCGGCTTTGACGCCGACCCCGCCATCCGCAACGTCTTCGGTATAGCAGCCAAGTTCCCGGAACTCGGCAAGCAGGCCATCTTCATGCGGAAGTTCGGCCAGGAATGCATCCGTGTGACCGCGGGCAAGAAGATTCACGGCACCGGCGCGATCCCCGGCGGCATCAACAAGAACCTCACGATCGAGGAACGCGACTTTCTCCTCAAAGATATGGATCAGATGATGGAGTGGTCCCGCGGCGCGGTGAAGATCGCCAAGGACTACACCGTCGAAAACCTTGAAATGGCTGCGGGCTTCGGCTCGTTCGATTCCAGCCACGTCGGCCTGGTTCGAGAAGACGGCGCCCTGGACCTCTACAACGGCGGTCTCCGCGCGATCGACAAGGATGGCAACACCATCTTCGATCACATGGATAACCAGAAGTACCTGGATTTCATCGCCGAAGAGGTCAAGCCCTGGTCCTACATGAAGTTCCCGTTCATCAAGTCGATCGGGCCTGAGGACGGCTGGTACCGCGTCGGCCCGCTCGCCCGCATCAATGCGTGTGACTTCATCGACACACCCGAGGCGGAGGCGGCCAGGCAGGAATTCGCAGCCGTCACCAACGGCAAGCCCAACAACATCACGCTCGCCTATCACTGGGCGCGGATGATCGAGGTGCTGCATTCCGCGGAGAAGATCCAGGAACTGCTTCACGACGACGACCTTCAAGGTGAGGATCTCGTCGTCAAGGGTGAACCGCGCCGCGAGGCCGTGGGCATTCTCGAAGCCCCGCGTGGGACGCTGTTCCATCACTACAAGATTGACGAGAATGACCAGGTGACGATGTGCAATCTGATCGTCTCGACGACCAGCAACAACATGCCGATGAACATGGCGGTGACGGGCGTGGCGAAGAAGTACCTCTCGGGCAAGAAGGAAATCACCGAAGGTCTCCTGAACCATATCGAAGTCGCGATTCGCGCCTACGACCCGTGCCTGAGCTGCGCGACGCACGCGATGGGTCAGATGCCGCTCAAAGTCAAGCTGGTCGACTGTGAGGGCAATGTGATTGACAGCAGGACAAAGGGTGCGAGCTGGTAATGCGAACCGGGACGGCGAACATCCTGTTGATCGGCTATGGCAACCCAGGTCGTCTCGACGACGGCCTCGGCCCGGCCTTCGCTGAGGCGGTACGCGCCAAGATGCTGCCCGGCGTGACGATTGAGACGAACTACCAGCTCAACGTTGAGGATGCGGCGATGGTCGCGGAGCACGACGTGGTGGTCTTCGCCGATGCGCACGCTGCCTGTCCGGACCCGTTTTCTTATGAGAAGCTGATGCCTCGAACGGAGTTCGCGTTTTCATCGCACACGATTGAGCCGGCGACGCTGCTGGCGATCGCGCGCGATGTGTTTGACTCGCCCGCGCAAGGCTATGCATTAGGGATTCGCGGACACGAGTTCGATGAATTCGGCGAGTCGATCTCCCCTCAGGCCGGGCGCAACCTCGATGCCGCCGTTCGGTTTATCGAGCCGCTTTTGCTCGTTCGCGATGCGGCGATGTTCGAGGCGGAGAGTGTCACGCGATGCGTCGTCAAACCCACGTCTATGAATGGTGCTGAAGAATGCAAGACGGAAAGCATGTAATCCTCTATGTCGAAGACGATGCCGACTTCCGTGACTCCTTGCGGATGGTTCTGGAAGCGCACGGCTATGTGATGGTCGAGGCAGCCACGGCTGAGAAGGGGCTGGTCGTATACAAGGAGCAGAAACCCGACTTTGTCATCGTCGATCTGATGATGGAAGAGGTGGATGCGGGAACGAACTTCGTGAAGGAACTCAAGGTGCTCGGAAACGAGGCGCCGGTCTATATGCTGAGTTCCGTGGGTGATGACCTGACGCGGACGGTGAGCCCGGCGGAACTCGGCCTGACCGGCGTGTTCCAGAAGCCAATCGACCACGCGGCGTTGCTCGGTGTGCTCAAGACGGTCTTCGGCACATAGCATTCACGGTACGGTCGGTGCGGGGTGCGCAAAGGCGATGCACGGAACACGCCGGCGCGGCGTGCGCGCGCTTGCTCGTGATGCCGGGGCGCGTGGGTCTACCGCAGTGCGGTGGCGCTGTCGGCGGGGATCTCAATGGCGAACGTGCTGCCTACGTCGAGCTTGCTCGTCACGGATGTGCGCCCGCCATGGCTCTGTACGATCCGCTGAACGATTGACAGGCCAAGGCCGGTCCCCGGCACGTTGGCGACGGGCGAGGCGCGGTGGATGCGGACGAACTCATTGAATAGCCGGGACTGATCTTCGTCGGCGATTCCGATGCCGTTGTCTTGCACCTCGATGCGAACCGCGGATGGCAACGCCCTGCCCCGCACGACGATCTTCCCGCCGTCGGGCGTGTACTTGATGGCATTGGTGATGTAGTTGACGATCGCCTCACGCAGAAGCGGTCGAATGGCGACGATCGACCGATCGGTAAGCTCGGGGTCAAGTTCCAGTAGCAGCGAGTGGGAGTGCAACTCCGCGAGGTCCTGGTTCTCATCCACCAGCGCGGTGAGCAGCTCCGGGACATCGACGTGACCGACCTGTTGGCTGAGCGTGCCGGACTCAACAAGAGCCAGGGTCTGCAACTCGTGGAGGAAAGATGTCAGGCCGTCCAATCGCTTGAGACAGCGGATGACCCACTCGGCTTGCCTTTCGTTGAGGTCGCCGCAGAGTCCGGTGTTGAGGTTGCCCAGCAGGCCGGTGACCGCGCCGACCGGCGCCTTGAGGTCGTGGACGATGATCCGCAGGAAGTCTCGGCGTAGTCGCGACAGGCGCCGGAGCGAGGCGTTCATCTCATGAAGTTCACGATCACTGTGGCGCAGCACGCGGCTCAGGCCCATGACCAGGAACGCGGTCAGGCCAAAGAGCAGTCCATACACCACCATGACGGTGATTGCGAAGCGAGCGCTCATTGGCTCGGTACCGGCGACTGCGCCGATGGGCATTCTGGGCGTGAGGATGGCAGTCCATTCAACAAGGACGAGCGACATGAGCAGCGCGTAGGCGAGGATCACGCTCACCAAGGCGGTGCGTCGCGGGAGCAGCATGCTGCTGAGGATCACGTGGAGCAGGTAGAGTGCGAGAAAAGGGGACCGAGCGCCGCCGACCAGCCAGATCGCGGCGGTCAGGCAGAGGTAATCGAGCACGATCGTGACGAACATGACGTTGAGGAGAAGATGGTATGACTCCGCCGAGCGCTGCGGAACGCGATAGGAGCGGGAGAAGATCCAGGCTGCCGCGTTGTAGATCGTGATCGCGACGGCGATGAGCATGAGGCTTCGCACGTCGAGGTCTTCGATCCCAATGACGTATTTGGCGAGCAGCGTGCCGATGACGATCATCGCGGCGACGACGAGCCTGATCCACGTGTGCAGATAAAGCCTGGCGCCGAGGAGCCTGTGGTATGTGAGCAACAGCGACGCACCGCCGCCTGATCCCGGCGGCATGTAGGCGTCCGGTTGGTGTGTGTTCTTGCGTCTCACGCCGTCCTCGCTGATTCCAAGCGCCGTCTCTCGCGGATATGGTCGAGCGGATTATAAGCAGTTCAGCGTGGTTCGCCGTAGGGACGGCGTGTGCGCGGACAGACATGCGGCATGGTGCGGCTGAGGAGGCAGCCTCGCGGGACAGCGGATTGGATGGGCCCGGTGGGAGTCGAACCCACACTCCGCTCTCGCGGAAGCGGATTTTAAGTCCGCTGCGTCTGCCGTTTCGCCACGGGCCCGAGCGTGATGGCTCGATGGTCCCGCCTGCGGAGCCGACCGTCAACTTGAGGCGGCTCGGATTGACCGAGCCGGTGCGTGCAACCGTGATGGGCGTGCTGGGTATGATCCCTGTTCACCCTTTCAGGAGTTTCCCATGAGAGATCTCGCGTTTGTGCGCCGGTCGTTGGCGCCGATTGCAATTTCGCTGTGCGTAGCCGGTTCGATTGGATCGGCGGCGTTGGCTGACTCCGCGATTCGTCCGGACGCGACGATGCTGCAATTCCCGGATGTCAGCGAGGACAGCATCGTCTTCGTCTATGCGAACGACATCTGGAAGGTGCCGCGTGAAGGCGGGACGGCGGTGAAGATCGCCAGTCCGCCCGGGCCGGAGCGATTTCCGAAGTTCGACCCGCAGGGCAAGACGATCGCCTTCATGGGCAACTACGAGGGGAATGCGGACATCTACACGCTGCCCGCGGATGGGAGCGGAATCGCGTATCGCGTGACGCATCATCCATCGGCCGAGCTGCTCGCTGACTGGACGCCGGATGGGAAGCTGCTGCTTGCCATGGTCGGTTTCGAGAAGCCGGGCATGCGATACATGCTCGCGACGGTCGATGCGGAAGGCGGGCTGCCCGAGCCGCTGCCCGTGCCATACGGGACGAGAGCAGCCATCAGCGCGGACGGTACGTGGCTCGCCTACACGCCGTATTCCCGTGACAACGCGACATGGAAGCGCTACACGGGTGGCCAGCAGACCGACATCTGGCTCTTCAACCTCGTCGATCACAGCGCCAAGCGCATCACCGACTGGGAAGGCACCGACAGCATCCCCATGTGGCACGGCGAGAAGGTCTACTACCTCTCTGACGCCGGCCCCAATCACAAACTCAACATCTGGGTGTACGACACGACGACCCAGGAGCGCGAGCAGGTCACCGCTTTCGACGAATACGACGTCAAGTGGCCCTCGATCGGCCCGGGCAAACGCGGGCGCGGCGAGATCGTCCTTCAGAACGGCTCACGCATCCACCTGCTCGACCTGCGATCGCGGGAGCTTCGGCCGGTTGACATCACCATCCCCGGCGATCGACCGACGTTGCGAGACCAGATGGTCGATTACAGCGACTATATTTCCGGCGGCGACATCTCTGCGACCGGCAAACGCGCGGTCATCGAGGCGCGCGGCGAGATCTTCTCCGTCCCGGCTGAGAACGGCATCACGCGCAACCTGACCAGAACCAACGGCATCGCGGAACGTGATCCGCTCTGGTCGCCGGATGGAAAGTGGATTGCGTATCTCTCCGACGCCACCGGCGAGTACGAGATCTACATCACGCAGTCCGACGGCAGGGGCGAGACGCGGCAGCTCACAGACGAGGGCACGTGCTATCGCATCCTCCAGGCGTGGTCGCCCGATTCCAAGACGATCTGCTTTGGTGACAAGACCGGGGCGATCTACCTGCTTGACGTCGAGACGCAAGAGATCACGCACGTCGTGACCAACGCCGGTTATGGCACGCCCGATGTGAACTGGTCGCACGACTCGAAGTGGTTGACGTTCTCGCTCTCGGATGGAGTGAACGACCAGGGTGTGATCCACGTTTACAACATCGAGAACGCGGAACTCACCGCGGTGACGAGCCCGATGTTCGATTCGCTGTCGCCGACGTTCGATCGCAAGGGCGACTTCCTCTACTTCACGAGCACTCGCAGCTTCAGCCCGACCTACAGCGACATCGACACGACGTTCGTCTATCGCAAGAGCGGCGTGCTGCTGGCCGTCCCGCTCAACAGCGAGGTGGAGAACCCGTGGTTTCCGGAGAGCGATGAAGAGGAGTGGGATGACGAGGAGGCTGACGACGAGGATGCTGACGACGAAGATGCTGACGATGAAGGTGATGATGCCGAAGACGATGAGGCGGAGTCCGACGACGGCGATGAGGCGGACGATGAAGACGCCGACGACGATGATGAGGAGGATGAGGACGCGGAGGATGAAGATGCCTACGTTCCTACAAGCCCGATCCACGGCGTGTGGGAAGGAACCGTCAGCGGTCTGTCAGCCATGGGCCTGCCTCCCGAGATGGACAGCGCATCGTTCACGATGTCGATCAACGTCGCCGAGGATGGAACAATCACCGGTACGAACACAGTCGAGATGATGGGTGAGTCCCAGACGGATGACCTCGGCGAGATCACGTTCGACGAGGCGACCGGCGAGTTCACCGCCACGGACACCGAAGAGGGCATGACCTCGATACTGCGGGGCATGCTGGAGGGCGACACGATCACCGGTACGTGGGAGGTCGTCGAGATGGGTATCTCGGGCACCTTCAGTGTCACCAAGACGGATGCGGAGGTCGAGGAGGATGACGATGACGAGGCGAAACCCGTCGTCATCGACATCGAGGGCTTTGAGCGGCGAGCGATGCTGCTTCCCGTGGACGCCGGCAACTTCAGGCAGCTTGCATGCAATGACAAGAACCAGCTCCTGTATCTGAGCGGCGGGCGGGGCGGCCTTCCATCGATCAAGCTCTTCGACATCGACGACCCTGACACGGGTGAGCGGAACGTCGTGGCCGGCGTGTTCGGCTATGCCCTCTCCGGCGATGGCAAGAAGCTCATCGTGCTCGGCGCGGCCGGTGCGGCGATCATCAGCGCGGCCCCTGGGCAGTCGCTCGCCAAGACGCTTCCGACGGACGGCCTGCGTGGCAAGATCAGCCCGCGCAAGGAATGGGCTCAGATCCTCCGCGACGCCTGGCGCATCCAGCGAGACTACTTCTACGACGCGGGGATGCACGGCTTGGACTGGGACGCCATCTACGATCGCTACAGCGTGATGGTCGATGACTGCATCACGCGCGAGGATCTGTCGTTTGTCATCAGTGAGATGATCTCCGAGCTCAACGTCGGCCACGCGTACTACGGCGGCGGCGACGGTGAGGGCGGCGGGCCGCGCGAGAACATCGGCATGCTCGGCTGTGACTTTGAGCTTGCGACAACCGAAGAAGGCACGGCCTACCGCATCAAGCGGATCTACGAAGGCGCCGCATGGGATGCCGATGCACGCGGGCCGCTCAGCCAGCTCGGCGTGGATGTCAACGTCGGTGACTTCATCCTTGAGGTCAACGGCCTGCCCATTGACACCGAGATCGACCCGTGGGCTGCGTTCATCGGCATGGCGGGTCGGGTGACTGAGATCGCCGTGAGCGAAAAGCCCGTCATTGACGATGATGTTCGCCGAATCCTCCTGGAGCCGATGCGCAGCGAAGGCAACCTGCGATACCGCGCATGGATCGAGGCGAATCGCACGTACGTTGAGGAACAGACCAACGGAACGGTGGGCTACATCTACGTTCCCGACACAGGCGTCAACGGCCAGAACGACTTGTACCGCCAGTTCTACGGCCAGAAGGGCAAGGCTGGGCTTATCATCGACGAGCGGTGGAACGGCGGCGGGCAGCTTCCGCACCGGTTCATCGAACTGCTCAACCGCCCCGTGATGAACTACTTCGCGCTTCGCGACGCCACGGACATGATGTCGCCGCAGGATTCACATCAAGGTCCGAAGGTGATGCTCATCAACGGTCTGGCGGGTTCGGGCGGCGACCACTTCCCGAAGCTGTTCAGGCAGGCGGGGCTCGGCCCGATCATCGGGACGCGCACCTGGGGCGGGCTTGTCGGGATCACGGGCAACCCGCAACTCATCGACGGCGCGTTCATGACCGTCCCCCGCTTCGGCTACTACGACCTCGACGGTACGTGGGGCATCGAAGGGCACGGCGTCGATCCCGACATCGAGGTCATCGACGACCCGTCGCTCATGGTGGATGGCGGCGACCCGCAACTTGAGCGAGCTGTTGAGGTGATTCTCGAACTGATCGAGGAGAACCCGTATGTGCCGCCGACGCGCCCGGCCGGGCCGGATCGCAGCGGCATGGGCGTTCCGGAGCGGGACTGGTAGCCGATTTGCCGGTCACATTGGGCCGCTGCCAAGGCAGTACGGCACCGATTCGAACAGGCTGAGGCCGTCCGCGACAGCGCGGGCGGCCTCTGTCGTAACGGCGAGTCCGCGCCGGCACCGCAATTGGTATGCTCGTCGTGGACCATATCATCGCTGAGGAGATATGCCATGCCGTCGTGCCTGATCATCGCCCTGATCGTCGCCTTCGCCCTGACGCCGGATGCAGCACCCGGTGAAACGCCGCTCGGTGAGCCGGTCAGCGCCGGGACTGACGCCGAACAAGCGTTGCACGCGCCGGCTGAACGGGATGAGTTCAGCTTCGTCATCTTCAGCGATCGCACGGGCGGGCCTGACGAGGGGATCGCTGTTCTTGAACAGGCTGTGCGCATGGCCAATCGTCTTGGGCCGGCCTTCGTCATGACGGTGGGCGATCTGATTCAGGGGTACAACACGGATGAACAGTGGATCGCGCAGGCTGAGGAGTACAAGCAGGTCATGACCGATCTGCGGATGCCCTGGTACCCCGTCGCAGGGAACCACGACGTCTACGCCCGGCCGGAGAAGGAGGGCGGCCACACCGATCTCTACAAGCAGCACTTCGGCCCGTTGTACTACTCGTTTGACTACCACTGGGCGCACTTTGTCTGCCTGTTCTCCGATGAGGAGTTGTCGTACGCGAATCCGGCGGAGGATCAGAACGTCGGGCCTGAGCAGATGGCGTGGCTGCGCGATGATCTTGCATCCACGGATGCGACGCAGGTGTTCGTCTTCCTGCATCATCCGCGGTGGAACTACCAAGGCTGCAACTGGGATGATGTGCATCGCCTGTTCACCGAGGACGGCCGCGTCCGTGCGGTGTTTGCCGGGCACTGGCACGAGTATCGTGATGAAGGCGTGCGCGACGGCATCCACTACTACGTACTTGCGATCACCGGAGGGCAGGCGACGAGCTTGGCCCCGGGCGCTTCTTTCGACCACATCAATCATGTTCGCGTTCGCCGTGACGCTGTTGACATGGCGGTCCTGCCCGTCGGATCGGTCTTGCCCGGCGACGTCGTCCTCGGTAGCGAGGCGGAAGAGATGCATCGGCTTGGTCAAGGGGATTGGCTGCAAGTCCGGGGCGAGGTTGCGCTCGACGTTGATGAGCAGCGGTCGTCCACTGTGACGGTGCTGCTGCACAACCCGACCGCGAGGCCGATGCCGTACGAGGTGTCGTTTGATGTGCCGAAGAGTTGGCGGTTCACACACGAGCCGCTGCAGGGCACGATCCAGCCGGGCGATACCGCATCGCTGCCGATCGGTGTACGGACCGCAGCGTTCGACGGCGCCGAGCGATCCATAGGCCGTATCGAGGCGACGATCATCTACCAGACCGCTGCCGGCCGCACGCACCCGGTCTCCGCACTGGCCGATATTCCGCTGGCATTGCCGAACCTCGATGCGTTCGCAGGCGCCGCGCCCGACGACAACAAGGTGCTCCAGCTTGACGGCGACGACGCGGTTCGACTGGATGTGTCACGTGATCTTCTGGATGTGCACGCATTCACACTCGAATGCTGGGTCCGGGGGAGTGAGCCGACCGGCCGTGTGGCCTTCCTCACGAAGACCGAAGGTTCATCGTTCGGCATGTTCTGGTGCAACGAGGGCGCCAACCAGACAACGCCCACGGGATACGTCAATCTCGCCGGGCACGGGTATATCTGGGCCCAGACGAGCACGCCGTGGCAGTGGGATCAGTGGACGCACATCGCGCTCACCTACGATGGCGCCGCGCTGCGCATCTTCGTCAATGGCGAAGTCACCGCGGAAACGGAACACGCCGGTTCGATCACGAGGAATCACTTCCCGCTGTACGTTGGCGCCGACCCCGGCCCGCGGGGTGAGCCGACGAGCTTCTTTACAGGCGCGATCGACGAGGTTCGGCTGTCCGATGTCGTGCGATACGAAGAGCCGTTCCGGCCGGCCCGCATCCACAGGCGTGATGCCCACACGCTCATGCTGCTGCACTTCGACGCGCAGGCGTACGGGCTTCACCCCGACGACTCCGGTCGATCCAATCACGGTTGGCCGATCGGCGAACCCGTGCTGCATGCTGAGGCGAGGTGATGCGGGTTTGTGCCCGTGACGACCCGGTGAATCATCGTCTATGCGGAGCGGCGCACTTCACGAATCGGCATCGAGGGGTCCTTGGGAGTGTCGTGGTGCGGGCACGTCGGGTCGGTGAATGCTCGCGCGACATCCGGCTGAGCGTGAAAGAACCGGTCGCCGCTTCGGAATCAGATGATAGCGCGGCGGTTGCGCGCTCGGTGTTATTGACCGAGCAGCCCGCTTGGGCGTAGGCTGGGTGAGATGGCGGCTGGTGTGAGAGCAGATCACCGCGACGGCTCAGAAAAAGGATACCACATGGCCATTTCCGTTGTTGATCCGGTTGGTCGAGCAATCGCACGCACGAAACTCGTGCTTTTTCAGCCGTTCGATCTTGGGAAGTGGTTCGTTCTGGGGTTCTGCGCGTTCCTCGCCGTGTTTGGCGAAGGGGGGGGCTTCCACGTCCCCGGCAGCGGCGGGCAAGGGCGGGGCGGCGGCGGCGGACCGCCCAATACCGAAGAGATCACCGACTGGATCGCCAGCTACCTCGGCACGATCATCGTGATCGGCGCCATCGTCCTGCTCATCGCGCTCGCGATCGGGGCGCTGATCACCTGGCTCTCCAGCCGGGGCAAGTTCATGTTCCTCGATGGCATCGTTCGCAACCGCGGGGCGGTGGTCGAGCCGTGGAAAGAGTTCCGCGAGCTTGGCAACAGCCTGTTCGCCTTCTCGTTCATACTCGGACTCATCGGTTTGCTCGCCATCATGGCGATCTTCGCATTGGCCGTCGCCATTGCTTGGCCTGATCTTCAGTCCGGGCGTTTCACATCTTCAGGCTGGACGGCTGTGCTCGGAGGCGGCGGGCTGCTCATCGTCGCCGTATTCATCCTGACTGTGATCAGTTTGATCTTGAAGGATTTCGTCGTTCCGACGATGTACCTTCGCAACGAACCGGTCATGCTCGCATGGGCGACCGTGCGCGATGAACTGATCGTCGGGCGCGTCGGCACGATCATTCTGTTCTATCTGATGAAGTTCGTACTCGGCCTGGCGATCGGCATGATCGCGGTGGCGGCGACGTGTGCGACGTGTTGCATTGCGGCGATTCCGTATCTGGGCACGGTGATCCTGCTGCCGCTGTACGTCTTCACCCGCTGCTATTCCGTGTGCTTCATCGAGCAGTACGGGCCTGACTGGTGCTTCTTCACGCCTGACGGCGTGCTTCCGCGTTGCGCCTTGTGCGGCTGCTCGCTACACGGCGCGATGGGAACGAGGGTCTGTCCCGGCTGTGGAACATCGTTCGATCCAGGGATCATCCCGCCGCCGCTTGGTTTGTGAGCGGCTCCGTGCGGAGGCGATTCTGAACCGGTGATCGGCCCATCGCGTTGTAGCGCAGCGATGTCGATCCATCTGCGAAGAGTAGCGGTCGTTGATCGGATGAGTCCGGCAGCATGCGTGTTCGGAAACCAGACGGGCGGCTGCCGGTATCATCGGTGGATGTGTCGGTACTGAGGGAGCGGTGTGTGATGACGCGAGCGGCCCGAACTGCGTTTGCCTTCAGTTTGCGAGCTGGGGAACTCGAAGATGAGGCAGTGACGCTCGTTGAGAGCATCCGGCGCTTCGCCGGGTCGCTCTCCGGTGCGTCAATCCTCGCCATGGTTCCGGCCGGTGAGTCGGCGTCACTGCGCCAACGCTCACTCGACGTGCTGAAGCAGCTCGGTGTTGAGCCGACGACGTTCGATGTCGATCCGGAGGTGCTATCCTTCCCGTACGGGATGAAGGTCATCGCGGCCGGTGCTGCTGAGCGACTTGCCGCCCGGCACGGTTGCGAGCGCATGATCTGGATGGACGCCGACTCGCTTGTGATCCGTGATCCGGCGCCTGTGCTGCCGCCCGCGGATGCCGTGCTGGGCTATCGGCCGGTCGATCACACGCTCATCGGATCGCGCGCGGATGAGCCCATCGACGCGTTCTGGCGGAGCGTGTACGACGCATGTGGTGTTGATGAGGAGAGCCTGTTCACGGTGACGGCAAGCGTCGATCAGCAGGAACTCCGCGCGTACGTCAACGCGGGGTTGCTTATCGTGCAGCCGCGCGCCCAACTGCTGGGTGCATGGGCCCGGACCTTCCTGGATTTGTATCTGGACGTACGCTTCGTGCCGTTCTATGAGCGCGATCACCGGTACAAGATCTTCATCCACCAGGCTTTGTTCGCTGGAGTTGTGCTGCGCGAACTGACGGCTGCGCAGCTCCACCTGCTCGATCACCGCGCCAGCTACCCGCTGCACATGCATGCGGACTACCCGGCTCATCGAAGGGCGACTTCGCTGGGCGACCTGTACACATGCCGGTACGACACGCTGTTTGACGGCTGTGATTGGCGGAGTCAGATCGTGATCGACGAACCTTGGCGAAGCTGGCTGGATCGTCGTTAGCGCAGGATCTCCACGACTCGCTGGTACTCCGCCTGCTGATCCGCCGGATCGCTTGCCGTCTCGGCAGCGACTTCGCGCAGCAGCATCATCATCATGCGCTTGCGGACGACCTTCATCGCCGAAGCAACATGCACGGACGAGACGAAGCCCGACTCGGCTGCAAGATCCGCGAGCGGCGGGGGTTCACTGTATGGATGGACGGCCCAACCGCGACCGGTCGAACGCCCGCCAGTGCTTCTCAAGGTTACAGAGCTCGTAGGCTGACCGCGGTCACACGGATCGACGAATGTCGATAAGTCAAGCGTCAGCATTACCAGGTTGCCGCACGAATTTGTGTCGACACGAGCCGGCCGGCCTGCATGTGGCGAGATCGGGTGGAGGAATCGCGGGAATCCGCTTCCCAAGCGGTGGGATTCGGTCCATAATAGGAGAGTCTGGATCCTGCAGTCGCAGGCACCGGAGCGCGGGGGTCGTGGGGTCGGGCGGGCGGTCTGGCCCGTTCTGTTATCGCCGAGTCGATCTCCTCGGCTCGGGAGAGTGAAACTGGAGAGAACAGGCTGACAGGCGCGATTGCCTGACACCTTTGTCACCACGGAGTAGAGGCAGAGAGCGCTCGTCCGATATGTCAACGGATGACGCTGCACGAGCAACTGTGTGGTGTGGTTGAACAAGCCCGGCGCGGGTCGGCTGAAACGCAACGACGCCGCACGACAGCACTGACAAGATTGGGAGCTATTGTGATGAGATTCCGCACCTTCGTTCCAGGTCTGCTCGCATGTGGATGTTTGGCGTTTGCCGGCATCGCAGGCGATGTTGATCGCACGGTTGACACCCCATTTGCGGCTGATGCGCCCGCAGCCATCACGCTGACGTACACCTTCGACCGCCCGACGATCTCGACCGTCAAGATCGACGATACGGCATACGACCGGGTCACGATGCCTGATGCGCCCAACGGCGGCAATGCCGGGCAGCCGGCGCTTCCAGCTTGTGGCGCGAGTATCCTCCTGCCGTTCGGATGCGATGTGTCCAGCGTCGAAGTCGTCGCGGGCGGGCGAGTCGTGCTCGGCCAAGATTACAACGTCGAGCCTGTGTCCCAAGGCGTGAGGCTCTCCGCGCTCGTCGAAGAGTCCGTCGCACCGACACCCGATCCGACGATCTACAACATGGATCAGCCGTTCCCGAATACGCTGCATGAACGGATCGGTACGCACTCGTTCCGCGGCTATCAGATCCTGACGCTCAAGCTGCACCCGGTGCAGTACAACCCCGTCTCCGGCGAACTGTCGTACAGCCCGAGCATGACGGTGCGCGTCAACACCGTGGACCACGGCGCAGTCTCGGCGCTCTATCGCGGGCTTGAGAAGGATGAGCACGCAGTTCGCAGCAAGGTCGACAACCCCGGCATCGCGGCGAGCTACCCGGCGACGGGCGTGCGCGGCGACAAGGGCTACGACCTGCTTATTCTCACGACCACATCGCTTGCCCCCGCCTTCGGACCGCTCAAGGCCTACCACGATGCCAACGGCATGTTGACGGAGATTCACACGACGGTTGACTACGGCAGCACCAGTCCCGACAACCTCCGAAGCTATGTCACCGATCGCTACAACAACGACGGTATCGAATACGTCATCATCGGCGGCGACGATGACATCCTCCCGGCGAAGAACCTCTACGTTATGTCTTCGCCCAGCGGCTACACCGAGTACAACATGCCGACCGACATGTACATCGGTTGCCTCGACGGGACATATAACTACGACGGCGATTCGTACTGGGGTGAGCCGACCGACGGCGACGGCGGCGGCGATGTCGATCTCGTCGCTGAGGTCTACGTCGGCCGAGCTTCCGCCGACAACACAACCGAGGTGACGCGCTTCGTCGATAAGACGATCGGTTATCTCTCGAACCAGCATGCGCATATCGAGAACATCCTGCTCGTCGGCGAGTACCTCGGCTTCGGCGGCCCTGCGGAATACGCAGCCCCCGCCATGAATCAGCTCATCGACGGTTCGAGCGCCGACGGCTACACGACCGTCGGCATCCCATCGGATATCTACAGCATTGATACGCTGTACGAGCAGGATGGTGCGTGGTCGCAGGCGGATCTCGTCACGCGGATCAACAACGGGCTCCACGTCATCAATCACTTGGGGCACGGCGCCATCGACTACGCGATGCATCTGTACAACAGCGACATCCTCAGTCAGCTTACGAATGACGACCACTGCTTCGTCTATTCGCAGACATGTTCAGCGGGCCATTTCGATGGCGCCGAGTGCTGGGCGGAGACGATCAACCTCAAGACGGACGCCGGCGCCTTCGGCGTCGTGATGAATGCCCGTTACGGATGGGGCAAGTTCAACAGCACGGATGGCGCATCGCAGCGGTTCAACCGTGAGTTCTGGGATGCTGTGTTTGATCCCGGTGAAGGATCGCCGCAAATGGGGCGAGCCAACGCCGATTCCAAGGAAGACAACATCTACCGCATCAACGAGGATCAGATGAGGTGGTGCACGTACGGGCTGAACCTGTTCGGCGATCCGACGGTCGCCTTCGCGGGTGTGACGGGCATGCGCGTTTCGCCGGGTGGCGACTTTGAATCCGAAGGCCCGAACGGCGGTCCATTCATGCCGGACAACATCGTCTATACGCTCCACAACATGAGCGATGCAGGCATCGACTACAGCGTCACGAAGAGCGCTTCGTGGCTCACGCTCACCAATGCCAATGGGTACATCCCAGCGGACGGTTCGGCGCTCGTGACCGCGACGATCAATGCTTCCGCGACGACCCTCCCCAACGGCGTGTACGTCGATCCGATCAGCTTCATCAACCAGACGACGCACGAGGGTGACACCACGCGCGACGCTGTGTTGACGGTTGGTGCTCCGGTCGTTGTGTACGACTGGCCGATGGACACCAATCCCGGCTGGACGACCGAAGGTCAGTGGGCCTTCGGCGATCCGACTGGCCAGGGCGGTGAGTATGGCGGCCCAGATCCGAACAGCGGGTACACCGGCGCCAACGTCTATGGCTACAACCTGAATGGTGACTACGCCAACTACATGTCGGAGACCCACCTGACCAGCACCGCCATCGACTGCACGGATCTGATGAACGTCACGCTCAAGTTCCGGCGCTGGCTCGGCGTTGAGCAGCCGGCGTACGATCACGCCTACGTTCGCGTCAGCAACAATGGCAGCGATTGGACGACGGTCTGGGAGAACGGGTCTGAGATCACCGACAGTTCGTGGCAGGAGATCGAGCTGGATATCTCCGCAGTCGCGGACGATCAGCCGACCGTGTACCTGCGCTGGACGATGGGCACGACGGACACAAGCTGGCGGTACTGCGGCTGGAATATTGACGATGTTCAGATCAAGGCCATCGAAAGCAGCGAGCCTTGCCTGGGCGATCTCGACGGCGACGGCTATCGTGGCCAGTCGGACCTCGGTCTGTTGCTGGCGGCGTACGAGAATAGCGCGGGCGGCGACGTTGACGGCGACGGCGATACCGACCAGGAGGATCTCGGCCTGCTGCTGTCGGTGTACGACGAGCCGTGCCCGTGATGTGATCGCTCGTTGAAATGTGCGTAGCACGACCACACCCCGTCGTTCGCGGCGGGGTGTTTTCGTGAGCAAGGGGATCCGGCATCAATGCAGGCGGCAATACCGACCAATCCAATCCGGGCATCCTCATCGCCGACTGCGGAACGAACTGCCCGTAAGGCGCACGACAGTTGGGAATCCATATCACCTTGCAATCTAGGGATTGCGATCCCTCGGTCTTTTCGTGCCCTGCGGGGGTCATGCGGTACAATGGGCTGGTTTCGAGGAGAAACTGGCGTTGGACCGTGATCATTGCGAACTCTGGCGGATGTGGATTGACACCGGCGGGACGTTCACCGATTGCCTGGCGAGCGACCCGCATGGCGAGCTGCATCGGGCGAAGGTGCTCAGTAGCAGCTCACTGCGCGGACGCATCATCGAGCGACTTGATGACACGCACTGCCGGGTCGAACTCGGGTTCGAGGCGACGCGTGATCTGCTCCGGGGGCTGATGTTCCGCATGCTTGATGCGGCGCATGGGTCGGTCCGCATCGTTCAGTTCGATCCGAGCCGGGGCGTCATCACACTCGCCGAGCCGGCGGATCTGGCGCGCGGGGATTTCACGATCGCTTCGCCGGAGGAAGCGCCGTTGCTTGCGGCGCGACTGATCACACAACGTGCGCTTGACGAACCGTTTCCGCCGATGCGGATGCGCCTGGCGACGACGCGCGGCACCAATGCGTTGCTGGAACGTCAAGGGGCGCGATGCGCGCTCTTCATCACTGAAGGCTTCGGCGACCTGCTCAGCATCGGCACGCAGGCCCGGCCGGACCTGTTCGCAACGCGCATCGACAAGCCCGCGCCGCTTCACGAGCATGTCATCGAGGTTCCCGAACGGCTCGCCTGCGACGGGTCAATCCTTCGCTCGATTGACCTGAATGACGTGCAGGTGCGCGCTGCGGAATCGCTCGAGCGAGGCGTCACGTCGGCTGCCATCGCGCTCGCGCACAGCTTCCGCAACCCCATCCACGAGCGAGCGCTCGCGGACATGCTCACATCGCTCGGATTCGCACACGTTTCCGTATCAAGCGACCTTGCGCCGCGGATTAAGCTGCTGGACCGCGCCGAGACGGCTGTCGTTGATGTATACATCGGTCCGGTGATCGGCGGGTACGTCGGTCGCGTTGCGGAGTCGGTGCGTGGGGGTGATGGGGGTGATGGGGGTTCGCTTCACATGATGACCAGCGCGGGCGGCCTCGTCGGGGCGGCGTCGTACCGTGCGAAGGACAGCCTGCTCAGCGGGCCGGCGGGCGGCGTCGCGGGAGCGGCACAGGCGGGATGCCGGAGTGGCTGCGATCGGCTTATCGCATTTGATATGGGCGGCACGAGCACGGATGTCGCGCGATACGACGGCGAGTTTGGCTACGTGTATGAACACGTCGTCGGCGGCGCGCACCTTTTCGCCCCGGCGCTCGCCATTGAAAGCGTGGCGGCGGGCGGCGGCTCGATCTGTACGTTCGACGGCGACAGTCTGAAGGTCGGTCCACGCAGCGCCGGCGCCGACCCAGGACCCGCGTGCTACGGGCTGGGCGGGCCGCTCACCCTCACGGATGTCAACCTGCTGCTCGGTCGTTTGGATATAGCGAGATTCGGAATCCCGATAGACGTTGCGCGATCGCGCCAGGCGTTCAACGATGTGCGGCGGGCAGTCGACGCGCCTGATGAAGAGGTGTTGTCGGGCTTCCTGGACATCGCCAACCAGCGCATGGCCGAGGCGATTCGCCGAATCTCCGTGCGAGAGGGGTACGATCCGGCGGACTACGCGCTCGTCGCCTTCGGTGGAGCCGGCGCGCAACATGCCTGCGCCATGGCGGAGCAGTTGGGAATGGCAACGGTGATCGTACCCGCCGATGCGGGGCTGCTCAGCGCGCTTGGATTGCGCCATGCGGTCATTGAGCGGTTCGCTGAAAGGCAGGTGCTGGAACCGATTGATGATGTGAGGCCATCGCTGGATGCACTGTTCGAGGCGCTTGCATCGCAGGCGCGCGCGGAGGTGGCAGCGGAGGGCATCGACCCGGCTGACATCAAGATCCGGCGAAGAACGCTCCATCTGCGATTCGCAGGGCAGGATGCGACGGTCGAACTGTCGTACGAGCACGGGTTAGACATCGGGCAGGCATTCCGTGAGCGGTACAGCACGATGTTCGGGCATCTCCCAGCCGATCGAGCGATCGAGGTTGAGTCGATGCGCGTGGCTGCATCATCGGTGAGCGAGCCGACGCATCGCGAATCCGCGCGCTTGCAGCGATATGAACCGAAGCGTGCAGTGACGCGGCGTGCATGGTTTGGCGGCGAGTGGCGCGAGACGCCGGTATTCGATCGCGAAACGCTTGAGCCGGGAACGGTCGTGTGCGGGCCGGCAGTTGTGCGGGAGGCGCATTGCACGACCGTCGTTGAGGCGGGCTGGACATTGCAGGTCGATGAAGCGGCGGCGCTGGTGATGGAGCCGGTGGAACGAGCCGCATCCGTCGGTGCTCGCAGTGAGCAAGGCCGGCCGGAGCAGGTGCAGCTTGAGTTGTTCACAAGCCGGTTCGAGGCGATCGCGCGCGAAATGGGCGAGATGCTGCGCCGCACCGCGCTCTCGACGAACATCAAGGAACGGCTCGACTTCTCCTGCGCGGTGCTCGATGCCGACGGTGAGCTTGTCGTCAACGCGCCGCATATTCCGGTGCATCTCGGCGCGATCGGGCGATGTGTGCGGGAAGTCGCCAAGCATGTCGAGATGCACGCCGGCGATGTCGTCGTGACGAACCATCCATCCTACGGTGGATCGCATCTTCCGGATGTGACGCTCATCACGCCGGTGTTCTGCGATGATGATGTGTTAATCGGATACGTTGCCAACCGGGCGCATCATGCGGAAATTGGCGGCGCCAGGCCGGGGTCGATGCCGCCTGACGCGGTATGTTTGGAAGAGGAAGGCGTGGTCATCGCGCCCGTGCATCTTGTGCGTGACGGCACGGCGCAATGGGATCGGATCGAAGAGCTGTTGCGCGGCGGGCGGTTTCCAAGCCGGGCTGTGGAGGACAACCTCGCGGACTTACGCGCAGCGCTTGCAGCCAACGCGCGAGGCCGAGCGGCGCTGGTTGCGCTCGCGACGCAACACGGGACGGAGCGAGTCGCGCACTACATGGAAGCGCTACAGCACAAGGCGGAACGCGCGATGCGCCGGGCGCTTTCTTCACTGCCGGACGGTGCGCGTGAAGCGACCGAGCGGCTGGATGACGGCTCTCGCCTGTGTGTGCGCATCACGATCAACGGCAGCGAGGCGGCCATCGACTTCGGCGGTTCCGCGGATGTTCATCCGGGGAATCTCAACGCGACGCCGGCCGTGGTGAGTAGCGCTGTATTGTATGTGCTGCGCCTGCTTATCGACGAGGATCTCCCGCTCAACGAGGGCCTGATGCGGCCGGTGGAGCTAGCCATTCCGGAAGGCATGTTGAACCCGCCGTTTGGGTCCGATCCGTCAGCGTGCCCAGCGGTGGTGGGGGGGAACGTCGAGACGAGCCAGCGCATTGTTGATGTGTTGCTCAAGGCCTTCACTCTTCAGGCGTGCAGCCAAGGCACGATGAACAACGTTCTGTTCGGCAATGACCGCTTCGGATACTACGAGACGATCTGCGGCGGCAGCGGGGCCGGGCCGGACTACGACGGAGCCGACGCGGTGCACACGCACATGACCAACACGCGCATCACCGACGTTGAAGTGATCGAGCATCGGTATCCGGTACGTGTGGAGCGATTCGAGATTCGCACCGGCTCGGGCGGCGCGGGCAAGCACCGCGGCGGCGACGGTGTCGTGCGAGAAATGACGTTCCTTGCACCGATGTCGCTGTCGGTCGTGACGCAACATCGCACGGAAGGCCCATATGCTCTCGCGGGCGGTGAGGCGGGTCAGCCCGGCCTGCAGCGCATCATCCGCGCATCCGGCGAGGTCATCGAGCTGGCCCCAATCGACGGCTGCGACGTCACGGCAGGCGACCGCTTCATCATCGAAACCCCCGGCGCCGGCGCGTGGGGCGAGGCCTGAATATCGCGGGGCGGATATGGATGCGGGCTGCTCAGCGCGATGTGGGGCGTAACACAAAGGTGCCTTCGCGCTTGAGGTGACGGTGGACGGTGAGCATGGCGTCGCCCGGTTCGTGGGGAGGGATGATTCGCCAGCCTTCATCACAGGCGCGCGCGAGGTAGTCGCGCTTGGTCTGCATGTTCGTGTGGGGCAATACGTCGTAGGCCATGTTGTATGCGAGGCCGACGTGGGCGGCGGTGGGCATCACGTCGCCTGCGAATGCGATCGTGCCCTGCTCATCGCAGAAACGAATCATTTGGTGGCCCCATGTGTGCCCGGGCATGGGTTCGACGTGGATGCCGGGCAGGACTTCGGCGCTGCCGTCGATGAGGCGAACCTTGTCAGTGATGGGGTCGAGGTTCTCGCTCAGGTACGTTCTGCCCATCGTGGACTTGTTCGCACGAGCGTCATCCCATTCGGTGTGCTGAACGATGATCCGCGCGTTGGGGAATGTCGGTGTTGGCCGGCTCGCGCCCGCGAGTTGTGTCACGCCACCTGCATGATCGAAGTGCAGGTGTGTGATGATGACCGCATCGATCGAGGCGGGATCGACGCTGACCTCGGCAAGGGCATCGCTGATACTGCGGTCTTCCATGCCGAAGATTCGGCGGTCTTTCTCCGGGAACTTGTCGCCGTAGCCGGTTTCGATGAGGACGGTGCGTGAACCATCATCAGCGCGCAGGAGCAAGCAGTTGGTTTGGAGCGTGATGCGGTTCTGCTCGTCAGGCTCGATGAGCTTGGACCAGAGCGGTTTTGGGATGATGCCGAACATCGCGCCGCCGTCGAGGCGAAGCGAGCCTGCGCGAAGGAGTTGCCAGGAGTATGTGGTCATGTGAGAAGCCCGCTTCTGTGTGCGCGGGCGCTCGCCTCAGAGCAGCGCGGTTCGTGATGGCACGACCTACATATCCACGGGCCACATTTGGGCGAGCTGCTTGATGCGCTCGTAGCGGTGACGAACGGTGGCGCGGATGGCGTTGAGGTCGATGCTGCCCTTGGGGAAGCGGCGTTGGCGATCATAGTACTCAGCCACATCCATCCAATCAGGCTCAACGTTGATTCGATAACGCTCGCCGCCGAAGACCTCATACGGTACGAACAGGCCGCTACGAACGGCGATGCGCACGAGGTTGATCGTCTCGCTTGGTTCGGACTTCCAGCCGGTGGGGCAGGGTGCATGAATCAGGAGGAAACGGAAGCCATCCATCTCCACCGCGGTCTTGACCTTGCGTGCGAAGTCCTCGGGATGCGCGATCGAGAGCGTTGCGGTATAGGGGATGCAATGAGCGGCCATGATGGCCATGATGTCCTTCGGTGCTTCGACCTTGCCTCGCGGCGTGGTTGTGGTCTTGGCGCCGATGGGCGTCGCGCTGGATCGCTGCCCGCCGGTGTTGCCGTAGATTCCGTTGTCGTAACAGACGTAGAGGGTATTGTCGTTTCGCTCGGCTGCACCGGAGATGGAGGCGATACCGATGTCAAAAGTCCCGCCGTCGCCGGCCCAGCAGACGATCTGACCGTCGTCACCGTTGATATCACGAACGGCGGCGGCGCCGCTGGCGAAGGCGGAGACTCCGCCGAACGTCGAGGACATGGTGGGCACGCCGAAGCTTGTTGTGGGGTACGCTCCGGCGGCGACGATGCCGCAGCACGCGGGGATGACGAGCGTGATCTTCTCCTCCATCTCGCGCAGAACGCGCCCGAACATCGTGAAAGCGACGCTCATGCCGCAGCCGCCGCAGTTGGTGTTGCCCGGCCGGAGGAGGTACTCGTCGCCGCATGCGTAGACGCTCGTGTCGGGTTCCTTGGTCGTGGAACTCATACGTCGATTCCTTTCCAGATGGGGCGCCCAGCCTTGTCACGCGCGTTCAGGTCGTCGATGACTTCGTTAATCATGTCATCGGTGACGTCGCCGCCGCACATGCCGGTAAGGTAGTTCTGAATCAGGGCGTTGCTTCGGCCCTGGAAGGCGGCCCTCATTTCGATCCAGAAGATGCCGCCTACGCCGCTCGAATGGTTACGGTCGAGCACGCCGATCTTCTTGGCGTTCTTGCAGAGCGCGAGCAGTTCGTCATCCGGGAACGGCCGCATCATCTTGTGCTTGATAATGCCGATCTTCTCGCCCTTGGCGCGACGCGCTGCGATCACTCTTCGGGCGGTTGTGGTGATGGTTCCGGAGGTGATGAGCAGTGTGTCGGCATCTTCCGCCTGGATGGGCGTGAGCGGGCCGTCCACCTCTCGACCGAACACATCGTGGAAGGCGGCACGGCATTCCTCGAGAACCTCCGGTACGCGCTCCATCGCCTCCTGGGTTTCGAGCCTCTGGGTCATCGTTTCGCGAGGCCAGGCAAGCCCACCGATTGTTGTGGGGTGCTCGTGGTCCAGTTGATGCGGGATGACGCAATCGGGAAGGTAGCGATCGACAAGCTCTTGCTCGGGCAGTTCGGTTTCCTGCTGCGTGTGTGAGACGATGAACGCATCCATGCAGATGAGCGTGGGCAGAAGAATGCGCTGATCCTCAGCGAGCCGGAAGGCGAGCAGGACGGTGTCCACGACCTCCTGGTTGTCTTCGCAGTAGAACTGTATCCATGGGCCGTCACGGAACATGAGCGTGTCGGTCTGGTCGGCCCAGATGTTCCAGGGCGGTCCGAGCGTACGATTGACAGCCGGCATCACGACGGGGAGTCGGTAGTAGCCTGCGGTGAGGATGTTCTCAGCCATGAAGGCTAAGCCGTTCGAGGCGCTGGCTGTGAACGTGCGCGCTCCGGCGAGTGAGGCGCCGAGACAGACGCCCATCGCGCTGTGTTCGCTCTCGACCGGAACGACGCTTCCCTTGGTGAACGGGAACTTGGCGACGTACTCGACGATCTCGGTCTGCGGCGTGATGGGGTAGATGCCGCAGACGACGCCGCGCGCGTTGCGGTTTGCTTCACCCGCGACGCTGAGTGCGTATCCTGCTGCGTGGTTCCCAGTGACGATCTGACGACCCATGGCGCGCTCCTTGTGGCTCTCGCGCTGGAATTTAGAGCTGGCTCATGTAGATGACGTTGCGGGGGCACTCAGCGGTGCACACGCCGCAGCCCTTGCAGTAGGCGTAATCGAAGATGAACTCACTTCCGACTCGGCTGATGACGCCGTCGGGGCAGTATGTGATGCAGCGATCGCATAGGTTGCAGACGCCGCAACTGAGGCAGCGTTTCGCCTCGGAGAGATCGGGCAGCCCATCGTGGATTTCATCGAATGTGTTGATGCGCTCCTTCGGATCAAGCTCGGCGCCGGTGCTGCGAGCTTGATGCTCAAACAGGTGCATCCTCATCAGTTCAGGGCCGATGACATCCTCATCCGAGTAGGATGCTTGTTCAACAGGCTCGGTGCTGAACGTGTGGTGGATGTGCGTCGCAACGCTGAGTCCGTTTCCGATGGCGGCGGTGACCGTGCCGTCGTTCGTCGAGAAGTCGCCGATGGCGAAGACGGGTGTTTCGAGCACGCCGAGCAGCGCTCGTCCTTCTCGCACCTCGGTTCCTTCCGGGAAGATGGATACGTCCGGGGATTGGCCGAGCGCAAGGATGACGCGATCGCATTGCAGTTCGTAGTCGCTGCCTTCGATTTCGACGGGACGTCGCCTGCCTGACTCATCCGGTTCGCCGAGTTCCATGCGTCGGCAGGTCAGTGTCTGGCGATCACCGTTGGGCGCGATCTTGATCGGCGCGGTCAGGTAGTCGATGAGCAGCCCTTCGTCGATGCCCTCGTCGATCTCTTCGTCGATGGCGGGCATTTCCTCGCGTGTCCGTCGATAGATGACACGAACGCTCTTCGCTCCGAGGCGAAGTGAGATCCGTGCTGCATCGAATGCGGTGTTTCCGCCGCCGACGACGATGACCTCTTCCTTGTCCACTCTCGCTTCGCCTGCGATGGCGCGGTCGAGGAAGTCGATTCCCTGCATGATCGCGCCGCCGTCGCTGCCGAGCTGAAGGCCTCGCAGTTCCTGAAGGCCGGTCGCCACGAGGACGGCATCGTGCTCACGACCGATGGCGAGGAGCTGCTCGCGGTCGATCCGTGTGTTGAGCTTCGCCTTGACGCCCAAAGCGAGGATCTGGCTGATCTCACGATCGAGCACATCGCGCGGCAGGCGGTAGCTGGGGATGCCGGTCCGCAGCAATCCGCCGAGTTCCGGGCCGCCTTCGTAGATGGTGACGTGATATCCGAATCGGGCGAGGTGATACGCCGCGGTCAGGCCGGCCGGCCCTGAGCCAATGACGGCGATGCTCTCGTCGCGTTCGCCGCTGCGTGTGGGTGTGTGGTTGCCATGGTTGGCGGCGTAGCGTTCGAGCTGGCGGATATTGACGGCCTCATCGAACGAGATGCGATTGCACGCATCCTGGCATGGGGCGGGGCAGACCCGACCACACACGCCGGGCAGCGGCGTCGTCTTGTGGAGAATCTCAAGCGCCAGATCCGCATCGTCGTTGGCGAGGGCCTCCAGGAAGCCCTGCACGTCGTTGCCTGCCGGACATGCGTGGTTGCATGGCGGGATGTACTCGCGCCGCTTTGGCTGCTCGGTCGCCCACTGTCCCGTCTTGATGGGAGGCATCGCGCCGATGTTGCCATCGACGACGCCCTTGACGCGGTTGGTCGGGATGACGGGCTTCTCAACACGCCCCTTACCTGTGGGTGTGTCGTGCAGGTGGACCTCGTCGTATGCCTCTTGCGAAGCGGTCAGGTTGCCTCCGACGAACCCCATGTGCTCAAGCGCATCGTGTACCTGCTTGAGGTCCATGCCGAACATGCGGGCGACGGCCCCAGCCAGCGCGGTGTTCACGATCGGAACCGTGCGCGTGCCGAGCTTGTTTCGGCGTGCGATGACGGTGGCGTCAATGGTCGCGATTCGGTATCCGGGGAATTGGGCGACGAACTCTTCAAGCGGCTTGGGCGTGTTGATCAGGATCCAACCGCCGAGCTTCAGGCCGGACATGATGACAGGCGAGATCAGCGTCGGATCGAGAACGATCACATGGTCCGGTTCGTAGACGAGGTTGCGGTTGGCGATCGGCTTGGAGTCGTACCGGCAGAAGGCCTGAAGCGGCGCGCCGGAGCGCTCGGCCGCGTAGATGCCGAAAGCCTGGACGGAATCGCCGAGCAGGAATCGCGTTGTCCCGATGAGCTTGGCGAGGGTGACGCCGCCCTGCCCGCCTCGGCCGTGGATACGAATCTCGATCATCGAACACCTCTTCGCGGTGATAGATGTGCCCCGGTGGGGCGCTAAGCTGAGGGGCGGCCGCGGAGTGCCGGCGACTGCCCGAAAGGGACGACACAGCCCCCATTGTAGCGAGAACGCGAAGCCGAGAGAGGCGATCCGGCGCTGCTGTCAGCCGGTTCGCAGCGCCTTGTGCAGGCCGGCGGCGAGCGCTCTCACGGATGTCTCCAATCAGCCGGTCGCCTCGACGTTGAGTGTGCTGCCGGCCCCGAACTGCTTGATTCCATCCTGCTTGAGCTCCCGGCCGGTTCCCTTGGCTATGGGCGACGACTCGGGAATCGCGAACAGGCTGTTGGGCATGGAATCGGAGAGCTTCAGCGCAACAGCGGCAGCAGCGCCCTGCGTGTCGTCGGGGTTCTCCCGCAGCGCTCGGACGTTCCGCTCGAACTCGTAGTGCGCGATGTTGCAGAAGTGCGTGGCGACCTTCATCTCGTAGTCAAGCTCGTCGCCTCCATCGCCCTTGCGCAACGCCACGTCGAGCTTGGAGAGCGTACAAGCCACGGCGTGAATCCACACGACGTTCCACGACAGGCGTGCCTGAATGCTCTGCTTCTCGAACAGGTACTCATCATGCTCTTTCATCATCATCCGCGCCCAGAAACTGTAGTCGCGGATCATCTTGCTGAGCTGATGGGCCTGCGCGGCGAGCTTGGGATGCAGCTTCGCAGCGGGCGGCGCGGAGCGTCTGATGCCCATGAAGAGCTCCGCACCGAGTTGCATGCCGAAGCCGATGTGCTTGAAGGGGTGCTCCTTGACTTCGGTCATCTGGAGCGTCATGTCCTTCGTTCCGTAGCCGAAAACGAAGGGGTGCATGACGTCGTTGGCGCCTTCGACGATCGTATAGATTCGAGCGTCGCGGTGGATGCGCTCCAGCCCGTTCTCGACCATGAAGCCCTCGCCGCCCATGATGAGCATGGCGTCGTTGGCGACCTCCCAGCCCAGCTCCGAGCAGAAGACCTTGGCCAGCGCGGTCTCGAGCATGATGTCATCATCGTGACGATCGAGCATGCCCGTCGTCATATAGAGCATCGCGTCCATCGCATAGGAGTAGGCGTGCATGCGCGCGATGCGCTGCTTGACAAGATCGAACTCAGCCAGCGGGCGCTTGAACTGGTGGCGCGTCTGAGCCCACTTGGTCGCCTGATCCATTGCCGCGCGTGCGGCGCCGAGCATGCCTGCCGCGAGCGTGCATCGGCCATAGTTCAGGCAGGTGAGCGCGAGCGCCAGCCCCTTGCCCTCTTTGTGGAGCAAGTTCTTGCGGGGGATCTTGACGTTGGTGAAACGGACACGAGCCTGCCACGTGCCGCGGATGGCGCTCTTGCTGCGGTTGCGGCTGAAGATATCCACCCCTTCCATGTCAGGTGTGAGGATGAGGGCGGTGACGCGGTCCTTCTCCTTGCCGGTCTTGGGGCTCTTGATCTTCTGCTTGCCCATGATGGTGAACAGGCCGGACATCGCGCCGCTCGTCGCCCACTTCTTTTCGCCGTTGAGGATGTAGTACTCGCCATCCTCAGAGACTTCGATGCGCGTCTGCTGCCCGCCCGCATCGCATCCGACATCCGGCTCGCTGAGGCAGAAAGCGGAGAGACAGTCGTTGGCGAGGCGCGGGAGGTACTCCTTTTTCTGCTCTTCCGTTCCGTAGAGCATGAGCGCCTTGCAGCCGATGGACTGGTGCGCGGAGACGACGACCGCGGTCGAGCCGTCCGTTCGGCCGATGCGTTCGAGGATCTTGTTGTAGCTGGTGATGCCCAGGCCCGCCCCGCCGTACTCGGTCGGGATGGTCATGCCGAGCACGCCGATCTCAAAGAGCCGCTTGAAAACCCAGTCGGGGATCTCCTCGTTCTGGTCGATCTCATTTGTCGGGTGCTCGTTGGTCAGGTACTCGTCGAGCGCAGCGAGCATCTGGTCACATCGGGCGATCTCATCCGCATCGCGCTCGGGGTACGGGAAGAGCAAGTCCTCGCGCAGCCGACCCCATGCGTAGTTCTTGGCGATACCGAGTGTATCCGGGTCCGGGCCGAGCATCTCTTCAGCCTCTGCGATCTGCTTGATGTCCTTCTCGGAGAGCTTGGTGATCTTCGAGGCAAGTGATTTCTGTTCGGTCTCGCTCATGGTCTGGGGTCCTTGCTTGGGTTCAACCGGGAGGGCCGGGTCTGTCATTTGGTTGGATCATGCGCCGACGCGGGTCGATCGTCGCACGGGTTATTTTGACTTGTTGAAGAACGCTTCGAGTCTCTCACGGGCAGCGGGCTGGTTCCGCAACGAGATGAGCGACGCCCGTTCCGAGGCGACGCCCTCGACGAAGCCGCGGTCCAGTCCGACGCGCACCGCATCGACGACCGCCTTGGTTGAGCCGGTGTCGCCGTAGTCGCCGTCCAGGGCCTCGCGGACCTGCTCGGTCTGGGTGTCGGCGATCGAGCGCGGACGTCTGCTTGCGATGCGCTGCTTGACAGGCTCATCGTTCGCTGACGCCTTGAGCCAGTCCTTCGCCGCGGTGGGGAGTGCATCGGCATCATCCACGACGGCGTTGAACAGCCCGGCCTGCTCTGCCTCATCGAACTTCATCGGCTTGCCGATCGCGGTCTGGCGAATCGCATCCGCTGGGTTGATTCGTGCTGGGAGGAGTTGCGTTCCACCCCATCCCGGGCAGATCGCCAGTCCTGATTCGGGCAAGCCGACGGGGTAGGGCCTCTCCTTGCGCAGGGCGACAAGCCCATCGCAGTGCATGGCGACTTCGAGCCCGCCGCCGAGCACCGCGCCGTCAATCGCAGCCACCGTCGGGTATGGCAGCGCCGCGATGCGGGCGAACGTCTTGCTGCCGTACTCGAGGTACGCGTTGAGTTCGTCGTCGCTGAGCGCGTCGATCTCTTTCAGATTCGCGCCGGCGATGTACACACGCTTGCAGCCGGAGGCGAGAACAAGTCCCGTGACGCCGTCCATTTGTTCAATCGTTGTGAGCGTCTCGTCGAGCGTGCGAATCAGCTTGCCGGACAGCACCAGAGCGGATGCCTCGGGATCTTCCAGCGTCAGCGTGACAATGCCGTCGGCATCCTGGTGAACAGGGAACGTGGCGTGGTTCATGAGCAGCGCTCGCTTGCGTGTGGTGAGCAGTCGGATACTCGATGTCAAGCCGCCGTCGTCGCCAGCCGGCGTGCAGACCGGCCAAGATCACACTCGGGGCGGTTTAATCGGGAAACGCCCAAAAAAGGTCCCGTGAGTATAGCAGAAGGCGAGGCGGATCGGTGCGGCTGAAACGGTCGGTCCGGCGGGTTATCGGGCCGATCCAGCTGCTTTGCGCAGGTGCTCGCGCACGCCGTCGTCACTCATCACCTGCGAGGAGACGCGAGCGCCCTTGCGGGCGATTTCGGTGTTCATCGAGCCGTCGAGGAAGTTGAGCCATGCCTTGGTCGCGCGCGTGGATTGCGGCACGGCGTGCGCGAGTTGGTCGGCGAGGTCCGCAGCGCGCTGATCGAGCTGATCCGCGGTATCGACAAGATCCGTGACCAGGCCGATCGCATGCGCCTCGCGGCCGGTGATGGGCCCGCCGCGCAGAAGCATGCTGCGCGCGTGGCCGGGGCCGATGCGGCGAAGCAGCCACGCTGCGACGACAGCAGGGCAGAGGCCGAGATCCGCTGTTGGATACCCGATCCTCGCGTCGGCGTGCGTGATCGTAAAGTCGCACACGCTTGCCAGTCCGCAGCCGCCGCCGATTGCTGCGCTTCGTACGACGGCAACCGTGAGCAGCGGAAGCGATCGCAACTCGACCAGTGCGTCGGCCAGGGCGAGCAGCAACTCGCTCATCGTCGCCGCATCGCCTCGCACGACATCAAGATCCATGCCGGCGCAGAAGACGTCGCCTGCTCCGCGAAACGTACAGACCCGCACGCGGTCATCGCTGCGCAGCGCGGAGATTGCCTGTCGCAGCTCAGCGATAAGCTGCGTGTTGATAGCGTTGTGGGCGTCCGGTCGATTCAACGTCACCGTCGCGGTTGTGCCGTGCGCTTCGGTCAAGACGAGTTGTTCCATGATGCTCCCTGGCGTGATGATCGGGGCGGGGTTCGCGGCGGATCACAATCGTGTGCGGATGTGGTCGATGACCAGATCAATCGCCATCTGGAGCTGGTCGGAGTGTGACCCGCGCGACGGCGCGGGGTTGGCTGTGTTGTAGACGTGATCACCCCCCTCGACCAATGCCGCAACCCCGTCCGGGCATGACACGGCGATCTCATCCGCTGCGCCCGCCGGGACCGTCGGGTCCGATCGTCCGTGAACGGCAAGGACCGGGCACGTGATGTGGCCACAGAGACTGAGCAGGTCATGATCCGCAGGGTTGTGCTGTTGCTCGCCGTACCAGTCCGCGCCGATGTAGAGATCCTGCCCGGTCCGAGCGGATGGCGACTTGAGCCGACCGTCCGCGAGGAGGACGCGAAGATCGCCGGTCGCCAGGCTGCACGTCTCGCTCGGTGCGGACATCGTGATGACGCCGGCCGGCAGGGGGCCATCATCGTCGCGGAACATGCGCCCTGCGGTGAGCAGGCACGTCGCCCCGCCTCGCGAATGGCCGAGGAAAACGATTGGGAGGTCCGCATCCGTCTCCGGCAGCGCTCCGGCACGCAGCGAGCGCGCCACCTGCGTTATGTCGAACACTTGTTTGTTCCACGTATCCTGCTGGAACAGGTCGGGGTGCTCGAACGTCTCAACGCCCTCGCCCATGCCGCTGTGGCTGAAGTTGAATCGATGGACGATGCAGCCGATCTTCGCCAGCGACCGGCCGAGCACGGGGATGAAGCCGTAGTCCTTGTATCCCTTGAAGCCGTGGCTGAAGAGGACGACGCAACGAGGTTCGCCTTTAGGCCGATCGATGGAGCCGCGAATGAGTTGGCCGTCCGCGCCTTTGATGGTCCAGTCATGCATGCCCTGAGTGTACCGCGAGCGTCGGCCAGCGTCGGGAGGGACTCCACTGGGATTCCCCCAGCCTCGCGGACGAATTCCGCCCGGCCACGGATTGCGCCTGGCGCATCTTCTTGCCACACAGTTGCGGTTCAGATCCCTTCAGAGTGATCTGTCCCAGGGCTGCCGCATGGGCTACAAGATCGCCACAACGCTTGCATCACACAAATCCGCAACAAGATCGGCCACAATGCTGCGATGGCACTCGGAGTGAACCCGTTCATAGCAGATCAGAGCAATGCTCTCCCCCCGGGCAAGATGAGCCAAAGCGCCAATCTCCCTGGCTCTTCTTCTCTTGGCGAGGTCACGAAATCGGCGGCGGAACTCGGGCAGATCGCCAGTGTCGCGGAGGCTGATTCGTTGATGTGCGGTTGAACCCAACCTCGGCCAGGACTCGTATCGAATGCCCGAGTCCTCGCAGAGATCCTGGAGTGCCGCCTTCCGGAAATCGGGTTTGCGCGACATCGGACGCTCTCGCACGTCCACAAGAGCCTCCACGCCGGCATTGAGCAGATCACCGATAAGATCTTCCCCACAGCGGCGTTCATATCCAATCGTGAAGATCGTGGGTCCCGTCCCTTGTCGCACAGTGCGAAACCTGTGGCACTCGACCTCTTCTCCGCTCAGACTGAAGGCGGAGATCGCCGCTACATTGCGCTGGCGTCGAGTTGCGGATTCAGCCAAAGAGCGAGTCACTATCAACCTCCGAACGTGGTGGAATGAACCATCCGCAGACCATGAATATGTTTCGGAAGCGGGAATGGTTGCCCATGAAAAAAGCAACTTGATTCTTCTGTGAAAACATGTCGTCCAGCAGCTTCGTTCTCATCTGCGCAATCGGATCCGAGTACTTGTGCCGATACTGTCGCCACGTCTGTGCGAGTTCCCAGGAGATGACAAGCGAATCGTGCTCCGCACCACCTTCATCCTCCCAAATTAACCGGAATTCGTACGGGATCTTCTCAAGCGGCAAAGTCGGGTCAAAAAGCATTCTTCGCTTGAGATTCCGTGCACGCTTGCCATCCCACTCATCAGACGTCTTCTTTGCGACCAGATCCTTCACGCTCGCGACTGCGACCGGTGCGAGGGATTGCCCAGCCTCCTGAAGGCGCTGAAGCGATTCTCGGATGGTCGGCCGGACCCAATCGCACCTTGCAGGCCACGTGTCGAGATGCCGAATAACCTCAAGCGTTGGAAGGTGCGCCCGGCGGCTCTCGGGGCGGCTGTCGGCCTTCGCGGGCTGAATCCTCGCCTGGACCACATCCCATGTTCGGAACTGCTGCTCCTTCCATAGGTAGCGAAGAGACACCGGATAGAGCCTCCGCCACTGGCCGTCCTCCGAAATGCCTCCGATGCACACAGTCTCCTGGTAATGCGTACTCGGCGTCGGATACGTTCGAACAGTCACCAGAATGCGCTCAAGATCGTCCATTCGTAGAACACCCTCGGAAAAGTCAGCGGAATGATACGTCGGCTTGCTGGGGGATCGCAGTAGCTGGTGGTGACCAGCGATCAGGCTTCGCCGATCGTCTACTCCTGGCCGGTACCCAGCTTCCAGGCGCTGACGACGGCCAGACCGAGCCAGAGCAGATCGAAGAGGTCGAACGACTGCACGAATGCATCTCGCTTCACCTGACTTCCGACGCTGCCGACCATCTCCGCTAACAACTGATCCTCATAGGCCAGCACACCTGCCTCGAACTGCTTATGCTCCTGCTCGGTCATGTCCTGCCAGCGATTCTCCGCTTCTTGCCAGACCTGGGCCGGGTACTCCTGCTCGCGGGCAGGCGTGCGGTCACTGTCAAGCTCGGGCCAGTCGAGTTGTCGGCCTTGTGCCTCCCACTCTTCGGCGACCGAATCGGCAAGGTAAGAGAAGACGTAATCCGGGTTGGCGAGGAAGGGATGGCCCTTCAACGCCTCTTGCTCCTCGACGGGAAGCGAGTCGTACCGGTGCTGCGCCTCCATCCAGATGTGGTCGGGATACTCTTCCGGTCCGTAGGCGTTATTAGGATTGACGCCGGTTGGGAAGCGGACGCTGCCGCCGTTGCTTTCGCGCTCGTAGACAATCTCATCGGCGATGCAACTGACAACGAGGGTGCGATCGCCGCCCCCCATGAATGAGTCGATCTGCACGCTGACTGCGGTGTACTTGCCCCCTACGACGCCGAGGATTGCGATCACCGCAGCCAGGATGCCGGTTGTTCCCGACAGTGACTCGCCTGCGCCGATGCGTACGCCAATGCCCGCTAGGACGCCGATGCCCCAGGCGACGATGCCTACTTCGTAGTTCGTGTAGTACGAAATCGCCGCCCACATGGCAGCACCGATCGTGGCCCCGATGACGCCGCCGATGATTCCCTTGATGAGTGGCACGCGAATGTCCTTTCCATTGGTGGTGGTGTGCGCCGGACTCCGATCGCCCCGCGCGCCTTCCAGAAAGCCGCGACTGTTAGTCGCGCTCTTGGCTAATCGCCCCAGTCCCCCCCTATGGCAGCCGCCACGAGGAAGGCGAGAACGACCAGGTAGATGTTCCTCCCGCCGACTCTTGACCTGTACATCTCGGCCCTGGCCTCATCGAGCATGGCTCGCAGGTTGGCGCTCTGTACTTCCCACTCTGCACAGATCTGACGCTCCAGTTCGTCCTTCTCCGCCGCATCCATGTGACTCCAGCGTCGCTCCGCTTCCGCCCACACATCCGTTGGAAACTCTTCCTTGTGCATCGGGTTGTCCGACTCGATCAACTCATCCCGGTAGATCTCTTCACCATCCGCCAGCCACTCCCACAGTACTTCGTCGGCGAGGTAGGAGACCTGCCACTGCGGCAGCGCGAAGACCGGATAGGCCTCCAGATCGGCCTGCTCGGTGTCCGTCAGGCACTGATAGCGATACTCCGCCTCGTCCCAGACGTCGTATGGGTAGTCCTGCTCCGCCCAGGCGTCTTCCGGGAGCACACCCTCCGGCCAGTCGATGATCCCGCCCTCCAGTTCCCATTCGTAGACAACTTCATCGGCGATCGCCCAGACGTTGCGCGTGTCGATGGATGGCGCCTCGTGGGTGACATACTCGACCGCTGTCTGCCTGCCGATCAACACTGCGAAAACAGCGATCACTCCCGCCAGTATCCCCATCATGAAGCCCCCCTGGCCGGCAGTGCCGATCCGCATGCCCAAGCCGCAAAGCGCCGCCACCACAACTGCGACGAGTTTGACCTCGGCGTTGAGACTGGTAGCGACAGCCGCCCAGATGACAGCGCCGATGAGGCCGCCAAGCCCTGACAGCAGCACGCCCCGAATGAACCACATGTCCTGCCCCTTCCCCTCAGAATGAGTTGAGTCCGAGCGCTGACCGCCCACACCGACGACCTCGCGAGAGACGCGCTCGTCTACGACGGTGTTCAGTCAGGCTCCGCACCACAATCCTCCACGTCGAACCCACACGGTTCAACCACGCGAGGAATCGTACAGGAAACCCCTGCCTACCGCCCTATTGCGGCCGGATTCGTCGCGGAAGCCTGTGCGCCCTGTACCTCTGGATCAGCCGCCGCAGTCGTCGTTGCCGAGAAGTGCGAGGGCGTGGCGCCGGACTCGCCGGCTCGATCAGAACTGCCAGATGAGCGGGGCGATCGAGACGGTGGTCAGCATCATCAAGAGGTTCATGGGGATGCCGATCTTCGCGAAGTCGGTGAAGCGATAACCGCCCGGGCCGTAGACCATCAGATTCGTCTGATAGCCGAGCGGCGTGGCGAAGCTCGCGGATGCGGCGACCATGATAGCCATGAGGAAGGGCATGGGATTGACGTCGAGTTGCCCAGCGGTCGCCATCGCGATCGGAAAGACGAGAACGGCAGCGGCGTTGTTGGTGATGAGCTCAGTGAACAACGTCGTCACGAGGTAGACAGCGACGAGCGCCAGCCATGGATTTTCGCCTGCGATGTCCAGGAACGTCCCCGCGATGGAGCGTGCGGCGCCGGAGTTGTCCAGGGCGCGTCCCATGCCGTATGCCGAGGCGATGACCAGCAGTACCTGCCAATCCACCGCCCGCCGCGCCGCCCCGATCGTGCAGCATCGCGTGAGGATCATCAGGCCGGCGGCGAGCATCGAAGCGTGGAGCATGCTCAGCCAGCCGGTAGCCGCGGCAGTCACCATGCCGATCAGGATGACAAGCGCGATGCCCGCCTTTTCGTACCGCAGGGGCGTCGAGTCCTCGACGGGGCTGAGCAGGAAGAAGTCCCGGCTGTTGTGCATGTGCCGGACGAAGCTCTCGTGCGCTTCGAGCAAGAGCGTATCGCCCGCGCGCAGGACGATGTCGCCGATCTTGGCGCGGATGCGCTCGCCATCGCGCGCCACCGCGATCACCGCTGCGTTGTAGGTTGTCCGAAATCGGCCGGCCCGAATCGTCTTGCCCACCAGAGGGCACGCATTCGACACGACCGCCTCGATCAGACACCGATGATGGCGGGGCGAGTCCAGCTTGAAGACCTGATCCGTCACCGGCGTCAGCCCACGGAACCGCTGTAAGTCCTTCACCGACTCGACGATGCCGACGAAGATCAGGCGATCCTTGGCTTGCAGACGCTGCTCAGAGCCGACCGCGGGGAGAATGTGACCGTTGCGGTCGATCTCCATGAGGTACATGTTGGGCAGGTGTCGCAGGCCGGCCTCTTCGATGGTCTTGCCGACGAGCGAGCTGCCCGGCTGCACCTGCATCTCGACGGAGTACTCGCGCGGGTCATCGGTCGTGCTGATCGCCGCCCGCCGATCCGGCAACATGCGACAACCAACGACGATGAGAAAGACGGCGCCCACGACTGCGCAGGGCAGGCCGATCCACGTGATGTCGAACATCCGCAGGCCTGGCATATCGGTTTCCGAGATGATCAGGCCGTTGATGACGAGGTTAGTGCTCGTGCCGATGAGCGTGCATGTGCCGCCGAGGATGGAGATGTAGCTGAGCGGGATCATGAACTTCGACGGGCTGCGCCTGATCGACTTGGCCCACTCGCTGACGGCGGGGATCATCATGGCGACGACGGGTGTGTTGTTGAGAAACGCGCTGAACAGTCCAACGGGGGCCATCAGGCGGAGCTGCGCGCCGATCAGCGTCTTGGGGTGGCCGAGGATGCGCTGTGTGATCCATTGCAGCCCGCCGGTCTGTTGCAGTCCGGCGACGACGATGAAGAGCACGCCGACTGTGACCATGCCGGGGTTGGCGAGACCGGAGAGCGCGCTGGACACGTCCAGCACGCCCATCGTCCAGCCATCCGCGCCGGGTACGGGCAAGACCATCAGCAGCGTGAGGCCGCCGAGCAGGAGGACATCGGGCGCGACGCGTGTGAAGACGAGCAAACCCACGACAAGTCCGAGCACCGCCATTGTCAACCAAGCTTCCGGGCCCACCGGCTGGCTCCTTGTGCGAATCGCGCGACTGCATCTTGCGGACTGCGTAGGCTACGATTTCCAGCCGATCCCTGCGCCCCCCACCGTGCCGTGATACCGCAAATGCGGTCATTTCAGCCGAGTGCGTGCAGCACCGTGACTGCCTGCCACCGGAGATTCCCACGGGATGCCGCAATTCGTCCCTGACGCGCCAGGCGCGTGAAAACGCCCCGGTGTGCGGGGCGCTGTGGGGGTGTGGGGGGTACACAAGCGTGGTTCGAAGCGTGGGGGCTTACTTCTTCGAGTAGTCGTGGACGCCTTGGCCGGTCTTGTCGCCGAGCCTGCCTGCGATGACAAGCTGTTTGAGCAGCGGGCAGGGACGGTACTTGTCCTCACCCAGTTCGGTGAACAAGACGTTCATAATGTGCAAGCACGTGTCCAGACCGATGAAATCAGCCAGGCGCAACGGCCCCATCGGGTGAGCGCAGCCGAGCTTCATGATGTTGTCGATCGCCTCAGGCTCAGCGACGCCTTCCATCCACGCATAGAACGCCTCGTTGATCATCGGCATGAGCACGCGGTTGGAGACAAAGCCCGCACGGTCGTTGGCGAGGACCGGCGTCTTGCCCAGGCGGATCGCCAGGGCGATTGTTCGCTCGACGACATCAGGGGTCGTCGCCAAGCCCTTGATGACCTCGACGAGCTTCATGATGGGGACGGGGTTGAAGAAGTGCATGCCGACCACACGCTCGGGACGCGCCACGGCAGCACCGATCTGTGTGACGCTGATGGAGCTGGTGTTGGTTGCGAGGACGACATCGGGGTTGGGGAACCGGTCTTCCAGGTCGCTGAAGATCTTGGCCTTCAACTCTGGGTTCTCCGTCGCTGCCTCGACGACCCACTCGACGTCCCGGACATCGTCGAGCGAACGGATGTACTTGATCCGGGCGAGAGCTGCGTCGGTATCCGCGCGCTCCATCTTGCCCTTCTCGACGGCGCGGTCGAAGAGCTTGGTGCGCAACTTCTTGCACTTGGCGAGTTGCTCCGCCAGCACGTCAAAGACGAATACGTTCAGGCCGGCAACTGCTGAGATCTGCGCGATTCCGCCGCCCATTTGTCCGGCGCCAACGACCAGGATGGTGTTTACTTGTGCCATGTGTCAGTCTCTTGAATCGTGTTCGGTTGGTGAACGGCTTCCGCCATTCTTCTTGGGATGGATGTGGGGTGTCTGTCAGCGTTCGATGAGCATGGCGGTTGCGTTCCCGCCTCCGAGGCACAGGCAGGCGAGGCCTCGCTTCTTGTCGAGCCTGCGCATCTGGTGGATGAGCGTGACGAGGACGCGAGCGCCTGAAGCGCCGATCGGGTGGCCCAGGGCGACGCCGCCGCCACAGACGTTGACCTTCTCGTCGGGGATCTCCAGTGCGCGGACATCAACGACGGATTGAGCAGCGAACGCCTCGTTGAGTTCGAAGAGGTCCACATCCTCGACGCCGATGCCGGCCTTTTCGACGCATCCGCGGACAGCGCCGACGGGCGCGTAGAAGAGTTCCTTGGGGGCGACGCCGTGCGAGTGGTAGGAGACGATGCGGGCGAGCGGTTCGAGGCCGAGCTGCTTGGCCTTCTCTTCCGACATGACGACCACGGCCGCTGCCCCATCGGAGATCTGGCTGGCGTTGCCCGCGGTGACCGTGCCATCCTTTGAGAAGGCCGGCCGAAGCTTGGCGAGCGCCTCGAGGTTTGAATCACCGCGAATGCCCTCATCCGCCGTGATGTCCTTCTTCTGCCTGGCGGTCTTGGCGTCGATCGGCAGCATCTCATCCTTGAAGTAACCCGCCTCAGTCGCCGTCGCTGCCTTCTGATGCGATGCGACCGCGAACTTGTCCTGATCCTCGCGGGTGGCGCCGTACTTCTTCGCGATGTAGTCAGCCGCGTCGCCCATCGCCCAGTCTTCGAACGCGCAGTGCAGACCGTCGATCCGCATGTGGTCGATGGCCGGCGTGTCGCCGAACTTGACAGCCCGTGCGTTGATCATGTGCGGGGCGAGTGACATGTTTTCCATGCCTGCCGCGATGATGCATTCGGCGTCACCCGTCTTGATCGCCTGTGCCGCGAGCGCCGCAGCCTTGAGCGAGCTGCCGCAGACCTTGTTGATGCTGAATGCGATGAGGTCGTCGCCCAGGCCCGCCCCGAGGCCGGCCTGGCGGGCGGGGTTCTGCCGCAGGTTGCCCGTGAGCACGCAGCCGGTGATGACCTCATCCACGTGTTCCTTGACCGCAGGGGCGTCGTCGAGCACAGCCTTGATCGCGATGGCGCCGAGATCCGTTGCCCGCACGCGTGAGAGCCCGCCGAGGAATCGTCCGATCGGTGTTCGTTTGGCTGCCACAATGACTGGGGTCGATGCGCTCATCTCCTGCAATCTCCTGATTCGAGGGTTCGTCGGTGAAGGCGAGGCCGGTCCCGTCCGCAGGGGACTGATGCATCCGGCAAATCGTCGCACAAGATAGCGAGTTGACGGCCGGTCGGCACGGGTGGTGGGAGACGCTGGGGGACGTGGTGGGGGCGTGGGGGGCGTGGGGGCGTGGGGGTTGTCTTGTCCTGGCACGGGTTGGCACCCCTTTGCCTTCCTCTACGTCCTCGGTGTCCTTCTATGAAGTCGGGTTTGTC